>JAQBGU010000223.1:0-16570 GCA_032128375.1 Deltaproteobacteria bacterium | reverse complement strand
AGCTCGAGGATACGATTCTGCGGCTGGGCCCCGAAAACGTGGCGGCCTTCTTTGCGGAGCCCGTGCTCGGGGCAGGGGGCGTGATCGTCCCGCCGGCTGACTATCACGAGCGCACGCTCGAGGTCTGTCGTCGCCACAGTGTGCTCTACGTGTCCGACGAGGTCGTGACGGGATTTGGCCGGCTCGGACACATGTTCGCGTCGAAGGAGATGTTCGGCATCGAGCCAGACATCATCACGTGTGCCAAGGGCTTGACCTCGGGCTACGCGCCGCTGGGCGCGACGCTCGTGTCGGATGCCATCTACGATGCGATCCGCGAATCCGACCCGCGCAATCCGTACTTCAGTCACGGCTTCACCTACTCGGGCCACCCGGTCTGCTGCGCAGCGGCTCTCGCAAATCTCGACATCCTGGAGACTGAGGATCTGTGTAGCAGGGTTCGCGAACTCGGCCCCTACTTCGAGGAGCAGCTGGCGACCTTGAAGGATCTGCCGATCGTCGGGGACGTGCGCGGCAGCCGCTTCATGTTGTGCGTCGAGAACGTCGCCGACAAGCAGTCGAAGGCGCTGCTGCCTGAGGAAGTCGACATCGGCAAACGCATCTCCGACCACTGCGAAGCGCGTGGGCTGCTGGTTCGCCCGCTCGGCCACCTGAACGTGCTCTCGCCGCCGCTCATTCTGAGCCGCGAACAGATCGACTCGCTCGTCTCGATCCTGCGCGACAGCATCGAGCAGACCCAGGACGATCTGGTTCGCGAGGGCATCTGGAGGGGCTGACCCTATCGCAATGGTGCCAAGCCAAGACGATGGCCGAAACCATCATCCCCGAAGCTTCCGTCCAACGCCCCCAGAAGTGAGAACGTGAAACCCAACGGACTCGGTCCATGAGCCGCAATTTGGCCCGAGACCTGCTGTGAATCAAGCACGAGAGTTGATGGCGTAGCGCGATATTCTCGGTGACGATCTGCTCGTTCCGCAAGCCGGCGGCGATCGCCGAGAGAACCATCGGGAGATGGAGGAACAAGAATGGGGCACAGAATTCAAGCGGGGGAATCCATTTCCGACAGCTCAGAGTTCTGTCAGACCAGTCCGATTCTGGCGCTTCGCGCCGCTTGAAGAATTCGCGCTAGGGGACGATGCGGTCTTTTTCCCGGGAATTCGAACCCAAGCTCGTAACAACGATTCGCGAGGGATACTCGGCGCAAGGTCTCGCGCGAGACGCGCTCGCTGGGATCGTCGTTGGTGTGGTGGCGTTCCCGCTAGCGATCGCCTTCGCGATTGCCTCCGGGGTCCGACCCGAGCAGGGCCTGTACACCGCAATCATCGCGGGTCTCGCGATCTCGCTATTCGGTGGAAGCCGGGTGCAGATTGGCGGGCCCACCGGCGCATTCGTTGTGCTGGTCGCCGGAGTGGTCGGAGAATTTGGATACCAGGGTCTTGCTGTCGCGACGGTGATGGCAGGCTTCTTTCTGGTGATTATGGCGCTCGCGCGATTCGGCGACGTTATTCGCTTCATGCCGTACCCAGTCACGGTCGGCTTCACGACCGGCATTGCTCTCATCATCGCGATCGGGGAAGTTGGCGACGCGCTCGGGCTCGAAGTCGACGCTGTGCCCGCGGAATTTCTGGCAAAGCTCACCGCATACGCGGACAACATCGGTACGTTGAATCCGGGCGCAGCAGCGACCTTTCTCTGCACCATCGCGATCGTTCAGCTCTGGCCAAAGGTCACGAGCCGCATACCGAGCCCAATGGTGGCGATCATCGCGACAACGGTGATCGTCCACGGCTTCGGTCTGAGCGTCGACACGATCCACACTCGATTCGGCGATGTACCCAGCTCGTTCCCATCGTTCGAAATGCTAGAAGTCGACTGGAACCAAGTTCCCGATCTGGTCTCTCCTGCAATTACGATTGCTCTACTCGCCGCGATCGAGTCCCTCCTCAGCGCAGTCGTGGCCGATGGTCTGATCGGCGGCCGACACCGCTCGAACGCCGAGTTGTTGGCGCAGGGAATCGCCAACGTGGCCTCCCCCTTGTTCGGTGGGATTCCGGCGACCGGTGCGATCGCGCGAACTGCGACGAACGTGCGAAACGGTGGTCGAACTCCCATCGCGGGAATCGTTCACGCTGCGACTCTGCTGGTCATCCTGGTAGTCGCCGGCAGGTGGGCGTCTCTGATCCCCATGGCCACGATGGCTGGAATTCTCATGGTGGTCGCCTACAACATGAGCGAATGGCACGTTTTTGTCAGGCTACTGCGTGGGCCGCGTAGCGACGTACTCGTGCTACTCACCACGTTCTTGTTGACCGTAGTCATCAATCTGACCGTTGGCATTCAGGTCGGGGTAGTTCTGGCGTCGCTTCTATTCATACGGCGTATGGCGGAAGTAACGCAGGTGAAACCGATCCGGGACATCATTGATTACGGCATGGTCGACTTGCTCGAGAATGGCGCTGCGGAGATCCCTGCCGACGTTGAAGTCTTCGAGATCAATGGCTCCTTTTGCTTCGGTGCCGCCAGCAAGTTCACTGAAACGCTGCTGGCCAGTCACGGTGCGCCGGCGGTCGTCATTCTGCGGATGAGACATGTCCTAGCGATCGACGCGACTGGCCTCCACGCACTCGAAGAGGTCGCAGCCCGTCTGCAGCACCGCGGAGCCAGTCTCCTGATTTCGGGTCTCCACGCTCAACCCCTCGCCGCGCTGGAGCGGAGCGGTGCGATCGAGCGGCTCGGCGAGGATCACCTGTTTGCGAATTTTGCCGATGCCGTATCGCACGCGCGCAGCCTCGTTGAACGGCCCAGGGAGCGCTCCTAGCTTACGCCTCAGGCTCGCGTTGCCGTTGGAATTCTCCGGGGCCTGCCCAGGTGGCCTGCGACCTAGCTCGCATCGAAGCGATCCATCCCCCTCGGCGGCTGCCTGCGCGTCTGCGTCCCTGCCGCCCGGCACTCGCGCGGGGTCAGCGGAGCCGCTCCAGTTGAAATGTGGATTTCTGCGTTTTGCGGAGGCGCGCTTATGTGCCCCAGCTGAAACACCGACAACCCTGTTGCGCCGGTCTCTTTTTTGACCCCTTCGGGAATGCATGATGGCCGGGCGCCGAGGTGATGAGCACTGTGCTGGACGGCGCCTGGATCGGCGAACTGATCGCCGGAATTCTCTACCTGATCGTGGGTTTCCGATTGGGCCAAGTCGCTTCGCGAACGGGCGAGCGGCCCGAACGGCTGTTGTCGGCCATGTTCGTCTTTTCCGGGGTCTCGTACATTCTCTACGTCGTTCCGATGGCCATTCCGATCGAGGCTCTATGGAAACCGTTCAATTTTGCAGGGCGCGTCATCTATCTCCCGGCGCCTGTTTTGATCGCAATGTTCACACGGGAGGTCTTTCGAAGCGACACTCCGTTGTCGACATGGATGGTCTACGCGACGTCCATCCTGCTCATCGTCGGCGTGGGTGTCTCTGCCATGATGGGCGATTGGGAAGGCTTTTCGCTCAGCAATCCGTTTTTCTGGTTCGAGTGGGTGGGCTACACGATCCCCTTTGCGTGGGCAGGGCTGGAAGCGCTCGGTCAGTATCGATCTTTGCTGCGCCGTCAGCGACTGGGGCTGTGCGATCCGTTGGTTTGCAATCGCTTCCTGCTCTGGTCCGTTTTCGGGCTCGTGCAGGTTGCCCTATCGGTCGTACTGCTGCAGATGTACGCGGACTTTGAAACCAACAATGCATTCTCCGCGTTCCTCGACGGATTGACGGGCGTTCTGGAAATTTTCTCGCTTGGCCTGATCTGGCTCGTATTCTTTCCTCCCCGTCTGTACCAGCAACTCGTTTCCCGTTCCGACTTCGGCGAGACCTCGGTTTAGCAGAGCGGAGCTGCGCCGGAGAACTGGCCCGACGATGACAAGCGAAAATGTCTCGAGTCCGCTATTTCCGGGCTGTGACGCAGCAGCGCTTCGATGCGGTAGTGGTGGGCAGCGGCCCCAATGGGTTGAGCGGCGCCATAGAGTTGGCGCGTGCTGGCCGGTCGGTCCTGGTACTCGAAGCGCGCGACAGCATCGGCGGCGGCTGCCGTACCGCTGAACTCACGCTCCCGGGTTTTCGCCACGATGTGTGTTCCGCGGTTCATCCGATGGCCGTCGCGACGCCCTATCTTCGCACGCTGCCACTCGCTGACCACGGCCTCCAATGGATCCATCCCGACATCCCGCTCGCGCATCCGATGGATGATGGATCCGCGGCGATTCTCGACCGCTCGGTGGCAAAGACAGCCGAGTCGCTCGGGGTCGACTCGCCCGTCTATCCAGGCTGGGTTCAGCCCCTGGTCGACCGCTGGGGCGCGATCGTCGCCGACGCGATGAAGCCAGTCGGCATCCCCCGACACCCGCTCGCGTTGGCGCGCTTCGGACTGCGTGCAATTCGTCCCGCCGCGGGACTGGCGCGATCGGCCTTTCGGGGCGCCCACGCCCGCGCACTGTTTGCTGGTCTGGCGGGCCATTCCGTGCTGCCCCTCGAGAAACCCGTATCCGCGGCGATCGGCCTGATGCTCGGCGTCGCGGCGCATGTCGATGGCTGGCCGCTGCCCCGGGGCGGGGCCCAGGCGATCAGTGACGCACTGGCGAGTTACTTGAAATCACTCGGAGGTGAAATTCGAACAGGTGTGCGAGTGACATCGATGGCGCAGCTCCCCACCGAGGGGCCCGTCCTGTTCGATGTCGGGCCAGGCGAACTCTCCCGGATCGCCGCAAACGACCTGCCGGTTTCCTACCGTCGGCGTCTCGATCGCTACCGCTATGGTTTCGGCGTATTCAAGCTCGATTGGGCGCTGTCGGGTCCCATCCCGTGGCGTGCGGAAGCCTGTCATCGCGCCGGAACGGTTCACCTGGGCGGCACCCTCGAGGAAATCGCGTCGAGCGAACGTGCGATCGGCCAGGGCCTGCACCCTGCCCGGCCCTATGTGTTGGTTTGTCAGCAGAGTCGTTTCGACACATCGCGCGCGCCGGCGGGAAAGCACACGGGCTGGGCGTACTGCCACGTTCCCAATGGTTCGACACACGACATGACCGATGCGATCGAAAATCAAATGGAACGCTTCGCACCGGGCTTTCGAGACTTGATTTTGGAGCGTCACAAAATGACCCCCGCCTGGCTCGCGGACTACAACCCGAACTGCGTGGGCGGCGATGTGATTGGAGGCGCCGCCGACCTGCGCCAGCTGTTTTTCCGGCCCATGTTGCGCGCGGTTCCGTACCGGACGCCTAACCCACGGATTTGGCTGTGCTCGGCGTCGACGCCGCCCGGTGGGGGCGTCCATGGACTGTGCGGCTACTACGCGGCGCGCGCGGCGCTGGGGTAGCCGGTTCGGTTGTTTATCTGCGGCGGTGATGTTGTACCGTGGGTGCGAGGCGCGCCACAGTTCGCTTCACAAACCCACAAGCCTTTAGGCGATGCCTCGAGCCTTCCCCAATCCAAGGAGCCTCCCCTCGAATGGCCCAGCTCGTCTATACCCAACGAGAACTCATGCAGTCGCACGACTACACGAACCCGCAGTTCGAGGCGAATACGCGTCTCCATGGGGGCTTCGACGCCACCGGGACCTACATACCCCCTCGCCTGCTGCACCGAGGGCCGGCGATCGAGGCGTGGACCGCAGCACTTCGCGAGCGAGGAGGCGACCTGCTGGAAGCGGATTCGTCGCTACTCGCTGGCATTCGCTACCCATCGTTCGCACAGAGTAAGTTGCTCCTTCAAGAAGGGCTCGGGCAGACCTTCTGGAACACGCTGACGATTACCGGAAAGATCGAGGCGCGGGGCCAGATTCTCGCGACGATGAGCTTCCCCGATTTCCAGGACGCGGTGGAGATCGATCTCGCCCAGCGGGCTCTCGGGCACCTCGGCAAGGGGCTGCTGATCGCGCACGGAATCGACGAAGGTGGCGAGCCGGAATCCGGAATCGGTGGCCACGACGCGATGTGGTTCGCCTTGCGCGACCTTGCATTCGGCGCGGTCGACTATCCGGATGCGATCGTTCCCGACAGCATCGGACGTCCCGAAACGAAGCAACAACAGTTTCCGGAAGTCCCCAACGCCATCGAGCGCACGATCTTTTTCCTGTTGAACCTGTTACTGATCGAGTTCAGGGCCGAACGCGGGTTTTCGATGACCGAGGATCTGCTGCGTGACCCCGAGCTGTTCATCGATCGGCGAAACCATGCCGAACACGCGGCGGAGATCGTCGGTCGAATCCGCACCGACGAACTCGTCCACGTATCGTCCTTGCGTCTGTATCTCGGTGAAATTCGAGAGTTGACGTTCAACGCCAAGAGCAGGGGCAGCGTATCTGGACGCGAGATGGTGGACACGATGTGGCGGGGCATTGTCGACTGGGCAACCGTTGAGCAGCCCAAGCTCGCCGCCGTCCAGCAGCGCGCGTTGTACATCGAACGCATCGGCGCTCACCGCGACAACGAGCGTGTGCTCGAAGCGTTCCATGCGCTCGAAGAGACCGGCTGAGTACCACCCCGTCCGGGGCGCCCGCCGAATCAAATGCGCATCAATTGCGTGTTGATTGCAGGCTCGTTGCACATCGAGGCACTCAGCATGCGCCATCCGGAGTGTCGCCGTGTTCCAGCGGAGAGCCTTCTTCATCTGGACTCGATGTCTGTCGATGGGACTGGGGTGAAGACGCGCGTCCTACTACTGCTGCCCCTACTCGCTTCGCTGGCCTTGTCCGGCTGCTTCGTGTTTGACGAGATTCAGAAGGGTATCGACCTCATGGATGAACACTCGGCGGCTGATAGCTCCGAGAAAACGAAGCAGGCCGAAGCCGAAAATACCCCGGAAACCGAATCGAAGCTGCCAGAGTTGCAAGCAAAACTGGCGAAATGGTGGAGCAGCGCACTCGAGGAAGAGCCGCCTCCACCAGGCGCCGATAACGGCATCGTGCGCTGCGACGTCCACGGAAAAGTGAGCTTCACCCGCGCGTCCGATTGTACGATTCGTGGCGGCCGTCTTGTGAGCCGGTAGGCCGGACTCGGTTCGTCACACGCGGGTGCGTCAAAAACGCTGCCCGTTGTACATCGATTGTCCAACGGCGTCCTGCTCGAATTCGACCATGCTGTCCGGAGAACACTCCGTCGTGTCGCATCCGCCCTCCTGCGACGCGATCGGGTCGTCAACAATCGGGTCGACCGATATGCGAATGCCAGGGGATTTCTGCGTATCCGCGCCCGAACGCTCGTCGTAGGCGGCTGCATCGGAGAGAACCAGGCGATCGGTCACTTCGATGGAGTGGGCTGCAACATCGCGGCCGATCGCGGCAGAATGAAAATCCACCAGGCAGCCACCGAGCTCGGCAATCTGTTCGGGTTTCAATCGAAGTGATTGAGCCGGCGGGGCCAGCCCCGGAGCGACCGTCACCTGTTCGGAGGTATCGATCACAGTCGTCCCTCGGACCTGGGGATCACTGCTGCGCACCGAAATCTTGCTCTCAGCGGAGGAGATCGTCGTTACACCAGCTTCGTCGACCGAGACATGCACGATCGTCCCGAGCAACGTGGCGACGGCCGCGGGCGTGTGAATCTCGACGCGTTGCTCGAAGGACCGGGGTTCAACCACCAGGCGAATCTCGCCACGGTCGAGCGCTACGATTCTGCGATCCTTTTCCTTGCGCAGAACCAGCGAGGTATCGCCACACAGCTCGACCAGCGAATCCTCGTCGACCAGAATCGAGCAACCGCCATCGTCACCGAGACTGACGTGCTCTCCTTCGCCCAGCGCGCCCTGCTGCCCGCCTTCGATGACGCCGGTGGAAGCCGTGATCTGACCGGCACTATCGTCTGCAGACACTCCAGGCGCTCCAAACAGCAATCCCATTGAGATCCAAATGCCAACTCGCACTCTGTGCCGCAGTCTTCCGCGCATGCCTTCTCCCCGGTCGAATCGTCTGTTGGCGAGCGGGCGGTCTGTTCCTGCACCCGTGGCAACCTCACACCTCGTAGCGCGGGCAAACTCCCGAGTGACGAATTCGGACTTTGGTTGCGAATCCTTTAGCCTGCTCTAGGTTGCGGGCTTCCGGCACGGGGTTGCGCGAAAGCTGGACAGAATCGCTCGGATTGTGAACTACTTCACTGTGGAACCCCTCGATGCTTCCTACTTTGCCCGCATAGGAGGACGTCGCAATTCGCTCAGAGAGGCTTGGAGACCGGTCCCGTCCCCCCACCCACTTGAGGTTTCCGAAAAATCTGAGCTTCGCGGCGCCCGGGCTCCCAGAGCGGATCATCCGCGCTGGGAGCCCTTTCTGCGACAATCCCCGGGCGCTCCGTTTCAAGCCGCGTTGCTTCGAAAGCCGCCTGGACGATTCCTTCGCCCTTCGTCTTCCGAACGCTTCGAGCGCGGGCGTGAAGCGATGGCGCAGATTCGTGTTCCAATAGCCAGCGCTTCCGATCAATGCCTCCGGCATAGCCCGTGAGCGATCCATCAGACCCGACGATGCGATGGCACGGGACCGCGAGTGCGATCGGGTTGGTCGCGTTGGCGGACCCGACTGCGCGCGCCGCCCCGGTGCGGCCGATCGATGCAGCAAGCTCGCCGTAACTCGCGGTACTTCCAGGTTGCACCTGGCGCAACGCGGCCCAGACGATCCGCTGAAACGGCGTGCCCGCCATCTCCACCGGTACATCCTGGAGCGCGTCGATTTCTCCCCCGAAGTAGGACCTGACCCGCGATGAGAAACCGCCGGGATCCGCGGCGCGATCCAGCGTCACTGGGCCAAACCTGGCCACCAACAGGCGGTTCAGCCGACCGAAACAATCGGCGAAATCCAACGCGTACAGCAAACCGGATTTCGCAGCGACGATCACCACCCCGATCGGGGTATCGATCTCGTCGAACTGCAATTTCTGTGTGCTCTGTGGTTGTTTCTTGTGTTGCTCCTTGTGTTGTTTCCTGGCTTTGAGTCCCAATACGATCTCCTTCCATCTGCTTCGGCGTCGCCATCAACCGCGACTGGATTGCTGTATAGCGATCTGTTGAAATCGCGTTGGCGGTTTTCGGACGTAGTACCGATACCGGTACCGGTGCCAGAATCACCTTCCTGGACTCAACCCGGCAACCAACGGATTCGACTCTTGAGTGACCCATCCCGCGAAGTGCAGCCGACCTGGATTCTGTCTCGTCGTGTCTTTCTCGTTGGGCTCGGGATCGTCTACGCAATCGCGTTTTCATCGCTGTGGATCCAGCTCGCCGGCTTGATCGGTAGCGGCGGCATAGCGCCAGCCAGCGGGTTTCTGTCCAATACCGCAGCCCAATTGGGTTTCGACGCATACTGGCGGGTTCCGACCGTGTTCTGGCTCAACGCAAGTGACGCGGCCTTGCACATCGCGTGCGGACTGGGCCTCGCGGTATCCTGGCTTGTCATCCTCGGAATCGCGCCCGCCCTTCCGCTGGCGTTGTTGTGGATGCTGTACTTGTCGTTCGTCTCGGTCGGAGACACCTTTCTCGCCTACCAGTGGGATACACTGCTGCTCGAGACCGGCCTGCTCGCTTGCGTGTTCGCACCTGTGACGAGCACCGGGTTGCGGCGATCGCCCCACCCGGCGGGGCTGTGGGCGCTGCGCTGGTTGCTGTTCAGGCTTGTCTTCGCCTCGGGTGCAGCGAAGCTCACCAGTGGCGACCCGACCTGGCGCAACCTCACCGCGCTCGAATTTCACTACTGGACACAGCCCCTCCCGGGACTGACGAGCTACTACGCGCATCACCTGCCGGCAGCGGTCCACGCAGCGTCTTCGCTCGCGACGCTCGCGATCGAATGTGTTGTGCCGCTGTTGATCTTCATTCCGGGCCGATCGCGATTGATCGCAGCCGGCGCAATCGCTGCGTTGATGGTTTCGATAGCAGTGACTGGGAACTACGGATTTTTCAACTTGCTGACCCTCGTGTTGTGTGTTGCGCTACTCGACGACACCTTCATTCGAAGGACGCTGCGCATGGGAGCCGGCACCGTCGTCCCAACGCATCGCCCGGCCAGCGTTCTGCGCCGCATCGGTCATGCGCTCGTGTGTGTGCTTCTCGCGGTGCACGCCGGGATCGGCACGCTCCGGATGCTCGATCGCATCGGACCACGCCTGAATTGGCCCGCACCGATCCGGGCCGTGACATCCGGAACCGCCTCGCTTCGGTCTGCAAACGGCTATGGGCTGTTCGCGGTGATGACGACTGACCGAAGCGAAATCGAGCTCGAAGGCAGCCGCGACGGCAACACCTGGAGGCCCTATCGGTTTCGCTGGAAACCTGGGCCGCCCGACCGGTCGCCGGGCTTCGCCCAGCCGCACATGCCGAGATTGGACTGGCAAATGTGGTTCGCCGCACTCGGCCAATGCCGGTCCAACCCGTGGTTTCTGCGTTTCCAGGCCCGACTGCTGCTTGGCTCGGGCTCGGTATCCGCGCTGCTGGATGACGACCCCTTCGCGGGTGGGCCGCCGCCCCGCTACATCCGCTCGACACTCCTCAGATACGAGTTTGCGCCCCTTTCGGACCCCGGCTGGTGGCGAACGGAGCTGGTGAGCGCGTATTGCCCGGTACTTGCGATCGACGGGGCACGGCTGCGTCGCGTTCCGGCCAGCGAGCTAGCCGCCCAATAGCGCGAAAGTGACGGGTTCGCGTCGCGCCGGCTTACCCCAAGCCGCGGTTCGATCACACCAATCTTCGATCTTGCGGACCGCGAATCAGTCTTGCGTCGCGACGCGTATAATCCGTGGAGGGGACACAAAAAGGGGTGCGCCTGGTGGAGTCTTCTACGTCGGAAAACGCGACCGCGGCTACCGCAGATCTCGAAATCACTCGCCTGTGGATTCGGGGCGATTCCAACGCTCTGGGGCTCGCGCACACCCGCTATCGCTCGAAACTCGAAGCGGTCTCATACCGTATCGTGAGGAACCATGCCGACGCAGAAGACGTCGTACAGCGAGTGTTTGTCGCGGTTGGACGCGTTACCGGAAAAGGGACCGCCAGCCTTTGGACCTACCTGTATCGTTCAGCGGTCAACGGCTCGCTGTCCGTGTTGCGCACACGCAAGCGACGCCTGGCGCTCGAAACAGAAAACCTCGATCACCTGATCGAGACAGGCCCCGGGCCTGCCGTCGACTCGGAGGCCCAGCTGATGGGCGCCGAAATGATGGAATCCGTAGCGCGGGCGCTGCTGAAAGTGGCACCCAAATACAGACAAGTGCTGACACTGCGGATCGTGCGGAACCTGTCGAACGGCGAAATCGCACAGCGAGAGGGGATCCCGGTCGCAACCGTTCGAACCCAATTGAGAAGGGGACGCGAAGAACTGAGGAAGCACCTGGCTCCGATGCTTCACGACCTCGGGAGGACATCCCAATGATGCATTGTCACGTCAAAAGACAGCTATCAGCCTATCTCGATGATGAACTCACTACCGATGAGGCGAACCACATTCGCATCCATCTCGGTCGCTGCGTGAAGTGCCGCCATCGCTTTCGAGAAATCCAGGCCGCAGAATCGTTGCTTCGCCGGATGCCGACCTCTCTCATCCCGGATCAGTGGTCCTTCGCGGCGGAGATGAGGTTGCGCAGCGCTGCTGGCCTATCGCCGACACTCCTCTCGGACCCAGCGAACGGCATGGCATTTCGCGCGGCGGCGGCGACACTGTCGATGGCGGTGATGCTATTCATGGTGACAGTGGGACCGCTCGCTATATCGCGCCCCGAGCCACGCTCGTCGATCGGGATGCTCGGCAGTGCCGAACGCGAATCATCGATTCTCGCATCGCGGTACGAACCCGCGGGCGGCTGGGGTCGGAATTAGGCCCTCGAGCCGCTGCGTCCTCGCAGGCGTTGACAAGACACGCTTCGATTGGGCATAACAGGCTATGCGCTACGCCCGGCCCTACGTCCGCTTTCCCAACGAGATCGCCAGTGGTACGCCGCGTCTCTTAGTCGGGTTCGGGCGCGGCTGACCTCGCTGCAGAGCGAAGCGAGCGCGGGAGTGGACCCAATCACTCGCACGCTTGCTGTTGCGATCGCCTCCGCTGCTGCGTGGTGCATATGGGTCACGATCGTTTTGGCCGGGGTGCCGGCACGCGCCGTCATCATCGATAGTGGAGACGGCACTGGAAACACCGATGCGCCGCCCGACGACCCCGGCTGGCGAAACGTCGCAGACCGTGGAAGCCGCAGCGCAGTGTACTTGCGCGACCGCTGGGTCGTCACAGCGCTTCATGTCGGGGCTGGCCACGTGAAGATCGACGGCGAGCCATACGCGATGCTGCCGGATTCGGCGGTCATCGTGACCAACGACGACGGAACGAATACAGACCTCGTACTGTTTCGGATCGATCGGAAGCCGTCCATTCCAGATGCGTGGATCTCTGAATCGACGCCAGCAGATGGGATGGCAATGGTCATGATTGGAAGGGGTCTCGGCCGCGGTAATGCGTTCCGGTTCGGGAGCTTTTCTGGATTTCGCTGGGGCGCTCGTGCCCCCATGCGGTGGGGCACCGGCGAGGTCTCATTGCGGCTTGCCTTCGGCCCGTTGAGCAGCACAAAAACCTTTGCGGCTCGGTTCTCGATCGCCGGCACCAAACACGAAGCGATTGCGGCTCGCGGCGATTCAGGTGGCGGCGCGTTCGTGCGAGGCGCCAGCCGCTGGGAATTGGCCGGAATCCTGCTCGCCGTGAGTTCATACCCCGGCCAACCCGCCAAAACGGCGGTGTATGGAAACCAGACCTACATCGCGGACCTTGCGCTGTATCGCGACCAGATCCACAGAATCATGCAAGGCGTTCCAGCGGAAATACCCCCTTTCGAACCCGAAGCCGCGGATTGAGTCGCGCGCGTCCCTACGGCTCAGTTGGACTCGCCCTTGGCCGACCGCCGATACACCCCGTCACCGCATTCCGGCGCGCTCGAGAAATGTTTGAGAAACCGGGAGTTCTCCCGCAGATGGTGCTTTGGCCGCAGCCGCACATACTCGACCGGATAGTCGCCGACCAACCTCCAGAAGTCTTCGTCTGTGCGCGTCATATGCAGCGTGACTGTGTTGCTCGCCCAGTTCACCGCGGGGGCGTTATGCGCGATGACCAGCGGCTGGTTCCCCAAGCAGCGCGCGAAGTCCGACGCCATGTTGTCCAAGACGGATTCACCGCCCCCAGTCCGCTCGCGAACCTGGTCGAGATGTTGGTGCGCCAAGCGGGTGTCGAAGAGCGCTTCCGGAATAGGCGACACGAGTGGCATCAGTAGCATCATCGCCAACGCCGGATACCGCAGCTGACCGCCGTATCGAATCCAGGCGGCACTCCCAAGCCCGATCATGACCGGGATAAACGGAATCAAATAGCGACCGCGCAGAGCCATCGTCGAGATCACGACGGTGGTCACCAGGGTGACACCTAGTAGGGACAAACTGAGTCGCTCCCGACGGATGCACGCGAGCAACCAGCCGGCGCACGCGACCGCGTTGCCGGTCCAAAGCGGCCAGTGCGCGAACGCAGTCGGAAGCAGTAGCCGCATCTTGTCGAACGGGTCCATCGCGGCCGGCGAGGTCAGGTCGGGCTCGATCATGTAGATCAGGCTGCCGTTGACGGGAAGCATCATGGGGCTGAAGTGCAACGTGATCTCATATAGCGTGTAAATGGGATTGCCGGTCACGATGAAGTTTCGCAGCCACCAGGGGCCAGCCAACAGTGCAAAACCCAAACCGAGCCGGAGTATCGGCCCAAAAGACAGCTTCAGCTGTCGCGTGCCGTGGCGCAGCGCGATGAGCATGCCAGCCACAACCAACAACAATCCGCCGTTGTAACGGGTGAGATAGGCGAGTCCACATGTCAAGCCTATCCAGAACGCGTCGACTCGACGTGCCACCAGAACGAAAAACAGCGCGACAAACAACCCGAACAAAGTTTCGGACGCGCCCAGTTGCGCGTACAAGAGCACGTCGGGTGAGGTCGCGGCTGCCAACCCTGCCGCCAATCCGGCCCACGGTCCAGCGAGCCCGAGCCCTAAGCCATACACGAGACCGGACGTAATCATGTGGCACCCTGCGGCCGCCGCGATCGCGGCGGCTGCTTCGGGCCCCGTCCATCGGAACACCGCTGCGAGCGTCAGCGGCCACATGGGGGCTCGGTAGAGCGACGGGTGCCGTGCGTGCACACCCCATTCGATCTCCATGGGATAAATGATCCCGGTGGTGAAACCCCGCCCATCGGCGAGCCGGCGTGCGATCTCGGCGTATTCGGCCTCATCTCCCGACAGGAACGTCCAGGGCAGATTCCGGTGCGTGACCCCCCACGCAGTGGCGGCGACCAGCACGACCACGAACAGCTGGACGATCCAGACCCGGCGAGCTGTCATTCCTGTTCCATGCCCTTCTCTTCATCCGAGTCTTCAGAAAAGAATCTTCATGAAAGAGTCATTCATCTGTAGGTGAGCGCTGGCCCAATCCACGCCCGACGATAGTCCAACCCACGGCGGAAAACGCACGTTTCGAACCTGCCGCTGGCGTGAGCCACCGCACACTGGCAAGCTGCCGAACCCATGCCAAACGAACGCCACGCGACTCTCCAGGTTCTCGCAATACCGAACGTGCGACGCTTCGTCACCCAACGCTTCTTCGCCACGCTCGCGCGTTCGCTACTGCATGCGACACTGGCGTGGCATCTTTGGAAGGCGTCGGGCTCCTATGCATTCCTCGGGTGGCTCGGAGCGGTCGAATTTGCGCCGGTCATTCCCGCGTCGCTGATCGCAGGCGCACTCGCCGACAGCTGGGACCGCAAGCGCATCATCATCATCTCCCAGGCAGTTGCGATGCTGGCCGCATGCGCGCTGTGGTTCGGAACCGCGAACGCAGCGGCCGAGATCCCGTTGATATTGGTGAGCGCCTTTGCACTCGCAACGACGACGGCGTTCGAGAGCCCCGCCGGCTCAGCGATGCTGCCGGCGATGGTGCCGCGCGAGCTCTTCCAGGCGGCGACTGTGGTCAGCTCGAACGCGCGAAATCTGGCTGCGGTGTCTGGCCCCGTGTTGATGGCTGCTGCTACGAAGCTGGCTGGGATCCCTGCCGCCTACGGGCTGACCGTCGGCCTGTTCGCCGTCTCGATCGCTGCGCTCATTCGCGTCGATTGCCCACGCATCGAGGGACAACGAGCCAAGGTCGACTGGGAATCGATCCGCGAAGGGATCGCGTTCGTGCGCGGACACGCTGCGATCCTGAGCTCGATCACGCTCGACATGTTCGCAGTGATATTTGCCGGAGCGACGGCGTTGCTGCCAGTCTACGCCGACGAGATCCTCAACGTCGGTGAGTGGGGCTACGGGATCCTGAGCGCATCGATGCAGATCGGTACGCTGCTGATGGCCGCGTTGCTGTTGATCGCACCCCCGATCCGACGGCCTGGACGCGCACTGCTTTTTTCTGTCTTGTTTTTCGGTGTCGCCACTATCGTGTTCGGGCTATCTCGCTCGTTTCCCGTTTCGGTACTGGCCTTTCTGGTGGCCGGCATGGCCGATCAGATCAGCATGGTTACGCGATCGGTGATTCTTCAGCTCTCGACGCCCGATGCCCTCCGCGGGCGGGTCAACTCCGTCAACATGATCTTCATCGGAGCATCCAACGAATTGGGGGCCGCCGAATCGGGATTCCTCGCGGCGCTCACGAGTGCCACATTTTCCGTGGTCGCCGGCGGTGCGGCATGCCTCGGCGTGCTCGCAACGATCTGGGCGGGGGTTCCATCGCTGCGACGCTACCGGCTGTAGCGCGGATCAGCGAGGTGGCGCGGGGTGCCGGTCTCGGCTGACGCCCTTGCGCGGTGAGCGCTTGCCTGTCGCAAGGATCCAGTTGCAACCGGGAACACTTCCACCCACGCTCGACGACCGAATGATTCCGTCGGTATTCGTGACGAAGATCGCAAAGCAGTACATCTCTTCGCCCTCCAGGTAGGTCGCGTGCTCGAACATGTACGTCGTACCGCCGTCGGGCAACTTGGACTCTGTGGACGGGGGGCCCCAGTTTCGGATCAATCGATCGATGTGCTGCCCGTGCCAATTTCGCGGCAGGTTTTCTTCATGCTGGGGCACCATGCCCGGGTTGCTGCACGCTACGACGCAACACCCCATCAGCACAGCGATGTAGAGCACGCGGGCTCGAGCGGGTCGACACATCATCAGCGCGGGACCATAGCGGACCTGACTTACCGGCCCGGTCGGGCCGACGGCGCTTTTTGAGACCGTGGGTACACCAACGATCGCCCTCACCGACAGCGGGGCCGTTGTGCGCATCCCGGTTACGGAAGGCCCGCCGGGTACATTCGATTTGCTACTCGGCTATCTGCCCGGCGGTACAGGCCGCGATGGTTCGTTTGTTGGCAGCGGATTGCTTGAGCTTCATAATCTGTTTGGCGGAGGCAGGCAAATCCGCCTACGCCTCATTCGGAACCCTGGCCTGGTTTCCTCGGTCGAGGCCCGGGTCAGCGATCCGTACTTGCTAGGTTTGCCGTTACGGGTCTCAGCCGTGTTTGCCGGCCACAATCAGGACTCGACGTTCTCCAGCCAGAGGTACGGTTTG
>JAQBGU010000222.1:0-39779 GCA_032128375.1 Deltaproteobacteria bacterium | reverse complement strand
GAGGCCGGGCACGTGGTCCAGGCCACCGCCAAGCCCGTGGGGCAGTCGCAGCCGCTCGAAGGCACCGCTGCGCTCTCGACGCTGTTTGCGATCCGATCCGGGCGCGTCGAAATCTCGCCGACCGCATCAGCGATCACGCTCGCGGAGGCACCACTGCTTGCGATGGCCCTCGACCGGGCGGCCCGCTTCGAGTCGCCGGTTGCCCCCTCCATTTACCCGTCGCCGCCCCACGCCCTCCAAGATCCATTCGGCGAGTTCCGCCTCCATCCGGCCACCCGGCTCGGAGTAGATCGCGATCGCGTGGGTCTGCGGGTCGGCCTCGAAGAGTGGCATCAATTCTGCGTACGAAGTTCCGATGATCGCATCGCCGCCGATCGACACAGCGGTCGATTGGCCGAGACCGGCCGCAGTCAGTGTGCTGGCGATCTCGGTCGTCATCCCGCCCGACCGCGACATGATGCCGATGTTGCCCTTCGAATAGGCGGTCTTCGTATTGGCGGCCGGGCCACCGACTCCGCCCATCTTCGCTTCGCCCGGCGAGATGATCCCGAGGCAGTTGGGGCCGATGATCCGAGCGCCGCGCATACCGGCCAGTTCGACCATCTGTGCGACTTCGCGTCGCGGGATCCGCTCGGTGACGATCACGATGAGCTTGATGCCGTTTTCGAGCGCCTCGAACACGGCATCCTTGGCAAAGCGGGGCGGCACGCACACCACCGAGCCGTCGACATGGGTCTTGGCGGTGATGTCGCGCACGCAGTCGAATACCGGCACACCGTAGACGTCGCGGCCGGCGCGGCCCGGCGTCACGCCGCCGACGATCCTCGCGCCGTAATCGAGGTTCTCGCGCGTCAGGCTGACCGCTTCTCTTCCAGTAATTCCCTGGACGATGAAGGTCGTATTGGCATTGATCAGAATCGACATGGGACGTTCCGCCCGATCATTTCATCTTGGCGACAGCGCGACCAGCCGCCTCATACATGGAAACGCCCCGGTCGCAGAATTCGACGCCGTGCTTCGCCAGAAGCTTGAAGCCCTCTTCTTCCCACGAACCCGGAATTCGGAAGATCGCGATCGTCTGTGAGGGGTCGCGGCCGAGTTCGATGCAACCCTTGATGACTCCGCGCGCGACCATGTCTACCCGCGTATTGGACACCACGTTCATCATCACGGCGATCTTCTCGACGCCCGGCTTAGTCAGCACGAGCTTCGTGAGCGCACAGGCTTTCTTTACGCTCGGGTTGCCACCGATCTCGCAGTAGTTGGCTGGCTTGCCACCGTGGTTTCGGACCGCATCGAACAGCGTCAGCGAACCACCACCCGCGCCGATCACCAGGCCGAGGTTGCCGTCGAATTCGACGACATTGCCCGCGACTCCGCGATGATCCGATGCATCGACCTTGGCGCCGCGAATTTCGAAGTCAGTCGGGGGCCGCGCCTGGCGGGTCTCGTCGGGGCCGATTCCCAGCTCGTCGAGCAGCGCTCTGTGGGTGTCACGCGCTTCGGCCTCCATGTCGACGTGTCCGTCGAGCACCACGAAGCGACCGTCTTCGAGTCGAACCAACGGGTTGATCTCGGCGAGCGTCAGGTCGTATTGGAGGAACAGGTCGATCAGGTTCGCAACGATCGGCGTCAGCCGGTTCAGATCGCCTCCGCTGACACCCGTGGCGCTGATGCCCTCTTTTGCGATGCGTGGCGACGTCGGGAGCAGCGTCGAGAAATGGGTCTTCGAGACGTGTTCCGGGTGCTCTTCGGCGACCTGTTCGATATCGATACCGCCCATGTCGCTGAAGATCAGCACCGGCAGCTTGCGGCGACCATCCCAGGTGACGCCCACGTAGTACTCCTGAGCGATCGGACTCTTCTGTTCGACCAGTACCGAGCGGGCCGCTTGCCCGTTAACGACGATCGGCATGATTTCGTCGAAAAACGCCGCTGATTCGTCCGGCGTGTCAGCGAATTTGACCGCGCCCGCCTTCATGCGGCCGCCCGACAGAACCTGGCTCTTCAAAACGACCGATCCGCCGATGTCCGCAGCGATCGATCGGGCTTCGTCGCGGGTCGTGGCGACACCACTTTTTCCCAGTGGCATGCCGTGGCGCGCGAACAGCGCCTTGGATTCGTATTCGTAGAAGCGCATGGGGGGCCTTTTTCCGAAGCTGTTGGGCTCGACAATCGCGTCTCACGGGCGTCCCGAGAGTCGACGAGCCCGCGCGATAACCCGGTACCGCGGAACCCGTAAGGCTGCGAACTTTAATGCGTTCTCCCAGTGCCGGCAAGCTCGAGAACGCTGCAGCGGGCGCCGGTCGAGCAACCCGCCGCAACGGTCTCTCCAAGCGCTCTGCCGCACTTCTTGTAGGCTCGGGCGCGCGATGTCGGGGGAGGCGAACTGGACGACGGTGACGGTAACAAAACACGTCCAAGACGCGCGCACAGTGAAGCAAGCATGATCCGAGGCCGGTTGATGCGCGCGGCACGCTGGACCTTGCGCAGTGGGCTGGCGCTCGTGGTGATCTTGGCGCTCGGCTGGGCGCCAATCTTCGATTGGATGGCGCCGGGAGGAATCGGTCGCGACGAGCCAGATTCAGCGCTTCGAACGCGATCGTCGACGCAGCCGCTGGTAGTGCTGATTTCGATTGATGGGCTTGCACCGCGATTTCTCGCTACGACGCCGACACCTCGTATCGATCGCCTGGCGAGCCAGGGCGTTGTCGCAACGACTGCCCGCAGCGTCGTGCCGAGTATCACGCTGACGTCTCATACCAGCATGATCTCCGGCGTTTCACCGAGCGTTCACAAAGTGCGCTGGAACCGCTATCAGCCGTGGAGCAAGATCGGGGTTGCAACTATCTATACGGAGTGCCGGCGCGCGCATCTGCGATGCGGCCTTTTCGCCGGCAAGCGAAAATTCGCCCATTTCGCCGAGTACGAAGCCGGCGTCGAGCGTTATCGGTGGGGCCCGGATGCGCGTTCGGTACTCGAGCAGGCGCTTGACTACATGCGCACGGCGTCACCCGATTTTGCGATGATCCACTTGGCCGAAGTCGACCTGTCAGGGCACGACCAGGGATGGGGTAGCGAAGTGCAGCGCGAACGCATTCAGATGATCGACACGCTGCTCGGGAAGTTCATCGACGAGTTGTCCGACTGGCTGCAACGCCCGCTCGTATTGATCATCACCGCAGATCACGGCGGCCATGATCAGACACACGGTTCGGACCACAGCGATGATGTGGAGATACCGTGGATCGCCTGGGGTGAGGGAATTTCGGCAGCCGGACCGCTGCTCGACGTCCGCACCGAAGACACTGCAGCCACAGTGGTGTCACTACTTGGGCTCCCCGTACCCCGCGACTGGACGGGTCGGCCGAGGCTCGAATAGGTCCGCAACCGGGTGCCACGGCGGAAATCAGCATCAGCCAGGGCCGGATCCGCGTGTTGATCCCGTGTGGACGAAACCGGGGGAATCGGTCTAGCGCGCCAAAATCGGGGCCGATGTCAGATGTGTGTGGACAGTGTCGAAACGTGATCCGGGTAACCGGCGGGTTGGCCGGGTATCAGCCGGAGATTCGCGCCGGGCAGATGTCCCCGAGCGGACAGGTCTTGGTCCGGTTGCGCCGGCACCAGGCTCCCAGCCGTTCCAGCGCGGCTTCGAGATCGCGGAAGGCGGGTGGCGTTGCAGTCGTCGCGATGTAGCCGCGCAGCGCGCCGAGCGCGACATCCGGGTCCGTGCTGGCGTCGATCCATCCCACGTGGACGGCCGCTGCGAGTGCCGAGGGGTGTAGCGGGAGTTCGCTCGCTTCGACCCAGCGGTCTCGCAGTGGACGCAGAAAACGCGTGACGCTGGCCGTGCCAAATCCAGATGCCAGCGCCG
Organism: Deltaproteobacteria bacterium; assembly: GCA_032128375.1. Classification (GTDB taxonomy): domain Bacteria; phylum Myxococcota_A; class UBA9160; order UBA9160; family SMWR01; genus JAJDAM01. The sequence continues at coordinate 35,905 of JAQBGU010000222.1, read as the reverse complement.
CGAGTCGGCCGCCCAGTTCCTCGAGGTTGTCGGCGCTGTGAACCAGGCGTTCCAGCGAGCCGCTGTAGTCCTCTACCAGCCCGGCCGAAACGCGCATCAGCTTCCACGCGACGCGCTCGGCGTCGGGGTGTTTCGCCTCGAGCAGAGTCGCTTCCAACACCGCGACGGCGTTACCGAGACCGGTGCTGAGCGTTGGGCTCAGCTCGGTGATCCCTTCCGAGTCGGCCTCCGAACAGTCGCCCCCGGAGGCTGCTCGCTTCACGATCGAGTTCGGATCCGCCAGCCCGACGCGGTCGAGCCCGGCGAACGCCCGCTGCCAGCGGGCTTCGTCGACCCGCGTACCCGTCAAACACACCGCGATGAGCCAGCGCCCGAGCTGCGCATCGTCGTCCAGGTCGATTCCGAACGCGGCTGCGCTGTGCTCGCCGAAGCGGGCAACGATCTCGTGGATGGAGGGCTGGTGGATCGGCATCGCGATGCTCGCAGCGGACCTTTGTACCTTCGAGTTTGTACCTTCGTGTTGCTCCGGCAACGACCCGCATGCTAAACCGGCTCGACCGCTCGAGCACGGGCGGCCTCAGCGCGCCTGGCTTTACGTGTCTGGAAGCGTGTCTGGAAGCGTGTCTGGAAGCGTGTCTGGAAACGTGTCTGGAACCACCTGTCGACCACCTGTCTGCGACTTGTCCACAACCCCGTGTCGATCAATCGAGTGTCTACCGCTGACAATGCCAGCCCAAGGTTCAGCGTCGGACTCAGCCAAAGGACCCCCCGAATGACCCCCCAAACGACTCAAGCGTTCTCCATCAGCGCCGAAAACATCACCAAAGAGAGCGAGCGAGTCGGCGGCGACATGGGCCAGTTCGACGTATCGCGTGTGATCGCACTCGACGACCTCGAGCTGCGCGATATGGGCCGCAGCGACGTGCGCATGCGCATCCTGGCAGCGTCGGTTGAGCACAACGTCGACCACGCGGCGCTGGCAGATACCCAGAACATCGCGGATGTACGCGGCGGAAAAATTTATCCCGGCAATAGCGCGCTTGGCGAGGTGCTCGAGGTCGGAAGCGATGTAACGCGATTTTCCGCCGGCGATATTGTCATTACGCACTGCAACGGTTTGCCCGACGAGTACGGTTTCGCGTCCCGCATCTGGGCCTACGACATGGATGATTCCGTTGGCTGGTACGCAAAAGAAGCCGTTGTCGGCGATTGGCAGATCATCCCAGCACCCCTCGAGTGTGGTCTCAACCTGTGGGAGATTGCGGCGTTACCGCTGCGCGCACCCACCGCCTACCACCTGTGGCGTCGAGGGCTGGGCATCTACCGCCTCAAAGTCCCCACTGAAAAACGCTGGCGGCTCAATGTCCTGGGGTTCGGAGGCGGCGTTTCAGAGCTGTTCTTGATGATCGCTCAGAGCGAGGGCCACCGAGCGATTTTCTGTTCCGGCAGTGCCGAACGGCGCAAGCACCTCGAAACACTCGGAATTGACGGAGTCGACCAGAAACAGTTCAATCGCTTCGCCAGCGGAGACGATGTGCGCAACTTCTACCAGCACATTCGCACGATGACCGACGCCGAAGGTGCGCACATCGTCTGCGATATGTTGCGTGGCCCCGTGTTCCCGGCCGGCCTCCGCGTCATGAGTCGCCAGGGGGTGAACGTCAGCGCTGGCTGGCAGCTCGATACTGCGAACCACTACAACTCGGCGAATCTCTCCGTCCGCCAGATCACGCTGGATCACACCCACTACGAGAGCGTCGAGGGGTGCAACGCCGCGACCGAGATGTATGGACGGGTCTTCAAGCCGACTGTGCACGATGAGATCTACCCATTCGAAGATTTGCCGAGGGCGCTGGCGGAACTCCACGCCAACACCCAGACCGGCATCCCGATCATCCGGGTAGCCACCGACATGCCGAAGTCCGTACAGGGGCTGATCCCGTAGCGGGCAGATAGCGCTTGACGACGGTTGACTTGCAGTCGATGCTTCCCCGAGGGGGCTGCCCTATAGTCCGCCGCCTTCTCTGACCGGTACCGAGTCGTCCCTGCTGAGCGCCATCCACTGGAGTCGTCATTGATCGTTGGAGTTCCCAAGGAAACGACCCCGGGTGAACGCCGGGTAGGCTTGGTGCCGGACGCGATGAAGGTGCTGTCGGAACTTGGCATCGAACTGGTGGTGCAGACCGGAGCCGGCACGGAGTCCGGTTTCAACGATGCCGCGTATGAAGCGGCTGGTGCGAAGCTCGAGGCCGACCCGAAGGCGGTCTTCAGGCGTGCCGACCTCGTCGTGAAGGTTCAACCCCCTGGCCTGCTGGAAGACGGCACTCACGAGATCGATGCGCTCCGCAGTGGAGCGGCGTTCATCGGTTTCTTGAAGCCACTCGACCTGCCGGACGTTGCCCGACGTTTGGCCAGCCAGAACGTGACGGCCTTTTCGATGGAATTGATGCCGCGGATCTCTCGCGCCCAGTCGATGGACGCGCTTTCGGCGATGAGCACGCTCGCCGGCTACCGAGCAGTGCTGCTCAGCGCAGCTTCGTTGCCGAAGATCTTCCCGATGTTGGTGACGGCCGCTGGTACGATTTCTCCGGCGCGCGTGCTGGTGATCGGCGCCGGTGTAGCGGGCCTTCAGGCGATTGCCACTGCGCGCAGGCTCGGCGCGGTCGTAGAGGCCTATGACACGCGTGCCGCCGTCAAAGAACAAGTCGAAAGCCTGGGTGCTCGCTTCGTCGAACTCGATCTCGATGCGGGCGACGCCCAGGACGCGGGCGGCTACGCGAAGGCACAGTCCGAAGATTTCTACCAGCGCCAACAGCAACAGCTTGCCAAACGCATGGCGGGATCGGATGTGGTCATCACGACCGCGCTCGTACCCGGGCAACCCGCGCCTGTGCTGATCAGCGAGGCCGCAGTGATCGGGATGAAACCAGGCTCGGTGATCGTCGACCTCGCTGCGGAGAAGGGCGGCAACTGTGCGTGCACGGAACCCGACCGCGACATCGTGGTGCACGGCGTAACGATCATCGGCCGCACGAACTTGCCGAGCGAGATCCCGGCCAACGCCAGCCAGATGTACACGAAAAACGTCGTGACCTTCCTGAAACATCTCGCGCCAGAAGGAGAACTCGTGCTCGACCTAGAAGACGAAATCACCCGCGGTGCGATGCTCACCCATGCAGGTGTGATCACCAACGAAGCGGCCCGTGCTCTGGCGGGTACTCTGGCCGAAGGAGCCGAAGGCTGATGCTCGATGATCCGGCCGTAGCACTGACGATCTTCACGCTGTCGATCTTCGTCGGCTTCGAAGTGATCGCAAAGGTCCCGCCGCTGCTTCACACCCCGCTGATGTCGGGGTCGAACGCGATCTCCGGGATTACGATCGTCGGCGCGATCCTGGCGGCAGGCGATCCGGACCGGACGATTTCGACGGTGTTGGGTTTCGTCGCGATCGTGTTTGCCACCATCAACGTCGTGGGCGGATTTCTGGTGACCAACCGGATGCTCGAGATGTTCCAGCCCAAGAAGCGCTCGTGAATACCCAGATCATCCAGCTCGCGTACCTGGCGGCCGCGGTTCTGTTGATCCTCGGCATGCGTGGCTTGTCGTCTGCAAAGACGGCACCGCGCGGGAATCTGATCGCGGCGGTCGGGATGCTGATCGCAATCGTCGCCACGCTGCTGATCCAGCAGGTCGTGGATTACGCGGTGATCTTCGCCGGCATTGTCGTCGGTTCTGGGATCGGTGTCGTGCTCGCGCGGCGCATCGAGATGACCGCGATGCCCCAGATGGTGGCGTTGCTCAACGGCTTCGGTGGTGGTGCATCAGCCCTGGTCGCGACCGCCGAGTACCTGACGTACGACCGCACCGGTGTGACCGCGGAGGGCATCGTCCCGTACGCGATCGTCGCGGGCCTGTTGATCGGCGCGATTACCTTTACGGGGAGCCTGATCGCATTTGCGAAACTGCAGGAATTGATGCGCGGCGCGGCGATCACCTACCCGGGCCAGAATTTCGTCAACGGTTTGATCGCGGTTTCCGTGCTGGTACTCGGCGCGATGGTGGTGATGGGTTTCTCCGGGCAAGCACCGTTCTGGGCGCTGGCAGCGGTGTCGCTCGTACTCGGTGTGTTGCTGGTGATACCGATCGGCGGCGCCGACATGCCGGTCGTGATCTCGCTGTTGAATTCCTATTCCGGCCTCGCAGCCTGTGCGACCGGCTTCGTGCTCGGCAACAGCGGCCTGGTGATCAGTGGCTCGTTGGTCGGCGCATCGGGTCTGATCTTGACCAAGATCATGTGCGACGCGATGAACCGCTCGATCACCAACGTGCTGTTCGGGGCATTCGGCGCCGCAACCGATGCCGGCGCGAGTGCCGCGGACGGTGCGTCGCAGGGGACCGCCAAGGGCTACACGCCCGAGGACGCCGCGGTGATCTTCGCCAACGCGCGGTCGGTCATCATCGTACCGGGTTACGGGATGGCGGTCGCACAGGCCCAACACGCGGTGCGCGAATTGGGCAACTTACTCGAGGGCTCGGGGATCAGCGTCAAGTACGCGATTCATCCGGTCGCGGGTCGAATGCCCGGCCACATGAACGTGTTGCTCGCCGAGGCCGACGTCCCCTACGAGAATCTGGTCGAGATGGACGAAATCAACCCCGAGTTTCCCGAGACCGACGTGGCGTTGATCATCGGTGCCAACGACGTCGTCAACCCGCAGGCGCGCACCGAGAAGGGAAGCCCTATCTACGGCATGCCGATCCTCGACGCAGACCGCGCGCAGCACGTGTTCGTGATCAAGCGCAGCATGAACCCGGGTTTCGCCGGAATTCAGAACCCGCTGTTTTTCAACGACAACACGATGATGATCTTCGGCGATGCGAAGAAGGTTGTCCTATCGATCGTCGAAGCGGTTCGGGCCTTCAATTAGCCGGCAGTGTTAGCCGGCAGTGAAGTAACCGGCCGTGAAACTTGTAACGCGCACTTCGAATCGCCCGCCGCTCACTCATCCAGCATCCGATCGACGCGATCCTCCCCCGCTTTGATCGACCGGCGCGCATTGTCGCCGACGCGTTGGGGAGTGCTGCGCATTTCGGCAACGGGGTCCTCGGACGCAAACAAGCCTCCGAACGCCCCATCGGTACCCTTCGTCGAAAGCTCGGCAGCGACCCAGAAGGCGACGATCAGCAGCGCGATTCCTGCGAGCTTGCCCATTGTGATGACCTCGAGTTGGAGATCTCTGTATCGGCAGGCTGCTCGAGGTGCCTGAGGGGTGAAACCCGCAGAATCCCGCCCGCCGCAGTCGCGAACTGGACCTGGAGCCCAGCTTCGTGCAGCTCCTCACGAAAGCGTTTGGGCGGCTCGACTCCCGCGCCGTTCCCGCACATCTGATCGATGCGGCCGACTGGCTTGGCCAGCCAGAACGAGAGCGCGGCAAGGCGCTTATTGCGCTGCTTCGAACAGCCGACCGCTCGCGCGCACCGCTTCGCGGGATCTTCCAGGTCGTCGCCCGACCCATCATCGGTCGGGCTCCTGAACGGACGGCTCGCTGGGTATACTCGCTCGCATGCACACGACAGACGTCGAACTCGGTTTCTTTGCACGCCCGGAAGCAACGTCCTCGGTTCCCGGCGTCGTGATGATTCACGATGTCTGGGGACTGACTGACCACACGCGCGACCTCGCGGGCCGGTTGGCCGCGGAGGGTTTCGCGGTCCTTGCGCTCGACCTCTACCGGCGGCTCGATGAAGTGAAGATCGAAAATCCGGGCGTCTGGATGCGCGGTCTGTCGGACCCGCAGGTTCTAGGCGACGCGCAGACCGGCATCGACTTCCTCGCCGCTCAACCCGCGACCGATGGCAAGCGCGTCGGAATCATCGGGTTCTGCATGGGCGGGATGTACGCGCTGATGGCGGGTTGTTCGTGCACCGGACTCTCGGCGAGCGCGCCGTTCTACGGACTGCTGTCTCATCAACATGGCATCTTGTACGACGAAAAGGGGCTCGACCCAGCACTCAAGCCGCGCGAGCCGCTCGACGCCGTGCGCGATCTGAGTTGCCCAACGATGGCATTTTTTGGAGACCACGACGAGTTCATTCCGCTCGCAGATATCGACCAGTTGCGGGCCCGCATGGCACAGACGGGCCAGCCCGCACAGGTATTCGTGTATCCGGGCGCTGGCCACGCCTTCATGAACGACACGCGAGCGGATGCGTTTCGTCCGGATGACGCTGCAGACGCCTGGGCGAAAATGGTCGCGTTCCTGCGCGAGCGACTCGGCTGACTCCAACCAGCGGCTGAAGGTCTTCGCTCTCTCTCTCTCTTTCGCTCAACCCCCCGAAACTTCGATCGCGTCGCTGGCGCCCGGCAGGGATACCCGGGTTCCATCGGTACCGACCGTGAAGTCACCCGAGTACGCGTCCGACACTCCCTGCACGAATGCGGCTTCCATACCTGGCAGGAGCAACGGTGGGACGATGTGATAGAAAAGCAGGTGTCCCACGCCAGCCGCCTCGGCAGTCTGAGCGGCTTCGACGGGAGAGGTGTGGTAGTCGACGATGTCTCGCGTAATCTTGGCTCGCGCGCTACGGCCGGCCTGCACAGCGGCTTCGGTAATGATCTCTACGAGATGCGGTGCCAGCGCTTCGTGAACCAGCAGGTCTGCCCCCTTCGCAATGCGCTCGATCACTGGCGACTTCTTGGTGTCGCCACTGATCACGACCGAGCGACCCGCGTAGTCGAAGCGGTATCCGACGGCCGGCTCGACCGGATCGTGATCGACACGGAACGCCGTGACGACAAGCCCGTCCTGGTCCCACACGATCAGGCCGGTATCGGGTGCGGGAGATTGGAAGGGGCGCGGATCGAACCCGAAGCCTCCGGGTGGCGCGATCGCTTCACCGTGGTGCGCAACTCGGTAGGTACTATCGATCCTGTAGGCGCGCTCGAAGCCCGCGGCGACCTCGTCGACTCCGCTCGGCCCAATTAGCCGAAGCGGTTCGGCGTGGGTTCCTCCGACCCATCGTTGCAGCGACAACTCGCCGAGCCCGTCGATATGGTCGGAGTGGAAGTGCGTCAGAAAGACCGCCGCCAGCTGACCCGTCGGCAGTCCCATCCGCTGCATGTTGCGCGATGCACCGCTGCCGACATCGACCACGAAGAGCTTGCCGCCGGCCACGATTCCGACGCACGGGCCGGAGCGCGCGGGATCGGGCAGCGGACTGCCCGCTCCACACAACACGACGTGAATGCCGTCGGGCAGTTCCGCGATGGGATCGGCCGACATCGCCCGCGCGGCGAATCTGCGCATCAGCGACGTCGAGATCGGACCGCGAAACAGCATCGCCAGCGCGACAATCGCGACCAGTCCGCCAATGACCCATCGAAGCTTTTTCAATGGGGTCTCGGAGCTGGGTGAGTCGACTCGACTGAATGCACTTGTCGAGTGGCTGGGCGCATCAGGATCAACGCGAGCGTGCGGTTGCGCGTTGCAAACGAGGTGATAGAACACTCGACCCGGATCGCCGCGCCAAAGCAGTCCTGCAATTCGGTATCGAATCGGCGCGCCTCCGCACCTTCGGTCATCGCGTCGAGTTGGGTCCACCAGGCATCGTGCAGGGTTGCCGGCACGAAGCGCATCGCTTCGACTCCGAGCAGCGCGTCTCGATCGACTCCGAGCAGCGCGCCGATGGCCGGGTTCGCATCTACAATGACAGCCGTATCAGCTTCGAGCGCCAGAAATGCGTCGGCGACCCGATCGATGGCTGCTGTGACGGCCCGCCTTGCGGCGCGGGGAGTCCCGCTCGAGCGGCGAGCTCCTGACGTGGTGCGAAGTGATGCACGAAACCGCAGGATCAGCGGTGCCAGCGCCTCGCGGACGCCCGCGGGCTGTTCACCCGCGACTTCGGCTGCGGCGTCGGACCAAGCGTTCAACAATGCGGTGACGCGACGCTCCTGAACGCGGATGCCCTCGAGCGCGGGTTCTGAGTGCATACCCCGACGGAGCGATACCGCTGCAAACGAGCGAAATCGGCGGAGCACCTCGGACTCTACAGCGGCTGGTCCCGGCGCTGCCGGGCCGAGGCGCGATTCCATTACGGATTGGATTTCCGGCCGTTTGAAAACGAGCCAACTGGCCAGCTGAGCATTGCCCGACACGGGCGCATTGTAGCCCGCATGGATATTCGCCCCCATAGTGATTATTGAATCTCGTTCGAATTCGCATGCGCCTCCCCCCAAAATACGAAACGTTGAAAATCTGACGTCTCAATGCTCTGCGCCGCTTGCCGATAACGACAGCATATGTCCGTGATCACGCCTCCCGCAGAAGCATCGCTGCCCCGCCGACTCGTGCTAACCGATGCGCCGCCCGAATCATTTACCGGGCTGAGCCGTTCGATACTCGCAAACCTCGGCTACCAGATCGTGACTCCAGAGGAATTCGACAGCGCTTCGAATCACATCGAATTCGATCGGCCGGACCTGCGTATCGTCGACGAGCGCTCGCTGATCAACATCGATGATGACAGCGGGCCACCGATTCCGATCATCGTATTGACTGGCCGCTACGGGGTGACGGGCGCTGACCAACGAATCGTCGGTGCACTCAAGCGCCCGGCCGGGTTGCACGAACTGTATCGCCTGATGCAGCAGGTATTGGAAGACACGCCGCGGGCGGCTCCGCGCGTTCCAACCCACATCTCGGCGACCGCGATTCGAGCAGACAAGCAGTGGACGGTCGCGATCCTGTCGCTGTCAGAAAGCGGCTGTCTGATTCGATGCAGCGAATCGCTGCTGCTCGGTGCTCAAATCGTCTTGCGATTCTCGCTTCCGAAGTTCGGCTCGATCGAAGTCCGCGCCGAGGTCGGCTATCAACTGATTCCCGACCTGGGCTTGATCTTCAATTCCACATCCCCGCCCATCCGGAAAGCGATCGCGAGCTTCGTCGAAGGGGCGTTGGCTTAGGAGTCTGCGCGGTAGAGCGCCAGCTCCAGCGTACAGGCGACGCCGGTGAACAGTTCGAAGCATTCGCGCCTGGGCTAGAGTCAGAGCGAGCTGTCGATTCCCAGTTCCCGTTCGAGTTGTTGCCGGCGTTCGCGGGCAGCCTGCGCTTCTTCGGCGAAACCCAGGTTGTCGGCGCTGCGTGCCAGTCCAGATACCGCCCGCAGGTCATTGGGTTCCAATAACGATGCGCGCCGGTAAGCGACGTAGGCATCGGCAACGTTCGCGCGATCTTGCTCCCGCTCTGCCAGCTCGAGCCAGATCGTCCAATCGTTGGGGGCCAACCGAATCGCGGCTTCGAGGTGATCGATCGCGCTCTGTGTGTTCCCCGCGCGGTTGTGAAGCTGTGCGGCTTGGCGCCGCAGTGTCAGATCGCGGGGGCGAGCCCGAACCGCCAAGTCGATTTCACGAGCGGCTTTGTCGAAACTACCCATCGCAGCGTATTCGGCCGCAAGGTCGCCGGGCGCGGGTTCGCTCGGCGAACCGGCGCAAGCGATCGAGGCGAGCAGCAATAAAAACCAACTGACACGAGACAGCATCCGATGACCCCCACCGGGATATCGGAGATTTTTCGCTGCATCGTGAATGCTTTCTAGCGGCCAGCAGTCTGCGCGGGAGCGCACCAGCTCTCGCGTGCGAGCGACGCCGCTGAAGAATTCGAAGCATTCGCCCTAGGAGTCTGCGCGGTAGAGCGCCAGCTCTAGCGTGCGTGCGAGCGAGAACGCTGAAGAATTCGAGAATTCGCGCAAGGCCAGATGCACAGCCGATCGCTCTCCTTCATGCAACAGGCTGTCCCTCCAGTCGTTCGATTACGGCACGTACGATGATCGGCCAGGCGATGGTCGCGTCGCTGAAGACTTCTGCGAAACGTCCGCCCTCGTTCTCAGGGACGAATTTCCCCCAGGAAACCCCCTCGCTGTATCCGCAGCCCGAGAGTCCGCCCCAATGTTCGGGTTCAGGACAGATCCGAACCGCGTACCGATAGCGCCGGATAGGGGTCGTACTTCCCAACCGGACTCTCTGGATCTCGAAGTAAGGTCCGACCTGTTGAGCCCAGTTGCGCGGGACGCCACCGCCAATCGTGAAGATGCCGATCGATTCGTGCTCGCGAATCCGGTTTGCGAAGTCTTCGAGATCGAGGAATGGATCGAAGCGGAAGGCGGGCTTGCCCTCCGCCGCGCGCAGATGGTTGTGGATCGCGACGTCGAGACCGAGCTCAGAATCGGTGAAGGCCGGCACGTAGACCGGAACATCGAATGCCAGCGCGCTTTTCAAAATGGCGCGCGACGATGTGTGCTCTTTCAGATATTGACCCAGCAGCTGACAGATCATTCGGCTCGACAGGGTTGTTTCTTCGGGAACTTCCGAAAGCACGCGCTCCAGGATTCGCGAGACATCATCGAGATTCTTCTCGAGTTCGATCGTGTCGTACACACGGTTGTAACCTTTTTGATAGAGAACCTCGTCATTCATGCCGCTCTTGTGTTGGAAATGTAGTAGCCCCGCTCCTTCGCTGAGCCCGTGCGTCATCAGGGCTCCGGTGGTCACGACGGCCTGCACCCAGCCGCGATCGATCATCTCGCACAAGAGGATACCCTGTTTGGCGACTGTCATCGCACCACTGATCGTGACGACCCGGAAGCAATCCCGGTCGCGAATCATCGCTTCCAGTACGTCCGCGGCTTCCCCGAGCCGGCGACCTCCGAAGGCGGTCCGGCTCATTGCTCGAACCAGTTCGTCGATGCTCTGCGTCTGGCTGGGATCGAGTGGCGACAGCGGTATCAAATCGTCTTCGACTCCAGTGCGATACAGACGACCATCACGGGAATTGGACATTTTCGGTCCCTTCGAATGGGGCTGGGTGCAAGCCCGACTGCGTGAATCTGCCGCCAGGGAAACCGGAGAATTGCCCAGCTAACACAGCGCCGCCAGTTCGTCTGCAGTATGCACCGGCAGCGAACAGTCGAAAGCCCGGCACACGTATGCAGTCGCGCGACCGTTGATGGCCTCGCGACCGAGCAGCCAATGCGGCGAGATTGCGGTCAGACCCGCTGAACTGACGATGACGGCGTCCTCGGGTCGCAGCATTCGTCGCGCGCCAGCTGCGAGTTTCTCGGCACCCGCTGCGTCGTCGCCGGGTACAATGACCGCCACACAGATCCCGCGTTGTGAAGCCAACACCGCGCGCGACAGCGTCGGGAACGCCTCGGGTGCCCGTTGCAGCGCGAACGCGTGCGTCCGAAATAGCCGATCGACCACGTTGTGAAGGTCGGCTCGGTCCCCCATCGCGGCGGCCCGGACCAATCCCATCGCGGCCAGTCCTGTCGATTGCGGGGTTGCGCCATCGTGGTCAGTGCGCGGTCGAGAGACCAGCCGTTCGCCATCATCGGGAGAGAAGAACAGGTCTCCTTGATCGAGATCGAAAAATCGCATTGCGATGTCTTCGGCCAATGCCAGTGCGGCTTCGAAATAGCGGTTGCCGGCGCCGGCTCGATGCAGGTCGAGACAAGCTTCCAGTAACGCGGCGAGGTCGTCGAGAAACGCAGGGATCCGCGCGATGCCGCGGTCGAATACGCGAAGTGGGCGCCCCTTTTCGTCGATCACCTGTTTCAGCAGGAAGTCCGCAGTGGCTGCCGCCGTGTCGACCATCTCCCGGTCATCGAGCAGGCTTCCGGCGCGTGCGAGTCCCGATATGACCAAGCCGTTCCACGCGGTCAGTCTCTTGGTATCCGTCCCTGGTGCGACGCGTCGTCCTCGAGCGATCCGGAGTTGCTCTCGGTCGCCCGCGAATTCGCTTCGCGGCTGATCACCGGTCTCGCGCAATACTGTCGACTGGTCGTCGAAATTGCCCGATTGCGTCACGCCGTACGCGGCGTTGAATGCCGGTGCACGTGTGTCACCGAGCACAGCCGCGATCTGCTCCGGCGTCCACGCATAAAACAGTCCCTCGACTCCCTCGCTGTCCGCGTCGAGGCTCGCGAAGAAGCCGCCATCAGGTGCGGCCATCTCTCGACACAGAAACGCGACGGTCTCGCGGATCGGCCACAGGAGCTCGTCGGTTCCGGTGCGACGCCAGGCCTCCGCGTACACGCGGAGCAGCTGTCCCTGGTCGTAGAGCATTTTTTCGAAATGAGGAATCCCCCAATGGGCATCGACCGAGTATCGATGAAAACCGCCGCCGAGATGATCGTAGACCCCGCCGCGCGCCATCGATCTGCAAGTGAACGCGACGTGCGATACTGCGTTCGCGGCTTCGTCGGGCGGCAGCACGTCGGACGCAGCCAGCAATAACTCGAGTGACGGCGGGCTCGGGAACTTCGGAGCTTCGCCGAATCCGCCATTGAGGTGGTCGGCGCGCTGCATCAGGGAACGCGCTGCAAGTGTGATCGTCGCCTCGCTGGGGAGTTCATCAGCCATGCCCACAACGCGCTGGTTCAACGTGCCCAGCAACGCTGCGGCAGTTCGCTCGACATCGCTGCGTCGCCCGCGGTAGATCTCGGCGATTTGCTGGAGCAGGTCGCCGAAACCGGGCATCCCGTGGCGCGCTTCGGGCGGGAAATAGGTGCCGCCATAGAACGGCGCTCCGGACGAGTTGCAAAACGCCGTCAGGGGCCATCCTCCGCGGCCGATGAATCGCGTCACCGCCTCCATGTAGACCTGGTCGACATCGGGTCGTTCTTCGCGGTCGACCTTGATGCAGACGAAGCCCTCGTTCATCTGCGCGGCAATCGCGGAGTTTTCGAATGACTCGCGCTCCATCACGTGACACCAATGACACGCGCTGTAACCGATCGAAATCAACAGCGGTTTGTCTTCGGCCCGCGCCCGTTGCAGCGCCTCGTGGCCCCATGGATACCAGTCGACCGGGTTGTGCATGTGCTGTCGCAGGTACGCGCTTGTCTCGTTCGCGAGGCGATTGGTCGGTTTTTTTTCGTCCGAATGATGCAAGCTTTGTCCTTCTCGATCGCCGTCCGGCTTCCGGCGGCAGAGGCCCTAAGCTACCGGACTCGTCGGCGAGCCACAGGGCCGAAGCGTGACCGCGGAGGACCGGCATGGCGGGACAATCGAATTCACGACACAACCCAGCACTCGGCGACGTTGGGACGAAGCTGCTTTTCGAAAACGACAGCGTCAAGGTCTGGGAGATGGTGCTGGAGCCAATACAGAGACGGCCGTAAACCGAAGCGCGGTCACGTACCGCGAGGTGCGCGCCGAACTCAAGGACCGTCCACTCGTTCCGCGCTGAGGCCGGGCGAAGTCGGCCCGGTACTGTTGGCGGGGCTCTCGGACGGATAGAGTGCCGTCATGATCGATATTGTCTTGAAACCTGGACGCGACAGGTCGGTACGCCGTCGCCACCCATGGGTCCTGTCCGGATCCGTGGCGAGCGTAACCGGTGGCGAAAAACCAGGAGATTGGGCGCGCGTTTCGACGTCGAACGGTGAAGTGCTGGCTTTCGGGCATTACTCGCCGCATTCGAGCCTGCGCGTGCGCGTGCTGTCGTTTGGCGACCAAGCGCCTGGCGATGAGCTCGTCGCCACACGCATTGCCGCCGCCGTCGAACGGCGTCGCGACATCCCGCTGCTGTCTGGGACCGACTCGTTGCGGCTAGTCAATGCGGAGGGCGACGGGCTGCCGGGTCTGGTGGTTGATCAATACCGCGATGTGGTCGTAGCGAAGCTCGTCGCCGCCGGGATGCACACGCGCCGCGAACTGGTTCTCGAAGAACTGCGTAAGGCCACTGGTGCCGCGAGCGGTTTCGAACGCGCCGATTCGCAAGCAGCGCGGCGCGAGGGTTTCCCGGCCCTGCAGGGGGCACTATGGGGCGATGCGCCCAAGGATCCATTCGAGATCGACGAGCGCGGACGCCGCTACCGCGTGGACGTCGTCGACGGACAGAAGACGGGTTTCTATCTCGACCAGCGCGATTCGCGCGACCTCGTCCAGTCGTTGGCTGCCGGGCGTCGGGTTCTCGATCTGTTCGCATATTCGGGCGGTTTCTCGGTCGCGGCGGCGAATGGCGGCGCCAGCGCGATTACACTGGTGGAGTCTTCGACGAGCGCACTCGAACTTGCCAGGCTGAACCTGGCCGCGAATGCGCCGGATCTGCCGGCGCGTTTCGAACGCGGCGATGTTCACCAGTTCCTGCGTCAGGATGACGGCCTATACGATCTGCTGATCGTCGACCCGCCGCCGCTCGCCCGGCACAAGCGCGATCTGGTCAAAGCTACGCGAGCCTACAAGGATTCCCTGCTATTTGCGTTGCGGCGCGCGGCACCGGGTGCGTTCTTGCTGGCGTTTGCGTGCTCGCATACGGTCGGTCCTGACCTGTTTGGCAAGGTGGTGTTCGGCGCGGCGCTCGATGCCGGCCGGCCGCTGCGAATTCTGCGTACGCTCGGCCCGCCGATGGATCACCCCGTGTCCATCGATCACCCCGAAGGCGCATATCTGACCGGTCTGTTGTTGCAGGGGTGATTGTTGCAGGCGTGTTAGTTGCAGGCGTGATGGCGACGGCTGCGGTCCCGGTGCCTGCATCCGCAAAGGCTCCCCAGAGGCAGCCATGATCGAGACGTCGCAAGCACGCGAGCGCGCGATGGCGTTCCTGATGGCCGAATCGGAAGGGCTCGCACGCAGCTGCGCGCTTGTCGTGGGCGGCGGGGAGAAACCGACGGATGCGCTGGCACGCCTGGTCGAGTCTGAGCAGATTGCCGAGCAAGCCACCCATTGGCAGCAAATTCTCGAATCCCTCGACAGTATCGGTGCGCTCGGCTCCGGGCTCGCCGAGCGCACGTGTGCGCGCTTGTCCTCGCAACAACGGGAAAACGGCACGTGGTGCGGTGTCGAACCGATCTCGGAAGCGAGCGAAATTTTCTGCACTGGAATGATTGCGGGTTACCTCGCGAAGACCCATTTCGTTCGCCAGCGCACGCTCGATTCGGCTGCCAACCACCTCGCGACGCTCTGGGACCCCGAGCGCGTGAAAGGGGATGCGTGGGAGTCGACGGCTGCATACTTCCATTGCTTCTCATTGGTTCAGCACGAAGCAGCCGATGCGATCCTACAGTGGTGCGGTCGCGAACTACACCGCGGTCTGGTGACGGGGCTCTACGACGCAGTCCGCACCACGCGAGTGTTCGTTTGGTGTCGGGCTCACGCGCTTCCTGGAGCGCCGCTGCGTCGGGAGGAGTTGCTCGAGCGGCTCGTTGGCGAACAGTGCGACGATGGGGGGTATCGGAGAAGCGAGGGGGAATCCATGGCCGACCGAGTTGCGCACACGCTGGATGCGCTGGTTGGATTGGCGCACTTGGGCTGAATAACAGCACTTTGGTGTGGCAATCCTAACGGTTGCCCGCCGCTGCCTTCTTCAGCCGAGCGGCCGTGTCGAGGTGATGCAGCGATGCTGCCTTGTCGCCGGCTGCGTTCAACACGCTGGCGAGTTCTGTGTGAATCGCCGAACTATCCGGACGGTACGCGAGTTCGGCTCGGTATTGCTCGATCGAAGCAGCGAAGTCTCCCTGTCTGTACAGAGCTCGTGCGAGCCCTCGGCGGGCTTGGGCATCCTGCGGTCGGATTTCGATCGCGATCGAGAACTCGCGCGCGGCGGCGTCGAACTGGTGCCGCCGCGCGTGTGCCTGGCCGAGCATGCGCCGCGCCAGAAAGTTGCTCGGGTTGTGGGGGAGCACCGCCTCGATGATCTCCACGATTGCTTCCGGTGGTCTTCGCCCCATGATCGTGTTGGCGCGCGCGAGCGTGGCAGCCACGCGGATATCACCCAGGTTGCGACGACGAATCGAGTCGATTTCAGCCAGTTCATCGGGGGCGAGGTCTGGCAACCAGCGCTCCAGCGGTGTCAGCAGATTTTCCAGTGCCGTTAGCGTCGGATGTTCTGCGATTTCGCTGAACGAAAGACGTGCCGCCGAGTAGTCCAACACCGGGCGGTCGTCGCGGTAGATCGGCCCGCCGCGGGCGATCAACGCCAATTCTTTGGGCCCCAACAGCAGGCTTGCCAGAAATACGCGGCGATCGTGGAGGGGATGACCCGAGTCGCCCCAGTGCGAGTAATTCAAGTCGCGTCGAATCGGTCCTGGAATATCCAACAAGGAGAGTCGGGCCATCGGAATTTCGATCCGGCTGGCGTTCGTTCCGATCAACAGCATCTCCGATGTGTTGTACCACAACACACTGTTCGGGAACGTTCCCAGGAAGGTCGCAACGACTGCTGCGAACTGGTCCGACGTGAACGCGTCGAGCGGCAAGAATTGCGAGACCAGTCCGCCGGGCGCGAGCCGAGCCCGCGCGAGTTCGTAGAAGTCCGCAGTGTAGAAAAACGGCACGCCGGGCCGCGAGATCTGCCCGAGCTCCAGAGAGATGACGTCGTATTGCTCTGCGGTGTGGGCCAGGTAGCTTCGCCCGTCATCCCCGACCAGGCGCACGCGCGGCTCGTTCATCCACGCCGAATCGAAGTGATCGCGGACTACGTCGAAGACCGCGGGTTCGATGTCGATGCAGTCGAGCTTGTCGATTGCGTACATCAGGAATCGACTGGGCGTCTGGCCAGCGCCGATTCCGACGACCGCGATGCGGCGCGGATTCGGGTGGAGCAGCATTGGCACGTGTGCGACCAGGGACTGGTGGCTCTTGTAGTCCTGCCCCTGCCAGAGTCGATCGATTTCCAGTTCGACGATGCCGGGGCGCCGGATGACGGCGACACTTGCCACCCGACCCTCCTTGTATGCGATGAGTTCGCCGTTGTGCGCGAGATAGTCTGCGGGGAGCTGTGTCTTCAGGATCGTGGGCAGGCCGAGCCACAGCGCCACGGCCCCCGCGAAGGCCGCGAGGCGCCAACCTACGCCTGGTTGCCGATCGATCGCGAACCAGGCGATCGCGCCGACTGCAAGGCTCGCACCGGTCGTGATTCGAAGCGCACTCTGCAATCCCAAGACTGGCAGTGCGGCAAACCCGATGGCCAGCGACCCCGCCACTCCGCCCAACGTGTTCGCGGCCAACAATCCCCCGACACCGCGACTCGCGTCCGTTGTCTCCGACACCACCATTCGAACGGCCAAGGGAAAGGCGGCTCCCGACAAGATCGCCGCTGGCAGTAGTGCGGAAACGTAGATTCCGAGCTGCTGACCGCCGAAGGCGTGCCAGAACCCGGGTGGCAGTTGCATCGAAAACGCAACGGCAAGACCGGCGAGGAGCTGAAGTGCCCCAAACGCGGTGGCATGCATCGTCGATCGATCGGCGATGCGGCTCGCGAGCGCGCTGCCCAGTACGATACCGACCAAGACCACCGTGAGGGTCATCGTGTAGGTGTGCACGGTGTTGTAAGCCACGAGAGCCAGAAACCGTGTCCACAGTACTTCGTTGCCTAGCGTGATCGCGCCGATCGAGAACACCAGAAGCTTGACCAGGCCCGGGTTGCGGGGCCTGACGGGTGCGACTGTATCGAGTGCATCCGGATTGGGACGTGGTGAGTGCGCGTTGTAACCGACGGCAGCGATCGTGGCCGCAATCAAGACGTTCAGCCCGACTCCCACTGTGATGGTGTCGCGCAACCCGAGCCACGGAAGCAACCACAGACCGGTGGCCGCGCAGCCCAGCGCGCCACCCAACGTGTTGACGCTGTAGAGCAGTCCGGTCGAGGTACCGATCAGCGCGCGATCGACGACGAACTGTCGACAGAATACCGGCAACGTCCCACCCATCAATAACGTGGGAGGAAGCAAGATGAGCGAAATCAAAGCGACTCGAATCGCAAACAGCATCCCGAGCTGTTCTCCAAGTGCTCGCGCAGCATTGCCGTAGGCGCCATCCGCCAGATCGAATAGCAGCGCACTCGCATATGCCAGCGCAGCGACCGCGAGTTCCATCCATGCGAACAACCGCAAGGGTCGCTCCGCCCGGGCCGCGATCCGTCCGAACCCGTAGCCGCCGATTGCGAGCCCCAGAAAGAACACCGCCAATACGGTGCTGACTGCAAACGTCGTCGAGCCGAACGCGAGCGTCGCGCGCCGGATCCAACACACTTCGTAGAGCAGGCCAGCAAATCCCGACGCGCAGCAGGCCGCGATCGCGATAGCATTGCGGATGAGCACTCGGTTACGGCCTTCGTAGTTGATCATGAGTTGATCATGAGTTGATCGCGAGCAGATCGCGAATTGATTGTGAGTCGATGTACTGTTGGTGGACGTTCGAGAGTCAATGAATCAAACGGTGCGCAAGGAGCATAACCTCTCAGATCGACTGCGGTGTGAAGGCCGAAACCACCAAGACAACCGCGTGATCCGATTCGGTGTCCACGTTCACAACGCCCACTGCGGTCATTGGTCAGCTGGATAAGACGCTGGTCACGCGATCGGTTGGTTGCTCAGCCTCGGCCACGAGCCGCGTGTTCGCCGGCTGACCCTTCATGGGGTCAGCCTCGCGGCCGGCGAGGAATCGCTGGCGTCGTTGGCCACGGGTCAACCCTGGCTGGAACCCTTTGGGGACTTGGGGTCAGCAAAGATCTTCTCCGAGGCGCCTGCTATGCCGTCTCGGATCACATCCCAGCAGATGACGGCCCACAGCAAGAACGGGAAGCTGTCAAGCAGCAGCATCACGCCGAAGACCGCCTTGATGGCTTGGGGCGTCTCCCCATAGCTCGCATATGCGATGATGCTCGCCAGCACGAACCCCGCGTGGCTCAGGAAGAGCAGACCGAAACCGATCACAGTTCCCCAGAACCGACGCGCCAGCGTGATGTGCGGAGTGACCAACATCAGCGCGAGAAACGGGACGTAGGAAATGAAGCGCTGGGGGACCGCACCCAGCTGCGATTCCGGCCAGCCGAGCCAAACCAGCATCGGCTGCGTCACTCCGATGAACAGCGCGTGGTAGGCGTCGCGGCCGCCTTCCAGCCAGAGCCAGGTGAGCGGCGCGGTCACCGCCACGAATTTAGCCAGCGGCAGCAGCAGGCGGTTCACGAATCACTACCTTGAAGATCCATAGCGCCCAGACCGAGGTGATCATCACGATCAGGGTCGCCTGCCAGAAATACAAGTGCATGAATTCAAAGCTCGCGGGGAAGTACTTCCCGACGATGATCAGAACCATGATGCGGATTGCGTTGAAGGCGTAGATGGCTGGGATGCCGAATGCGAAACCGATCCCGCGCTTCGCCCACGTAGTGGGAAAAGCCAAAACGGCCGACGCAAAAATCAGCGCCTCGTACACACCTGTGCACTCTTCGATGATCTTCACTGAGAAGCCCTTCAAGACCACGAGAGTGCCCTGGGTTGAGACATCATCGGTAAACGGCAGAAACATGAAGTACTCGAGCTTCGCGGTGCCGACCATCATCGCCTCCATGATGAATCGGTACCTGTCGCGAAGTTCCGGATACCCGACCGACGCGATCCCCAGATAGAGAAGAAACAGAAACACGAAGCGAAACGCCCGGTTCTCCCATGTGGCGTTGAGCCGGCCCAGAATCGAATGGCTGAAAGCGGGGCCAGCGCTCTCAGCTGCTACCTCTGGCTCATCGGTGGACATCTGTCTTTTGTACCACAGCAGGGGCAGCCACGGTCGGGGGCGCAGTATTCGGGTACGAGATAGACTCCCCCGCCCGCTGGAGGATCGAAATGGTCAAAACTGCAATCGTCATGGGCGTGGGCGCCAGGCAGGGGCTCGGCGCAGCACTTTGTCGCCGATTGGCGCGAGAAGGTCTGCACGTGATGGTTGCGGGCCGGACGCCGGCCAAGATCGAAGCCGTGGCAGGAGAAATCCTAAACGACGCTGGCGCCGCGACGCCAATCGTCGCCGACACACTGAATCCCGCCGACATCGCAGCCGTATTTGACGCCGCACAGAGCGCTGGCGGCGTACCGGACTTGGCCATCTACAACGCGGGAAACAACCAGATGCGCCCGCTGCTCGAGATGGACGACGCCTTTTTCGAGGAAGTCTGGCGGCTGTGCTGTTTCGGTGGGTTCCTCTTCGGCCGAGAGGCGGCCAGACGCATGGTCGCCGCAGGAGGTGGGACGCTCTTGTTCACGGGTGCCACCGCGTCGCTCCGCGCGCGTCCACCCTTTACAGCATTCGCATCGGCGAAGGCCGCTCTGCGCGCGTTGGCTCACGGGATGGCCCGCGAATTCGGTCCGCAATCCCTGCATGTGGGTCATGTGATCATCGATGGGGTCATCAACGGTGACATCGTGAACACGCGGTTCCCGCAACTGAAGGAGCGGCTCGGCGACGATGGGATGCTGTCCGTCGATGCTATCGCCGACGCCTACTGGATGTTGCACGTGCAGCATCCGACCGCTTGGTCGCTCGAGTTGGACGTGCGGCCGTACAAAGAAAATTTCTGATCCAACTGACCGACGCCCGGTCAGCGCGCGGGCCAAGCGATCAACTGGGGGAGATCCATGCTGAATCTGGCGGTAGTTCACGAAGCGATCTCAGAACGCCTCCCCGATGCCGAGGCGTTGGTCTATCGCGACCGGCGATTCACCTGGAGTCAGCTCACCGACCGCACCCGGCGGCTTGCCGACGTGCTACGGCGCCACGGTCTCGGTTGTAGAGAGGAACGCTCCGAACTCGAGAACTGGGAGTCGGGCCAGGACCACGTCGGACTCTACATGCACAATGGTAACGAGTACCTCGAGAGCATGCTCGGCGCATTCAAGGCACGTACGGCACCGTTCAACGTCAATTATCGCTACGTCGATGAGGAGTTGGTCTACCTGTTCGACAACGCGGATGCGCGCGCAATCGTGTTTCACGCCACGTTTGCGCCCGCGCTGGCGCGCATTCGCGACAAGCTCCCGAAAGTCGACCTGTGGATTCAAGTGGCCGACGATTCCGGCGAGGGCCTGCTTCCGGGAGCGATCGACTACGAACAGACCCTGGCCGACGCCGAGCCAGCGCTGTTGCCCGACGATCTATCCGCGGACGACCTGTACATCCTGTACACCGGTGGCACGACCGGGATGCCGAAGGGCGTGTTGTGGCGCCAGGAAGATGTATTCCAATCGGCGCTGTATTCCGGCAGGGCAGACTCGCTCGAAGCGGTCGTAAGTCGCGCAGCGAGCGGCGGACCGCGCGTTCTCGCATCGCCGCCGTTCATGCACGGCGCCGCACACTGGGTCGCGTTCAACATGTGGCACGTCGGGGGGACGGTGATCGTTCAATCCGATGTGCAGCGGCTCGACCCGGTCGATATCTGGTCGACGATCGAGCGTGAGGGCGCGACGGCGCTGACGATAGTCGGCGACGCCTTCGGAAGGCCGCTGGCGGATGAACTTCGCCGAGGCGAATATGACGTTTCATCGCTGCGACTGTTGACATCCGGCGGCGCGATCCTGACGGCCGGATTGAAGCAGGAATTCCTCGACCTGATTCCGGGCCTACGCATCCTCGATGCTCTGGGTTCGTCGGAAAGCGGCACGCAGGCCGCGCAGTACTCCACCCAGGGAAAGGAGGTGACGAGCGGGGATTTCAAGATGAATCCCGGCAACGTGGTTCTGAGTGAAGACCTGTCGCGGGTGCTACCCATCGGCGAGACCGAACTCGGTTGGCTGGCGCGTGGCGGACGGGTTCCGCTTGGTTACTACAAGGATCCGGAGAAGACCCGCGCGACTTTTCCGATCGTGGACGGAATGCGTTATTCGGTGCCGGGAGACCGCGCCTCGCTCGATCCGGAAGGCACACTGAAACTTCTGGGCCGCGATTCCGTGACGATCAATACCGGCGGTGAAAAGGTCTTCGCTGAAGAGGTCGAGACGGCCTTGAAGCATCACCCCGACGTATACGACACGGTTGTGGTACCTACACCTCACGAGCGCTGGGGCCAACAGGTGACCGCGATCGTACAGCTGCGCAAAGGTGTGAGCCCCACGGAAGCGGCGCTCAAAGATGTCGCCAAAGAGCACATCGCGGCCTACAAGCTTCCGAAGCGATTCATCTTCATCGATGAAATCGTCCGCTCGCCCAGCGGCAAGGCCGACTATCGCTGGGCCAAAAGTATCGCGATGCGCGAGCTGGGCCCAGACGTCAAGCGAGCTTGACCGGGAAACGGCACGCGACGACTTTCAGGCGATGGCAGATAGCGGTCAGCCGCCTGAGCCGAGGGCGTCTCGGAATGCGCGGATTCGCTTGGCGTTGGCGCCCAGATCGCTGCGTCCGTCGCGCGATTTCGAGCGGACGTCGATGGTCGAACCCGCCCCCGTTGCACGAATGCGGATAACGATGTCGTCCACGAACCGGAAGATCTTGGAAGTTTCGATCGCCTCGATCTGGTTGGGAGCGTCGCGGTAGGTGATCTCCCAGCCCAATTCCTTCGCGGCGGCCTCTGCACTGCGAAAGGCGTCCGCAGCCGGCGAAGCGAGCGAGATCGGGGAAAGATCGGCGTAGAGCTGGCGCTGTTCTGCCTCGAACTCCTTCGGGTATCCAAAGTCACGCCCAAGATTGGCTTTGATCTGCTGCGCCTGCGTGAACATCGGCGGATCCGAGAGATCCGTCGTGATGTCGTTGTAGGTTGCCCTGCTTTCGGTGCCTGCGCGACCCGCGCCAATTGCGAACACGATCAGAAGTCCGAGACCCATTCCGGTCAGCGCGCGCCCGCGCCCGCCCCGCCCCGATGCGGCACGAGTGCTCCACAGGCCGCCCAATCCGACGATCACGCCCAGAACTCCGAGCAGCAGGCCCAGCCCGAGCAATCCAAAACCAACCATCGGCGGGAGGGCGCCCAGCATGGCACCGCCAGGTCCGAGCATCGCGGCAATCACGCCGACCGCGCCCAAGCCGGCGGCGGTAGAGGCAACACGAGAAGGTGATTCCACGAGATTCTCCCTTTGTGAGTGCTTCATGAATGATTCATCATTGCTGTGAGTGCTGTGAGTGCTGTGTGACTGCGGTGCGCGTGGCGGACCCGCAACGCGCTAGCATAACATGGACGGCGCCCCGTCATCGATTGCCCCCCGGATGGTGGATTCCAGTCATTTCTTGTACGCCCAACAAATTCCGCGGGTGGTCGTGCGCCGGTCTTCTCGCGCTGCTCCTGTCTTGTTCGGAATTTCCCGAGGACCTGCTGGTGATCGCGCCCCCGCATTTCGGTGCTGGCACAGCCGAGGTTCGGATCGTCATGGGTAGCGGCATCGACCTCGAAACGCTCGAGGTCGCAATCGATGGCGCGGTAATTTCGCATCAGTTCCAGCGGACACCCGACGTTGCGGGGGGCGAGCGAGCCCAAACGACGGAGGTCCGCGGTGTGCTTCAGATCGCCGCAGGTGGGCATGAACTGTTTGCGCGGGCACAGTTGGTGGACGCTGCAAGCGATGTCACCCATCGGCTCTACTTCACTCCGCCGCCCGCACTCGAAGTCATCGGGATCGATCCTGCAGATGGCACTGTGCGGTTTTCGCGCAGCGATTGGATCCGTTTGACCGTCGGCGCCGCGGCGGCAGCTGAGGCGATCGATAGCATTGGGTTCTCGTGCGATGGGACGCGGCGCGAAGTCTCGGTTCATCGGGTCGGAGACACACGAATCGTCGTCGATCCGAGCGGAGACTTGCCGCCGGATTCCCGCTGCCAGCTGGTGTGGCGGGGCGCACACGGACCCGGAGAGTGGGTTCTAATGACGGGCCCCGTGCGCGATGCGGTTGCGGTCCTCTACGACCGGCGCGTGCCTCGTCAACTTGCGCCGTTTCCAGACGACTTTTGGTTGGCCACCAACCCAGACAATCCGGCCGAGTACGGTGTCCGGCTGCGCACGCAAGGTTTCGGCCTTCCTGACCAGTGGTTGCTCAATGCGCTTGCGACCGGTGTTCGGTCGCTGGACGGGTTCAGCCCGATCGCGCATTGCACGGTGGCGTTGTCCGCAGCCGCCGACGCGGCCTCACTCCCATCGAGTTACTCGGAATCGGTCGCAGCCGATGCCTCCGTGATGTTGTTCGATGTAACCCAGGAGCCTGCGGACTACGGCGCGCGAATTCCGTTTCGCATCGAGGCGCGTTCCGAAGTGATTCGCGGACGGGCCGATCACGCACTGCTGATCTTTCCATCTGTCGCACTGAAGCCTCGGCACCGTTACGGACTCGTCGTGACGAGCCGCGTGCGATCGCTCGACGGCGAGCCGTTCGGCCCTTCTGCCTTCTTTGCCCAGGTCCGCGATTCGAAACCGTCAGCGTCAGCCAACAACTGGGTTCTCGAGCGTGCGCGTGGTTTGCTCGAAGAGGTGCTCGCAGTCTCTGCGACAGCCTCGATACCGATTTCACGAGCGGACGTCGCGTTCGCTGCGCGTTTTTCGATTCGCAGCCTCGACACCATCGCGGACGACCTCGTACACATCCAGAAGGTTACATACCAAGCGCCGCCTCCGAAGATCCGCTCCCTTTCGATCGAAGCGGCGAGCGATCTCGAACGCTTGGATGTCAAAGAGAAGGCGGCACTCGCCGCGGTCATCCGCGGATCATGGCGCTCAACCAATTGGCTCGACAAAGAGTCGTACCTGTCACGCGATCCCGACAGCGGCCTACCCGTGTCGACCGGCTCTCGAATGCTGCGATTTACGTTGGCTCTGCCAAAAGCAGCGTTCGCGGGGCCCGTACCGGTCGTGATGTATCAGCATGGAAACCCGGGCAGCTCGGAAGAAGAAGTGGTCCTGCATGCGAGTCGTTACCTCGCCGAAGCGGGCTTCGCGGTGGTGGGTTTCGACGACGTGCTGAACCGCCAGCACAGGCGCTCTCGTCTGTCGGCCGAGGGTCAAGCAAGCCGCCAGGTTGCAGATCTCCTGTTACGCATTATCACGTCGTCCCAGCTGCCGGACTACTTTACGCAAACCGTGGCCGACCAGATCGGGTTCACCAGAGCCATCGGAGAGCTCGCGTCGATCGAGAAATTTGCGATGCCCGCCGGGTCGGATGCGGCACGCGCGGGGCTTCGTTCCGTGTTCGGAATCGACCCGACGGCTCCGCTTTTGTATCTGGGCGTCAGCGAAGGGGCCCATCACGGTTCCATGTTGTTGCCGTTCGCACCACAAATTCGAGCGGCCGCTCTGGTTTCGCCCGGTCGACGCTTCAGCGAGGTATTGATTCATCAG
The DNA here is from genome assembly GCA_032128375.1 of Deltaproteobacteria bacterium. Classification (GTDB taxonomy): domain Bacteria; phylum Myxococcota_A; class UBA9160; order UBA9160; family SMWR01; genus JAJDAM01. Next base: position 10,826 of record JAQBGU010000222.1, on the reverse strand, counting down.
GGCTCCAATCAGTTGCTGGCGCCACTTCGGTCGCTTGGCTTCGGCGGACTGGCGCCGACCGATATCTGGGTGACGATGGCGTTGATCCAGATGATCTTCGACGACCAGGACCCGAATAATTTCGCGCGCTTTCTCTACCGGGAGCCGCTGGATATTGCGCCTTCGCGCCGAGCGAGCGTACTGATGATAGAAGGCCTTGGCGATTCGTTCGTACCGAATCACGCGACGAATTCGCTGGCGCGCACGCTGGGACCGGTGGTGCATTTGTCGCCGCCATCGACCAAAGTAGCGGGCCTCGAGGCGGCATCGGGTTCGGTTGCCGGTAACGTGGATGCGATGACGACCGCGGCCCTCTATCAATATGTTCCAAAGGGAGTACCGGGCGTGGCTGCGACCCCGGGATGCGCGGCCCCGCCGCTCTCCGAACGCAGTGCGCACGAAGGGCATTACTGTGCGCAAAGTTCGGCGGAGTCGATTTGGCAGCGCGTCGAGTTCTTGCGCAGCGCGCTGGAAGGTGGGATACCCCGGGTCAGCGACCCAGGGACCACGACCCCGGCCGAAGTGTCCGGGCCCGCATTGTTCCGGCCGAAACGATCGGGGCCCAAGCGGTCTTTGCCCAAACTGTCATCACCAGTACCGGAGTGACGCGAATGGATCGAATACGCAACGAACGTCGGGGTGCTGTCGCGCTGTTGACCCTCGATCGGCCCAAGGCACTCAATGCGCTGGACACCGCGACGCTCGAAGAGTTGATTGCGCACTGTGGAAAGCTGAAGGCCGACGCGTCGGTCCGAGCCGTGGTTCTTACCGGTGAGGGGAGAGCGTTCGCCGCGGGTGCGGACATTGCAGAGATGCGAAAACTCTCGCCACTCGATGCGGACGCGTTCAGCCAACTCGGCCACCGTGCAATGTCATCACTGGAAGATCTCACGGTACCCACGATTGCCGCCGTCAATGGTTTTGCACTCGGCGGCGGTTGCGAACTCGCATGTGCATGCGACTGGATCTACGCGTCGACCAAGGCCCGCTTCGGTCAACCGGAGGTCGGCTTGGGCCTGATTCCGGGCTTTGGTGGGACTTCGCGGTTGCTGCGTCGAGTCGGTCCGGCGTGGGCGAAGGAGCTGGTCCTGGGCGGCGAGGCGATCAATGCCGACACCGCGCAGCGCATCGGGCTGGCAAATCGTCTATTCGAACCTGAAGAGTTGGTCGCCGCTGCCATCGCTGCGGGTGAGGCGATCGCATCCAAGGGGCCCATCGCGGTCGCAACCGCGAAGCGCGTCATGCAGCAGAGTCAAGACGCCGACGTGCGCGTGGCCAACGCGATCGAACAGGTGGCCTTCGGCTTGATTTCGGGGAGTGCCGAGCGCAATGAGGGAATGGACGCGTTCCTCGAAAAGCGAGATCCCAGCTTCTCGAAGAAATGAAGCACCCGATCTTGAAACGGCCGACCTGCCGCTCGAGATTTCCGGAATATCGCGACTGCCCGGTACTTGCGCTGCGGCAATTCTGGCGGCTGGTTCCTGGCGGGCGTCAGGCTGAGAAATTCGACAGGTAGGGGATCCGAGACGCGCTGGCCTCGATCGCGTCGCCCGCCTCGAGCAGAACCTCAGTGCCGTTCCAGCGGTTCTCGAGCAGCTGCTTGCGAACGCCGTCTGGGATCGTCGCCGGGACGGTTCCGGCCCGGCTCGTCACGCTGCGCGCTTCGACGTCGACCTCGACTTGCTGATCGGGGTCGAGCGTGACCGAATCCATCAGCGCTGCCAGATCGTTTTCTGCCAGCGTCACGTAGGGCAGCCCGAGCGCCGTGCAGTTGCCTGCAAAGATCTCTGCGAACGACAACCCGACGAACGCCTGAAAGCCCGAGCGCATCAGAGCTTGCGGCGCGTGTTCGCGAGACGAACCACAGCCGAAGTTCGCACCCACCACCAACACGGCAGCCCCATCGAATCGATCGTCGTCGAGGGGGTGGTCGCCCTTGGCCTGGATGCGATCGTCTTCGAATGCGTGCTCGCCGAGCCCGTCGAACGTCACACAGCGCAGGACGCGCGCCGGGATGATTCGGTCGGTATCGATGTCGTCTCCGCGCAACACACATGCGCGTCCTGTGATCCGTTCTACAGCACCCACGTCAAATCACTCCTATCGAATCAGCAACGGTCGGCGGGCGGCCAGCACGCGTCACAGGATTTCTCTAACGTCTGTGACCTGGCCGCGAATCGCCGCGGCCGCGACCATTGCCGGCGACATCAGCAGGGTCCGACCCACCGGTGAGCCCTGTCGTCCCTTGAAATTGCGGTTGCTAGAAGACGCGCAGACTTCGCGATCGATCAGCTTGTCCGGGTTCATCGCCAGGCACATCGAACAGCCGGCGAGCCGCCACTCGAAGCCGGCCGCCCTGAACACTTCGTGCAAGCCCTCCTGCTCGGCCTGCCGTGCAACGGCCTGTGAGCCCGGCACGACCAACGCCTTGACGCCCGGTGCAACTTTCCCCGTACGCGCGACACGCGCCGCCTCCCGCAGATCGGAGATGCGCCCGTTGGTACACGAACCGATGAACGCGACGTGGATCGGCGTACCGCAGATCGGCTCCCCGGGCTTGAGCGACATGTAGGAGTAGGCCTCTTCGAGGGACGGGCGGTCTTTCGGCAGCGCCTGGTCGATGCGCGGCAGACGCTCATCGACCGAAATGTTCTGGCCCGGGTTGATGCCCCAGGTCACCGCTGGAGCGAGCTTGTTGCCGTCGAGTTCGACCCGGTCGTCGTAGGACGCGTCGGGGTCGCTCGCAAGCGAACGCCACCATCGCGCAGCGGTATCGAAGCCTCGGCCTTTCGGCGAAAATTCTCGGCCGCGCAAGTAGTCGATCGTGGTGTCATCGGGGTTCACGTAGCCGCAGCGCGCGCCGCCTTCGATCGACATATTGCAGACCGTCAGGCGCTCTTCCATGCTCATTGCGTCGAGAACGGCGCCGGCGTATTCGTACGCGTAACCGACCCCACCGTTTACGCCGAGTTTGCGGATGATCGCGAGGATCACATCCTTGGCATACACGCCGGGCGAGAGCTTGCCGGTCACTTCGATGCGCCGAACCTTGGGCTGGGCCATCGTCAGGCACTGGGTCGCCAGCACGTCGCGGACCTGGCTGGTGCCGATCCCAAACGCAATCGCGCCGAATGCGCCGTGAGTCGACGTGTGGCTGTCGCCGCACGCGATCGTCATGCCGGGCTGGGTGAGGCCGAGCTCGGGACCGATCACATGAACGACACCTTGCTGACCGCTTTTCGTATCGAACAATCGGATGCCGTGTTCGCTGCAGCTGTTTTCGATGGCGACCATCATTTCTTCGGCGAGCGAATCGGCCAGCGGCCGCTGCTGGGAGAGCGTGGGAATGATGTGATCGATGGTGGCCACCGTGTGCTGGGGAAAGCGAACCGGCAGGTTCATCTCCTTCAGCATGGCGAAGGCCTGCGGGCTGGTGACCTCGTGGATCAGGTGAAGGCCGATGAACAGCTGGGTCTGCCCGCCGGGTAGCTCGCGTACACGATGCGTATCCCAGACCTTGTTGAGGAGGTTCGTCATTGCGTATGCCGTTCTGTTCGGGAGGTCGCGAATAGGGCCGCAAATGCGGACCAAATGCGACTCGAATGCGACCTGAATGGATAGCACGAGCCGGGAAATGGCCCCATGGCGTATGTTCACACGCATGAAGCTGATGCACACCGCGCACGTCCCGGCTGGCGACGGCCTGTTTCCGACGATCATCGCACTCCACGGCTGGGGAGCGAATGCCCACGACCTGATGGGCCTGGCACGGATTCTCGATGGTGGACGCTCGCTGATGCTGTGTCCGGAGGGCCCCGTCGCGTTCCAGGCGGGCCCCGGAGCGGTCGGCCATGGTTGGTTCCCGCTTGCGTCAGGTCGGCCCCCAGATCCGTCCGAGTTTGGGGCCGCCATCCACGCGATCGACGAGTTTCTCGATGAGGCACTGCAGAAGTACCCCGCAGACCCACGCAAGATAGTCCTACTCGGCTTCAGTCAGGGAGGTGTGATGGCCTATGACCTCGCGCTGCGAAATCCGGGTCGCTACGCCGGTTTGGTCGCGCTGTCGTCTTGGTTTCCCAGCGGCCTCGCGGAGTCGATCCCTCGCAGCCCGGAGCTGGAGAACCTGCCCACATTGGTGATTCACGGTACCGACGACCCGATGATCCCAGTCGATATGGCGCGCCAATCTCGCGACGCACTGACGAAGCTGAACATACCGACCACCTACCGCGAGTTCGGCATGGGCCATGAGATCAACCAGGAAGCCCTGCGCGAACTATTGAGCTGGCTCGACAAGAAGGTGATGCACACAATCCTGCTAGCGTGAGCACGGCAGTCAGCGGGACGCCGAAAAAGTTGTATTCTCGCACCGTTCGTCGGGGTGTAGCTCAGTGGTAGAGCCTGGTCTTTGGGGGGCCAGCGTCGTGGGTTCAAATCCCACCACCCCGACCAAAAACTCCTTTCAGTTAGAGGGGCGATTTTGGTGTGTTTCCAAAAGTGGTCAAAATATCGTGCCTATTCGACACGTAGCGGTGTTGTAATTATTCGTCCTTCGCCCGCGGCTCGCGAGCCAATCTGAGCACATTTGTCGCCAATTGGTCGCGCATCTCCGCGTAGCGTTCCATACTCCGAGGGTCTTTGTGTCCGGCTGCCTTTGTAGCTGATCGAGAGGTAGGCCGCGTCGCCGAGCCTCCGTCAACGTCGAATGTTTCGTGCCTTCGTACATACCGACGTGACCCAGGCCCACGGCGTTCGCGGCGCGCTTCCAGCCGAGACGCAGGGCTTGCGCGTTGTAGCGGCTATCGGTGACGCGCCGCACTCGGATGTCTTCCTCCTTGGTTGTCTTCCGCTGGGCCGCGTTAGAAGTGTCTCCGTCCATCGCGTACCGGACGGTCACGGTGCGTTTCTTGAAGTCGTAGTCAGAGATGTTCAGTGCGCGCAGCTCGCCAAGGCGGAACACCTCCTCGGCGGCCATCACGAAGATGCCGCGCTCGACCTCGGGAATGGCAGCGAGTACGCGCTCCTGCTCATCGGGCGCGATTACGTCAGAAAAGTGCTTGCGTTTGCCCACCGTCGGGAAGTGGCGGGCCGCCTCTAACTCGCCTCGCTCGTGTAGCCAACGGAAAAGAGTTCGCATCGTCTCGACGACGTGTTTCCGCGTGTTCTGGCGTGGTTCCCGCTTCATCAGCCACAAATTCCAGTCCGACAGGTGGCCGGGCGTGATCTCGAACACGCTGAACTCGTACAGCCGCACGAAGTGACCGTTTGGTTTCGCGTAGCTCTCAATCCGCTTGAGCGTGCGCGGCGCGATTTCCTTCGCCTCAACCCGATGGTGGAGTTCGTCGCACCAACGCTTCACCACTTTTTCGATGCAGGAGAGTGCGCGAGGAAGGTACGGGGCGACTGCCGCCCAGTCCCAACCGGCCCCCGAACTCGACAGGGAACTCGACGATCGGCTACGCGCCCTCGGCTACCTGGACTAACGCTTGGAAGTGTTTTCGGCAGCTCTCGGCGGGTTGAGGTTGGCCGGTGGTGATTTCGTCGCTTCGACCATTTCCTTCATGGAAGCTTGCCACTGCTGGATTTCTCTTCTCAGCTGAACCACGACGTCAGGGTTTTGGGAAGCAAGGTCCGTGGTTTCTTCCGGGTCGTCTTCGATCCGGTACAAGGAATGTTCATCCCTGTCCTTGTACCAGATGTACCGCCACACCCTCGTGCGGATGAAATAAATATCCCGTGTTTCCAAGAATTGAGGATCGCGAAATATTCGGTTGAGGAGCCCCTTTACTTTCGGGGGTTCCTTCTTGATGAGGTCGACGCTCCCGACGACGGCCTCTCGCTCGAACTCTCCCGTGCCCGACAGCAGTGGGTAAAGGCTCTCGCCGGGAAGGTTCGGAATTTGCTGCACCTTTGCATAATCCAAGATCGTCGGTACGAGGTCTACCGAGGACACGAGTTCGTTATTGGTTCTTCCAGCGGGCACATGTCCTGGCCAGTTGAAAACGATGGGGGTACGAAACCCAGGCTCATGAGCCGTTGCTTTGCCATGCAAGCCACCGAGTCTGGCCGTTTCCCGAGAGTAGTTCTGTTCCCAGCCGTTGTCGGATAGATAGATGAGCAGTGTCTTTTCTCTCAACCCGGACTCGTCGAGGTAACGCAACAGTTTGCCTACTGCTGCATCGAAGCGCGTGACGTTCGCCAGGTACTGGACATCGCTTGGCCGGTACCCCCTCCCTTCGTAGAGGTCCACATACGCCTCAGGTGCGTTGTGCGGAATGTGGGGGAGCATCGGCGCAAACCACATGAAGAACGGCGCTGTCTGATGTTCGTCGAGAAAATCCGTAGCGATGTCGATCGATTCTCTGCCGAGGCTCAATCCGTTGCCACCCGCACGCTGCATCTTGTCGGTCGTGTCCTTCGTCAGCTCGAACTCCTGGGTACCGTGAGTGAAGCCACCGTGGCGGTAGTGTCCTTCCCAGTATTTGCCCACTTGAAAGGTCAGAAACGACGCTCTTTCGAGCTGCGCTGGCAACGTATTGAAGTGGTCGATCGGACTGACAGAATCAACATCGATCCCCTGCGACTCGAGCGCTTCAAGCCGGAGGTTCCACTGGTACGGATGTAGGCCAGTCTGTAGAGAAAGAAGTGACGGACGGCAGGTGCTGCCGGTCACGAATCCATGGGTGAAGGTCGTGCCGGAATTCGCCAACTCATCCAGGTGCGGAGTCTTCGCGTGCTTCGATCCCAGAAAGCCAAAGTCCCTGTAGCCATGATCATCGCCGATGATCAAGATCACATTGGGCGTGGCGTCGTTCGAACCAGAAGAGCAGCCGAGAGGGTGGAAACCCAACACAAGAAGCAGGCAACAGGTGCAGGGGAGTAGGGAGTAGGAGAGTCGCTTCATTTCTGGAGTGCTCGAGATCTTGTTAGGGGCGGACTGTCGGTCGCCCGTGGAGCGTACCGTCTCTGGCGCGGCTCGGACTGCTTCAATCCTCACCGAACTGCCCACCTCGATCGCGAAGAGCCGTCGCGCGGAGCGCACCAGGGCTCTGCACCTGCGTCTGCCCCTTCTCGAAACCGCGTTCTGGCTGCCGCGTGGAGTCCAGGGCTGAGGCGCGCATGTCCCGGCGTTCGCCGCCGCGTAGCGTGGCCCTGTCCTACGGCGCAGGCACTGAGCAAGCACTGAGCAAGCGCAGTGCCAACAACATGCCTTGTGGCACGACCAAAAGGTTGAAATCGTACGACCGCGGGCTCTATTAATATCTGCACAAATAGTGCAACAATTGACCCTTGGGGGGAGGACCATGAGGCCCAAGGGTTCGGCAGAAGTCTTGGTTGCGCGGCGACGACGTGCGTTGGCGTTGTTGGACGAAGGCGCATCGCTTCACGAAGCGGCTCCGCGTTGGATGTCAGGCCAGTTCGGTGATGCGGTGGCGACGACGGCGCGTAGGTCTGTACTTCCGGATCCATGCCAAGAAAACATCCGTCACTAGACTGTGCAGACGCGGGTTCGACAAGCGAGCGAAGCGAGTCGTCGAATCTCTCCCGGCGTGCCAGTGATTCCCGATGTACACCGGGCTTGAAACTCCTATCTTCGCTCGGCTGGAATTGGGATCTGATCAGCGAACTTGAGAGAGAGAGAGACGGTTCTCAGGCGGGGTGAGCGGAGCACTCGAGAGCAGTGGAGAAACAACGGGTGATGTTGTGGCCAACGCGCAAAACTGCTGACCCAAGACGGGTCAGCCGACGCCCCGACGCGAATCTGAAGGGTTCGCCAGCCTAGTGGTCGGCCGCACCCGCGCGCGGTGTCAATGCGAAGCCTTCGTAGCCGTTACTCGCGACTTCGCGGCAGCGTTCGGCGTAGGGGGGGGGACTCCCAGGAAGGGCATGAAGACGCGCGGCTTGCCGGGCACGTTTGCGCCGAGGTACCACGAGTTGCAGTGTGGGTAGAGGGTGACTCCGGCGATCATGTTTACGACCGCGACCCATTGGTCTTCGGCTTCCAGCGTCGGCTCGATGTGCGCGATTTCGTGTTCGCGCAGGTACGCGAGGCAATCGGCGATCCAGTTGACGTGTTGCTCGATGGACGGCAGCATGTTGGACAGCACGGATGGGCTCCCCGGGCCCGTGATGGTGAACAGGTTCGGGAAGCCGACCGTTGCGAGGCCGAGATAAGTGCGCGGGCCCTCCGACCACTTCTTTCCCAGGGTCTGGCCGCCGCGACCCCGAATGTCGATCGCGAGTAGCGAACCGGTCATCGCGTCGAATCCGGTTGCGAGTACGATCGCGTCGAGTTCGTAGGCTGCGCCGTTCGCGACCAGGCCGCCGGTCGTGATCTGATCGATCGCGCCGTCGCTGATGTCGACCAGGGTGACGTTCGGTCGATTGAAGGTCTGGTAATAACCGGTATCGACACACAGGCGCTTGCAACCCACGACCTGTTTCGGCGACAACGTCTCGGCTACCGCGGGATCGTCCACAGCCTCTTGAATTTTATTGCGCACGAAGGCGGCGGCCACGTCGTTGGCCTGGGGGTTGATCATCAGGTCGCCGAACGCGCCGAGAAACGGTAGGCCGCCCCGTTGCCAGCGCGCTTCGAACGCAGCCTGCTGTTCCGCTTCGCTGGCCTCGAACACGGAGCCTTCGTTGGCTGGAAAGGCGGATCCGAAACCCGCGGGCGCCGCGGAGTTTCGCGCGCGGAAGCCCGCGTAGTCGTCCTTGGTCGCCCGGACGAAGTCCGGGTCGAGCGGCCCGTTGTGGGCGGGAACCGAGTAGTTCGGCGTCCGCTGAAACACGTACAGGTGTTCGGCCTGCTCGGCTATCAACGGGATCGACTGGATTGCTGAAGATCCGGTGCCGATGATGCCGACTTTTTGGCCGCTGAAGTCGACGGGATCGTGGGGCCAGTCACCGGTGTGGTAGGACGGCCCACCGAACGAATCGATGCCGTCGAAATCCGGCGTGTTGGTCGAAGACAGACAACCCGTCGCCATCAGGCAGTATTGCGCTGACACGCGCTCGCCCCGGCTCGTCGTCACCGTACAGCGACCCGCCCGCTCGTCGAAGTGCATCGCGTCGACACGCGTGTCGAACTGGATATCGCGTCGCAGGTCGAAACGATCGGCGACGTGATGGATGTACGCGAGAATCTCCGGCTGCGTCGCGTAGCGCTCTGTCCATTCCCAGTCTTGTTGGAGTTCTTCGGAGAACTGGTAGGAGTACTCCATGCTTTCGATGTGACAGCGCGCACCCGGGTACCGGTTCCAGAACCAGGTCCCGCCCGGGCCGCTTCCGGCTTCGAAGACGCGAACCGAAAAACCGAGTCCGCGGAGACGGTGAAGCATGTAGAGCCCGGCGAATCCGGCCCCTACGACGACCGCATCGCACTGTCCGGTGACTTCGATGTTCTTCGCTACCGACTCCGACAATTTCCGACCCCCGCTACGCGCGCGTTCGCCGTTTTTGCGGCGAAAGCTTCCCCGTCGTTGCCTGACCAAGCCAGGTCAGTCCCGCGTTCAGTTCCGCGTTCAGTCCCACGTGCAGTTCCGCGTGCCGCCTGACGCGCTGTATCCGATCGACAGAGTCATGGACGACTGTCGCGTGCAATTCAGGGGGATTGAATAGCAAAGGCGGCTTCATGGCTGCCTCGCGGCCTCGAGAACTTCACGAAACGCGGCTGGCAGCGGGATCGAACTTCCCTCGGGGCCGATCGCGACCGCGACGATCTTCCCGGTCAGACACAGCACATCGTCGATACTGCGCCGGGCCTCGAAGCCGTAGCTGACCGATGTGCGACCGACGGCCGCGACGCGCGCGCTGCATTTGAACTCGTCGGGGTACGTGAGAGTGGCCGCGTTATCAGCTTCCACGTGTACACGCGGCAAGCCGAAACTGCGCGCCGCTGGACTGGCGGCCCCGTGGAAGAGCGCACGCATCAGTCCGTGTTCTGCGACCTCGAAGTATCGCAGCGCTGCGGTGTAGTGGATGCGGCCGCTCGCGTCGGTATCGATCCAATTGACCCGCAGGCTCTCGGTGTGAATCATTTGTTGCGCTTCGCCTGCAGGACCTGGAAGGAAACCTTCAGAACCTGCACGCTCGGATGAAGGCGAAGCGTTATCGCCATCAACCGATCCGACGTGTCCACATCCCGAAGGAAGGGGGTAAGACGCGGCGGATTGGGATCTCGGCGTTCGAGGACAAGCTTGTCCAAGATGCCGTGTGCGAAGTGCTGGAAGCGATCTACGAGCAGGACTTCATGGACTGCTCGTACGGGTTCCGACCGAAGCGCAGTGCCCATGACGCCATTCGAACCCTCGACCGGATCGTGCACCAGGGCAAGGTGAACTGGATCCTCGAGGCGGACATTGTGTCCTTCTTCGACAGTTTGGATCGCAAAAGGCTGAAGGAGATGCTCGAGGTTCGGGTAGCCGATGGGTCGCTTCTGCGGCTCATCGGGAAGTGCTTGCATGTGGGCGTGTTGGATGGCGTGGAACTCTCCACGTCGGAGACCGGCACTGTCCAGGGGTCGGTGCTCTCACCGCTGCTGGGAAATATCTATCTGCATCATGTGATCGATCGATGGTTCGAACTGAAAATGAAGCCGGGGCTTCGGGGTCAAGCGACTCTGATTCGTTATGCCGACGACTTCGTAATCGGCTTCGAGTACAAAGACGATGCACAGCGTGTGATGGACGGTCTCGGCAAGCGGCTTGGGCACTTTGGACTGACCCTGCATCCCGACAAGACGCGCCTGTTGCCCTTCCGGCGTCCGCCGAAGGGGCAGACAG
>JAQBGU010000221.1:0-8138 GCA_032128375.1 Deltaproteobacteria bacterium | reverse complement strand
AGACGTAACGCGATTCACCTGCGGGGGAGGTGATCTTGAGGATGAGCATGTGCTCCGCCATCCAACCTTCTTCACGGGCCATCACCGAGGCGATGCGCAGGGCGAAGCACTTCTTTCCGAGCAGCGCGTTGCCGCCGTAGCCGGAGCCGAAAGACCAGATCTCGCGGGTCTCGGGAAAGTGCACGATGTACTTGTTGTCGGCATTGCACGGCCACGCAACGTCGGCCTGGCCGTTGGCAAGCGGCGCACCCACTGAGTGAAGACACGGCACGTAGGCACCATCGCCCAGCGTGCTGAGGACACGTGAACCGATGCGCGTCATCGTGCGCATGCTGGCCACAACGTACGGCGAGTCGGTGATTTGAATACCGATATGCGCGATGGGCGACCCGACCGGGCCCATGCTGAACGGGATTACGTACATCGTTCGGCCGTGCATCGCCCCCGCGAACAGGTCTTTGAGCTTCGACTTCATCTCGGCGGGATCGCACCAGTTGTTGGTCGGACCGGCGTCCATTTCGCGCTCGGAGCAGATGAAGGTGCGGTCTTCGACGCGAGCAACATCAGCGGGGTCGGACCAGACCAGGTAGCTGTTGGGACGTTTTTCCTCGTTGAGCTTGCGAGCCGTCCCCGCCTCGAGCATCAATTGGATCAACTCGTCATTTTCGGCATCCGAACCGTCGCACCAGTGCACAGACTCGGGTTGGCACAGGGCTTCCATTTCCCCGACCCAAGTCCTCAACGTCTCATTGTCGCTCATAAGCAGCCGTTCCTCGATTTCACTGTGGAGCCGGTTTGCGTCGGATGCCGGGATGCGTCTGGTTCGAGACCACCGGATCTCGCATCACCCAACTTCGAAAGGGGTGTAGTCTAGCCGCTTCGAGACCGCCTTGGCGGATTGTCGGCCGTTTCACCCACCAACCACCTACAAATAGGCCATGATCGCCCCTACGGTTCCCCCGATGCTCAACGTGATGTTCGCCAGCATCGTCAAGCCGAATCCCGGCCCACGCTGTGCAGGGTCGCGGTAATAGCCGCGCGCGTAAAGTGCCCGCCCGAGCACAAAGACCAGGCCCAGCCCTGCGCCGACGGGAAAGCTGACATACGCCCCAAACAGCAGCATGGCGGGGATAAAAACGATCAGTTGCTCGAGGGTGTTCTGCTGGACGCGGAAATAGCGCTCGAATTCCAGGTTGCCGCTGGTTGCGGGTGCCGCCACCCCGCTCCGCGCGCGGGACTGCCCGCACAGGAACACGATGACGATGTACTCGATCAAGGCGATTCCAATAACGATTCCGGTCAACTCCATCCCGTTGCTCCTCGAGGTAAAACGTAGACGTAGACGTAGTGCCCGGCAGGATAAATGGCGGTCGTGGCTCCGCTGTGTGATTGCACTCCGAACCCGGGTCATACCATCCCCGAGGCGCGTTTGACAGCGAATTGCACGGTAACTGTCCAACAATCGCCGGCGGCGCCGCGACGCGGTGCTGCGCCACTCCCCAGCGACGATGCTTCGGCCACTGATCGATGCCGCACTGATCGATGCCGCACTGAATAGTGTTAGTTGAGAACGGCGCGTCCCATTCCGTCTACGCCTTGCTAATCTCGTAACTCCCTATTAGCGCTACTGCTTTACGGCCCAGGGGCGCTGTGCGATCTTCGATCGATGTCAGACACGACCGCGCTGAGCAGAGGGGGCGGAACCCCGCCAAGCACCTCCGCGTGGCTCTGGGGCCCCAGAGTCGACCTGCTCTTGGGTGCGGGCGTGCTGTATTTCGGCGTATTCGGGGCCTTCGCGCTCGCTGGCGGTTCGATCCGTGCCGCGCAGCCGGCCTACTTGCTGCCGCTTCTGGTGATGTTGGTCAGCATGCCGCACTACGGCGGCACGCTACTGCGCGTATACGAATCGAGGCGTGAACGCCGGGCCTACACGGTTTTCAGTCTCTGGGCCACGCTCGCGATTTTCGCACTCTTCGTGTTCGGCGTACACTCGCTCGCGGTCGGCTCCGTACTCGTAACGATCTACCTGACTTGGAGCCCTTGGCACTACACCGGACAGAATTACGGCATCGCGACGATGTTCTTGCGGCGTCGCGGAGTAGCGCTCGACCCGATCACAAAGCGCTGGCTCTACGCGTCGTTCATATTGTCCTATGCGCTGGTGTTCCTGGTCTTCCATGCCTCGAACGAAACCGCCGGGGCAATCTCGTTCGATCGCTTCGCCTACGGGCGCGCGACCGTCGCTTTCATGCCAATCGGAATTGCGCCCGGCATCGCGCTCATCATCGCCGGTGTTGCGGTCTTTGCGTACCTGGGCGCGGCTGCAGTCGCCGTATTGCGTCTGCGACGGCGCGCGTCTCTTTCGAATCTGGCACCGGCACTTCTGCTGATGGTGTCGCAGGCGCTGTGGTTCTCGCTGCCTTTCGGCGTCCGCTTCTTCGGCCTCCAGACGGGCGTCGAACCGATCGACGCGCAGGTCACGATCAAGGACTACGTGCTGTGGGTCGCGCTCGCTCACGCCGTGCAGTACCTGTGGGTGACCTCCTATTACGCGAAGGCATCACCGCAATGGAGCGGCCAGCCGGCGTACTGGTCGAAGGTCGTCCTGTGCGGAATCGCGATCTGGACCGTGCCTGTCATTCTCTTTGCGCCCGACCGCCTCGGCTCGCTCACCTACGATGGCGGTCTTGCGCTCGTGGTGGCTGCGACCATCAACATTCACCACTTCGTACTCGACGGCGCGATCTGGAAACTTCGACACATGCGGATCGGCCGTGTGCTGATTCAGAGCCATCTCGAGACCGATGCGGATTCGGCCGCTCAGCCCGCAGCGGGCGGCCGTTGGCTGCGTCCTGCGGTCTGGGGAGGATGCGCGGCAGCCACGGCCGCTGCATTCGCGGGCTTCCTGTGGCTGGACGTCCAGTTCCAACCTGCACGGCGCGAGCGACAGCTCGAACGGGTCGACACGCTCCTTGAACGCGCGAGTTGGCTCGGACGCGACAGCCCCAAGTACCAGCGCGAGCTCGGGCAACGCTACTTCGATGCCGGGAAACTCGAATTGGCCGAGGCGAGTTACCGACGCAGTCTCGAACTGAAGTCCGACTCGAAGCACTGGGGCGAACTCGGATTCATCTACCAGCAACACAGCGATTTCGATGCCGCAATCGAGGCGTACTCGACGGCCCTTGCCATCGCGCCCGACCACCCAGTCCTGCTGATACACCTGGCGAACTCGCAGCTCGAGGTGGGGAAGGTGACGGGTGCCATCGCAACCCTCGAGCATCTGCTCGAACTCGCGCCGGAAGACGAGAGCGCGCTCGAGATGATCGCACTCGCTCGCAAATCGGTCGCCGAACATTGAGATCGCGTATGCTCGCTGTGCCGGCCGCCGTGGAACTTCCCGAGCCCGCGTCGCCATTCGCCGAGAACCGCGGCCGTGACCAACACGCCAGCCGATCCTCTCCCGACCACGCCGGCGCTGCGCCACGAACGCCACGCCAGTACACTCGACAAAAGCGATGCTTCGCGCCCTGATCGCCGACCTCGATGCGGTCACCCGCAACGACCCTGCCGCTACCAATCGGCTGGAGACGCTGCTGTTTCACGTACCGCTTCACGCGGTGGCTCTGTATCGACTTGCGCACTTCTGCCATCGACGATTGCACATTCCGCTGTTGCCTCGCTTCTTGTCTGTGTTGGCTCGATTCTGGACTGGCGTCGAGATTCACCCGGCCGCTCGAATCGGAAGTTCGTTTTTCATCGATCACGGGACCGGAGTCGTGATCGGCGAGACCGCTGAGATCGGAAACGACTGCGTGATGTTCCACAACGTCACGCTCGGCGGGACCGGCAAGCACCGCGGTAAGCGGCATCCGACATTGCACGACAATGTGTTGGTCGGAACCGGCGCCACGCTGTTGGGTCCGATTACGATCGGATCCAACGCGAAGGTAGGTGCGAACTCGTTCATCAGAATGTTCGACGTGCCACCGGATTGCACGGCCGCCGGTACTCCAGCGCGACTGGTGAGACGCGGAGGGCAGCGAGTCGACGAGGAACTGCCTCCCACCACGCTGTCAAATCGCTCGATCCCCACGGGGGAATGGCCCATGATGCGCGGGGGCTGAATCCCGCCGGCGAGACCGGCGTCTGTTCGCAGCCGGCAGCCGCCCGCGCCGCCAGTTGCCTCCGGACTAGTCGCGCCGCTACAACTCCCCCATGCTGACCCCCCCTGATCGGCTGCGCGCCGAACTCGGCCGGCCGGGTATTCGCACAATGCCGTGCTGTTTTGATGCGTTTTCGGCAAGGTTGATCGAACACGCGGGCTTCGCGCTCACCTTCATGAGCGGCTTCGCCGTCTCTGCAGCGAAGCTCGGATTGCCCGACACCGGGCTCATCTCGTACGGAGAAATGCTCGACCAGGGTCGCAACATCTGCGCCGCGGTCTCGATTCCGGTCATCGGCGACGCGGACACCGGCTACGGAAACGCGATGAATGTGAAACGCACCGTGTCCGGCTATGCGAAAGCCGGCTTCGCGTGCGCGATGATCGAAGACCAACTCGCTCCAAAGCGCTGTGGTCACACGCGCGGCAAACAGGTGGTGGGGCGAGACGAGGCACTCGCACGCGTCCGAGCGGCTGTCGACGCCCGCAACGAGGGCACCGACATGCTGATCATGGCTCGCACGGATGCGCGGGCCACGGTGGGGCTCGATGAAGCGATTTGGCGTGCAAAGGCATTCTCGGATCTCGGGGCTGACATCCTGTTCGTCGAATCGCCGACCTCGGCACAGGAGATGGAGCGGGTCTGCGCGGAAGTTCCGGGACACCAGATGGCCAATCTGGTCGAAGGGGGCGATACACCGATGTTGGCGCCCGAGCGGTTGGAAGAAATCGGCTACAAGATCGCCGCATACCCACTGACGCTGCTGTCGGCCGCGAGCCGAGCCATGCTCGACGCACTGGGTTCGATCGCGAACGGCAAAACGCCGGAGCGCCTACTCGAATTCGGGCAGCTGCGCGAACTCGTCGGCTTCGACGACTACGACCTCCAGAGCCAGCGTTACGCGCCCGCGGACGACTGACCCTTCGAGACCCGCGGGGAGCGGGGTCTCCAGCGAAAGCGCGCCAGATCGACACGTCCCGCTGCGTTGAAACCGACGCCCTCGCGCTCGAGGCACTCGCGCTGGAACCGGTCGGAACCCGGCTCCTTGCGTGGACTCACTTCCCCGCGGGAGTTGATCACGCGATGCCATGGAACGGGTCGGTCGGTCGCCATCGAAAATAGTGCGTACCCCACTTGGCGGGCGTTCCTGCCGAGGCCTGCAAGTTTCGCAACCTGTCCGTACGTCGCGACGCGCCCGCTCGGGATTCGACGCACCACCGAGTAAATCCGCTCGTACGCGCTTGACGATCCGGGCATAGGAACCATTGTTGCCAAACTCCGAGCACAGTCCAGTCGCGGGGCGCCTCGCGCCCCGCGGTCGCTCGACCTAGGCTCGCTACTGCTCCCGACGGCCTGCCCCGCTACCCGCGACCAGCCAAGAGAGGGTCCCCAGATGTCTGAGCCTGTGCTGCTGGTCGAGAACCAGCGCGGAATTGCAACGATCACGCTGAACCGACCCCAGGCCCTCAATGCGCTCTCGCGGGAACTCCGAGCGGAAATCGCGGGCGCTTTCCGACGCCTGTCGACCGACGACGAGACGCGAGTGATCATCCTGACCGGTTCGGGTCGGGCCTTCTGCGCAGGGCTCGACTTGAAGGAAATTGGCACAGAAGTGGAGGCGAGCGGCGATGGCCTCGCGGATCGCGCAATGTTGGCGTCGATTGCCGGGTTCGAAGGCCCGATCATCGGAGCCATCAACGGTTTCGCGATCACCGGTGGCTTCGAACTCGCACTGGCCTGCGACCTGCTGATCGCTTCATCAGATGCGCGTTTCGCCGATACGCATGCCCGCGTTGGAATCATGCCCGGTTGGGGATTGAGTCAAAAACTCTCCCGTTTGGTCGGAATCCACCGTGCCAAGGAACTATCGTTCACCGGCAACTACCTTTCGGCGGAGCGAGCCGAAGCTTGGGGTCTGGTCAATCGCGTCGTGGCACCAGAAGAGCTGTTGGATTGTTGCCGCTCGTTGGCCGAAGACATGCTCAGCTGCGTTCCGGATGTATTGCGGGGCTACAAACAGGTGATCGACAACGGATTCGCGGGAGGCTTGGGCGACGGTTTGGAGTTGGAGCGCCGAGTCTCGCGCGAACACGCAAAATCCGTGACCCCCGAACTGCTTTCGCAGCGTCGAAAGGGAGTTCAGGCACGAGGACGTTCACAGGAGAACGCGTGAGCCGGCGCATGCTATCAGGCACTCCCGAATGGATCCTCCGTGGTTTTTCTCCAGGTACTTCTCCCTGTACTTCTCCAATCCGCGTGGGGACCAGAGGTCGAATCGCCCGGTGAACGTGATCAAGCTCTACGGTCAAAGCAACACGCCGTTCACGGACAAGGTCCGTCGGGCGTTGATCATCAAAGGCCTCGACTTCGAGCATTTCGAGCCGGAGAGCCC
Source organism: Deltaproteobacteria bacterium (assembly GCA_032128375.1). Lineage (GTDB taxonomy): Bacteria > Myxococcota_A > UBA9160 > UBA9160 > SMWR01 > JAJDAM01. The sequence continues at coordinate 1,580 of JAQBGU010000221.1, read as the reverse complement.
CGACGACTACAAGCGCTGGAGCCCCAAGACTGGCCTGTTGCCGGTGCTCGACATCGACGGCGAACACATCCCCGACTCGACGGAAATCCTCTACCGCCTCGAGGAGCTGTACCCGGAGCCGGCACTGCTCTCCGCCGACCCCCGGATCGCCGGCCAACAGCGACAACTCGAGGACTGGGCGGACAGCAACCTCAGCTGGTCCTTCAACAAGTGGCGCGCAACCCGAGACGCGGAGCCGACGCCCGAAACCCGCCGCTCGGGCTTGCGGCTGCTTCTCGGGTGGTTGAAAACGGGCGGAACCTGGGAGCGGCCGGAAATCTCGATCGTGCGGTCGCTCGGCGGTCGGATGGACGACTTGATCGGGTTCCTCGGCAGTCGGCCGTTTTTCTATTCCGACACTTTGAGTATGGCCGATCTGAGTGTGTACTCGATGTTGATCACCATGCGTCGCGACTTCATCCCGGGTTCTGTGAAACTTCTCGAAGAGCGACCGAAATTGGTCGAACTCATGGTACGCATCGAATCGGCGACGGGCGGCTGATCCTCGACCCGTCCCGGCGCTTGGATCGCTACGTTGCTGTGGTGAGAGTTGCTGTGGTGAGAGCTGCTGGGATGAGAGCTGCTGGGATGAAAATTGCTGCAATGAGAGTCGCTGAAATACCACGGTTGCTGGTGTGAAGCGCCAGGAGAAGGCTCGCCGGATCCAGGCGCAGCTCGATGAGCTCTACCCCGAACTCATCGTGCCGTTGGTCTACGACGATCCCTACACGCTGCTGATCGCGGTCCTGCTTTCTGCGCAGTGCACCGACGCCCGCGTCAACCAGGTGACACCCGAACTATTTGCCCGAGCGCGGACGCCCGAGCAGATGACCCGACTGTCGGTCGAGGAAATCCGCAGCATCATTCGGCCGTGTGGACTGTCGCCAGCCAAGTCCAAGGCAATCGCCGAGCTCTCGTCGGTGTTGGTGAACGATTACGACAGTCGCGTTCCAGAGACCTTCGACGAATTGGAGGCGCTCCGAGGGGTCGGGCACAAGACCGCGAGTGTCGTCATGGTGCAGGCATTCGGCCATCCCGCCTTTCCGGTCGATACCCATATTCACCGTTTGGCGGCCCGCTGGGGGCTATCCAAAGGCACCCATGTCGTCCAGACCGAGCGGGACCTCAAGGTGCTGTTCGCGGCCGAGAGCTGGGGGCGGGTTCATTTGCAGATGATCTATTTCGGCAGAGAGCATTGTCCGGCCCGCGCACACGATCTGTCGCTATGCCCGATCTGCTCTTGGAGTGCGTCCAAGATGCGAATTCGAGCCGAGCGCCGATAGCGCAGATTGCCGACAGACCGCTACTCGCCCGCCCTTCCGTTGTTCTGCCCGCGGGTGGTTGCGTCTTCCTCGACGACCGCTTTGTCATCCCCGACGCCATTTCCCGCGTCACGGCCTGGGGGGTCGTTGCCGGGGTCGCCGGGGTCGCCGGGGTCATAGTCGTATCCCAACGCCTTCAATCGAGCGCGATCCATCGGCGAGATCCGCTCGAGCACGGCGCGTCTCGCACTCAATCGGAGGGACAACTCGGCGGCCCGG
>JAQBGU010000220.1:0-3978 GCA_032128375.1 Deltaproteobacteria bacterium | reverse complement strand
GGCTACCGACGCGGGCGGGCTCACCCCTCGCCGGGCGGGTTTCGCACCCGCTGGACGACTTACGAAGTTTCATGGTGGCATCGCAACCTCCATTCCCCTTCGACCAGCCTTGCCTGGTCGCTTCTATTCTACCTATCGACTCCTCCCTGGTAGGTCTGTCTAGTTCGGATTCGACAGCATGCCGGATACCTTAGCTGAAAGGCCGACGTGCCGCTCGCCGTCTAAAAGACTTCGGCGCTGCCTGCGTCCATCTCTTGCGGTGACCCGTAGCCCATCAGATACAGGTCCGGGTAGCTGAACGGCCCCCCGATGTCATCGTGAAGTGGACGGGAATACGCGATCGGATCGCGGGTGACAACCCGCGACGACGACTCGGACTACGCGAATCTGACCCCGTCCCCAGATGGGCTCGGTGACCGCGTGCCGGGCCTGCCGGTTGAAACCGAGGGTCTTTGTTAGGCTACAATAGGTTCTCGCCTCCCGCACACTGGCGATTATTTTGATCAGGATTCAGTTCCGAGGCCCAAGTTGACCTACGACATTGGGGACCTCTACCGCGTGTTTGGCCCAGCCGCGGTTGACTCGGCGTTTCGCCATGTCGACCACGGACAGGTCGACCTTGGTCCGAGGCGCACACAACCCGACCACATGTTTGGCATCGTTCGCGAGCGAAACCTGGAGGCCTACGTCTCGGTGTACGTCGAGCCCGACGATTTCGGTCGACCCGATTTTGAAGGTGACTGCAGTTGCTCGAAACGGGATTGCAGCCACGTTCCGGCGCTGCTCCTCCACGCGCTGGAATCGACCACGGCACCAGGGGCCAATCCATCGCGTGGCAATCAAGCACTTCAGGCCACCCAGACCGCACACGCCACCTCGAGGTGGATGACCGAACTGCTCGGCGCGGCCGAATCCCACCGGGCGTTGCAGCAGCCGGCCAAAAACAAGCAAATCGTCCTCTATATTGTCAATCAGCTCGAGCTGGGCGACGCCGAGCTGGGCATCCACCCGCAGTTCACCATCGAACGCGTCAGGGTTCGGCTGCTCAAGAAGGGTGGCTACTCCAAGGCGGACCGCTGCGGTTACAACGGTCGGGGGCCGATCCCGAAGTACATGACAGCGCTCGATCGACGGCTATTCGCGGCGATTGGCGCGGCCGCTCCCGCCTATGGACGAAGCTATCTCTCGGGGTCAGAGATTCTCCCCGAGGACGGTCCGGATATTCTCGAACGGTTGCTGGCGACCGGCCGATGTCACTGGCGCCACATCGCTGCGACCGCACTCCTCTGCGGCGAGCCGATGCCGGGCAAAATCGAGTGGGTGGTTCACAACGACGGAACTCAGCGGCCGCGAATCACCGTCGACGGGCTCGACGATGCGGTGGTGCTGCGGACGCATCCGTTCTGGTACGTCTCGCCCAAGCTGGGCACCTGCGGCCCGCTGGCGCTGGATCTTCCGCCGGCGATCGCGGATGCGTTGCTGCGGGCACCGGCTCTCGAGCCGGACGCAGCGGAGCGGGTTCGAACGAAGCTCCAGGGCCACCCTGCACTCGGTGGATTCCCCCTTCCGGAAACGCTCGCCGTCGACGAAACCACCGAGACCGTCACGCCGGTCGTGCACCTGCGCCTCCACGGCGAAGACCCGTTTGACGATCTCGCGGGGCCTGGAATCATGCCGGTCGCTGAACTCACATTTCGCTACGACAACACCCAGGTCCCGGCCGATCAGCCGGGCAAAGTCGTCCAATCGGTCCACGCCGGCAAGTTGCGCCGCGTGCGGCGCGACCTGGAATTCGAGGCACGGGCCAAGCGACAATTGGAACGGATGGGGTTCGAGTCACTCGACGACGACGGATTGGGTGGCATTCCCGAGGACACGCCCACCGGCCAGTTCGTCCCCGGCGATGTCGGGCCCGATCTGTCGTCCCACCTGTACGGCATCAGTGTGCACGGCGTGCCGCTGTTGCGGAAAGCGGGGTGGGTTGTCGAGATCGACGAGAACTACCCGTTCCGCGTCATCGAGGCCGAGCACGAATGGTATGCCGATGTCGCCGCGGAGGAGAAGAGCGACTGGTTCGACCTCGAACTGGGCATCGAGATCGACGGCAAGCGCGAGAACTTGCTGCCGATTTTGATGCGCTTGATCCGGGATCCTCGTTTCGCGGATGCACTGGACAATCCGCAATCCCTTCAAGACGACGGCAAGCTGTTGATCCCGCTCGGGGATCGGGGCCTGATTCCCCTCTCGGGCAAGCGCGTCAAGGCGATTCTGGGCACCTTGATCGAACTCTACGGCGACGAGTCGCTGGGCGCCGGCGACCGGTTGGAGCTGTCCGCCTTGAACGCGCCGCGCCTTGCCGAACTCGACGACGCTTTCGGCGAGGGGACGCTGCGCTGGGCCGGAGGCGAACGGCTGCGCGAACTCGGGCGCAAGCTGCGCGAGTTCAGCGGCGTGCAACAGGTCTCGCTGCCGGCCGGGTTTTGCGGCAGCTTGCGGCCGTATCAGCAGGATGGCCTGAACTGGCTCCAGTTCCTGCGCGAATATGGATTGTCGGGCATCCTGGCCGACGACATGGGGCTGGGCAAGACGGTGCAGGTCCTGGCGCATTTGCTGGTCGAGAAAAACAGCGGGCGAATGGACCACCCTTGTCTGGTCGTCGCGCCGACGAGCGCGATGGCGAACTGGTTCCGTGAGGCCGGGCGATTTGCGCCAGAGCTGCGCGTGCTCATCCTGCAAGGCAACGCGCGCAAGCGGCACTTCGCAAAGATTGCCGAGTACGATCTGGTGCTGACGACCTATCCGTTGCTGACCCGGGATGCGGCGGTGCTTCAAGAGCAAAACTGGCACTGCTTGATTCTCGACGAAGCACAGTTCGTCAATAACGCCCGAACCAAGTCGGCCAGGAGCGCAACGGTACTCCGGACCCGCCATCGGCTCTGCCTCACCGGCACGCCGATGGAGAACAACCTCGCCGAGTTGTGGTCGCTATTCCACTTCCTGATGCCTGGTCTGCTGGGGAACAGGCGACAGTTCGGCAAGCTGTTCGGCGGGCCGATCGAAAAACACAACGACGGCGACCGCCGGGACCAGTTGGTTTCGCGGATCCGCCCGTTCATGTTGCGGCGGACCAAGGACCAGGTCGCGCTCGACTTGCCGCCCAAGACCGAAATGGTGCGCGTCGTCGAATTGCAGCGTGGCCAGCGTGACCTCTACGAGAGCATTCGCCTGGCGATGCACGAAAAGGTCCGCGCTGCGGTGGCCCAGAAGGGCATGGGGCGATCGACGATCGTGATCCTGGATGCGCTGCTCAAGTTGCGGCAAGTCTGTTGCGACCCGCGGTTGCTCAAGATCAAACAAGCGCAGCAGGTTCACGAACGGGCCAAGCTCGATGTGTTGCTCGAGATGCTTGACGAGCTGATGGGTGAAGGGCGGCGTATCTTGCTGTTTTCGCAATTCACCAGCATGCTGAGCTTGATCGAGCCCGAACTTGTGGCGCGCGGCTTTGACTGGGTCAAGATCACCGGGTCGACCACGGACCGCGACACGCCGGTGCAGCGGTTCCAGAACGGCGAGGTGCCGCTGTTCTTGATCAGTCTGAAAGCCGGGGGAACCGCGTTGAATCTGACCGCGGCCGACACGGTGATCCATTACGACCCGTGGTGGAATCCCGCCGTCGAAGCCCAGGCGACCGACCGGGCCCACCGTATCGGCCAGGACAAGCCGGTCTTCGTCTACAAGTTGATCGCCGCCAGCAGCGTGGAAGAGAAGATGGTCGCCATGCAAGAGCGCAAGCGCAAACTGGCCGATGGAATCTACGGAGCCGACGGCAAACTGGGCCAAGGATTCACCGACGCCGATCTCGAGTCACTGTTTCAGCCGCTGGCCTGAGAAGAAAAGGGGACAGATCGATCGTGGTCGTATCCAGGGCGTAGACCGATTCCTTCAGGTCGACCCCGAAGGGTTCGTCGATATACAGCG
>JAQBGU010000219.1:0-27547 GCA_032128375.1 Deltaproteobacteria bacterium | reverse complement strand
CGAAAACGCATGACCGAGCTGCGCGAGCGCGGTGGGCGGTTGGTCGTCGTCGATCCGCGCTACACCGAGACTGCCAAAATTGCCGACGAGCACCTGTTCATCCGGCCCGGGCACGATGGGTTGCTGCTCGCTTCGCTGCTGCGCGTGGTCTTTTCGCAGAAGCTGACACGGAACAATCACGTCTGGGAGAAACTCGACGGGCTCGACGCACTCGAGCGCGCGGTGGAACCCTTCGAACCCGAGTCGGTCGCGGCACACGTCGGGATCGCGGCGGACGCCATTCGCCAGCTCGCGCGCGATTTCGCGGCTGCGCCGACTGCGGTCTGTTACGGCCGAGTCGGAATCTGTCTGAATCCGTTCGGGACGCTGAATGTCTGGCTGACCAGTGCACTCAACATCGTGACGGGAAATTTCGATCGCGCTGGCGGCGCGATGTTCCCGACTCCTGCGATCGACCTGGCCGATCTCGGAAAGCAGATGGGCGGCACGACCGAGAATTGGAAGACCCGTGTGCGGGGCGCGCCGAGCTTCAGCGACGAGCAGCCGTCGGCTTGTCTCGCGGAAGAGATGTTGACTCCCGGCCAGGGCCAGATCCGCGGACTGTTGACTCTGGCAGGCAACCCCGCGCTTTCCGCGCCCAACGGGGTCGCAATCGATCGAGGGCTGGCCGGGCTGGATTTCTTCTGCGCGGTCGACTTCTACATCAACGAGACGTCGCGACACGCAAACGTGATTCTGCCACCCACCTGGTCGCTCGAACACGACAACTACGAGGTCGTATTCCATCAGTTCGCGGTCCACAACACCGCGAAGTACTCGCCTGCGGTACTCGAGCCGTCAGCGCATACGCGTCACGATTGGCAGATTCTGATCGAACTCGCGATGCGCATTTACGAGCAGAAGGAGCCGAGGTCGGGGGTCCGCCTCGGTCTACGCGCGCTGCGGGCTTGTGGGAATTTTTTCTCGCCCAGACGTCTGATCGGTTGGGCACTTCGCAATGGTCCCTACGGTGATGGCTTCCGCCCGTGGCGGCGCGGCCTGCGGATTGGCGAACTGGAATCCCAGCGCAAGGGCATCGACCTGGGTCCCCTCGAAGCATGCCTCTCGCGGGGTCTTCAGACCGAGAACGGTCGGATCACGCTGGCTCATCCCGTCATCATCGGAGAATTGGAGCGACTGGCAACGACGATCACTCCCAGTCCGATCGGACAACACAAGCTGGTGATGATTGGGCGGCGAGATCCGCGCACGAACAATTCCTGGTTGCATAACACGCCACTCGCGGTCAAAGGCCCCGACCGCTGCACATTGATCGTGCATCCAGACGACGCGAAACGGTTCGGGCTCGATGGCGCGAAGCGTGTATCGATCCGCAGTCGTGTCGCGACCCGGACCGCCGGCCTGAAGATTTCCGATGAGGTCATGGCTGGCGTCGTTTCACTCCCACACGGTTGGGGACACGGCGCCGATGGAATGCGGATGAGATTGGCAAGCGCACACCCCGGGATCAACTTCAACGACCTGGCAGACGATTCAGTGATCGAGGCCGTCGTCGGAAACGCCGTGCTCAATGGAATCCCAGTCGAACTGGAAGCTGTGGACCCGGAATGACCGGGCGCTCGATTGGTGCCGGTTGACAGGCAACGGTTCACCTATGGGCCGGTGACGAGCAACCCTTTCACGAGCAACCCTTACACAACAAATAGCGTCCAGTGGAGCGAACGTGATCGACCTCGAACGGCAAGGCGATGTCTACATTTTGCGCATGAACGTCGGCGAGAACCGCTTCAATCCTGAATCGATCGCCGCCTGGAACTCGGCGCTCGACGAAGTCGAGCACGCACAGAGGCCGCGAGCACTGGTCACGACCGGGACCGGGAAGTTCTATTCCAACGGCCTCGATCTCGACTGGTTGATGGGAGATGGACGGGACGAAGCCGAAGCATTCATCGCGACGGTCCATGCACTGTTTGCCCGCATGCTGTGTTTCCCTGCGATCACGGTCGCTGCGATCAACGGCCACGCGTTCGCCGGTGGCGGCATGCTCGCGCTGGCACACGACTTCCGGGTCATGCGCGAAGATCGCGGCTATTTCTGCCTGCCGGAAATCGACCTCGGCATGCCGCTGACCGGGGGAATGACCGCGTTGATCCAATGCAAATTGCCCACGCCGACTTGCCACGAGGCCATCATCACGGGCCGTCGCTACGGGGGAGCCGAAGCTCGAGCCGCGCAGATTGTCCACGACTCAGCGCCGGAGACCGAGGTATTGTCGAGCGCGGTCAAGATCGCCGAGCCGCTCACCCAAAAGGATCCCGCGACCTTGAGCGCGCTCAAGAAAGGCCTCTACCCGCAGACGCTGGAAAAACTCATTTCCGGCTGGACGGGACGCTGACCCAAAGCGGGTCAGGAGCACCGAAGCGTCAACGAATCGCGAAGCGGATTCTCCCGGCCCGTTGTTGCGGTCTTCGCGTTCGCTGGGTCAATGGGTGAAGACGTCGGGCTGATAGAATCGCATGAGGGACTCCAAACGAATGGATGAACTACGTTTGCCCAAGCGCGTCGAAGAGGAGCCCGGTGCCGCGCGACTCTTGAGCGAACTCGCGGCTCACTCCCAGCCGTTGTGGACGGGCGGCAAGCTGCGCGTCCCGCACGCCGAACTCAAACCGGGTCTCAAGACCGCACTGAGGAGCGCGTACTCAGCCGGCCGAATCGTGCGCGGCCTGGAGGGCGCGCAGCGCGCGCTTGTCGGCGAAGAAAAGGGATTGAAGAACGTCGACCGCAAGACCGGCGTCGAGCGCGGTAAACGTGTTTCCAGACTGGTGGTACTCGCAAGCGATGGGTCCGAACGCTTCTACCGCAGTGTCGAATTGCTGCTGCACCGCCATTCACCGCGCGTTCTGGGACTGCGTGTTCCGGTTGACGAAGGCGTGCTCGGCGGGCTGCTCTTTGGTCGCGATCAAGTGGCGCGGCTGCTGATGGTCGAGCACAAGGACGGCGTGTCAGCCGTCTTGCTAGCGCTCGCCGCGCAGTGGCGTGGTGACAATTGAGGCGCGGCCACGTGCAAGCCGCGTCCCCGAGAAAAGGGACGAGCCAGCGCGCACTCGTAGCTGCACGCTCCCATCCTTGTCGGGCTCCCGCTTGATTCGCTAGTCGCTGATCGTAAACGTCACGCCCGCATGCTCGGTCAAGCGCGCGAGTAGTGGTTCTCCCATTGACGAGGCCGGGGTCCAGAAACCGCCGCCGACTATCAGCGGGTCACTGGCAAGGCAGAGCGCGCTCTCGGTGAGCATCTTCGACGTCGAGCCGTAGCCAGGATCCCGGTCTCCAGTCACGCGTCCTTGCAGCGCCTTGCTGGGATCGGTCGGATGTTCAGCGCGGATCCGAATATCGAAATAGCCCGCCTCTCGCTTCTGTTTCGAAGGCCCATCGCCGGGGGATGGCAGCCGCCGTGCTACGCGACGTCGTATCGGCCCCGCGCTCATGGCAGCCATCATCGCAGCCGTGCCGGCGCTCGTGGCCGCGGCCTTCGCGAAACCGAGCGGTCCGGACCCCATCAACACGGCCTCGTCATAACGAAAGTCTCGTCCATATGCGTAGTCGAGCAGCGCGTTCGAGCGGCGCACGACCTGCGTGTCGATCCCACCCATCACAAACGGTGCCACCCACTGTTCGAAGTCGCTGTCGTGAGAAGGCGCAAATCGCTGCGGCCCATCCGGTCCGTGCCGCTCTCCTTTCGGATTCAGCGCGTACGGATCGTTCATCGTGCGCATCACCTGCGGATCTCGTTCAGCCTCTTCCATCATGTTCAACATGCTGGCGATCGTGCCCCCGCTCGCACCGCCGCTGAACCCCTGGACCCGGAACTGGATCGCACGGCAGCGCGTGCCGTGTCGCTTCATCATCTCGCGCTGCATGAAGAACGCTCCGAGATCCGATGGGATGCAATCGAACCCGCAGGTAAACACGATACGCGCGCCGCTCGACGTCGCCTCGTCGCCGTGCCGATCGATCATCTGCTGCATCCAATGCGATTCTCCGGATAAATCGCAGTAGTGCGTACCATTCGCCGCGCAGGCGGCCACGAGTTTCGAGCCGTACTTCGCGTACGGCCCCACGGTCGTGCACACGACGTCCGTCCGCTGAGACAACTCGGCCAGGAAATCGTCGTCATCGCCGTCGCCGACTAGGATCGGCACAGAACTCACGTCGAGTCCAGTTTCATCGCCGAGCTCCTTGCGAACGCTCTCGAGCTTGGCTCGGTTTCGGCCTCCGAGCGCCCAGCGGACGCCCCCGATTTCACTGCTGCGGCGCGTGAGGCATTCGGCAGTGAGCCTTCCGGTAAAGCCGGTTGCACCCCAGACGACGATTTCGAACTCTCGTTGCGCGGCCCCTCTGTTCTCTCTCTCTGTGCTCTCAGACTCTCGGTGATCAGACATGACACAGTCCTCCTGCGGTTGGATGTGCGCGCTTCAGGCCGCACCGCGCGATTGCAAGTCGACGAAGCGGCGGTAAGACCCATTCAGAATCATCAACTCCGGATGGGACCCGCGCTCGATGATCGTTCCGTCTTCCACGAACAGAATCGTATCTGCTGACCGCACGGTGGATAAACGATGAGCGATGACCACGACGGCGCGGTCTCGGCTGGCCTCGCGCAATGAAGCGACCAGCGCCATCTCGGTCTGCGGATCGAGCGCGGAGGTCGGCTCATCGAGGACCAGGATCGGCGTTTCGCGAACGAGCGCGCGTGCAATCGATAGCCGCTGCTTTTGCCCCACCGAGAGCTTGCCGCCGCCGCGCCCGAGACCCGTCTTGTATCCCTGGGGAAGCCGCGCGATGAATTGGTCTGCGCCGGCAACTTTCGCTGCGCGGCGCACATCGGTCTCCGACGCATCCGGGCGACCCAGCTTGATATTCGCTTCAACCGTGTCGTCGAATAGCGAGGTCTCCTGGAACACGAACGAGATATGCTCGCGAAGCGACTTGCGCGTGAATTGATGCAGGTCCGTGCCGTCGATCGATATGTGTCCCTCGGACGGCTCCAGGTACCCACACAGCAGGTAGGCAAGTGTCGTCTTCCCAGCGCCCGCCGGACCGACGAATGCGGTTACCTGCCCACGGGGTGCCTTCAGGCTCACGTTGCGAATCGCGTGCGTACCATCATCGAATCGGAACGAGACATCATCCATCGAGATTCCGTCTCGCAGCTCTTCGAGCGCGACTGCACCGGGAGCATCCTGCTCCGCGGGGAGATCCATCAAGAAGAACACGCGGTTCAAGCCCGCCGCAGAGCCCTGCATCCGAAACCACAGTGCGCCGACCTCGATTGCCGCACCCGCGATGATCGAAAAGTACGTAATGAACAGTACGAAGTCGCCGCGGCTGATCACGCCGTCGATCACCATGTCGATCGCGTACAGCACCGCTCCCCCGAAGATGTAGAAGACCGGCACCAGCAGCACGACGACCGAAATCAGGATGGTCCGCACGAGCTGCCGGTAGGTCGAAAACGAATCCCAGCTGTCGCGATCGAAACGGTTCTGCTCGCGGTTCTCACCACCCAGGCTCTGCACGGCGAGAATATTCGTCATGCCCTCTTCAACTGTCGAGGTCGTCGTGGCGCCGGCTTTGCGGCTTTGCTCGTTTTGGCGGCGGACCGCGCTCGCAAACGGAAGCGTTGCCACAAGCGAAAGTGGCAGCAGCGCCAATGCGGACAACACCAGCCGTGGGTGGCCTCCAAACACGACTTGCAGGATCCCGGCCGTCGCGAGGATCATCATGACAGACAGAAGTGGCGTCAACATGATCCGAAAGCAGCCGTTTGTGATCGAAGGCGTGTCATACATCACGCGGTACACCGCGTCGCCGATCCGCTCGTCGTCGAAAGACTTCATCGGTAGCGATTGAATCCGCTCGTACAACCGCGACCGATAGTGGTGATTCAGCGCCTGCGTCAGCCGGATCGTAAAGCGAAAATCGAAGTACCCGAGAATTCCACCAGCCAGACTGAACCCGGCGTTCGCTTCGTTCTCGGTCTGGGTGGCCGTATCGTGACCACTCGACAAATAGGCTTCCGTGTGGTCGTTTTCGCGGCCGGACGTCCCGATTGCACCTACCAGGATCAACAACACTGCCTGTGTGCCAATGGCCCAGCCGGCGATCGCGACGGGCGATGCGCCGACGAGCTGGTCGACCAACGGGCGCACGAAGAACGGCAGTGGCGTGAGCGATTCGCCAATCGGGATCTTCTCGATGACGTGATCGACCAGGATCTTGATCGGCCACGGCAAGACCAGCATCGGCAGCAAGCCCGCCACGCCGTAAGCGAGCTTGATCGCGAACCGACTGCGAAACGGCTCGATGTAGCGAAGTGCGCGCCGCAGCAACTCGACCGTCTGGCGGTTCGATATCTCGGTCTGCTCTTCCAGACGCTCTCTCACGGCGTCACCCCGAGTGTCTGCCCGCGTTCTCCGTCCGAAACGGCCATCTCGACCATCGGCACTTCCTCGGTTTCGACCATCGCGCGGTACCCACCGCCGGGTCTGCTCATCAACTCCTCATGGCTGCCGACTTCGACAATCCGCCCATCACGCAGAAACACGATCTTGTCGGCGCGCCGGATCGTCGACAACCGGTGCGTGATCAAAAAAATCGCACGCTGCTTTCCCCACTGGGCGAGATTTCGCAGTACGTCGGCTTCGGTCGCCGCATCGAGCGACGCGGTGGGTTCGTCGAGGATCAAGATATCGGTGTCCTTGACGATCGCTCTCGCAATCGACAAGCGCTGGCGCTGTCCAGAGCTCAACTTGGTGCCGCGCTCGCCGAGCAGGGTGTCGTAGCCAGCCGGCTGTTCGTTGATGAAGCGGTCCGCGCAGGCAATCGTCGCCGCGTGTTTCACCACCTCGTCACTCGCGTCGGGCACCGCGTAGCGGATATTCTCGCGCACTGTCGTGCCGAACAGGATGTTTTCCTGCAATGCGATCGCGATACGGCGGCGCAGACCCTCGATCTTGAACCGACGTAAGTCGGTTCCGTCGATTTCGACCACGCCGGACTCGGGGTCGAACAGTCGCAACAGCAGCGCCATCAGCGTGCTCTTTCCCGAGCCCGTCGGTCCGACGATCGCGGTGATCTCTCCCACGTGCGCCTCGAAGTCGATCTCGTCGAGGACGGGGCGATCGGCCTGATAGGCAAACGAGACGTCCCGAAATGCCACGCCGCGTTCCACCGGCGGAAGCGAGATCGCATCATCTGCGTCCTGCACCTCGGGCTCGACATCGAGCAGTTCGAAGACCCGGTCGAGCCCGATTGCGATGTCCTGCGTTCGACCCCAGGTCTTCATCAGCAGGCGAACCGAATCCGAACCCGAACCGAACAGAAACTTGAATGCATTGTACAATCCCAGATTCCAGGTTCCCAGACCAGCGGCCGCGATGGCCGCCCCCATGTACAGCGGTCGCCCTTCCATCGTCAGCAGCGCAGCCCAGCCGCTGCCCATGAGCAGCGCCGCACCCACCACCCAGAAGATCGCAACATTGAATCGCGCCAGCCGCGAGCGCGCGATCGCGGCTTGATCGAACGCATGCATCGATTCGGACTCGAAGCGGGTCTGCTCGCGAAGCTCCGCGCCGTACGCCTTGATGACACGAATTCCCGTCAACGTCTCCTGGATGCGCGAGGTGAGATCGCTGTTCGCCTCGCGTGCAGCGCGGAACCCAACGCGCATCCGTTGCGAGAACACGGCACCAAGCACGATGACGGGAGGCCAGATCAACAGCAGCGCGAGGCTCATCTTGGGGTCGAACACCGCGACGAGCGCGACCATCGCCGAATAGCGCGAAATGGCGGTGATCGGCGTGAGAAAGAGCACGTCGATCAGTTGGGTCACCATCGCACTGTCCTGGTATAGGCGATAGATCGCATCGCCGACGCGATTTTCCGCATGGAAACGCAGACTCAATGCCTGTAGCCGATCCAGCATCTCGACCCGCAGCAGTTGATTGACCCGCTGAAGGATCCATACCTGCCAGTAGTAAAGAGCGATGATCAGCGGAATCATTGCGCCGAACACGACCCCCGCGATGATCAGACCGCGGCGCGCGATGGTTCGCCGAATTTCGGGGGCGAGGGTTTCTACGTCTGCGGCGGCCGCTGCGACGTCGAACCCGAAAAAGGCGGCGCTCTCGGGCGTCATCGGCTGGCCCTGAAGCGATCGCGTCCAAAACAAGTCGAACGTCATCAGCGTCGTGGGGACGATCATGCAATAGACCAGCGCGAAGCCCACGAACAGGCCGAACACGTGCTTGCGGACCGGCCGCAACAACCGAACGCAGCGAAACAGCGTCGCCAAGACGAGCCGAAAGCCCAGGCGGTCTTGTTTTCCGCCCGAACCCAACTTTGATAGTGACGCCTTGGATGACTCGTCCAGCATCGGCAGCCGTTGATTGTACACGGTCGCACCCGTGCTGGTACGGATCCATCAGGTCTTCTGATGTCAGGTGTTGGGAGTTGCTATTCGCTACGGTGCGGCCATCGGGGGCAGAAACAAGATGTTGAAAGACGCAGCGGCCATTGTCGGCATCGGCCAGACCGAGTTCGCCAAGCAACTCGATGGTTCCGAGAAAAAGCTCGCGCTCACCGCGATCCTGGCCGCACTCGACGACGCCGGAATCGCACCGGACGAAGTCGACGGTCTCGCGTCCTACACAATGGAAACGACCGACGAAGTCGAAATTGCCAAGAACCTCGGCGCCGGCGACATCACCTACTTCAGCCAGGTTGGATACGGTGGCGGTGCCGGTCCGGCGACCGTAGGCCAGCTCGCAATGGCGATTGCGACGGGCCAATGCCGCGTCGGTGTTGCATGGCGATCGCGAAAACGTGGCTCCGGCGGACGCCCCTGGGCGAGCGTCGTCGCGCAGCCCTCGACACCGGCGACATGGACGCGCCCGTTCGGCTTGCTGCGCCCGGTCGATGAGATCGCAATGCTCACACGCCGCTACATGCACGAATTCGGCGCGACGCGCGACCATCTGGCCAATGTCGCGATCGCGGTTCGCAAGATGGCCAACCGCAATCCCGCTGCGTTGATGTACGACAAGACCATGGCGCGCGACCAGTACATGGCGGCACGCCCGATCTCTGAACCGCTATGCCTGTTCGACAACTGCCTCGAAACCGACGGTGCGCTGGCGTGCGTGCTGGTCGCGGCAAACCGAGCGCGGGACTGTCGCCAGGTACCCGCATATGTTCACGCGTTTGGCCAGGGACTCGCACGTCAGTCACACGCGATGGTCAACTACTGGGGTGAGGACCCGCTGACCGGGCCGGCCTGGACCTGTGCAAAGCAGTTGTTCTCGAGATCTGACTTTCAGGCGAGCGACATTCGGGTCGCGCAACTCTATGATGCTTTCACGCCGTTGATCCTGTTGTCGCTCGAGGGTTACGGCTTTTGCAAGCGCGGCGAGGGTGCCGCTTTCACCGAGCACGGCGCATTGGAAAACGCCGGGCGACTCCCAATCAATACATCCGGCGGCGGCCTGTCCGAGGCGTACGTCCACGGGTTCAACTTGATCAACGAAGGGGTGCGGCAGATGCGTGGAACATCGGTCAATCAGGCCGAAGCCGCGGACTGTTGTCTGGTGACAGCGGGCGAGGGTGTGCCGACGAGCGCGGTTCTGTTGAGGCGATGAAGATGAGCGCCGACGTGCTCTTGCCGCAGATCGACGAAGACTCCGCGCCGTTCTTTGAGGGCGCGCGGCGCGGCGAACTGTGCATCCAGCAGTGCGGCGAAACCGGTCGCTTGATCTTCCCACCCCGCCCGTTCAGCCCGTGGGCACCCGCTGTAAGGCCCGTCTGGACGACCGTCTCCGGCCGAGGAAGCATCTGGTCGTACGTCGTGCCGCATCCTCCACTGCTAGCGCAATTCGGCGAACTCGCCCCGTACAACGTGATCCTCGTCGCGCTCGCCGAAGACCCGACGATCCGGCTGGTCGGAAATCTCGTGGCCCGCGCGGGCGGACCCATCAACGAGATCGATCCGAGCGAGATCGAGATCGGATCCGCGGTACGCGTCGTGTTCGAAAAAATCGATGACGCGATCTCGTTGCCCCGCTGGCTTCTCGCCTGAGAACGCGACGGAATATCCGACCGGTTCGCAGCCGTCGGGCAGTGTGGCTCCCGTGGTATCGTTGCGATCATGAGCTGGCAAAAAGAGGTCGACCAGATCGCACGCCGCCGTGAACTTGCCCGCGACCACGGGGGTTCCGAGGCGGTTGCCCGACAACACGAGCGCGGCCGATTGGCCGTGCGGGAGCGCGTCGACGCGCTTGTCGACCCCGGCAGCTTCAACGAGTGGGGTGGGGTTGCGGGTGTCTCGGAGACCGACGACGAGGGCGGCGTCAAGTCTTTTACTGCCTCGAACGTGCTGCTGGGAGTCGCCTCGATCGATGGGCGCCCGGTCGTCGTGTGCGGGGACGATTTCACGATTCGCGGCGCCGCCTATTCGGCAGCAGGCCTGAAGAAGGGCTTGTACGCGGACGAGTTGGCCATTCGCCGACGCATGCCGCTGGTGCGGTTACTCGAAGGAGGTGGCGCATCGATCGCCGGCAGCACCGGCACGACCGGGCGTTCCGGCTACGACATGACGTCACCGGCCATCGCCAACCTTCTGTGTATCGATGCGCTCGCGACAGTACCCGTCGTGTGCGCGGCGCTGGGCCCGGTTGCAGGGTTCCCGGCCGCTCGCCTGGTCGCCTCACATCTGTCCATCATGACACGCAACACTGCGCAGGTGTTGACCGGCGGGCCGGCGCTGGTTGCGCGTGCAACCGGCGAGGGCTCGAGCAAGCAAGAACTTGGCGGCGCGGATATCCACACCAAGAGTGGCGTCGTCGATAACCTCGCCGAGGACGAAGCAGATGTTTGGAGGCAGGCGCGCAGATTCCTGAGCTACCTGCCCGGCAGTGTCTTCGAGCTACCGCCGCGGGTCCCGATCCCCGACCCCGCGGAACGTCGCGAGCAGGAGTTGCTGTCGATCATTCCGCGCAACCGACGCCGTGCATACAAGATGCGCCGCGTGATTGAACTCGTCGTCGATACCGAGTCGTTCTTCGAAACCGCGCCGTACTACGGTCGTAGCCAGATTACCGGTCTGGCACGCGTCGATGGCCACTCGGTCGGAATCCTCGCGAACGACTGCTACCGAGACGGCGGGTCGATGACGGCCGAGGGCGCACAAAAGGTCCGTCGCTTCTTCGAATTGTGCGACAGCTTCCACGTGCCGATCTTGAGCTTCGTCGACGAACCTGGCTTCGCCATCGGCTCCGCGGCCGAGAAGGCCGGGACCATCCGTTTCGGCATGCAGACCATGTTCGCAGCACTGCAGACGAGCGTGCCGTGGTTCGCTGTGCTCGTTCGCAGGTCATTCGGGGTGGCGGCGGGCATCCATCTCGGGCCGCAGGTCACTGCCGTAGCGTGGCCTTCTGCACAATGTGGAGCGCTTCCGGTCGAGGCCGGTGTAGCCATCGCCTATCGCAGTGAAATCGAAGCAGCACCCGACCCAGAGGCGCGCCGTCGTGAACTGGAAGACGAGATGATCACAGCACAGTCCGTCTTCCCGCGCGCCGAAGAATTCGGCGTCCACGACCTGATCGATCCGCGAGATACGCGTCCGCGTGTAGTTTCCTGGCTCCGGGAGATTCAGCACCAACTCAGCGGCCAGCTGGGACCGAAGCGTTACGGCCCGCGCCCCTAGGGCGAATTCTTCGACTTCACCGTCGGCATCTCCACGCTGGAGCTGGCGCTCTACCGCGCAGACTCCCAGGTAGAGATCCGGGGGCCCGAACGTGACTCAGCGATTCTGAAAGTGCGGGGTGCGTTTCTCGATGAAGGCGCTGACCGCCTCCTTGTAGTCATCGGAGAAGGCGCCGCGAACCTGGCGGTCTGCTTCGAATTCCAGGCACGTGCGTAGATCCTCCGTGATCGCGCGGTTGAGGTTCTCTTTCATGTAGCGATGCGCGATCGGCGGCCCCGAGGCGATCTGTTTCGCGAGCTCGAGGGCCCTGTCGGGAAGCTCGTCGTCAGCTACCACCCAATTGAACAGACCGAGCTGCAGACACTCCTGCGACGAAACACGCGGCGAAAGAAAGTACAACTCGCGTGCCTTCGCGGGGCCGACCAGATGCGTCAGGAACCAGCTTCCCCCGTAGTCTCCGCTGAGGCCGACGCGACCAAATGACGTAATCAAAAACGCACTCTGCGCGGCAATGCGCAGGTCGCATGCGAGTGCGATCGAGAAGCCAGCTCCGGCAGCAGCACCCGGAAGTGCGGCGATGACCGGAACCGACATTTCGTGCAACGCCGCGGGAAACGCGTGCTCGCGTCGCACGCGCCGGACCCGGTCGTCGAGGCGTGGGATCACATCTCCCTTGGCCATGGACTTGGTGTCTCCACCAGAGCAGAATGCACTGCCGGCTCCGGTGAGCAGCAGACAGCGTACGCCGGTGTCCAGCTCGTCTGCCGTTGAATCCAGCTTCGGGATCAACACACCCAGCGCTTCCTTCATCTCCGGCGAAAGCGCGTTCTTGGCGTCCGGACGATTCAGCGTGACGACGGCCACCCGGTCTTCGATGCGGCAGAGCAGATCGCGGGTTCCTGTATCGACCGGTTGCACTTCACTCAACGGAAACCTCCCGGGTTTGAGTCAGTCTTGTGTTGGAAACTCTTTCGGATCGCCGCGAGACCTCGTGTCAGCGACTGTTGACCTCGACTCTCGACTGTTGATTGTTGATTGTCGACTCTCGACTCTCGACTCTCGACTCTCGACTGTCGACTCTCAGCTGTCGACCCCGATGCCCCTAGCGGTTTCGGTACTTGGGCTCTCGGCCCGCTGTGCGCGCCTCCTTCATCTCCGCGTAGTCTGAAGATGCGAAGACCATCGATTGGTTGACGGCTTCCTCGCGGATCGATTGCTGCACTGCCCCGCTGGCCAGCCGGCCCATCTCCCTGCGGAACATCTTGACGGCAAATGCTGAGCAGGATGCAATCGCGCGCGCAATCTCGAGAGCAGTCTCATCGAGCTGTTCGTCGGGTACGACACGCGAAACGACACCGTGTCGCAGCGCCTCATCGGCGCTCATCGGCCGGCCTGTAAGCGCGAGGTCGGTCACCAACCCGTGGCCTGCCATTTGAAACAAGCGCGCAGTACCGCCGGAATCGGGTACCACCCCATGGCGAATTTCCGGCAGCAGCATCTTTGCGCTCTCGCCGGCAATCCGCATGTCGCATAACAGCGCGCGTTCGAATGACCCTCCGATCACCCAGCCCTTCAGTACCGCAATAATCGGACACGGCATCGTGAAGAAGTGTTGGGCGCCTGTGTGCCCGCGCTCGATGAAATCGAGGTCACTGATGTCCTCTGTGCGAACACCGAGTTCGGTCGTGTCGCGCCCGGACGAAAACGATTTTCCAACACCACGCCAGATGATCGCGCGGAGCCCTGGTCGTGCGTGTAGCTCCGCGAGCGCCTGCCACAGCTGGGCGTCCATCGCGTCGTTGGCAGCATTGTGCTTTTCGGGCCGGTTGTTGGTCAGAATCGCGATCGGACCGTCATACTCGATTTGGATCAGTGGGTCGCTCATTTCGGTCTCCTGCTCGCTCCCCCCTCGAGGAGTCGGTGGCGCGCGCATTTCGGTAGGCTGCGGCCCCCGTATTGTATCCGCTGCCATAAGACCTCACAGCCGCTTCCCAGCGAGCGCAGTCGCCCATAGAATGGGAACGAGAATGGGAACTCCCCCCACCCTGCGAGGACTCGAGCCATGGGATTGCCCCACCCCCCCGAACTTGGCGCTTGCGCTCTGCCCGCGCAAACCTTCGATGGCCAGGTGGTCATGGTTACGGGCGGGGGTACGGGCCTCGGCAAGGCGATCTCCGTCGAATTTGCGCGGCTTGGTGCGAATGTTGCCATCGCGAGCCGCGACGCAGCTCACCGATCAGCGGGCGTCGGGGCCGTAGAGGCTCTGGGCAGTCGAGCCCTGGCTGTGGCTTGCGACATCCGCCAACCCGACACGATCAGTGCTGCGTTCGATGCGATCGAGAAAGAACTTGGCCCGGTCGGTACCCTGGTCAACAACGCCGCGGGGAACTTCCCGGTCCCGGCCGAAGACATGAGCCCGAACGCATTCCGTACCGTAATCGACATCGTGTTGAACGGAACATTCAACTGCTCCCGCGAGTTCGCACGCCGTCACATCGCCGCGAAGACACCCGGTTCGATCATCAACGTCGGCGCCTCCTACGCGTGGACCGGCGGTCCCGGCTTCGCGCACTCCGCGGCGGGAAAAGCTGGCGTCAAAAACCTGGTGGAAACGCTCGCCGTCGAATGGGCACCCTACGGGCTGCGCGTCAACGGCCTGGTCCCCGGCTTGTTTCCACATCGCGACGAAGTCGATGCGATTCGCGGTGTGCCAGGGCGCGGCAGCCAGGAAGACCTGCGCAGTCCGGCCGGACGCGTGGGCTACCCACATGAACTCGGCTGGGCGGCGACATTTCTCGCTTCCCCGTACGCCTCGTACATCACCGGGCACACGATGGTCGTCGATGGTGCCAACTGGCAGCGGCGCGCGATGCTGATGCCCGAATTCGTTCCGATCCGCGAGCAGATGGGCAAGGGCCCATTCGAGATGAATCCGAAGAAGGACTGAGCCCGATCGGCGACTAACGCCCCGTGGCGATCAACCCTGCAGCTTGGCGCCGCGAGAGCAGGAAGCGAGATGCCAGCAACAACAACGGTGCCAGGACCCAGATTCCCAATCTGCCGACGGCTGGGACCCTGGCGAACAGGAAATCGTCGCTGTCGTTTGGGTCGGTTCCGGCCATCTGTTCCTGAAAGTTGCTGGAGCCGTCTTCGTCGGGATCCAGTGTGTCATCACAGCCAGGGCGACCGGGGTTGCCGGGATTGCAATTCTCGCCGGCCGAGAGCGGATCGAAGCCGTTGGCCACTTCGAACCCATCGAGGAGATTGTCGTCGTCCGAGTCCTTGTCGTGCGGATCCGTTCCGGCCATCTGTTCTTCGAGGTTGGTCAAGCCGTCTTCGTCGGGATCCAGTGTGCTCTCGCAGCCAGGGAGCCCCGGCGCGCCGGGATCGCAACCCTCACCGTGCGGATCGAAGCCGTTGGCCACTTCGAACCCATCGAGGAGATTGTCGTCGTCCGAGTCTTTGTCGTTCGGATCCGTCCCCGGGTGAGCTGCGTCGATGAAGATCCCTGAATTCGTTTCGAAATCGTCGGACAAGCCGTCACCGTCGGTGTCGTCATCGACGTCGAGAATTCCGTCCTCGTCCTGATCTCGCAGAACCCACAGCCCGAACAGGCTCGACGGGCCGATCAGGCCCTGTGGGATTTCGGCCAGGATCGGATCCGTATCCATCGGGGTTGTTCCATTCCAGACGATTCGGTGCAGCTTGCCGTTGCGTTCGGAAACGATCATCGTCACCTGGACGAGTGAATCTTGTATTCCTGTTTCGAGTTCGATCCCCAATCCGCGTGGACTTGCGAGCACCATCGGTTCGATACCGGCGATTCCAATCGGCGTTCCATTCCCTGCTGCCGCGGGATCCAGATCAACCACGTCATTGGTGGCTCGGTTGACGACGAGCAGTTCACCCGTCCGCCGAACGGCGAGACCGCTCGGGTCGCTCACGCTTGCGATCTGTGACGCCACACCCACGCCATCTTCAAGCAGCACGATGCGGAACACCCCCAGGTTTCTGCTCGAGACGATCAAATCTCCGTTTGCATCGAAATCGATGGATTGCAGATTGGACAACTGCGGTGAGTGCACCACCGTGGTCGCGCCCCGGGTCACTGGATCGATGCGCACAACCGATACCCCGCCTGGCAGACCGGGCTGGCCGACCACGAACACGTCGCCGTCGGGCCCGTACTCGAGATCGCGAGGAGAGGTGAGCAACCCCGTCGAACTGAATACTCTCGGAATCCCTGTCGCGAGATCGATCTGAAACACCAGACCCTGCTCTGCATCCAGAACCAAGAAGTCGGTGCCGTTTCCGGTGACGCTGATCGGGCCAACGAGCCCGGATCCGCGCGTGAGCACTGGGGGAAACCGATTCATGTCCATATCCTGATCGTAGTCAGCGGGAATCGCGAATACCGCCGAGGCAGCGTCACTTGCGACGAAAATTGTGCCGTTCGCAACGACAGGGGTCTGCGCGGTGCCGGATATCTGGTAGGCCCCGACATCGCACGATCCGAGGGTTCGCGGCTTGCCGCGTTGGTCGGTAATCGGACAACTCACATCGGTGCTGCCCGCGGTGTCGGCCAACAACCTGTGGGATTCGGTCATTCCATCGTTGAGTGCCAGTTGCGCGTCGATCGTGCCGCCGATCAGGTCAGCGATGACTTGATCGCCCGGCGTCACGTCGAATCCGCAGGAAGCGTCCATACCGATATTGAATCCGAGCGACCTGATCACCGAGGCTGTCGTCAGGGGCCCCTGACATACCGCTACGATCGAGTTGCGCACGTCAATCAAGTTGGCGGTAGCCGATTGCCGGAGGTCCGCGACCGCATTCGACACTACGGTGCTGCTGTAGAGCCGAAGCGCCGCGATATTGTTCGTACCCAGATCTTGCGAAGAGATGCCAGCGCCGGCGTTTCCGCTCACGGTCGTGTTGACGACCGTCAACGTCCCGAAGTTTTCGATACCGGAAAAATTGTGATCGAAGATCGCGGAACCGCGAACGATCGCGCGTCCCAGGTTCCGTAGGCCCTCATCGTTTCGGAGGACCCGGCTGTCGACGAGTTCCAGCGTTCCCAAGTTACTGATTCCACTGCCACCCGTGAAAGGCTCGTTCACGTTGTCGCTGATGTTGCAACGTTCGATTGTCGTGAAGCCGCCAACCAGCAGCACGCCGTGAGAGGGGTTGAGTCGATCCGAAGCTGCGATGTCGTTTTCGGATATCTCGCAGGCATCAGCATCGGAGACGCTCTTCAGTATCGCGCGTCCGCCAGTGGACCAGAAGCCGACCGCGTTGCGAGACAACGTCAGATCACCGCCGATCACTTCGACGAAGGCCTCCTCGGAGATCGTTTTCAGACCCGCGACAGAATTCCCGGTCGAGGTCAGACCGGCGATTTCGATTCGGCCAGATCCTGCGTGTATTCCATCGCCCAGGTTGTCCAAGACGCGGACATCCCTCAGCGTCATCACGCCTGAATTCAGAATCGCGCCGTCTGCGGACGTCACAACGGGTACACCCGTATTACTGACGAAGATCCGTCCCGTTGAGCCTGTGACCGTGACGTTGTCGAGGGTCAGCGTGCCCAGGTTCCAAATCGCGGTCCCGTCGCCGGACGAATTTCCAGCGTTTGTGTTGCGTACTTCGAGATTGCGGAACGTCACTTCGATCGGATCGACGATGTGGAAGGCGCGATCGAATAGCCCGGCTGCCTCGATGATCGTCACGTCGTCGCCCGCCAGCATGCCGCCGGTGATCGTCAGTGACTCGTTCTCACATTCCGCGATCTCAGAGCATCGGATGTCGAGGTCGCCGCTGAATCCGCCATTCTCGTTCACCAGCCCCGCCATCAGCCCGAGGGTAGCGAGCTCGATTTCGATGATATCCGGACCTGGGTTCGAGTTGGCTGCCTGAATCGCAGCCCGAAGCGAACACTCGTTCATGCCCGTACCGATGTCGCAGACAACCTCTTCACCGTCAGGGACGGGTTGATTGATCGCATCGAGACCCGCGTTGACCGTGAACGTCTTCGCCCCCGCACCCGCTGACATACACAGGGCCGTCATGAACGAAACGGTGAAAAGGCACTTCACCCAAGAGCTCTTCATTGAAGGCCACTTCATCGAGAATCTCCGATTGAGCGAGCGGGTTCGCGTGCGGTCCAGCGGGGTCATCCTCGTATCGATTCCGACGGTCGGTCGAAGGGGGTATTGGGTGGAAAGAAAGAGGTCGAATGTCAGAGTCAGGAATCAGAAAATCAGGTCATGAATCGAGGTCGGAACCTCGAACGTCAAACTGATCGAAGTCGGCCAAGCCCGAGCCTTGCACGATACCGCGGCTGCAGGGGCAGCATCAACTCTGCGTTTTTCTTTGCAAATCTGTGATGATCTGCAGTCGGTGCAGCGGCCAGCCGGCAGCGATCTGGAGTGATGCCAGCGCAGCGAAGAACAGTTGGTAAACGGCCATTCGGTCGTCGTGGGCGCGAAGCCCCTGTTCCAGCAACCAACCCGCCAACGCCGGAGTCAGTGCGGCAGCCGACCCGACCATCACCGCAGCCAACACCAGTGCACGCGACGGTGCGTGTGCGGGAGCGAGCGAGAACAGAATTTGCGTGTCCGCCACTCCGAAGCCTGCTGACAGCACGGAAAAACCGAAAAAGAACGCGACAGCACCGCCCAGGGTTGCCGCATCGCCAGCGGCACCCGCCAGCGCGCTCAGGCCGAATGCGAGCCCACCCATCGCAAGGCTGGTCCAGCGAATGATCGGCGCTGCGCCGAAGCGGTCCACTGCCCTACCCCATAAATACAGCGATATCAGGCCACCGGTGAACGCCGCAATGGCGGTGTTCAGTACCACGGCGTCATTCAGCCCCACCTCTCGGCGCAACATGACGACTGCAAACGGAAGCAGCGAGGCCCGTGCCGCAGCACTGCAGCACACCCCCGCCAAATAGTTGCGCATGGCCGGATCGCGCAGCAAAGCGAATGCCTGGCGGGCCTGGATGCGTTCACCGGTGCGCTCATCGCGCTCGGGTAGCCGCACGATCAGCGCGATTCGGATCAGCCCGCACAGCGCACCGACCGCGAACAGCGGTGCGAAGTCGCTCGGATGTCGCGCCAACCAGGCCTGCGACCCCAGGAAATAGATGATCAGCGTCAGGTGCCAGCCCGAACGGATCATGCCAAAAAACCGACCGATCCTGCCGGGTTCGACATAGCTGCGCAGCATCGGAAACCAGACTGTTTCCGATGCGCTGATCCCAGCCGCCGCGGCTGAAAAGCACGCCAAAGCGATGCCGACGGCGACGCCGGAATCGCTTGCTTCGAAGTGACGAAATGCGAGCAATGGAAGAGCGCCGAACACCGCGAAAGTGTGCGCCCACACCAGAATTTTCCGCTTCGAAACCTGCGACACCAGCCGCAACATTGGAAACTGCAAAAGCAACGAAATGGATACGATCGCGCTCTGCAGTCCGACTATCGACTCGCCAGCGCCGAGCGCCAGAAGCGCCAAAGTCGGAAGCGGCGACGTGAAGACGGTCCGAAATGTCATTCCAAAAGGATGGCTGGTGATCGCGAGCCGACGCCCCCGCTCGCGCTGCGCATCGCTGAGTGGAGGCGCTGTCGGGACGGCCTCGCCCATGAGCGCTTCTACTCCCGTCTTCCGGCGCTGCGTGTAGCGACCGCGGCTAGAAGCCGCGCCGGTCTTGGGTCAGACAGTGAGGAAGCTGTCGCCTCGAAGCGGCAAATTCGACTCCGCAAACCTATCCCCGACGGCTAGTTGGCGGTCCGGCTGCGCACGACGTAACGCCCGTCATGGGTCGAATCGAACAGTTCGTCGACGAGTGGATGCCGGCAAGGCTCGCCGGTCTCGTCGACGAGCAGGTTCTGCTCGGAAACGTAGGCTTCATAGGTGGTCTGCTCGTTTTCTGCGAGCAGGTGGTAGTAGGGCTGGTCTTTGGCCGGCCGGACACTCTCTGGGATCGACTGCCACCAATCTTCGGTATTCGCGAACGTCGGGTCGACGTCATAGATCACGCCACGGAATGGGAAGGAGCGGTGGCGAACGACTTCGCCGATCGAAAATTTCGCTTTCCGGTCGTCGACTACGGGTTGGTTCGTCATATTCGCAGCCAGCATAGGACATCGAGAGCGGGATAACGCACTCTCCACGGCACTCTCCACGGCACTTTCCACGGCACTCTCCACGGCACTACAGCGCTGACCAAGCCGCAAGGAGATCTGCGGTGGTGACGAGTGTCGATATCGCACCCAGCGTGTGCGCGAATACTGCTTCGACATACTCCTCGGGAAAGCCGGCAACGGCATCGGTCGGGATCACCACCTGATACGAAGCGTTCACCGCGTCGAACGCGAGATTCTGAATTGCGACGTTGACCGAAACGCCAACACCGACGAGAGTCGTTACCCCCATATTGCGCAATACGAAGTCGAGTTCGGTCCCCTGAAACGGCGACAACCCGTGCAGGCGCGACAGAACCAGGTCCGATTCAGCGACACGAATTTCCGGGACGATCTCCGCCGCCGGCGATCCAGGAATCAGTGTCACCGGTGAACGAGCCATATACTGAAAGAGGCGCGCATTGGAATTCGCTCCCTGCCCGTCCGCACGGCGCTCGGCTATGCAGTGAATCACCGGTACCTCGGCTTTCCGAGCCGCTTCGACGAGTTCAGCGATGTTCGAGATCACCTCACCGCGGGCGGCTTCAGCCAGATTGGGAAGCGCCGACAAATCCCCAATCACAGCACGCTGGCATTCCTGGGTTACGAGTGCCGTGTGGCGAGGATCCACCAGGTTCGCGATATCCAATGCCATTGTCAGCTCTCCGCTTCGTTCGATGCGTCGTTCTGCCCGGGTGCGAGCAGAACTCGATGCGACTGAACGCAGAGTAGCGTTGACGACGATCAGTTCGCGATCAGAAATTGCTCTTGTTCCGAAGGCTCCTCGTCGGCTCCGTCGGCGGCGGCGTTCCGCCGTTCGGCGCTGCGCTTCCGCACCTGGCGCGCAAGCTGCTGCTGGTATTCCTCGACGTCGAGCCGGAACACGCTCACGTGAGCGGTGCGCGATATGTCCTCCAGTACCGCGCGACGTTCGGCGCGGTCTCGCGACAGCGAGCGAATCGAAATCGGCAGCGCCCTCCCTTCAGTGCTGACCACAAGTGGGTCTAGCTCCAACAACAGGGCCAAGCCGGGGTGATCGCGTGCGAGCCGAATGCTCGACCACAGATGGTTCTGTGCGTTGATCCGTTCGTCGCCGACTGCCATGTACCATTGCGGGATCACGACTACCTGGCGTGTGCCCCATACGAGTCGACGCCAATCTGCTGTCAAGACCCACTCCGACGCCATCGCGCCTTCGCGCATCAGCGGCAGCAGTGTGTAGGCCGTGGAGAGATCCATGAAAACGATGCCCGGCGTAGTCCGAAGTTGCTCGAACGAGCGGCGAAGTGTATCGACTTCCGCCCGTCTGATCTCGAACTCCGGTTGCTCGACGGCCCCGCGTGGCGTCACCCCGATGGCCAGCGAAAGCGGGGCACGCGCGATGGTGATCAACGCCAGTAGCAGCGCCCCCCCCACCACGGCGCGACTTCCCATCGAGAACGCGACAGCAGTGGCCATTCCCATGGTCAGCGCAAGAAACGGAGCCAGGTAGGCGGAATGGCGAGTTCCCCCGAACGGGTAGAGCGATACCGCGGACGCGGACGCCGCGACGAACACCACCGAAAGACACACGCCCACCAGCGCGAATCGCTTCCCCCGCAGGCACGCCCCGACCGAGATCAGAAACGTCATCGCCCCAACGCCCGCGAGTGTTGGTCCGGTCAGGTAGTCGAACACACCGACGAAATTTCGCCACAATTCCACCGGACCAGCAACAAAATACTCGCCCATCCAACTACCCAGCGCTTCGCGTCGCATCGCGCTATCGAGCAGCACGGGTTCAACGTGGAACGCATACAGCACGGCGCAAGCCGACAACACCGGTGCGTGGGCGATCGCAAGGTCGCGCAATTCGCGGGCGCTGAAGTGACGGAAGATGGCGGTGGCCCCGAGCACGACACCGAAGCCCGTCAAAACCAGAAATGAACTGTAGTGGGTGAGTACCGCCGCAAGCATCCAGATGGAATAAGCGACGAGCAAGCGAACCCGCCGGCTCCGCAAGTAACGAAGCAGCACCCCGGTCGCCCCGATCAGCAGAAACAACTGGAGTGCATAGGGCCGTGCGACCTGGGACAACTCGATCGCACCCGGCGATAGCGCCATCACCAAGGCTGCCGCGATTCCGCACACAGAGCCGCCAACTCTCGTTCCGAGCCGGTAGAGAGCCGCGATCGAAAGCGTTCCGAAGACCAGCGCGGGTACGCGCAACCAGACAAAATCGTCAGACACACTGCCTACGGCGCGGAGCAGGTAGTAATAGAGCGGCGGATGAGCGTTCGCGGCGATGACCGAATTCGCAATCGCCGAAGGCGCGTGCGCAATCTGGTAATAGATGCCCTCGTCCGCGTTGTTCCAGTAGTCGCGTATCGAACCGAGCCGAAGCCAGAAGCCCATCGCGACGATCCCGAGAGCGATCGCATCGGCCGCAGCGAACGAAGATCGCTGCCGGATGGGCTCGTCACTCTGCAGGGGCGACTTCTTCAGAAGCTGCACCGTTTGGAGCTATGGGGGCTGGATGTGCGGTTATTTCATCGACTTCAGTTCTGACACTTTCGGTTGCCCCTCGGCTTTCGGCTTTCGGCTTTCGCCTTTCGCCTTTCGCCTTTCGGCTTTCGGCTTTCGGCTTTCGGCTTTCGGCTTTCAGCACTCGACTGGATCCCACTGCGGGCCGCACAGAACCTTCCCCCAGGTTCATGTCCGTAGTAACACGAATCGAAGTCGGGGAGCAAGAAGTCTACGGGTCCGCAAGTCTTTTTACGCTGGGAGCCAGCGTCAGCGCGTTTGGGCGCTCGCGCCATAAACGAGCAGGCAACACCAGACGGAAGCTAGCAGCGTTACCCAAGAGGGGTCGGCGAAGGATTTCGCAGCCGGACCCATCTTGGGGCGGGTTCCTGGGTGGAAAGACCGCGGAACGAACTCCCTACTGGTCCGCGTCCAGCACATCAGCGGCGATCAGCTCCTCGAGATACCGCGAATCCCACCAGGACAGCTGTAGTTGCTTGGCGCGGCGGAAGTAGAGCTGGATGTCGTACTCGAGCGAGAAACCGACCCCTCCGTAAACCTGCTGACCCATCGCAGTCACGTCGCGGAAAGTTTGGCAGGCAAAAAGCTTCGCCATGGGAGCCAGCTTCGACACGGGGCGCTGCTCGCTCCGCGCCCAGGCGGCCTCGTACACCAGCGTGCTCCCGCCTTCCACAGCCGTGGCGGCATCGGATAAGTAGTGGGCGATCGACTGGAATGCGGCCAGCGGCTTGTCGAACTGCTCGCGCTCTTTGGCGTATTGCGTGGTCATTTCGAGCGCACGCCGCGCTCCACCCATCGCGAACGCAGCCGCCAAAATGATGCCGTCGTGCATCACAGCATCCCAGGTGGCCCATCCCGACTGCGCGGCACCTACGCGGTCAGCTAGCGGCACGCGCACGTGATCGAACACGACTTTGTACTGGGTGTCGGACGCCAGACTCATCTGTTGGACGAGTTCGACTCCGGGCGCCTTCGGGTCGACCAGCAACAGGTCGATGTCGCGGTCGCCGTCGCCGACGCGGACCAGCACCAGCAGACGACTGGCCGAACTCGCAAACGAAACGTGAAGCTTGCTGCCGGAGAGCACATAGTGGTCGCCGTCCATCGCCGCGCGGAGCCCGACACCGCGCGGTCCCTGGCCGTTGCGAGGTTCGAGCCACGCGGGCGTGAGTACGGCATCGCCCGAGGCAATTTTTGCGAGCCAGGCATTTTTCTGATCGTCACTGCCTGCGCGTAGGATCGCGCCAGCAGCCAGAATGGCGCTGACGAAGTGCGGCGAAGGCGCCAGTGCCCGCCCGAATTCTTCGTACACGATCGCAGCCTCGAGCATCGACTGGCCGGAACCACCGTAGTTTTCTGGAAGCGTCAGCCCCAGCAGGTCCAACTCGGCCAGCTGCTTCCAGAAATCCGCGGAATAGCCGGTCGGATCGTCTTCCAACTTCCGGACGACATCGACCGATGAGTACTCCGCACACATTCCGCGCACCATGTCGCGGAGCATCTCCTGCTCGTCACTGAAATCCAGATCCATTTAGCGTTCCTCTTTTTTGGCTGTCTTTTTTTTTTGCAAAGGCCCATTCGCCGCAAGAGCCGATTCGACTGCGTGCGCGGCTCCGAGAAGAGCCGAATTTCGGCAGCGCGAGATCGTCAGGGCTTCCAGTCGTCAGCTCGGCGCTTCCACGGGTTGTCGTCGGGCGTCGACGGCAACGCGATCCTCACCGCGCAGTCCGTCGGCGTCTTGTCCCCCACGGTCACTTGTACCGAAATTTCTGCCCAACAACATCCGGTGTCATCCGTTTCGATTTGCGTCACGGTACCGCCAAACACCATCCTGTCTCCAGGGAAAATCGAGTCCCTCATCCGGAACTTCATCCGCCCGAGCCGGCCGCGTGGCCCACTCCAGTCGGTCAAATAGCGCTCGAACCATGCAGCCAGGTTCGGCGTGTTCATGAAGATGTCCCGAGTACCGTTGCGATTGACCGCGAAGTCGACGTCGTGGTGCATCGGTCGCCAGTCGCGCGTCGCGAGCGCCCCCAGGATGACCGTCGTTGCCGACACGTCGACCGGCAACAGCGGAAGCTTGTCTCCGACGGAAACGTCGCCAGCCAACAAGAGTTGCGCCTGTGCCATCAGGGCTTCCTCCCATATCCAAAGCCGGTATACGACTCGGTCCCGACGATCTCATCGTGCTGGTTGAGGTACTGCACTTCGATCACCCAGAAGCGTCCGGTCCCGAGCTTGGTCGTCTTGGGACCGCTGACCGAGCGCAGGACCTGTTGGGTATGCAAATGATCACCGGGGCGGACCGGAACTCCGAAGATGATCTCGTTGTCGGTCATCACGGCTTCGGGGAGCCCCAGCGTCTCTTTCAGGTCGAAGTGAACTTGAAGCGGCTGGGCCTGCTTGGTTCGCCCGGGCGCCCAGTGGTGAGGCCGAAACCAGGCCGACAGCATCGTGGGCGGCGCGGTGACACCGTCGGTGAGCTCGTCGGCGACGGCATCGTCCCAGTACAGCGGGTTGCCGTTTTCTACCGAGGCGCAGCTCGTGAAGATGTAGCCGCGCTCGACTTCGAACTCTGTCGGCTCCTCGTATCGCACCTGACCGATCCAGGATTCCACTTCCTCGGGCAGTTGATCTGTCATCTGGCGTCGGGCTCCCTCATTATTCCACCGCGCCTTCCGCGCGCAGGCTTGCGATTGCGCTGGGGTCGAAGCCGGCCGCAGCCAGCAGCGCATCGGTATCGGTCTCAGCCGGTAGTCGAACGGTGTGTTTGGGCTGACGGCGCTCCCCACCCGCGAGTACCGGTCCGACCTGTTCGAACTCGCCGTGACCGGCGTACTCGGCCTTCATGAAAATTCGCCGTTCGCGCAGATGCGGGTCGTCGACCAGTTCGGGTATCGAGTTCACCGGTGCGACGCAGGTATTGTTGGGCGCCAATTCCGATACCCAGGAGTCGCGATCACGCGTCGCAAAGGCGTTGCGAAAGCGTTCTCGGATTTCATCCTGCTTGGCGTCATCCAGTTGGTGCTCGATCAGATCAACAAGACCCAGCGCCTTGCACAGGTTCGCGAAGAAGTGCGGCTCGATGGCGCCGACTGACAGCCACTTGCCGTCCCGCGCCCGATACACGTCGTAGCAGGCGTAGCGCCCGGTCAGCAGCGTCTCGCGGGGCCGAGCGACTTCACCGGTCGCAAGGAACTGGTCGATCGACAGACTCATCAACGACAACACACCCTCGGCAGCCGACACGTCGAGGTACTGGCCCTGGTTGCCATCACCGCGTTTGACGAGCGCCGCCAGGATCGCAACGACGGCCTGCATGCCGCCACCGGCGCTATCGGCAACGGTTGCGCCGGGTATCGGCGGGCCGCCATCCGCGCGGGCTTCGCAACAATCGAGGAAACCCGCCAGTGCGAGGTAGTTGATGTCGTGCCCCGCCCAGGACGCGTAGGGGCCATCCTGGCCGTATCCACTCGTCGAGCAGTAGATGATACCCGGGTTGATGCTGCACACATCGTCGTAACCGATCCCGAGCCGCGCTGCGACGCCGGGGCGCATGCTCTCGATCACAACGTCGGCTTTGGCCGCCAGACCGAGCAGTGCTCGCCGGCCGGAATCGCTCTTCAAGTCGATCCGGGTTCGCTGCATCCCGCGGCCGGCCCCGTAGGTGTGGAACGGCGGCTGGATCTGGCTGGCACCCTTGCGCGTCGTCGGACCCACCTTCACCACGAGCGCGCCGTAGTCCGAGAGCATCCGCGACGCGCGCGATGCGGGCCCGACGCTCGACAGATCGAGCACCGTCACACCGTCGAGTAGTCCTGTGGTTGCCGAATCGCCGGCTGACACGCGTTCGTCACTCATCGAAGCTAGAAATTCTTGGGGAGGCCGAGCTTGCGGCGCGCGATGATGTTCTTCTGGATTTCCGACGATCCGCCGCCGATGGTGTCGATCACCGTGTATCGATACGTCGATTCGGCGCGGCCGAGCATGGGCGCATCTTCGGTATCGAGTCGCAGTTGCGCGCCCGGACCGCCGATATCCATCGATGCGTTCGCGAGACGCTTCGAAAATTCCGTCGCGAACAATTTATACATCGACGCCTCGCTCGTCGGAGCCGCGCCGCCTGCATCCGACTTCGCGACGAACTTGAGGCCCAACACGCGCGCCACTTCCGCCTCGGTGTGGAGCTGCGCGATCTTCTGACGGATCACCGGGTCGTTGCGCATGGGTTCGCCATCGCGCTGTTCGCTCTTGACGAAGTCGGTCAGCACTTCGAGGCGCTGGTCGATGGGGGAGTAGGTGAACATCGTGAATCGCTCGAGGTCGAGCGCCTCGGAGATGTATTGGAAGCCGTGGTTCAGTTCTCCAACGACGTAGTCGTCAGGGACGAACACGTCGGTAAAGAAAACCGAGTTGGTGATCTCGTCTCCGATCGTCGGAATCGGCGAGGTCTCGAGGCCGGCGTGATCCATCGGCACCAGAAACAACGTGATGCCCTGGTGCTTCTTGGCTTCGGTGTCCGTGCGCGCGCCCACCCAGTACCACTCGGCAAAATGCGCCGAAGTCGTCCAGGTCTTCTCGCCGTTGAGAACCCAGCCGCCGCGCTCTTCATCGCGGGTGGCCTTGAGCTGCATCGCAGCGGCATCGGACCCCGCCTTGGGCTCGCTGTAACCCACCGCGAACTCGACGTCGTTTTCGAGAATCTTCGGGAGGAATTCGCGCTTGAGCTTCTCGCTGCCATGTCGAATCAGCGTCTTGCCGATGATCCCGACGCCCTTGCCAATTTGCGGCGCGCCGCGCCTAGCGAGTGATTCGTTGAGCAGGAATTCGTAGACGCCCTCGCCTTCGCTGCCGCCGTATTCCTTCGGCCACGTCATGCCGAGCCAGCCCCGGCCCGAGAGCTTCTTCATGAACGCCCGACGCTCCGGCGTGTCGACGATCTGCGCCATGTTCTCGCGGCAGACGTCGGCGACGTCGGGCGTGGCGTGGACGTCGAGGAACTTCTCGACTTCCTCGGCGAAGGCGCGTTCCTCGGCGGAGAACTCGAAATTCACGGTGGGGTCCTCCTGGCGGCCGCGGCGAG
>JAQBGU010000218.1:0-14982 GCA_032128375.1 Deltaproteobacteria bacterium | reverse complement strand
TGAGTTGCCACGCCGTGAAGCGTTTGCCGATCGCTCTCCACCTTCTTGTCGGGAACAGCGTAACATGCCTCGTCGGTCTGAGGCGCAGCCTCGCTAGAATCTATCGAATCTATTGGATCATCGAATCTATCAGATCGACAGGATTCGGATCCAAGGACTCGGCATCGGGTTTGGAACTATAGATCCATCAACTTCCCCTCGGCGGGTCCGGCTGCCTCGGGCTCGATTCCGAACCGCTCCGTGTACCGGGCGAAGCGGGCGCGTTCTGTGGGGACGTCGAGTCCATACGATTCGGGCAGGTAGCGGTGCACTCCGTGTTTTCCCTGCGGGTTGTTCGCGATGAATGTTCGCATCGCGTCGGCGGCCTCACCCGTGAGCCCGAGTTCGAAGTGATCGTAGATTTTCTCGACGACACCCATCGGGTCCGCGAGAAATTCGGTGAAGTGCATATCGAACACGCTGCCAGGCGGGGCGGTACCCGAATCGCGCACGTCGATCGCATGGTCGAGGGCCGCTGCCAGACGCGGCGTCCAGTCCGCAGCGACTTCCGCAGCGTCGACCGCGTCACTCGACATGCTGCGAACCAGCGTCGTGAGACTCGCGTACGAGGTCGCGACCTTCACCGGGTCGCGATGCGTTTGTACGATGCACGCATCCGGGTACTCGGCGAACAGGTGCTCGAGTCCCCACATGTGCATCCCGGACTTCAGCACCCAGCGCTCAGCCGGACAGCGCCACGACAGGTGCTGCAGCTGCCGCCGGTGGTAGTCGTAGACGCCAGGCCATGGCTGCGCGGAGGCTGGGGTCGACGGGTCCGAGCACGCATCGAACCAATCCTGGTACGAGGTCACGCGGAATTCGTTGTGGAAAATCGGCGAGCAGAACGAGTGCTGGCTCAGGACCACGCACTCCTGCGCGAGTCGGGCTCCCATCGGATGCATCGCCTTGAAGCCGGGAATCAACCGGTCGACACCCGCGAATTGCCTCTCGCAGGTTTCGATTCGCGCATCGGTTTCGAAACGCGCACGCTCGGGCGGCGGCGATGGATACATGCACTCCCACGTAAGCGGCGCGCGACTGGCCGGATCTTGTGCAAGCAGGTCGTGCAGAATCGTCGACCCGGTGCGTGGCAGTCCGACCGCGAACAGCGGTCGGCGAATCATGACCTCTGCAATCGGTGGATTTTGCGCGCGGTCGCGAACCACCTGCAACCGATTCGAAAGCACCCGTACGATCTCGGTCTTCGCGATGGTTCGACCGAGCAGCGAGAGCTGGGCATCGCACTCGAGCGATTCGAGTAGCAGGCGCATCGGCTCGAATAACGGAGCGTCGCCAAACTCGGAGAGCCCCGTCGCTCGGGTCGCCTCACGGACCAGGGTTTGTTCATCGAGCTTGATGAGCTGCAAACCGACCCTACGGGCCAGCGCGGCGGCCGCATTCGCGAACCGAACCGGGCGCGGCAGCTTTGGGGGGAGCGCGATCGGTGTAGTCGAAGTCGATACCGACATGGCTAGACGTAGGGTTTCAGCATGGCATTCGGTAACCATTCGTTCCAGGTGCAGATCCTACCTGGCAGCTAGCTGGAGACCCTGGGCTCGAACTCGAGCGGAAGCTTCGCCGGACCGCGAATCAGAAATGATCCGTGGTACTCCACCTCCGGCACCGCAAGCCGCGGCTTGCGCAGCCGCTCGACGAGCAACGCCACCGCGATCGTGCCCTCCAACCGCGCCAACGAAGCCCCGAGGCAGAAATGATTTCCAAAGCCAAAGCCGAGGTGGCCCTGGGTATTGCGCTCGATATCGAAGTCATCCGGGTTCGGAAAGCGGGTCTCATCGCGATTCGCCGAGCCAAGCATCATCATCACCAGGTTGCCCGCTGGGATCTCTGTGCCGGCGATTTGTGTGTCGGTGGTCGTCATGCGCATCAGCATCTGGACGGGCGGGTCATGGCGGAGCGACTCTTCGAGCAGCGGCTTGATCAACCCGCGATCCTCGCGAACCTGTTTCAACAGACCCGGGTCTTCCAGCAACGTCACCATTACGTTGCCGATCAGGTTCGTCGTGGTCTCCGAGCCAGCTGCCAACAACAGTCCAGCGAACCCGATCGTCGAATCGGCGTCGAGAATTCCTTCGCCGAGTCCCGCATCGACGAGTATCGAGATCAAATCGGTTCCCGGGTGTTGCTTCCGATCCTCGACAGCCTCCGCGATCGTCTCGCGAAACTTGTGCATGCTGTCAATCACCGACGCACCCATCCCGCCTGCCTGGGTCGAACCAATGATGATATCGCTCGACCACTTCTTGAAGTCGTCGCGCTTGTTCGGATCGAGTCCGAGCAATTCCGCGATCACGCTGACCGGCAGCGGATTGGCAAACTCTTCGGTCAGGTCGCAGCGACCCTTCGACTCGAATGCGCTGAATAACGCCTCGGCAAGTTCTGCGATGCGCGGCTCCAGTGCACCGATGCGCGACGGCGTGAAGCCCCGGTTCACCGTGTTGCGTTGCTCGGTGTGCGTCGGCGGATCTTCCGAGATCAGCGAGCGGCCGATGCCATCGCCCATTCCCTGTTGATTCCGCCGACCCATCGCAGACGACGAGAACGTCGCCGCGTCCTTCAACGCTTCGGAAACTTCCTGGTAGCGGGTCAGTGCCCAGAAACCCGCCGGGTGTCGGTACACCGGATGTTCGTCGCGCATCCGCTTGTAGGTCGGGTACGGATTGCGGAGCACAAGAGGATCCATTGGATTGAATACGAATGACATCGGGCTTTTCTCCTCGGAGCGCGCCGAGTCAGCTTATCGCGGCGCAACCAGCTTGGGTATCGCCAGGTGTAGGCCGTACTGCCAACGGGTTTGGCTTCGACCCGGTAGATTGCGAGTTTTCCGCAGGATTTCGCATTCACGTTGTGGCTCGACCCAAGCAAGCACAGCGCTGAGCTGCGAGCGCGAGGCTCGTCGTGATACGATGACGCGATCAGCCAAGGAGGTGTCCCACGTGGCCTCGTCATTCATTACACCTGAGCTGTTCCGCTTTCTTCGCCAGCTCGCGCGCAATAACAACCGCGATTGGTTTGCCGACAACAAGCAGCGTTATTACGATGTAGTGCGCGACCCGTTGTGCATGTTCGTCGAGGCGGTGGGGCCGAAACTCCGCTCGCTTTGTCCCAACGTGATTGCCGACTCGCGACCCATCGGTGGGTCGCTGTTCCGGATCTATCGTGATACGCGTTTCGCAGCCGACAAGCGCCCCTACAAGACGACTGCCGCGCTGGGTTTTCGCACCGGAAAAAAGAATCTGGCGGCGCCATCCTTTTACCTGTCTCTCGAGCCGGGCAGCGTCTTCGCGGGCACCGGCCTGTGGCATCCCGACGCCAGCTCGTTGCGGACGGTCAGAGACGCGATCGTCGCTCGTCCACAGCAGTGGAAGAAGGCGACCCAGGTCGGACTCGCCGGAGAGCCCGACCTGAAACGCGCGCCGCGCGGCTTCGACCCGGATCACCCGCTGGTCGTGGATCTCAAGCGAAAGAGCTTCTATACCAGCGTCGAATTCACCGAAGAGCGGGCCTGTAGCGGCGACTTTCTCGACCGATACGTTCGCGCCTGCCGAAGCGGCATGCCGTTGGTCGATTTCCTGAGCGGCGCTTTGGGTGCTTCGCGCTGAGCTGCGCGGACTGAAGCGAGTATCTCTTCAAGATTCGGCACTCGAGACAAGACCCTCGAGACGGGAAACAAAGGGGAGACATCCTATGTGTAGAAACATTCGAACGCTTCACAATTTCGAGCCACCTGCAACCGAGTCCGAAATCGCCGACGCGGCACTCCAGTATGTGCGCAAGATCAGTGGAACACGGAAGCCTTCGCAGGCGAACCGGGAGAATTTCGATCGGGCAGTCGCCGACATCACCGCAGCGACCGCTCGTCTGGTTGCTGGCCTCAGTACGACTGCGCCGCCCGGAAACCGAGACGACGAACGAGCCAAAGCCAAAGCCCGTTGGGAGTCGCGAAGCAGCGCCTGATTTCCGGAACGGCGCGTCGGCTACCCCTCACTGCCCGGCCCCTGGCCGCGTTGGTGATCCACGTCGTAGACGACCCGTTCGGATCGCGCATCGTGACCCCGCGGCCCCGGGAGGCCACCTGGAAAATCCACTTGGATGCGGTTTTCGCGAACCGCGACCTCCAGGTATTTCCACAGGGCAGTGCGCACCACTTTGCGAAACGACGGTACGAGGCAGAGAAACCCGAACGTGTCGGTCAGTACGCCCGGCGTTACCAACAGCGCCGCAGCGATCAAGATCATCACGCC
Organism: Deltaproteobacteria bacterium; assembly: GCA_032128375.1. GTDB lineage: Bacteria > Myxococcota_A > UBA9160 > UBA9160 > SMWR01 > JAJDAM01. The sequence goes on along the minus strand of JAQBGU010000218.1, from coordinate 10,681 downwards.
ATCGAGCATCGAGTCCGCGGGCAGCCGTCCTTGGGCAACCTCGCGTTGGATCGCGCCCACCACGCTGATGCCCTGACCGCGCGCGAGCGCCGCACCAACGACTCCGGTGAAAATGATCAACCCGATGGTGTGAAGCGTCCCAAAGCGGCTTCCGAGCTCGATCAGGATCGCGAGTTCGAGAGCGGGCAGTGCGACGAAAAGCAGCAGCAATTTCCCCACTTCGCGATGATGCCACACTCAACCGGTTGTTATCGGAGGCTCGCGAAACGGGCTGCTGTGGTGGGTTTGGCGGGCTAGTCGCGTCTGTCCAGCGGCGAGGCGGTCGAAGAGGAGTTCGATCGCTGCGTGCGATGAGGGCGCGGTCGGAAAGCGCTTGCGCGATCCTAGTCAAGTGGATAGATTGACAGCGATAGCCGTGGTCCCACTGGCGGACCGTCCGAATGGAAAAACCAAACGGAGGTTCGAAGACGATGCTGGGCGTGTTCTCGTTTGCGATTCTAGGACTGATCGGGTGGTGGTTTTGGGAGAAGGGTCGACGAAAAACCTATCCGGTGCCGCCGGGCCACCAACCCGACATCGAACTACCGTACGAACAGGAATTCGAGCTGTATCACAATGCGCTGTCGCTGTGCTCGATGAAGTCGCGCGTCTGTATGGCGGAGCTGCAGATCCCGTACAAGAGCCACCACATCGATCTGATCGAAACTGGCGCTTACGAAAATATCCGCCGCCATTTCCTGAAAGTAAATCCGGGCGGCACAGTGCCAGTGCTCGTCCACAACGGCCACCCGATCTACGAATCCCACGAACAGATCCGCTACGCGGCCGCGCACGCACCACAGAGCAGCCCATCGTTGATCCCCGACGACACTGCGCAGCGTGAGCAGATGGAATACTGGATCGATCGATCATCGCTGACTCACGACCCCATCGAGCACGGTGACCAAAGTGCCGGCAACGCGGTACCTGGCCTGACCCTCCCGATCTTCTCCTCGATGATCGAAAAGATCGCGTACTGGAAAATTCTCGAAGGCGTGCTGTTTCATTTCGACTTGAAAAGGCCGTTCATCTTCCTGATGTTCAAGTTCCGCAAGCTCGAATCTCTTCATCGACTTACCCCAGCGATGAAGATTCTGGGGAGGAGCCGCAAACAGATGCAGGTGCACCTCGACGCGCTGGAGGCGCGGCTGCAACAGACGGGTGGCCCGTGGATCCTGGGCGAGACATTCAGCCTCGCGGATGTGAGTTGGCTGGTGATCTTCGAACGTCTGGTGCAGGTCGACAGCCTGCATGTCTTCGTCGGCGCGGGTCGCCGGCCCGAGTGTGCCGCGTACTGGGAGCGGCTAATCGAGCGACCGAGCTACCGGCAGGCCATCTTGGACCAATCCCATCCGACAATCACCTATGGAACACAGAAACTCAGGGAGGCCAAACAAGCGGACCCGGCGCTTCGTGAGGCCTTGGAGGGCGTGCCAGAAGCGGGCTGACGCCGTCTACACGCCCTACACGCTCGGACGAAAACTACGACAGCTCCTCGCGAATCTTCGGCGGGAGTGCATCTTGCCATGCTGCGTCGCAGAGTGGGTCGGCGCTTTGGATGAAGATCTCGTGCCAGAGTTGGAGGTTCGCGATCGTGAACAGCAGGTTGAGATTCTGGCCAGACCATTTTGATTCGCTCTCGGGCATCGCGAGTGTGGCGCGAAGCTTCGCGGTATCCATCAGGTCGTCGAGAAAATCGATGTTCAACTTCCCGATGTAGTCTCGCCACCAGAGGGGGTCGGAGCACCAATCACCGAACGGAGAGGAAAAACCAATCTTCTTGCGGTACACGAAATCGCTCTCGAAGTAGCGCTCTGTCAAGCGTTTGATCGCCAGCTTTCCGCCGCGCTTGCCGTGCACGTCTTCATCCGCCATCCCGAAACGCGCCTGGACCATCAAATCGGTGCAAAACGGCGGGCGGCCTTCGATCGATTGCGACATGAACATCCGGTCGTGTCGGGCGAGCAGCCCGTGAAGCACGGTCTCAACGGTGATTACAGTGGCCCTCTGCAGGCGTGTCATATCGAGTAGACGAGAACTTCCAGCGAGCGATAGGCGACCTTGCAGCGCGGCGTCCAGCCCGTCGCTGCCGAACAGTGCGCTGATCGAGTCGGCACCGACGAACATCTTGAACAGGTCGCGGGGCTCGTCGGTGAAGTCCCAGTCGTTGAAGTACCCCAAAAAAATGTCGTCCGCGCCTTCACCAGTCAGCAGAACCGTCACGCGATCGCGTAGGGCTTTGGCGAGCAGCATGTACAGACATGTGCTCGGCCCGTGAAGCGGCGATTCCAGGTACCAGACCGCCTCGGCGAAAGCCGGACGCACCTGCTCTCGCGTGAAGAGGTACGACTCGTTGTCGACGTGGTAACGGTTCACCACTTCTTGGATGTACTTCTCTTCCGAACGCGGTGTGTAGTAGCGAATCCGAGAGTCGTCGAAGATCACTGAGTAGGTCTGTACGTCTCGACGTCCGAGCACCTCGGTACTGAGTGCGGTGACCAGGCTCGAATTCACGCCACCGCTGAGTTGAATTCCCACGTCCCGATCTGCATTCCAGCACTGCTCGAGTGATGTAATCAGGGACTCCTCGAGATCTGGGGCGTTTTGCGGATTCATCGTTTCGCTGTCCATACGCCAGTAGGCGTGACGCGCTGGCAGCGAATCCTGCCCGATGTTCATCTCGAAATAGTGTCCGGGAAGCAATACGTCGATGCCTTCGAATAGCGTGTGGGGCGGCATCACGTTCTGGAAGGCTACGAACTCGGGCAGCGACTGGCGGTTCAGCGCGCGGGGAATGTCGGGGTGCGCGAGCAGCGGCTTGATCTCCGACGCGAACGCGAAGAGTTCACGCGATTGGTAGAAGTAGAGCGGCTTGATGCCGAGCCGATCGCGAACCAGCAACAGCCGACCCGATTCGCGATCGAGGTGGGCTATCGCAAACATCCCATCGAAACGCGAGAACGCGCCGGTTCCCCACTCGTCGATCGCAACCATCGCGACTTCGGTATCCGATGTGGTCGCGAAGCGATGCCCTTTTGTGCGCAGTTCTTCGCGAAGGTCCTTGTAATTGAATATCGCCCCATTGAAAACGAGAACGCGACTCTTGTCGGCGTTGAAGAATGGTTGGTCGGAACGAGTATCGAGATCGTGAATGCGCAAGCGACGCGCGCCCAGCACGATGTTGCGGTCCAGAAACAAACCGCCGGAGTCGGGACCGCGTCGGTTGAGCGCTACGAGCCCGCGCTCGACCCACGGCCTCACCGAGGGGCCGAAGGCATTGTGCGCTACGGCACCGAGAATTCCGCACATCAGCGCTCTCTTTTCACGCTGGCCGGGTTTCCCATCACGACCTTACCGGGCGGCACATCCTTCACCACAACGGCCCCCATTCCAACCATCGCACCGTCTCCCACCACCACACCCTGGCGAATCGACGCGCTTTGGCCGATCCAGCAGTCGCGCCCGACGCGGACGCGCCCAGACAGCGAACAGCGTGCCGTCACGATACTGTTTCGACCGATCTGCACAGCATTCGAAATGGAAACCAGGTCGGCGATTTTCGCCGAGGCTTCGATTCGTGTCGGCTCGAATACGCCGGCCGCAATAAACGTCGAGGCCCCGATCTCGACATCGTCTTCGATCACCACACCGCCTGTCGCTGGGAACCGAACTGCTTGCCCATTCGCACCAAAACCGAAGCTGAACGCTTCCTCTCCAATCACCGAAGAACTCCCAATCGACACACGCGACCCCAGTGTCACTGGACCCTGAATTCGCACGTTCGCGCCCAACACGACGCTCTCTCCCAGAACCACCGCTCCATCCAGAACCGAGCCCGGCCCGATGCAGACGGCGCGGGCCAGGCTCACATCAGCTCCCAGTACGGCGGATGGATGGACGCCCACCGCTATCGGAACACGGAAAAACTCGCGATAGACCCGGGCGAGATCGTATTTCGGGTAGTCACTCTCGATGACGCGGTAGCCTGCTTTGCACAGCTCCGGCGCAGCGGACTGCAGTGCCAGGACAAATGAGTCCGCGGGCGGTGTCGACACGTCAGCACAAGACACTGCGCTGCAGAAGCTGATGCTGGCACGCTCGGTGTTGGGAAACGGGGTGATGGCTCGGACGACTGCAGACTCGCCGAGCAGGGGGCTCCTCAGGAATCGGGCGATCTGGGTGCCGGTGGCGGCTAGCTGCTTCGCCATACATGCTTCTCCACCGATTCGTTTGCCGCGTCGCGTGTCGCGACGTCTGTCGCGACTTTCCGGGTCAGATCGGCGGCGGCGATGTTGCGCATTCGTCGCCCAACCGATTCAATCCGATTCCAATCAATTCGATCTATTCGATCTGAACGCAGATTCCGAGCCAATGGCGAATCGAGACGCATGGAAACGGGCTGCAAGACCGCAACGATCATCGGCGCGCGCCCACCGTTCGTCAAGGCTGGCTTCCCGACAAGTTCGCATCCCACGTTGCTGCTTCAGATTGGGGTAAGATGAACTGCGAGCTGGCTGAGGAACTCCACATGGTATCCCTCGTACGAAGGTCCGAGGGATCGCTGGTTCGAGGGATCGCTGGTTCGAGGGATCGAAGGTTCGAAGGTACGAAGGTTCGAGGGTTCGAGCAACAGTCGAAAATTTGATGCAATCCAACTTCTCACTCCACGGTTATCGCGAACTCGTGACGGCGCTGCTCGGCCGGGACTATTCGGTTCACGGTTTCGCCGATGCCGAACCCGACAAGCGTCATCTCATCCTTCGACACGATATCGACATGTCGCTCGGGTCCGCCGTGGCGATGGCCGGGCTGGAACGCGAATTAGGTGTGCGGTCCATCTATTTCGTGCTGTTGCGCACCGGCCTGTATAACCCTTTTTCGGCGCCAGGCATCGGTTCCCTCAGGCAGATCCTCGATGCCGGCCACGAGATCGGTTTGCACCTCGATGCGTCCCTCTACCCTGCGGACCGATCGTCGCTGGAGGCCGCCTGCGAAGAGGAATGTGAGCGGCTCGAAGCGCAAACCGGCCGCCCAGTCGAGGTTGTGAGCTTCCATCGACCCACCGAATGGCTGATTGGTGCCGAAGGTCAGTTCGCGGGGCGCACTCACGCCTACGAGCCTCGCTTCATCACCGAGATGGGTTACTGCGCCGATTCGCGGGGCGCCTGGCACCACGGTCACCCCCTCGACCACCCAGCGGTCGCCCAGAGCCGAGCACTGCAGCTTTTGACGCACCCCATCTGGTGGGACACGCAACCGGAGGAATCGGTAGTTGGGCGGCTGGATCGATTGGTCGTTGAACACGCGGATGCATTTCGCAACGAACTCGCAGAAAATTGCGAGCCCTATCGCGAGGCGACCGACAAGCGGAGAGCGCGCGGCTAATCGGGATCTCGCACGCAGAATGGATGTCCCTCCGGATCGAGCATTACCGTGTAGGACTCGGTGTGCTGTTTTACGCTGGCGCCCAACGCGATGAGACGCTCGACCTCGGCGGAGCGTGCAGCCCCCGTGAGGTCCAAGTGAATTCGGCCTCGCTGGAGATCAATGATCGAGGTCTTCTGAAAGAACAGAGTTGGACCGGGACCATCGACAGCCACGCTCGGGTCCGTCTCTGGCGTAAAGCCTTCGGACGCGAGGCGATCGATTTCGTTCTGATCATATGGTCTGACCTCGTAGCCGGTCAGCAGTGCTGTCCAAAACCGTGCGAGCGACGCGGGATGCTGGCAGTCGATTACGATATCGCGAATCCACGCCATGATCGTGTGTCCTGTTCGCTCAACCGCGATCGGCGTCTTCCCTGACACGTCCGCGGTGCGACGCTGGTTCGCCGGAAGCGCACCGGCGAGTGGCAGATTTCACGACTTCCTATCGGTTGAGTGATCTGTCGTTGCTTCTGCTGTCGTTGCTCTTGCGGTCGTTGCTTTTGCTGTTGTTGCTTTTCCGATCGTTGCCATGGCTCTCCGAGCGATGAGACTTCGGATCGTCCGCGACGATTTCGTATTCCACGTCGATCGCTCCCGCTGGGTCGGTTTCGCGCGACGTATCGACACGCAGATTTCCGAGCATCAGCGAACGAGCTATCACGCTCACCAGGGTCGCCAACGGAATCAATCCGGTCATCGGCAGCGTGCAGTAGACACCGGTAGCCAGTGCCGATAGCCAGCGCCGGTGCAGCGGAAAACCGAGAATCGGTGCCAACCAATAACCTGCGGCTGCACCGAGAATCAATCCGGTGTACAAGCCCACCGGACCGAATGTTGCGAGGTCGACCAAATCGATCGCGAGCGCCGCCAAAATCGGACGAAGAATCTGTTGCGCCGGTGTCGTCACCGGACGGTTGGGCGCCGGGTCCACCTGTCGGGAATCAAAAAAGCGCTGACGTGTCGGCATTCGGAATTCCGCGAAACGCAGGCCTCTTCTACCGATCGGCCCGCAATGAGCGAACACTCTACCGGCGAATCACCGTCCAGCACAATCCGCTCAACGTCGATCGCCCGCGCCTCGTGCGATCGCGAAGCTGGATGCGGCCAAGAACACGGCACCCATCGTCGCCAGAAATACTTCGCCCGGGATTGGACCTGCATGGGCGCGCGCGACCCACTCCGTCAAGGAGCTCGCGGCAGTCGGGTGGTTGGCGATCTTGAGCACCCAAGCGAGGAGTTGCACACCGAACAAATACAAATAGACCCTCCGCAACCGCCGCGCGACAGCCTTGCCGAGCGGCATGTTCGGAGCGGTTCGTCCCAGATGCGTCTCGAGTTCTTGCGCGAGGTCTCGGCTATCGGCCGGAATCGTCGTTTCTTGTGAGGACCAGAGGGCAAACGCGGCCGGACGGATCAGCCCCCGTTCGAGCAGCAGCACGCGCTGCTGCCACAGGTGGTAGAAGGTCAGTCGCCGAGCTTCGAGCATCAAAAAAATGAGCGTCATCAGCGAAGCGATGAACACCACGTAATGCGGAACGGCCGCATTTCCCAACGCGAATGACATGATCGCCGCGGTCGCCCCAATCGCCCAGTTGGTTGTCGTGTCCATCCGGGTGCGCCAGATATCGGCCCGGCCCACCATCGCCCGGTAGTAGTGGGTCAGAATCGTCGGGGCATCTTGCGGGCGAATCCCTGTCATCTGTCCTCCTGCGTGCGAAGATACTGCTTGATTCGGATGTCGCGAAATGCAGGGCAAGCTTACTCGTCGAATGGGAGTAGTCTTCCTGCTTAACCCGACATGGCGCGCCAAGGCGGCAGCGCCAACCCACAACCAGGAGCCCCCGACATGAGCGCGCCGTTTTCGATGCGAGAACTCAGCCAAGCTGGAATGGGTGACTCGGCGCAGATTCGAACCCTCCGCGCGAGCGACGGTGTGACACTCGCCTACCGCGCCTATCTCCCCGATCACCCCGTCGCCGGCGTCGTCTTCTACCACGGCGGCGGCGCCCACTCTGGCGCGGGATACGCCCATCTGGCGGCCGGGTTGCGTGACGGATCGGGGGTCGCCGTGTACACGCCGGACATCCGCGGCCATGGCTACTCGCAGGGCGAGCGTGGCGACGCGCCCAGCACCGAGCAGCTGTTTCGAGACGTCGATGGGTTCGTCGACCTCGTTCGCGGTGCGCATCCAGACCGACCGCTATTGATCGGTGGTCATTCCTCGGGTGCCGGACTCGTGCTCAACTACGCGACCTGGGAGGGGTGTTCTGCGGTCGATGGATACTTGTTCGTCTCTCCTCAGCTCGGCTTCCGTTCCAATACGGAGCGCGACGCGACGAGAAACGGATCCAGTCCTTTCGCTGTCGCGCGCACCGCACCGTTCATCATCAACGCGATCAGCGGAGGGCGATTGATGGGACACAATAGGGCCGTGCAATTCAACTACCCGCCAGAAGCACTCGCCGGCGATCCCCGAATCGTCGTTTCGAATACCGTGAATCTCGCCAACGGCATCACTCCCAGCGCGCCTCGGGACCAGTTCGCCAGCCTGGACCAACCTTTCGGTCTGTGGATCGGTGCCCAAGACGAACTATTCGAACCCGGCAAGGTGATCGAATTCGGGCGCTTGGCGGCGCGGGTTCTGGATGAGAGCGTCTCCATCGTCGTTCCGGAATGCAACCACCTGGGCATCCTCGTATCGGCCCACGAGTTCATCGGCCCGTGGCTCGAGCAACGCATCACGCGGAAAGCCACTCCACATACTGGCCGTGCGAGCCACACGTAGCCAATAGGCGGTCCTCACCGGTCGGCCAGATGCGAAGCCGCAGCTCGCATGCCGCGAAACTGCGCGCTTCCATGCGAAGCCACGCGAGCGGAGTATCGGCATCGCTGGCTTCACCCACCCGTTCCATCAACGCCTCGATGCCATGTCGCTCTTCGGGGTCGATGTAGTGCCACACGACCGAGTGAAACACCACGGTGGCAACCTTCAGCACGGGTTCTGCGAGCCGGGCCGCAAGCCACGGAAGTGCTTGCGAGCGATCGATCTGCACACCGGCGGCCAATACAGCATCGGCCGCGCGCATGAAACGCTCGCGCCGTTCGGGCTGATCGGGCCATATAAAGGTTTCGAGGTGACGACGCGATTGGGTATCCGAGAGGTCGAGCGGGGAAAGATCACAAGCATGCCGCGCGGCGACACTCAGCGGCGCATCCAGAGCCGGGGCCGGCCCGCGCCAATCGGTGGTCAGCAGAGGCTCGCCCTGCGGGTCACCCCAATGGTGGGGACCGAGTTCGTAGCGGTAGCGGTCCCAAAGCTGATTCAATCCCGCGCTCGCGCCGATCTCGAGCACCCGCAGTGGAAGCCTCGTCGCGGCTGCGACGGAAAGGAAGCCACCGAGTAGTGCGGCTGAACGACGCACTTCGTTCGTTTGAACCGGCAAGCCCAGGCGCTTGGCGATGAAGTCGCGATGTTCCCGGAGCGTCGCGATGAAGACGTCCTCGACCTTGGGGTACTGGGGTTTTCCGCCGGCCGAAGGATAGTGTCGCGCGAGTTCTGGCGCCTCGCCCGCGAGCACGAGATGATGTACGGCACCCATCAGTCGCATCGCGACGGCCTGGAGAATCGGGTTGCCCTCCCAATTCTCGAGCAGATCGGCGACTATTCCGCCGCTCGAGTGGTCTTCGCCGACGCGCCCGATTAGAGCACCGTAGAGCGGTGAACCGTCGCGCATGCAGCTGCGCGCTTGAACCTCGAAGTACTTGCGCCATGGGTCGGCCGGCGTGGAACCTTCGGCAGGCATGGAGCCTTCTGCTTTTGTGGAGCCTTCAGCTTTCATGAAGCCTTCAGCCTGTATCGACCCCTCGGTTTTCATGGAACCCAATATGGCGGCATCGAACGCTCCTCGCATCGTTGATCGAATCAACCCATTCGGCCAGCGAGCGATTCCACAGCCCTTACGAGTATCAGTTCACGCCGCATTGCGCCGAGCGGACGAAACCGAACGAGGCTCGGCATCACATCGTCGGAAACGACTCCACGACATCGCGCATGAATGGCAACACGTTTGCGCGTTGTTCCGGTGTTGACTCACCGAGTCGAACGACGACGAGGTCGCGCGCCGGATCCACGACGATGTACTGGCCCCGGTAGCCACTGGCATGGAAGCGGCCGGAGCCATCCTGGGCGAGCCACCAGTGCGCGCCGTACTCCCCGCCCGACGCGGGAGTCGGCGTACGCGCATAATCGACCCAGCCCTGTGGAAGCAGACGCTCACCTCCCCAAACACCATCGCGGAGGTATAGGTAACCAAAGCGCGCGAAGTCTCGCGCTGTGGCGAACACGAAAGAGGAGCCGATCCAGGTTTCGGCCGGGTCGAACCGCAGCGTCGCCGTCTGCATTCCGATCCGATCGAAAATTTCGCGGCGCAGAAACCCTTCCATCGCTGACCCGTCGGCCGTGCCCCCGCCGACGATGCGACCGATCAAGGCGGACAGAATATTGCTCGTCCCGCTCGAATAATTCCAGACCGTGTCAGGGGGGTGGTCCAGCGGCAGGCTGGCCGCGTACGCGGCGACGTCCTGCTGGCCGCGGCCAAAGAGCATGCGGATGCAGTCCGAGCCCTGCTCGTCCACGTAGTCTTCAAAAAATCGCAACCCGCTCGACATACGCAACAGTTGGTCGACCGTCAGCGCACGGCGCGGATCGCCCGGGTCGCACCAACTGGGAACATCTGCAGGTTCATGAATATCGAGCTTGCCATCCCGGACCAGCGTTCCGATCGCGCATTGCAGGATGCTCTTGGCCATCGACCAGGAGATAAACGTCGAATCCCGCGTGTGGTCGGGTGCATAGCGCTCTCGAACCAGCGCCCCCTGGTGTATCGCCACCAGCGCGTGGGTGACTCCGTAGATCTCAGGCCAGGGCTGTTCGAACACGCGATCGAGCGCGTCGTCGATTCGCGTGCGATCAACACTCGAACCGGGTTCGCGTTCGGGCCAACTATGAGTAGGCCAGGGGCGCGCGTGCGGGTGAGGGCGAAGTGCGATCAGTTCAGGCAATGGTTCTGTGTCCTTGCGCATGAGAGCTTCCGTTGGAAGCCGGGTATACGGCTGTATTGGCTTGCATCCGGTTGTGCTTGCTTCGAAAAAGTGAACCCAAAATTGGATCAGCACGGGCGCGACGGCAAGTGCGCGTGTCTTGCGCGGTATTCGGG
>JAQBGU010000217.1:0-37141 GCA_032128375.1 Deltaproteobacteria bacterium | reverse complement strand
GCCTTGGAAGTTCACGTAGGTTTCGAAGCCCCGGTCGACACCATAGGCGCGATCGAGAAACGGCGCCGAGACGAACGCGGCAGTCTTGTAGCCGAGCTCGGCGAGATGCTGAGCCAACGGCCGGCGGGCGGAATCGAGCTTCTTATCGGGGGCGCTCACGCGGTGCGTCGAAATCGGCATCCCGGTGAACAGCGTGACATGGCTGGCCAACGTCCATGGACTCGGAGCCACCGCGGTTTCGAACAGCGCACCCTCGGCGGCCAGCGCGTCGATGGCTGGGCTGGTGTCTCGATCCGCGCCATAGATTCCCAGCCGGTCCGCGCGCAGGCTGTCGATCGAAATCAGTACGATGTTGGGCGATCGGTCGGGTACACCGCACGACGCGAGTCCGATGCCGAGCACGATCAGGCCGAGTGCCCGCGGTGCGAGGCGCCCCAGGTGGGAAGGAGACGAAGTCCAGCGCTGGGCGGCGCCGGCGGAACTGGCGGTACCCAGCGCTGATCGACTCGCTAACGCATCGCGCGGAAACAATTGCGGAGTTCTTCGACAAACGTTTCGGGCTGTTCGAATGCCGCGAAATGCCCGCCGCGTTCGAGCTTGTTCCAGTAGACGATATTCTTGAAACGCTTCTCCGCCCAGCGGCGCGAGGTGCGGATGATCTCTTTCGGGAAGATGCTGCAGCCGGTCGGCACCGTGACTTCCGCCAGCGACGGGGTGCCAAAACTCTCCCAGTACAATCGCGCCGAGGACGCGCCGGTGGCGGGCAACCAATACAACATGATGTTGTCGAGCATCTCGTCGCGCGTCAGCACGTTCTCCGGGTGTCCGTCGCAATCGGTCCAGGCCCAGAATTTTTCCAGTATCCAGCCAGCTTGGCCGGCCGGCGAATCGACGAGCCCGTAGCCGAGTGACTGTGGTCGGGTGCTCTGTTGTTTCGAGTACCCCGAGTCCTTCTGATCGTAGTATTGCAGCGACGCCAATGCCCCCTTCTCGTCATCTGACAGGTCCCCCATCGTCTCGGGGTCGGGCATCGCGACGGGCATGTTCAGATGGATTCCCGCGCAGTGCTCGGGGTCCTGGCTGCCGACCGAGGCCGTCACCATCGAACCCCAGTCTCCCCCCTGCGCGACGTAGCTTTCGTAGCCGAGCGTGGCCATGAGTTTCGCCCAGGTCTCCCCGATCTTTTCGATACCCCAGCCTGTCTCGGTCGGCTTGTCAGAAAATCCGTAACCCGGCAGCGATGGGCAGATCACGTGGAATGCATCGCTGGCCCGGCCGCCATGGGCGACCGGGTCGGAAAGCGGCCCGATGACTTTTTGGAACTCGACGATCGATCCCGGCCAGCCATGCGTCATCAATAGAGGAAGCGCATCGCTTTCGGGCGAGCGCACGTGCACGAAATGAATGCCGAGCCCATTGACCGTGGTGCGAAACTGCGGGAACGCATTCAGTCGCGCCTCGCGGTCGCGCCAATCATATTTTTCCCCCCAGTAGGCGCAGACTTCCCGCAGGTAGTGGAGTGGCGTTCCCTGAGACCAATCGTCGACCGGCTCTTCATTGGCCCAGCGCGTAGCCTTGAGCCTGCGTGCGAGGTCGTCGAGTTCTGCGTCGGTTGCTTCGATCCGGAAGGTCTGGATGTCGTCACTCACTGGGGGACTCCTTGCAATTGTCGTCTACGTCGCCGGGCTCGCTTTGAGCGGGCGCGTATGAGGCCAGCGGCGAGAATACTCGATTCCGGTTCGCAGCGTTCGCAGCAAAACGAGATCGCGGTCGAGCACGCAGGGCGATCGGGCGCTGCAGCGTGCCGCCTGGGACTTCGCCTCGAGCGGAGGCGCGCACGGGCGATCAAACGCCCCTCGCCTGCGACGGGAAAATCCGCCGGATTCGCCCGCACGGATCTGCGGCGTGGAGCGCCAGCTCTAGCGTGCAGATGGACGGTGAAGAACTCGAAGAATTCGCCCTAGTATCGGCATTCACCCCGCTTCGAGGCGCCTCTGTGTCCGCGCTCGCACCCCTCGCCCCGCCGCCACCCGCCGACATCACGGGACCCGCCGGAAGCATCGAGCCGCGCGACGAGACGCGCAACACGCTGGCGATGGTGGCCAACGTCATGCTGGTCCGTACGGGTTGGGTCTTCAAGACGGAGAGCGTGATCATCCCCGCCTTCCTCGACAGCATCGCTGGGGCGGGCTGGATACGCGGTCTGCTGCCCGTGCTGAACCGACTCGGCCAGAGCATCGTTCCGTTCCTGCTGGCGCGACGGCTGAAGCTACTGCCTCGCAAGAAATTCGCACTGCTCGCGACGGCGCTCGCGATGGCGGCCCCGTTTCTGGCGATCAGTGCCGGACTGACGGTATTCGGATCGGATCCCCGAAGCTGGTATCCGGCCGCATTTCTGACTTTGTACACATTGTTCTTTGCTGCGACCGGGTTGAACATGCTGGCAGGAGGCACGCTGAATGGAAAGCTGATCCGCGCCGACCGGCGCGGACGCTTCCTGGCTCTCGGTACGATGGGCGGAACGATCCCCGCTTGCGTCTGCGCATGGTTCCTGCTGCCCAGCTGGCTGGCCGAAGATGCTGGATACGCGAAGATCTTCGGGTTCACCGGCGTGCTGTTCGCGGTTTCCGCGCTGGCGGCCCTGTGGATTCGCGAGCCGGCCGACGATTACGCGGAGCAGCGCGTGAGTGTTGCGGAGCAGTTCCGCGGCGCGTGGCGAATTATGCACCGCGATCGCAACTACCGGTTGCTGGTGATCGTCGGCGCACTATTTACGACGTCGCTGATCTTGCTTCCTCACTACCAGGCGCTAGGCCGCGAACGACTCGGGTTGGAAGGCGGCAACCTCATGCTCTGGGTGGTGTTCCAGAACGTCGCGAGCGGAATTGGCAGCGTCGTCATGGGGCCGCTCGCGGACCGCTATGGGAACCGCTTTACGCTGCGGATCGCGATGTTGATCTGCGCGTCGGTGCCTCCACTCGCGCTGACGATTTCGCATATCCCAGTGGAAGTCGGCCGCAACCTCTACGCGTGGGTGTTCGTCGGGATCGGATTTACGCCGCTCGTGTTCCGCCTGACAACGAACTACATCCTCGAGATTGCGCCAGAAATGGACCACCCGCGCTATTTGAGCATCGCGCAGATCTGCAACGCGGCCGTGATTCTGTCATCACCGATCTTCGGGTCGATGATCGACCGTACGGGATTCGACGCCGCTTTCGCCTTGGTGACCGCACTGATGCTGGCAGGTGTCTGGCTGACGTTCTGGCTGAGTGATCGGCGAGCCCGGGTTTGATGCGGTTGAACCGATTCGACCAGGCGATGGTCTACTCTCCCGCGGACATTCGTGCTTCGTCCCCTGTCCGCGAGACCCCGACCCGCAAGCCTCCGGCGAATTCGAGGAGAATCCCCATGCCGCTCCACCCGCAGATCACCGCATTGATGGAAGCGATGGCTGCGAACCCCGATGCCGTCGATATCGCCGCATCGACTCCTGAACAAGCGCGCGAGTTCTATCGCAACCTCGGCGCGATGTTCGGCCCGGGCCCCGATGTCGCGGTCGACGATCGCTCGATTCCCGGCCCTGCGGGCGATATTCCGTTGCGCGTATATACACCGAATGGGGATGGGTCATTCGGTGTTTTCGTTTTCTACCACGGCGGAGGTTGGGTGATCGGAGACCGCGATACCCACGATCGCGAGTGCCGTACGTTGTGCGAACAGGCCGGTTGCATCGTGGTGTCAGTCGACTACCGGCTGGCCCCCGAGCACGTGTACCCGGCAGCACCAGACGACGCATTCGCGGCCCTGCAGTGGGTCGGAGAAAACGCGCGCGAACTTGGCGGCGACCCCGAACGCATCGCGGTAGGAGGCGACAGCGCCGGCGGAAATCTGGCAGCCATCGTAGCACTGCTGGCACGCGACGCGGGTGGCCCAGCGCTGCGCTTCCAACTGCTCGTGTATCCCGCCGTCGATCTACGTACCCCGAGCGGTTTCACATCGCGCAAAGAGAACGAAGCGGGCCCGTTCCTGACCCTCGAGACGATGGAGTGGTTCGAGAACCACTATTTTGCGTCAGACGAAGCTCGAGTCGCGCCCAATGCGTCCCCGCTGTTGGCGAGTTCGCACGCGAACCTGCCGCCCGCGCTGGTCGTGACGGCCGAATTCGACCCGCTTCGAGATGAAGGTGAGGCTTACGCGAAGGCGCTGAAGGAGGCCGGCGTCGAGACTACGCTCCACCGCTACGACGGCATGCCCCACATGTTCTTTCAGCTCGGTGTCATCACCGATGCGGGCAAGGAGTTGTTGGCGGAGTCCGCGGCTGCGTTGAAGAGCGCATTGGCAGAAATGATCAGGGGGTCCGCATCGAACTAGTCCTTGGGAGCCCGCTCCCGCGGCATCTTGTCGCGCAATCCTCCTCCGCCCAGCGCGCTCTCGGTCGCGACCTGCTCGAGTAGCTCGTCTCCACCCATCTGCTTGAAGATCTCCTTCGCGACCGCCGGCACCGAGTAACCCTCCGGTACCTTCGGAACCTTGCGCACCTTCCGCTCGAGCGCCGCGTCGACCAGCGGTTCGAGCCGCGCTGCCTTCACCGCGCGCTGCTTTTCATCGCGGTCTTTGAATTCTGGCTGTACTTCGCGCGCGAACAGCTCGAGTGATTCCATGATGTCTTCGTGCTTGTTCTTGCCCGCCTGCATGATGAAAATCAACTGGTCGACGCCGGCCTCTTCGAAACGGCGCAGGTAGTTGCGCAACTGCTCGGGCGTGCCGACAGCACCGCGCAACGCTGACGTTTCGCCTTGCGAGATCTTCGCGCCGAGTTCATTCTGCTGCTGATCGACCGCAGCATCCGGGTCGTAGCCCTTTTCGCGGCGCTTGTTCTGAAAATCCTCCCACAGGTTCGTGACGCCCGGAATCTGGTCGCCAAAGACCGCGTAGAAGGCCAGCGAGTAACCGAAAAAGTTGCCACCTTCGAGGCCGCGTCGAATCGCCTCGCGCTCGTCGGTGTGGACCATCATCGGCGAAACGCACGCGATGTCGGTGTTGACCGTCTCGCCGATCGGTGAGCAGCGCGCCAGGCGCCTCTCGTGGGCCTCGATCCACTCGACCGCCTCCTCGGGATCGATAAACGCGAATGTCAGAGCACCGAGGCCGGATTCGGCCGCGAGCATGATCGTCTCGCGCCGCGAAGCCGCGACCCACAGCGGCGGATGCGGGCGCTGCATCGGCTTGGGGACCACGTTGCGCGGCGGCATCTGGACCCACTTGCCGTCGACACCTGAGAACGGGACTTCTGTCATGCAGCGCACGGCCACTTCGAGTCCCTCGCGCCATTGGTCCCGCTTCAGCGCCGGGTCGATGTTGAAGCCGCCCATCTCGCCGGTGGTCGCCGACTCTCCCGTTCCAAATTCGACCCGCCCGCCGCTGATCAGGTCGAGGGTGGCTACACGCTCAGCCGTGCGAGCGGGATGGTTGTAGAGCGGCGAAGTTTGAATGATGCCGTGACCCAGACGGATATTCTCCGTGCGCTGGCTGGCTGCGGCCAGAAAGACTTCCGGCGCGCTCGAATGCGAGTACTCCTCGAGAAAATGGTGTTCCACCTCCCACAGGTACTCGATGCCGAGCTTGTCTGCGAATTCGACCTGCGTCAGCGCGTCTTGCAGTAGGCGGTACTCATCGCCCTCCTCCCACGGACGGGGCAGTTGGTGTTCGTAGAAGATTCCGAATCGCATGACGTTCTCCGGGGGCGCGTGGGTTATGGGGAGTGAATCAACAGCTGGACAGTAGCAATCCGTCGGTGTTACGTAGATGAAGTACTCGGGTTCCGGAGGAAGCGAACTGCGCCGCGCGGGCCGCAGTCAGGAGGTGCCACAAAACGCCATGAGTAACCGATTCGACTTGAGTGGAAAGGTGGCTCTGGTCACCGGCGGCAGCCGCGGCCTGGGAAAAGAGATGGCCATGGCGTTCGCCGAAGCCGGGGCGGACGTAGTGATTGCCAGCCGAAAGCTCGAGAACTGCCAGCGCGTGGCTCGGGAGATCGAAGAAACGACCGGGCGCAGTGCGTTGCCGTTGGCATTTCACGTCGGAAAGTGGGAGCTACTCGATGCGCTGGCCGATGCCGCCTATCAGCGCTTCGGCCACGTCGACATCCTGGTGAACAATGCCGGTATGTCTCCCCTCTACAACAGCCTCACCGAAATATCCGAGGAACTCTACGACAAGGTGCTCGGCGTGAATTTGAAGGGTCCGTTTCGACTGAGCGCGTTGATCGGCGAACGCATGGCCGAGGGTCACGGTGGATCGATCATCAATGTCAGCAGCATCGCAGCGATCAGCCCGTCGCCACACGAGATCCCCTACGGCGCAGCGAAAGCTGGACTCAACGCGCTGACGCTGGGCTTCGCGCGTGCACTGGGCCCGAAGGTGCGGGTGAACTGCATCATGGCCGGCCCATTCCTCACCGATATCAGCAAGGCCTGGAACATGGAGGCTTTCGAAAAGCAAGCCCAGCTGAGTATCGCAATGAAGCGCGCTGGACGACCAGACGAAGTCGTGGGTGCGGCCCTGTACTTTGCGAGCGATGCTTCCAGCTTCACGACCGGAGCGATTCTCCGGCTCGATGGCGGAACCCCCTGACGAGGACGCGCTGATGGCACACAACGGCACTGAATCGCGCCACTCCACCTACGGGAAAAAGGCCAGTGCTGAACAGGTGAGTGCCGGAGTCGACCTGACGGGCCGACACGCGATCGTGACCGGCGCGAACACCGGGATCGGCTTCGAGACGGCCCGGGTGCTCGCGCTGCGCGGAAGCTCTGTCACGATGGCGTGTCGAAATCTCGACAAGGCCAACACCGCTCGCACGCGTATC
The DNA here is from genome assembly GCA_032128375.1 of Deltaproteobacteria bacterium. Lineage (GTDB taxonomy): Bacteria > Myxococcota_A > UBA9160 > UBA9160 > SMWR01 > JAJDAM01. The sequence continues at coordinate 30,270 of JAQBGU010000217.1, read as the reverse complement.
ATCGAGGCAAGCGGCGGAGCGATTGGCGCACAACAGTTGGACGTCCGCGAACTCGACCTCGCGTCTTTCGATTCTGTCCGCCGGTTCGCTGCGGGTTTTCGGGAATCGGGGCAAGCGCTGAACCTGCTGGTCAACAATGCCGGCGTGATGCTGCCCGCGGTGCATCGCACACCTGACGGCCTCGACGTCCACTTCGCCATCAACCACCTCGGCCACTTCCTGCTGACGAACCTGCTGTTGGACGTCCTCGAGGCATCTGCACCGGCGCGCGTGGTCTGTGTGTCATCCGACGCGCTGGCGGTGGCTTCGCTTGGCGATCGGCTCGAAGACCTGAACTGGGAGTCGCGAAAATACAGCGGCATTCGGTCCTACGCTGATTCGAAGTTGATGAACGTGATGTTCGCCGTGGAGTTGACCCGGCGGTTGAAAGGAACCGCTGTCGTGGCGAATGCGCTGCACCCCGGAATCGTCGACACCGAACTCGGTCGCGATCAGCCGTGGTACATGCAGATGATCGGGTTGCTGATGGTTCTGATGATGAAAGACACTGCACGCGGCGCGTCGACGAGCGTCTACGTCGCGACCGCACCGGAGTACGCCGATCGCGGTGGACTGTACTTTGCGGACAATAGCGAAAAGGCAACGCCCAAGCTCGGGACCGACGAAGCAGCCTGCGCAAGATTGTGGGAGATCTCTGCCGATCTGACCGGGCTGTCGAATTCCGGGAATTCGGCGGCCTGAGCTTGCGCGGATCGGCGTCGGCAGCCGCCCAGGAATCGGCCCGGGATCATCTGGGCTAGCCAGTGTGGATGCAACCGCGTGTGGAACCTGTACCGCCGCCGATTGCGCGTTCGATCGGTCTTGCGATCGGTATCGCTGCGGCCTGCATCGCGCTCTGGGGCCTGTGTTGGGCGATGTTTCCGGATTTCTTTTCGTCGCTGTTTCGTGTCGAGTACAGCTACGATCGCGCGCAGCGAAATTTCGAACAGAACCTGCGCGATTTTCCCCGATTGCTGGCGTGGTTGGCAGCCGCACTTGGCGCGGTCGCGACGGTGGTCTGGCGCTTCGAGGGCCGCGAGGGGGCGTCGCTCGCGGCTTCGTCGTTTTCGCGCTGGCTGACGTGGCCCGCTCTTGCTGCGATGTTAGGCGTCGCGGCTTGGACTTCGCACCACAGCTGGGTGTTCTGGAACCGTCCGACCTGGGACGGATACTCCAAATTCGGAGAAGCGATTCATCGCGCTCTCGTTGGCGCCGATCAGGCCGCCTTCGCGGAGCTCGGGCACTTCGTGGCCCGCTACATGCATTCGCCGAGTCCTCTGACGCCGGCCGCAATCGGGCTGCTTCGCTTCGCGGTCGATGATCCGGTTCTGTGCCTGCAGTTGATCAACGGGTTCGCGACCGCGGTGTCGGCGCTGTTGGTGGTTCGGCTGTCGGCTCGAATCGCGCCAGATTTGCCGGCCTGGTTCGTGGGCGCGCTGTTTCTGGGCAACGCTGCGATCGTCCGCGGCAGTTTCTTCATCCAACTCGATGCGGCGAGTGCCGCTTTGGCGCTCGTGTATTTGTGGCGTTGGGAGCGCTGGTCGAAATCGTTGCGAGTGCGTGACGCTGCCGTGCTGGCGCTCTGCGCAACTTTGGCGCTATTTCAGAAGACAACGCTATTCCCGTTGCTCGCGGTACCGCTGATCGTCGAACTGGTCGATCAAAGGCGCAGCGGCAACTGGAACAGCCGCAGGCTCGCTGCGACGCTCGCGCCGTCGGTGTTCGGTTTGATTCTATTTGGTGCATACGTGTTCGCACTGGACCTTGGAAACAACTGGGAACGCCAGGTCGAGGTGATGGGGAAGGGTTGGAATGTTCTCGACTACTCGGTGCAGCGCTTCGTGTTTGCGACAGCGTTCATGCTGGGTGCCTTCTTGCCATTCGCTGGTGTCGGTGCGCGGCAACTGGGCGGCTTGCGGCTGGGCGTGCTGGTTTTCGCGGCTTTGTTCTTGTTGGGGATCACGCTGACCGGCGGCCCGTTCTGGAGTCGCTACTACGCGCACATCGTGGGTCCGTGTCTGATCGCCGCGACCCCGGCGCTGGGTCAGCTCGCTCGACTCCCAGGTTCGCTGTCGGTTGGCCTGGTGTACCTCTGCGCTACGGTCGCGGTGGGCTATGCGATGCTCTACTGGCAGATTTTCTAGAAGCGCAATCGACTACCGCGTACCCGCCCGGATCTGCGGCACTACCTGCTCGATGTAGGCTGTAAGGGCTTCCGTATCCCATGGAGCGCGCAGTGCGATGTTGACTGCTGCAGCGCCCTCGTCGATGTAGCGGGCGACCGTCTCTGCGGCACGGTCGGGAGTTCCGAGCAGTGAACCTTCGAGGATCCGGCCCGCAGCCGGGCCCCACTTCTCGCGCAGCATCGCCTCCTCGCGTTGCGCGCTGGCTGCGTCGGCACCCATCGCAAAGCTCAAGTTCACGGTGCGTTGGATCTCGCCGGGGTCGCGCCCCTCTTTTTCGCACCAGATATCCAATACACCGCTCAGCCTTCCGAACTCCACGGACGAAACATACGCGGCGTTCCACCTTCGGGTGGCGCTTCGTAGAAGTGGTCCCATACCGAAATCCAATCGAATCGCGCCCCGTCGAAGCACGCCAGGTTGCGCGCAGTTCGCCGATCTCGAGGTTTTGCTGCCCGATGTGGACACCGAGTGCTACGGCCAACGTCGATACCTCCCGGGCCATTCTACGGGGTCTTCAGGGTTTGCGCCGAACCTCGACTAAGCTGATGCTCACTGGATCGTCTAGTCGCCCCCAAGATTGACAAAGCTCAGTCGCCGTCGTCGCCATCGCCATCGCCATCGACAGGAGAGTCCGCATGAGCCGTTTCGAAAACAAGGTCGCGCTGGTGACAGGCGCAGCATCCGGCATTGGCCGGGCGACCGCGGAGAGGCTCGCGTCCGAACGCGCAAGCGTCTTTTGTTCGGACGTCAATGGGGTCGGTCTGTCCGAAACGATCGACGCGATCCGCAAGCAGGGGGGTCTCGCCTCCGGCAAGACCTGCGATATCAGCTCGGCTGATGCTTGCGACGAGTCGGTGGCTGCGGCGATCGAAGAGTTCGGCAAGCTCGATGTGCTGTGCAACGTGGCGGGAGTCGGGATCTACGGCCACGCGACCGAGTTGACCAACGAACAGTGGGCTGCGGTGATCGGGGTGAACCTTTCCGGGACGTTCTATATGAGTCGGGCAGCGCTGCCGCATCTGATGGAGACCGAGGGCAATATCGTCAACGTCGCATCGACGGCAGGGCTGGTCGGGATCGCGTACGCGGCCGCCTACTGCGCGTCCAAAGGCGGCGTGGTTCAGATGACGAAATCGATGGCGGTCGAGTTTGCCCACCGCAATGTGCGCGTGAACTGCGTGTGTCCCGGTGGCGTCGACACGCCACTTTCACGCGCATTCAAGACACCCGAGGGCGGCCGCCCGGAGCTGCTGGCCCGCATGATGCTGGTTCCAAGGGTCGGAAAGCCGATGGAGATCGCGACCGCGATCGCGTACCTCGCATCGGAGGACGCGCGCTACGTGAACGGCGCCTCGTTTGCGATCGATGGCGGTCAGGTCGCGTAGCGGGTGCGAAAGCGGCGAAGGCTAGAGGGGCGAGAACTGCGCCAACACTTCGGCTGGGCTCGCGACGATCGAGTCGGCACCGGCCGTGTACAGCTCGTCGTCTGAGCCGTACCCCCAACCGGCACCGATCGCTCGGATACAGCAGTGGCGCGCTGCGCGCATGTCGGTCGAGCGGTCGCCGATCATGGCTGCGGTCGCGGGGTCGATCCTGCAGTCGCTGAGGATTCGTCTGACCAGCGCGGCCTTGTCGCGCCGTTCGGCGTCGCTGTGAACTCCGAAGACCTCGCCGAAGTGGATGTCCAGACCAAAGTGATCGATGACCCGGTTGGCGTCGCGCTGGCCCTTGGCGGTCGCTACGAACAAGCTGTAACCGCGCTCTTGCAACCCGGCCAGCGACTCGCGGATGCCGTCGTACACGCGATTTTCGGCGTATCCGACGCTGTCGAAGCGTTCGCGGTACAACGCGATGGCCTGGTCGATCCGGGCTTGATCGGGTGTATCCAGAACGGACGCGAAGATGTCGCGCAGAGGCGTGCCGATGAAGTGGATGAGACCTTCGAGCGGGGGGCAGGACTCGCCCAGAACGTCGACCGCACCTGCGATACAGCGAGTGATTCCATCTGCAGAATCCGTCAGTGTGCCGTCGAGATCGAACAGAATGTTCCGGATCATTGCGCGACAATAGCGCCGAGTTCCGGCGCGGTTCACATTCAGACGCTGCGAGCGTAGAATCCGTGGTATCGCGATCGGATCGCAAAACGATGGCCGATCGAATGCTCCATCAAATCCCGAGTCGGAGGTCGAGGTGGCGATTCAGACCCGCAAGTCCTATTGCCGGTTCTGCCACAACTATTGCGCGCTCGAGGTCGACATCGAGGACGGTCGCGCGGTAGCCGTGCGCGGCGACGCGAGCGACCCGATCTATGGCGGCTACACGTGCATCAAGGGCCGACAGCTGCCCGAATTGCACGCGCACCCGATGCGGTTGCTGCGACCCCACAAACGCCAGCCGGACGGGAGCTTCGAAGAGATCGCTAGCCGACAAGCGCTCGATGAGATCGCGGAGCGCATCTCGGCGATCGTCGAAGAGTTCGGCCCGAGGGCGGTCGCCAGCTACTGCGGCACCTACGCGTTCCAGAACTCGGCCGCGTTATCGGTTGCCAAGTCGTGGCATCAAGGCATCGGTTCCGAATCGTTCTATTCGAGTGTGACGATCGATCAACCCGCGAAGTTCGTCGCTATGTCGCGCGCAGGAGGCTGGCACGCGGGCGGCCACGGCTTCCACGCTGCCGATGTAGTGATGATCATCGGCTGCAACACGATCGTTTCGCAGTACACGCCGTTCGGTGGCATCCCCCCGTGGAACCCGGTTCGCGAGTTCAACGACGCGAAAAAGCGCGGGCTCAAGGTGATCGCGATCGATCCGAGGCGGACCGATCTGGCTCGTCGCGCGGACATTCATCTGCAGGTGCGCCCCGGAGAAGACCCGACACTGCTCTCCGGCCTATTGCGGGTGATTCTCGAAGAGGGTCTTCACGACCAGGACTTCTGCGCGGATTGGATCGACGGGCTCGATGAGCTGCGCGAATCGGTCTTCCAGTTCGATCTCGACTACGTGTCGCAGCGGGCGCGGGTGCCAATCGAACAGATCGTTTCCGCCGCGCGCATGTTTGCGGCGGGGCGAAAGGGTGTCGCCACCGCCGGGACCGGTCCCGATATGTCGCCACGCGGAAATCTGACTGAGCACCTCGTGATTGCGCTCAACATGGTCTGTGGCCGTGTGCACCGCGCGGGCGATCGGTTGCCCAACCCGGGTGTGCTATCGCCGCAGCGCAAACGCAAGGCACAGGCGACTGCGCCGTGGCCCGCCTTCGGCAACGGCCCCCGTTCGCGCGTCCGCGGTCTCGGTCAGTTGATCGGCGAAATGCCCACAGCCGCACTGTCTGACGAGATTCTCGAGCCCGGCGAAGGACAAGTGAAGGCGCTGATGTGCATCGGCGGCAATCCGGTGGTCGCGTGGCCCGATCAACAGAAGACCGTGCGGGCGATGCAGGAACTTTCGCTGCTGGTGTGCGTAGATGTCCGACTTTCGGCCACCTCCAAGATGGCCGACTACGTGCTGGCCCCGAAATTGACCCTCGAGCGCGCCGACGTTCCGGTGCTGTGCGATACGTGGTACGAGGCTGCCTATACCCATTATGCGGCTGCCGTCGTCGAACCTCCCGACGGTGCTGACGTTCTCGAAGAGTGGGAACTGTATTGGGAGTTGGCGCACCGCATGGGAACGCAAATTGCGTTGGCTGGAGGAGCACTGCCGATGGATCAGCGTCCCAGCAAGGACGACGTGATCGATCTCATTACCCATCGCAAGCGATTCCCGCTCGAGCAGATCAAGCGTCACGAGGGCGGCCATATCTACGAAGGCGTCGAAGAGTTCGTCGGCCCGGCAGACCCCGATTGTGAAGCGCGCGTCCAGCTCGCGCCGGAAGGGATCACCGCAGAACTGGCGGAGGTGCGAAGCGAGTCCGCCGTCGAGACTTTCAGTCACCGCCTGATCAGCCGACGTCTGCGACACGTATACAACTCGAGTGGGCAACAACTCGACGCGATCCGCGCCAAGGGCACGACGAATCCGGCGTTCATCAACCCCGTCGACCTCGAGGAAATCGGAGTCACGTCCGGAGAAATTCTCGAGATCAGCTCGGCGCACGCATCGATTCTCGGTGTCGCACAGGCGGCAGACGATGTGCCGTCGGGTGTCATCTCGATGGCTCATGCATGGGGGGACCCGTCGATCGATCCCAAGGAGGTACGCGAAATCGGCTCGTCGACCAACCGTCTGGTGTCGAATGAAACCGATTTCGACCCGATTTCGGGCATGGCCCGGCAGAGCGCGATCCCGGTGAACCTGCGTCTGGCGCCGTTGCGCTAGCGCGGCATCGGGTCAGAACCCGGTAGACTCATCGGCTCCCGCTGGGCCTTTTCCCATCGATCGGGGAGCCGAGAACGGAGATTTCGATGCAGTTGGGAACCGTGAAACAGATCTTTCGCTACCCGGTGAAGAGCATGGCCGGTGAGCAGCTCCGCAAAGTCGAGTTCGATCTGCGTGGCATGCGTGGCGATCGCGCGTGGAGCATACGCGATATGGTGACAGGTGAGCTTGCTGGCGGCAAGAAGCTGCCGGCGCTGATGGGCTTCGCCTCGAGGTACCCGACTACGGATTCGGCGCCTGCTGAAATCGAGTTGCCCGGCGGCGAGCGCGTTGCGGTAGACGCGCCCGAATGCGCTAGCCGTCTCTCGGAGGCGTTAGGCCACGAAGTTTCGATCGAAGGACTCAGACCCGCCGACGATCTCGACTTCTATCAGGCGAAGGGGTCACTGCCTGCGGACGTCGACGGCTATTTGCGGGGCATATTCGCCCGAACGAAGGACGAGCCACTTCCGGATCTTTCGAAATTTCCGCCGGAGGTTTTCCAATACAGCTCGCCGCCCGGCACATTCTTCGATGCCTATCCGGTCTTGCTGATGACCGAGAAGGGCCTCGCGCACGTGCAGGCGCAATCGGAGGATTCGCGGTTCGACGTGCGGCGCTTTCGGCCGAATCTGCTGATTGATGGAACATCCGGAGACTCTGCGGTCCCTGAGTTCGATTGGTGTGGAAAACAGCTGCGCATCGGAGCAGCGCGCCTGACGATTGCGATCGAGTGTCCACGTTGCGTGATGACGACCGTCGGATTCGACGACGTGCCCAAGGACCCTCGCATCATGCGGGCACTGGTGAAGGCAGCGGGTGGAAACCTCGGTGTGTACGCGACAATCGACACGCCCGGTACGGTTTCGGTCGGCGATGCGGTCGTAGTCGAAGCCGCGGCCTCGTGACCCGCCCACCTCGAGCGAGGCACCTCGACAGCGTCGAAAGCGAGTTCACACGCCAGGCAGACGCCTTCGCGGGCTCACAGACGTTGAAGTCGGCCGCCATCACTACGCGCATCGCAGATGCACTGGGTGACGAGCCGTACGAACGAGTGCTCGACGTGGCGTGTGGCCCGGGGATCTTGGCTTCGCTTCTCGCGCCCAAAGCGCGCTGCCTGGTCGGAATCGACTTCACCCGCAAGCCACTGCTCCTCGCTCGCGATCACTGCCGTGCCGAAGGCATCTCGAACGGCTTCTGGCTGCGCGGCGTGGCGGAGCGAACACCGCTGCGATCGGGCTCGTTCGACGCCGCAGTGCTGCGGCTGGCGCTCCATCATTTCGAAAAGCCCGCGCAGGTGCTCGAGGAAGTGCGACGTTTGCTGCGGCCGGGTGGTCGCCTGGTGGTACTCGATATTCTGACTACCGAAGACCGGCAGTCCGCACAGCTGCACAATGCCATCGAGAGACTTCGCGATCCCTCCCACACCTCGTTTTCATCCGCAAGCCAATTGATCGACTCGATCACCGTGGCGGGATTCGAACTGAGCTGCGAGCAAACCTGGGTCACACCGCGCAGTTTCGATGATTGGGCACAGATCATCGCCGACCCGACGCGAATGGGTGCACTCGAGGTGGTGTTGCGCGAACTCGTCCGTGCGGGCGCGGACGCCGGAATAGACCTTCGCGAACACGGCGACGAGCTGTGGTTCAGCTACAGCTGGGGGCTATTCGTCGCTACCTGCGAGTGAGGCTGGGCGAGTGCTCTTGCACTGATCGCGGAGAATACGAACCGATCGAACTCGGAGTCTGCGCGGTAGAGCGCCAGCTCTATCTTGCGGGCGACGACGCTGCAGAATTCGAGAATTCGCCCCAGCGCTGTTTCGCCCCGAGGTCGTCTCGCAGTGTGCGCGCTGCCAGCAGGTAGTGGAGCGTAGACCATACGTTTCCGATGACGACGACCCACAACAGCGAGGTACCCAGCGAGTTGACGCCGTACGCGGGCACCAGCGCATCGCTCAACATGCCGACGAACCAAGGACCCAGGCCGAGGCCGATCATGTTCAGGATGAACAGCAGGATCGCCGATGCCATCGCCCGCATTCCGACTTTGACCAGGCCCTGCGTGATCGCGAATGTCGGACCGAGATACATCGGACCCACGATCGCAGCCGGAAACGCGAACATCAGCGCCTGTTCGGGAACGGGCCACAAATACAAACAAGCCGATAGCGGGATCCCCACGAAGGTCCCGACCGCGGGAATCCACATGTACCAGCGGGCGTCGCTGCCACCGAATCGGTCGCCGAGAAAGCCACCGAGGAAGGTCCCAACCGCGCCGGTCAAACCGATGAAGAAGAACCAGGTGCTGATCTCGGCCAATCCCAGGCCGTGGGTCCGTATGAAGTACGCCGGATTGAACAACCCAGCTCCGTAGCCCACGAATGCGTGTAGCGACCCCGCCATCGCCAGGTGCCGAAACGAGCGGAGGCGGATCATGAACGCGAGCACTTCGCGCCAGTTCTCGGCGTCGGCCGAGTTTTGCTCTCGAAGTTCAGTTTCCTTACCAGCGCGATCTACGCGATCTTCGAGCAGCGCTTCGCGGTCGGACATCCCGCGCGGCGGGTCGTGTAGGGTAAGACGCACGAGTAGCGCCAGCGCCAATCCGGGTAGCCCGACCACCATGAAGGCCACTCGCCAACCGAACGCCTCGCCCACCCAGCCACCGAGCAACGTTCCGATCGCCGCGCCGACCGGAATTCCCAGCGAATAGATGGACAGCGCGGTCCCGCGACGTTCTGGAGGGAAGAAGTCCGAGATCAATGAGTGGGCTGGAGGCGAGCAAGCGGCCTCTCCGACACCGACTCCGATGCGTGCGAGCGCCAACGTTCCGAACCCGCGCGCCAATCCCGTCAGTGCGGTCATGCCACTCCAGACTGCGATGCCGAGCGCGATAATGGTCCGCCTCGAGCCCGTGTCGGCCCAGCGGGCGATCGGGACACCGGCGGTCGCGTAGAACAGCGCGAACGCGATTCCGCCCAAGAAACCCAGCTGGGTGTCGTTCAGCTCGATGTCCTGCCTGATGGGCTCGAGCAGAATCGACAGGATCTGGCGGTCGACGAAGTTGAATACGTAGACGACGAACAGCAGGCCGAGCGCGTAGCGGCGATACCCGATCGAGAACTCACGGCGCACGACAGGGACACTCGCAGAGCAGCCAGCCAGTCGCTACCCGGAACCCCTTCGGGCAGTTACCGCGCAATCTGCCCGCGCGCTCTGCTGGCTACCTGCCGGTCGGAAATGCGGGTGGACTGCGCGCCCCGGATCAGCCTATGATGACGCGCTCTGTGGTCCAGGAGGGACCATCCCCAAACCTCTGTTCAGCCCCCCGGCCAGCCTTGCTGACCGTCTAGCCGGCCCCGCAAGGAGAAAGAAGAAATGACCGCACCGTGGATCACCTACCGCCCGGAGCTCAAGGTTCTGGATTGCACCGTTCGCGACGGAGGCCTGATCAACGAACACATGTTCGATGACGGACTCGTAAAGGCGGTCTACGACACCTGTCTGGCCGCCGGTGTGGATTACATGGAGCTCGGTTACAAGGCATCGAAAAAACTGTTCACACGCAACAATTTCGGCGATTGGAAGTTCTGCGACGAAGATGACATGCGGCGGATCGTTGGGGACAACGACACGGGGCTCAAGCTGACTGCGATGGCCGACGCCGAGAAGACTGATTACAAGCAGGACATCCTCCCGAAGTCGGAAAGTGTGCTGGATTGCATCCGCGTAGCGACTTACGCCCACCAGCTTCCGGTCGCCGTCGACATGATCAACGATGCGCACGACAAGGGATACGAGGCCACCTGCAACTTGATGGCGATCTCGATTACGCAGGACGACGAAATCGACCAAGCGCTCGAGGTGCTGCGCGAGACTCCCGCGACCACCGTAGTCGTCGTGGATAGTTTCGGCTCGCTATACGGCGAGCAGATTCAGCGCCTCGTCAAGCGCTACCGAAAGGCACTCGAAGGCACCGGCAAAGAAGTCGGCATTCACGCCCACAACAACTGCCAGCTCGCGTTTGCCAACACCATCGAAGCCATCGTACACGGCGCGAACCGTGTCGACGCGACGATGATGGGCATGGGCCGTGGCGCGGGAAATTGTCCGATGGAGCTGTTGATCGGATTCTTGCGCAACCCCGCATATCGCGTTCGTCCGATCTACCAGCTGCTTCAGGATTTCTTCATCGATTTGCGCCAGAAGCACGAATGGGGCGCACTGGTTCCGTACAACATCACCGGTCAACTCAATCAACACCCGCGTTCGGCGATCGCGTTGCTCGACGAAGACTCGAAGCACGAGTACGTGTCGTTCTACGACAAATTGGTGTCGGACCTGTAACCTGTGTTGAGTTCTTCGGGGCGAATTCTTCGAATTCTTCCCGGTCGTCACCCGACCCATCTTGGGTCGGGCTGCTAGTCGTCGGACGGCAGCGCGGCGACGAGTTCGCGGATCGCGGCTTCGATCCGGTCGTAGTGTCCGGCTCGGATCCAGTCCAGATTGAAGACACTGCCACCGAATGCAAATGCGTCTGCACCGCAGCGTGCAAATTCGAGAAGGGTGCTGGCAGATACACCGCCGCACGCGAGCAGTTCGATGTTTGCGAAGGGACCCTTGATTTCGCGGAAGTAGCTCGGCCCGAAGAATCCGGCAGGGAAGACCTTCACCATGCTTGCACCCGCCCGCCAGGCGTCGTGAATTTCCTGCGGAGTCAACGCGCCTGGAAATACCGCGATTCGGGCGTCGATACACGCCGCGACGACTTCCGGAATCAGTGTGGGCGACACGATGAAACTAGCGCCCGCATCGGTTGCTGACTTCAGGTCGTCGAGGTCGAGGACCGTTCCCGCGCCGATGGTGAGTTCCCCCGCAGCGATCTCGCACGCGCGCGCGATCAGTTCCGGCGCATGCGCGGTATTCATGGTGATTTCGAGTGTCTCGAGCCCCCCTTTGATCGCACTTTCGAGCAGGGGTTCGAGCTGTGCGGGCTCGACTCCCCGAACGATCCCCAATAGGGGTCTGGCCTTGAAGCGTGCAAAGTCCATCTCGCTCGCAATGGTACTGGCAACGAGCGCGCTCGGTAGAGCCGCCGTCAGCTACAATCGCCGCGATGGCGACTCGCACAGCCTCGGCACTCGATGAGATCGACTCGATCTTGCAGCCGGACCGCAAACTACGGCTGGTCGATGGGCCAGTAGAAGCGGGGATCTGGACCGCAATAGACGGCGAACCGGGCGCCCAGCGGTACGACTCGGTCGCCGGTACCTACGATCGACTCATCGGCAATCGCCACTGGCAGAGGTTGATCTGGGGCAACGACATTGCGCGCGACACGGAATTCGCGCGCGCCGCCGAGAGCTCGTCGATGGGCTGGTGGCTCGACGCCGGGTGCGGGACCTTGATCTTCACAGCCCCCGTTCACGCAGAAAGCGAGCGACCCACGATCCTGTTTGATGTATCGATCGGAATGCTGCAGCGAGCCCGCAAGCGACTCGTCGAGCACTGCGGCCGCTTGCCTGAACACGTGGTGTTGATTCAAGGCGATGTGTTCGCGCTGCCGTTTCGGGCGTCGAGTTTCGAAACGACCCTGTGTCCCGGAATCATCCATCTGTTCGATAGACCCGCTGCGCTGCTCGAATCGCTCGAGGGGATACTGGCGCCGGGTGGAGGGCTGTATCTGAGTTCGTTGGTGACGGACCGATGGTTAGGTGCTCGCATGTTGCGGTTGATGCAACGCGCGGGAGAGACGCCGAACCCGACGAGTGCCGCGGAACTGGCCGAGATCGTCACGAGTGTATTTGGTCGCCCAGCTCGGGTGGACACGATGGGAGGCATGGCGCATGTGTGGCTGACCAAAGCCACTCGGTAGCGAAATGTCAGCTTCGTGGGCCGACTGAACCCGGAAAACGCTGCGATTGACGCGCGAGAGAAAACTGTGTACGGTGCCGCGCTTCGAACCGAGACAGCTGCGGAGGTTTTCATGTCGAGTCGTGCACAAGTGCAGGTGATTGTCGAAACCCCGCGCAATCGGTCGAACCGGAAACGCCAGGGACGAACGTTCCGAAGCTGAGTTGTGCAGGTTGTGTAGCTTGTGCAGGTTGCGCAACTTCGGCAACTCGTGTAGGCGCCGCGTTCCCTCCCGATATTCGCAAACTGGACCCTTGCTCGCTGCAAGGTTTCAGCTGCTATCGGATGCATCACGATCCACTCTTGGCCGAGTGCGCGTTTCGGCGGTGGCCGAGTTCGCTCGCGCGAGCTCGTGCCCCACGTGCGCTCCTGCCGCTCGAACCCGCGCCGCGTGTACTTCGACGTGCTGGCGGCCTTCGAATGGCTTGCCAAAGAGTTGGATACGAAATGTCCAGAAGTTACAACCATCGCAACCGTCCGGACTGGCGGCGCCAACGGCCAGACACTCGACGAGTTTCGCTGTCAGAATTGCAGGCTGATGGTCCCGGCATCAGCGCAGGGAACCCGTCACCGCAATCACTGCCCCGCCTGCCTGTGGAGCGTTCACGTCGACGACCACCCGGGCGATCGCAGCTCCGCGTGCGGCGCCCGGATGGAACCCATTGCGATCTGGGTGCAGTCGAACGGGGAATGGTCACTGGTGCATCGCTGCAATGCGTGCGGTTGCCTGAAAAGCAACCGAATCGCCGCAGACGACAATGCATTCTTGTTGATGTCACTCGCGGCGCGCCCGGTCGCACAACCCCCGTTTCCTCTCGATGTACTGGGCCGACCCATTCGCCGGTCTGGGCCTGAAGGAGACTGATGCTGGCTGCCACACGATGAACCAGCCCGCGCCGCGCGAGCCTTCGAGTGCCCTACTTGGCTTCGCGACCGAACATCCCGTACTGACTGGGATCTTCGCGGTATGCATTTTTGGAGGGGCGATACTCGGTGCAGTGTTGCTACCGGAAGACTGGTCGATGGCCAGACGTCTCGCGGGTGGAGCGGTTGCCGGCGCCGGGGTCGCGCTGTTGACGACCGCACCGAAAATTATCGGTTAGGCGCAGAGTTCACAAATCCGCTCGAGAATGGCTAGCGCGTCGGACGCTTCGGAGTGGCGATCGGGTGCGGATGGTTTCGTCCTCATGGAGTTCGTAGACGCGATCGAGCGCGGGTGCGACGGTACGCAGTGGCAGCTGGCCCAGCCGCGACCGCTCGGCGAGCGCACGGGAGATCGCGTTCAATTCTTCGTGGGCTTCGAGGCTGCGACTGTCCCACAACAACTCGCGCGCGAGTCGAAGGCGCAGCTCGAGCCGTTTTCAGGCGCGGTAGTGCGTTCGATCTGTCGCCGATACGCGGCTCCTTTGGGCTTCCCAGAACAGCAAACTCAGTTATCCTCCGTTTCCGATCCTCGGCGCTCGCGCCACGCTACACGCGAAATTCCAAATGGGTTCGCATGATGACCTTCGCCGCTCGACACGGTTCACAGCGAGCCGCGTTCCGAGCCTCTGCAGCTCCGACCCGGAACGTCCATGCGTTGCGCACTACGCGACGGGTACTGGTGTTGATGGTGTGCCTTGTTGCACCTGCGTCGGCCTTCGCGAACCCCGACCCGGACCCGGCGACTGAGACAGCTCAGACTGGTGCTCAGATCCCCGCTCAGACCGACGAGGACGCGCAGTACAAGATCAGCGTAGAACGACTCGTAGCTTCCGAAGAGCTGATCTTGAAGCTCAGTCCCGAGCTGATCCGGTTGGCTCAGAGCATCATGAACCTCCGATTTCCCGACCACCACAGCCAAGGTGTCTTTGATTCCAACGTGATCGTACGCGATCTCGAAACGGGCCTTGCACAGTCCGAGAAGGGCCCGGTCAGCGGCGGGCACCTCGAAGGCCGCGACTGGCCGATCGCCGACACGGTCCACGATGCGGGCGCGCCAGGGATCAACCTGTGGCGTCCCTTTCTCGATAGGGTCGACTACTTCGACCACGCGGAGTTCCACTTTATTGATGGCGCGCTATCCACTGGAGGTCCCCCTCGATTCGATGCGCGGATCGGCTTCTCAGCGCTCGCTCGAATGCGGGGGGGCGATTGGCTCTCGGTAAACGCGACGCTCGATTCGCAGTGGAGTAAGGTGCCCAGGTTGGCGCGCGCGCTGCTGGGTACGCCGGCTTGGCGGTTGACGGTTCTCGAATCAAGCAAATTCTCGACACTCGCGGGGCCGCGCCGGCTGTTCGCAAGCGCGCTGCCCGAAGCACTGACCGATGCCACCTTGCTCGCTCGTGCCGAGGGATCCGCGCACGAGCGTTACCTGGTCGACATGGTCCGACAGGGAGAGAAGTTCGAAAAACCCCATCCGTATTTCCTGATCAAGCCAACCGATTGGCAACCCGGTTTGTCCGTGGTCGACATTGATCGGGATGGTCTCGACGACCTGTATGTGATGGATCGGTGGGGAAAGAACTGGCTGCTGCGAAATCGAGGCGACGGCAGCTTCGAGGACATCGCGCCGAAGCTGGGTTTGGACGTGAAGGATCACAGCTCTTCGGCGATCTTCGCAGACTTCGACAACGATGGAGACGCTGATCTTTTCTTGGGCCGGACACTCGAGCCCAGCCAATACTGGGTGAACGAGTCCGGACGTTTCGTCGAGCGTTCAAAGGAGTGGGTGAGCACGTCCTTGCCGTCGCTCGTGACGTCGGTGTCAGCCGCAGACTACGACGGCGATGGTCTACTCGACGTCTACTTCTCTACCTATGCGGCTGAATTGATGGCTGTCCAACTCAGCGAGCGAGACAGCAGCGCGTCTGCGACTTTTCTTCAGCAGTTCTTGCCGCCCGCTCAGGCCAACAGGCTGTCTCGCCTGTATCGCGCCAGCCACAAGTACCTCAGTCGTGCCGGCCCGCCGAATGTGTTGCTGCGAAACTCCGGGGCGGGGCGCTTCGAACTTGCCGAACAGAGCGCCCAGCTTGCGGTTTGGCGGAACACATTCCAGTCTACGTGGGCGGATTTCGATGACGACGGCGATGCGGACCTCTATGTTGCGAACGACTTTTCAGCCAACAATATGTTCCGCAACGATGCTGGTTCTTTTACCGACGTCACCGGCGAGACCCAAACAGCCGATATCGGCTTTGGGATGGGCGCGAGCTGGGGCGATTACGACAACGACGGGGCACAAGACCTGTACGTGTCCAACATGTACAGCAAGGCCGGTCGCCGGATCACCGCGCAAGTGCCTGGCCTCGACCCCAGACTCGCCGACATGTCACGCGGCAATTCGCTGTTTCGAAACCGCGGGCAACGCTTCGAGAAGGTCTCGGGTCTAGACCCGCCGGCGCTCGCGGTCGAACGCGCCGGCTGGTCCTGGGGTGGACAGTTCGTCGATGTAGACAATGACGGTTTCCTCGACATCTACGCCGCCAGCGGCATGTACACTGCACCGAAGGAATTCGCGATTCCCGGTGCAGATTTGTGAAGCAGTTTCTGGCGCGCGGTCGCGCGCTCGGATCAAAAGCCGAATTCGTCTGGCGCCGAAGGGCCGAATTGGGCCGGACGTTCGAAGCTGAGATGGTCATTTGCCGAAGGGGGCGGAGTCGCGACGTCGTTCAGCGGCAACGAACGGAATCACCTGTTCCTGAATCTCGAGGGCAGTCGCTTTCGTGATGTCTCGGGAGTCTCCGGACTCGATTCGATCGCGGACAGCCGGAGCTTCGCGCTACTCGACTTCGATCGCGACGGCTGGCAAGACATCGCAATGGTGAACACCAACGCCCCCTTTTTTGAGTTGTTCCACAATGAGATCGGGACGCGTCTTGCGCCGACGATTTCCGGATCGAGTGAACGAACGAGCGAAATGATTGCCGTCCGCTTCGTCGGTGGGAATCGCGCCGCCCAGCAGTCCGAGTACAGCAATCGCGATGGGTACGGCGCGCGGGTCGTGATCGGTCTGGGCGATACCCGCATCGTTCGGGAGCATCGTTGCGGAGAGGGTTTCGGTTCGCAAAACAGCGCCACGCTGGCAATTGGTATCGGGGTTCGCGAGCGAGCAGAATTCGTGTCGGTCCAGTGGCCGAGTGGTAAGGTCCAGCGCGTGAGCGATGTCGAAGCGGGCTCGCTCTTGACGTTGTTCGAAGATCCCAGTCAATCCCCTGACGGTTTGGGCTTCCGGCGCGAATCGTATCGACTCCCCGGCAAGCCAATGGAGCCTGTCGTTCGGCCATCCGATCGGATGATCATCGGTCCGTCGGTCGCGATCGCTCCGGCGGAGTTGCGCATGTACACAACGACCGCGACGTGGTGCGACGCGTGCAAGAAGAGTCTTCCGCAGCTCGCCGCGATTCGCGCCGCTTTCGGAGACGCAGAGTTGCTGATGTTCGGAGTGCCGGTCGACGAAGAGGACGGGTCGCAGAAACTCGCCGCCTATGTGGCGAAGTATGAACCCGCCTATCGAATGCTTCCAGATCTGCCCGAATCGGCGGTCTCGGACGTCGTCTCGCGGATCATCGCAGCGTTGGATGACGAGGTACTGCCCGCCTCGATTGTTACCGATGGCGAGGGGCATGTTCTGCAGACGCTAGCGGGTGTTCCGTCCGTTTCCGAGCTCCGGAAGTGGAGGGCTGAAGCCTCGGCAGACGAGTAGCGGACGAAAAGCAGAGATCGAGCCGCGGCGCTACTTTGTTCCCACCGCGATCGTCAGTCCCAACTCCCGCTGCTCGATCACACAACGCTGGTCTGTGCAGACAGAAAACGAGAACGTGCCCTCGACGGTCTTCTTTCCGGCAGCATCGGGTGTCAACGCGACATCCATCGAACAGCGCTTGTCGTTGATTGTCATCGCGTCCTTGCGGGTCACGGCGCGCTCGAATGTCACACCCTCGCGTTCGTGGGCCTTGAACTTGTAGGGGTATTCGACGTTGCACTTGTACTCGCCTTTGGCCTCCAGGTGAATGGCTACCGCTCCGGGTCGACCGCGCTGGAAGGTACCCCGCGGCGAGATCTCGAGCGTGTACAGTTCATCTTCATAACGGCTCCGAACGGAACTCGAAGGTTCAGACGAAGCTTCGTTGGCCCCTGAGGCGGCCGCGAATGATACGACAGCGATCAGCGCTGCAGCGAATGAACGCATCTGCCCCACATCAAGTCCTCCCGCAACAGATGGCCCTGATCCCGATAGCTCCGGAGTGTAGCCAAGCGGCTGAGCGGCTACGAGGCTACGAGCTAACCACCCGAGATCGGCGGGAGGAAGTGCACTTCGCTGTCGACTTCGATGGGCTCGAGAAGCGGTTCGTTGATGATCTCTCCGTCGATCGCGATCGAGACGCCGTCGCGCAGCTTCTCGCCGAGACCCGGGTAGCGCTCGTCGAGCGCTCGAATCAACTGTCGGACATCGCGTGCGTCTACCTCGACCTGTTCCGCGCCGCCCGTCCAAGCGTTGAACCTCGCGGGCAGGATGACAGTGGCCATCGGTGTCGCAGCGCAGCGCCCGACGCTAGCGGTCGGCGCCCGCTCGCATCAATTCTGCGAGAACATTGGGCGGTGACATCGGCAGCTTGCGCATGCGGACACCGGTTGCGTCGTGGATTGCGTTTGCGATGGCCGGGATCGGTGGCACGATCGGCACCTCACCTACGCCCCGAACACCGTATGGATGCCTCGGGTTCGGAACCTCGACGATGACTGTGTCGATCATCGGCAAGTCGAGGGCGACCGGCATCCGGTAATCGAGAAACCCGGGGTTTGCGAGCACGCCGTCGGCGTCGTAGACGAACTCTTCGTTGAGCGCCCATCCAACGCCTTGCGCGGCGCCGCCCTGCATCTGGCCCTCGACATAGGCTGGGTGGATGGCGCGACCGGCGTCTTGGATGGTCGTGTAGCGAACGATGTCGACCTTTCCGGTATCGCGGTCGACTTCGACATCGACGAGGTGGACTGCAAAGGCCGGCCCCGCACCTCGCGCGCTGAGAGACGCCTTGCCGGTGATCGGACCACCGGTTTGTGCAGCCTTGCGGGCGATCGCTGCGATGGACAGGGGTTCGAGTCTATCGGCGCCTTCGCCCGTCGCGAACGCACTGCCGTCTTGCCACACCACGTTTTCAGGCTCGATCCCCCAGAATGTAGCGGCCCGCTCGCGACACTGTTCTACGACGTCCTGCGAGGCCTCGATGACAGCCATTCCGGTTGCGAACGTGACTCGGCTGCCGCCGGTAGTGTCGTTGAAGCCTACCGATTCCGTGTCGGCGACGACGGGCCGAACCTTGTAGACATCGATTCCGAGTTCTTCGGCGGCCATGATCGCCATCGATGCGCGCGAACCACCGATATCCGGGCAGCCCTCGACGACTACGGCCGTGCCATCTTCATTGAGCTTCACCTCGGCGGACGACTGCATCCCGGCGTTGAACCAGAAGCCCACTGCGAAGCCCCGCCCCTGGTTCTCACCCAGGGGTGCGCTGTAGTGCGGATGCACCCGCAGTGCTTCGAGTATTTCGAGCAGGCCGATATCGCTGAACTTGGGCCCGTAGGCGGCCTGGATTCCCTTGCTGACCGCGTTGATGCGGCGCAGGTCGAGCGCGTCGATATCGAGTTCGTGCGCGATTTCGTCGATGACCGTCTCGGCCGCGAAAGCAGCCGGCGGGGCTCCCGGCGCGCGATAGGCGGCCGTCTTCGGCTTGTTGACCACCACGTCGTAGCCTTCGATCAAGAAATGATCGAGGGCAAATGGCGCCAGGATGCACATCGCACCCGCCGATACCGGCGAACCCGGAAACGCACCGGCTTCGTAGATGAGCTCGCACTTCGCTGCGACGACCTTGCCATCGCGGTTGGCGCCGAACTTGACCTTGATCCAGGTCGCGGGCGCGGGTCCGGTTGCTCGGAACACTTCGTCGCGGGTCATCACAGCTTTGACCGGTCGTCCCGTCTTGCGCGACAGCACGATCGCGATCGGCTCGAGGTAGACGGTCGTCTTGCCCCCGAAGCCGCCGCCGATCTCCATCGGGATCACTTTGATCTGCGAGATATCCAGCTGCAGGAGCCGCGCCGAATAGGCCCGGATCATGAAGTGACCTTGCGAGCTGGCCCAGACGTTGATTTGACCGTCCTCGTTGGCTTGGGCGACGCAGGCGTGGGGTTCGATGTAGCCCTGGTGGACGGTCGCCGTTTCGAATTCCCGCTCGATCACGATGTCTGCTCCGGCGAGTGCCGCCTCGACATCGCCGCGCCTGAGCTCCATCTTGGACGCGATGTTCGACGGCTTGTCCGGTAAGGGCTCGATGCCCTTGGTTCGCATGTGGTCGTGAAGGATGGGGGCATCCGCGGCCATCGCGGAGCGCAGGTCGAGCACGTGCGGGAGCGGCTCGTAGTCGACCTCGATCAGCGCCAACGCCTGCTGGGCGAGTCGCGTGCTGGTGGCCGCCACCGCGGCCACCGCATGACCGTGGTAGAGAACCTTGTCGCGTGCCAGCACGTTGCGGGACAGATCCGATAAATTGGTCGGGCCCGATGCATCGGTGAGAGCCAGCTCCGGCAGATCATCCGACGTGATGACTGCCTTGACTCCTTCGAGTGCCAGAGCCTTGGACGCGTCGATGCCGAGAATGCGCGCGTGCGCGTGTGGGCTGCGCAGCACGCATGCGTGGAGCATACCGGGCAGGCTGAAGTCCGCTCCATAGCGGGCACGGCCCGTGACCTTGTCGACACCGTCGTGGCGGATCGGTCGAGTGCCTACCCACTTGAATTTCCGGTCACGTCCATTCGATTCACTCATTGAGCGTCGGCTCCCAGGGTCTGCGCTGCGTCGAGGACCGCTGCGACGATCTTGTCGTACCCGGTACATCGGCACAGGTTCCCGGACAGCCAGTAGCGAACCTCGTGCTCGCTTGGGTCGGGGTTGTGGTCGAGCAGCGCCTTGGCAGCGATCAGGAAGCCGGGGGTGCATATGCCGCACTGCAGTGCGGCGTGCTCGAGGAACTTCCGTTGCAGCGGGTGGAGTTCTTCGCCGCTGGCCATCCCCTCGATCGTGGTGATTTCCGCGTCCTCGGCCTCGATCGCCAACACCAGACACGCACACACGAGACGCCCTTCGAGCATTACCGAGCAGGCGCCACAGTCGCCAGTCGTGCAACCCTCTTTGGTTCCGGTCATGTGGAGTTCGTCTCGCAACACCTCGGAGAGAGACTGGTGGGGGTGGCAGAGAAATTCTGTCTGCTCGCCATTGATCGTCGTCTGAACGTGTCTCTTGCGGGCCACCTAGCTGCTCCTTTCTCTCGCGCGTGTCGCTGCGATTTGGGTAGCGCGTCGGGTCAGTACTCCCGCGATGCTGCGCCGGAATGCGACCGTACCGCGCTTGTCGTCGATCGGGTTCGCTGCGTCTCGCGCGGCCGCGGCGGCGCGCTCGAGGGCTGCGTCGTCCAATGAGGTTCCAACCAGCGCCTCCGCGGCGGCCCGCACCAGGAACGCGGTCGGTCCAACAGCACCGAGTGCGACCCGAGCGGCGGTACAGATTCCGTCTGCCGAGAGCGTCAAGCTGACGCCGGCGCCGACGACAGCGATGTCCATTTCACCGCGGGGTATGAAGCGCAGATACGCATCCGCTGTTCGCGACGCGATCGCCGGAATGACGAGTGCGACCAACAGCTCGTCGGGCGCGAGCAGCGTCGTTCCCGGGCCCGTCACGAAGTCCGCGACGGGCACAGTGCGCCGCCCGCTCGAACCCGCGATCACACACTCGGCCCCGACCGCGATCAGGGCTGGAACCGTATCCGCTGCCGGCGAGGCATTGCACAGGTTTCCACCAACGGTGGCGCGGTTCTGGATCTGAATCGAGCCGATCAACTCGGCGGCTTCGACCAGACCCGGGAAGGTCTCTCGCAGTCCCTTGTGGTGGGAAACTTCCCAGCAGCTCACGCCGGCTCCGAGTCGCAGCCCGGATGCGTCGAGCGCGATCGAGGTGAGCTCGGTGATCCGCTTGATGTCGACGAGCTTTTGCTCGCGCGGGGCCGCGGATCGCATCTGGACCAACAGGTCGGTGCCGCCCGCGAACGGTTGAGACTCCCCGCCACCGGCCAGGGCGGACACCGCTTCCTCCACGGTCGTGGGAGCCGCGTACTCGATCTCCTGCATGAATCCTCCGTCCGACCCGCAGCGTCGGCCCGGCGCATTGTATCGCGGTTCTCGATGGGCGCGCATCCAGTAGCCCATGGCTTGGCTCGGCCATGCTGCCACCCGCCGGTTGCGCGAGTTGGTCATCTGTACAACTATTTTGGGCATGCGACCAATGGCTGTTTCGAAAGCCGGGCGTTCGGTGGAAACGCGCGAGCGCATTCTCGACGGGGCGCTCGCCGCATTCGCCGAGATGGGCTTCGATGGCGCAACGACACGGGAAATCGCACGACGCGCCGGCGCCCCCCTCGGGCTCGTGCAGTACTACTTCGGTAGCAAACGCAAGCTTTGGCAGGCCGCGGTGGACCGGGCTTTTGGGGACATTCAGGGAGGTCTCGATATCGGCGTGGAACTCGACGGCGCTGACGACCCGCGTATCGAGCGAATTCGCGCAGGCATCCGGGCACATGTGCAATTCGTCGGACGGAATCCTGAATTCGTCCGATTGATGCACGACGAAGGAAAACGCCGCGGGCCCCGGATGCGCTGGATCGTCGACCGACACGTGAAGCCGATGTTTGCCCAACTCATCCCGATGATCCGGCATTTACAGCAGATCGGACGTTTGCCAGATTCCGTCGACCCGCTGCACTTCGCATATGGCCTGATCGGTGCAATCGACACCGTATTTCATCAAGCAGAAGAGTGTCGACGCGTGACGGGCGGTGACCCGTGCGATCCCGCGTTCATCGAATCACATGCCCAAGCCGTGGAGTGGATGCTTCTCGGTCCGAAACTTCCCGCACCGCCAGATTGACGGATTCGGAAACGGCTGATTGAAATGGCTGATTGGGATCAGCAGAAACGACATGGTTCCTCGAAGCATCGTCTACTGGGTCTGCACGGGCATTTTCTGTGCGGTCCTCGGCTTTTCGGGTGTTGCGCACCTGGTTCGCGTGGAGTTCATCGTCGAGGCGATGACTCACCTCGGCTACCCAGTGTACGTTCTGACGATTCTCGGGATCGCGAAACTCCTGGGTGTGACCGCGCTGCTCGTCCCCGGACACCTGCTGCTGAAGGAGTGGGCATACGCGGGCTTCGCGTTCGATCTGATTGGCGCATCTGCTTCGCACGCGTTTTCTGGCGATGCGCTTGGTGAGATCGTCCCGCCGCTGATCGTCGGGGCGATCGGAGCCGCCTCGTATCTGCTGCGTCCAGTGGAGCGTCGACTGTCGGCGAGTCCGGCCCAGGCGGGAGAGGCGCTGGCCCACACAACCACGAACTGAGACGACTGACGCTGAGAAGTCCGACATCAGGTGGTGAGAAATGGACTCCAGCTACCAGACCATCGTCGATCCGGCGGACCTCGATTTTGCTCTCGAGCGCCTACCCACGCGCACGTCAGTGGCAACGAGCAACCCGAAGCAACCCTGATCCGAGGTTCTGGGTTCAGCGATCCTGGAGACGCTGGTGGAGGGTGAATTCGATTTTTGTACCAACTTGTTCTAAATTCGAACCTGTGACCGATTTCCGCTACGCCCAGTTCTGCCCGCTTGCACGCGTCGCCGAAATTATCGGCGAACGCTGGACGCTTCTGATCTTTCGAGAACTCTTCGTCGGTCCGCAGCGCTTCTCGGATTTTCGCAGACGCCTGCCAGGGGTCAGCGCCAGCGTGCTCAGCCAGCGACTGCGTCGGCTAGAGGCCGACGGTCTGGTGCGTCGCGCGAGTCTGCCGCCACCGGGTCGCGCCGATATCGTCGAATTGACTGAGCTGGGTGCAGGGTTCGGCGACGCGCTGCGCGAGTTGACCCGTTTTGGTTTGCGCTTTCTGGGCCCACCGGAGGCGACCGACCATATCGAACCCTCTTGGCTGGGTCTCGGGCTGGCGGCGGTCGCCCGCAGAACGAACACCCCCGCGCATCGCTTCGTCGTTTCCATTCCAGACGGCGCTGACGAAGTCGTTCTGTGGGTGCGGGGTGGTAGGCGTGGCGTTGCCATCGACGCACTGGCGGCCGGAGCGCGGCCGGCCAGCGAGGCGACCGTGCGGGGCGCTCCGTTGAATATCTATGCGTTCGCGAGTGGCGCCTTGTCGGTCGACGCTGCGGTTGCCAGCGAAGCCCTCGAACTGGAAGGCGATCTCGAAGCGCTTGCACAATTCCATCAACTCTTCGATCTGAGCCAGGTGGGCTCGGCTCTAGAGGTTTCAGACGCATCCGTTGTACGCCCGCACAAGTAGTCAACGAACCACCGAGCCCATCCGGGCTCAAAACCACAGGAGTAACTCATGTCAACCCTCCACGGCGTCAATCTCTCCCCGTTCGTCCGCAAGGTGCGGATGGCCCTCGCAGAAAAGGGCATTGCTTACGACAACGAGCAGGTCGTTCCGTTCGGACAGACCGCTGAATTCAAGAAGCTCAGCCCGCTCGGGAAGATCCCAGTCTGGCAGGACGGGAATCTCGTGCTGCCCGACTCGTCGGTAATCATCGACTACCTGGAGCGAATCGAACCCTCACCGCCGCTGTACCCATCCGATCCGGCGCAACGTGGTCGGGCTCTCTGGTACGAGGAGTACGGTGACACCGCGGTGACCTCGACTCTGACGACGGTCTTCTTCCAGCGGTTCGTACGCAAGAACATCTTCCAACAGGAAGCCGACGAGGAGATCGTGAAGAACAGCCTCGACAACCAAGTCCCGCCCGTCTTCGACTACCTCGAGGGCGAAATCGGCGACAACGAATACCTGGTGGGTGGTCGCTTTTCGGTGGGCGACATCGGCGTCACCACGTCCGTCGTGAACTTCCGATTGGCTGGCGAATCGATCGACGCGGACCGCTGGCCCAAATTGGCTGCCTACGTGGAGCGCGTGTTTTCGCGTCCCGCCATCAAGGGAGTGGTCGAAGGCGACCTGTCCTGAGCTCACGAGGGTCGGGCTGGCCGGAAATGTCAGGCCGCCCGACCCTTTTCCATTGCTCGACTGGCCCCTTTCTCCAGAGCTCCAGACCGCCAGACCTCGAAAGAAGGATGCCTACCAGGCGGCTCGATCAGCGTCGACGCGGTGTGGATCGAATCCACTCACCGACGAAAGGCCTATCTTTTCGCCATGAATCTCGACGGCTATCTGAAGCGCATCGATTACCACGGGTCGGTTGCACCCGATCTCGCTTGCCTCACTGCGATCCACCGCCAGCATCTGCTGAACATCCCGTACGAGGATCTGGACGTGCAGCTGGGCCGAGCGCTGGATCTCGATCTGCAGCGCATCTTCGAGAAGATCGTCGAGCGCCAGCGCGGCGGCTGGTGCTACGAGATGAATGGGTTGCTGTGCTGGGCACTGCGGGAGATCGGCTTCGAGGTCACGCGCATGGTGGGGGGAGTGATGCGCGCCATTCATGGTGACGCAGCGATGGGTAACCACCTGGTGCTCCGCGTCGACCTCGACGGGCCGATGCTGGCTGATGTGGGAATCGGGGAAGGGATGCTCGAGCCCATCTGCCTCGAACAAGCGCGTGTTGTTCAAGGCAACCGCGAGTTCCGACTCGAGGTCCTGGAAGACGGGCTCTGGCGTTTTCACAACCACGCTGGTGCAATCCCGCCCAGCTTCGATTTTTCACCCGAGCCCGACGAAGACCATCTTGCCGAGACCTGCCGCAATCTACAGCAGGACGAGGGCTCGC
The DNA here is from genome assembly GCA_032128375.1 of Deltaproteobacteria bacterium. Lineage (GTDB taxonomy): Bacteria > Myxococcota_A > UBA9160 > UBA9160 > SMWR01 > JAJDAM01. Next base: position 4,959 of record JAQBGU010000217.1, on the reverse strand, counting down.
TTTTCCGGCAGAACCTGATCTGTCTGCAGCCGGACGGGGTAGGCGGAACCAAGACCCTGATCGGGCGGGTGCTCGCCCTACCGCGGGAAGAAAAGCAGATCCTCGAGAGCGCAGATGCGCTCTGCGAGACGCTTGCCGAAGTGTTCGGGTTGAGTGATCCCGATTTTCGGAGTCTTTGGCCGCAAGTCGTTACGCGCCACCGGGAGATCTTCGGCGAAAAGAGTCCGGAAAAAGCTTCCAGCGATGGCTGCTAACTCCTGTGTGTCCCCGATGATTGCGCCGGTAGGCGCTGGCAGGCGAGTTCAATCGACAACACTGAGACCCGGAACGCTTCTGTGTTTCTTCATTTCGTGGTGGAAAATCTCAACGAAGCTATGGGCGGCAGAAGAAAGTGAAGACCATCGCCGTGCCGCCCAGCCAATCACCACCGGCTTCAACCCCTGGATCTCGATCGATGCGACGCGTCCGCTCTGCGCGAAGTGCAGAGCATGCATAGCCGGCACGATCGCATGACCGAGGCCCAACTCGACGAAGACGCATGCCGTGTCGAAGTCGTCGACACTCATCGTGGCTTCGAGCGTCAAGCCCTCCCGCTCGAATGCGTCCTGCAAGATCCCATACGAAGTCGCGCGCTCGGTCAGGCTGATGTAGCGGATTCCCTTGAGCTCTGGGATGCTGACTGTTTTACGGGTGGCGAGAGGGTCGTCGTTACACACGATAAGCCGGGGTTTTTGTTCAGCGACGACGCGATGCTCGATGCCACGAACCGGCTCTCCGATCGTCACGAGCGCGAGGTCAGCGTTGCTCCGTCTGAGAATCTCGAGACAACTCTGGGTCGAGTCGGTCGGCACGAAATCCAGACGAACTCCGGGGTGTCGCTCTCGGAAGCCGATCACGGTTTCACGCATGAAGTGGCGCACGCTGGAGCCGCCCGTCGTAATCGACAGCGACCCAACCTCCCCGTCGCGAAGTTCGATGATGCGCCGAACGCCCGAGGCGATCGAGTCCAACCCGTCGAGAGCCGCCTCTTGGAGCGTTTGGCCTGCACCAGTCGGTGTGACGCCGGTAGAGCTGCGCTCGAGAAGCGAAGTTCCGAGCTCGCGTTCCAGCCGCGCGATGTGTTGGCTGACGGCGGGCTGAGTGCAACCGAGCTTTCGCGCGACGGCGCTGAAACTCCCCAACTCGCAAACGGCGACGAATACGCGCAGGTCTTCGAGTGTCACGGGTTCCGGATCACCTCATGTTCCTTGGGATGCCCCAAAAGGACTCCAAATGCGGAATCCTCAAAAGTTCGAATCCACCTGACTGCGTCACGTCATATTAGATAATACTTTTGGATGACAATCATATACTAGAATTGACTTCTGGCCGAGTTGACCGACGATGGTTGAGCCCGCTTGGAGGTCATCGTCATGGCGAAAGACCATCCCGTCGCGATTCACGATCTGCTGAATTGGAAACTTCGGGGGGAGCGCATCCCGATGATCACCGCTTACGACTACACGTCGATTCAGGTCGTCGAGGCAGCCAGGATCCCAGTCGTGCTGGTGGGCGACACGCTGGGCATGGTGGTTCTCGGGTACGACACGACCATTCCAGTCACGCTCGAAGATATGATTCATCACGTTCGTGCGGTGATGAGAGGCCGGTCCAATGCGCTTGTGATCGGTGATCTTCCGTTCATGTCATATCAGGTGAGCGAGGGCCAAGCACTCACCAGTGCCGCACGTCTCGTTCAAGAAGGTGGATGCCACGCCGTCAAACTCGAAGGTGGTAGAGAGCGTGCGCTCGATCTGGGCAATCAGATGACGAAGGCTCTGAAGAACTACGCAGACGAGGTGCGAAGCCGCAGCTTTCCTGAAGCCAAACACTCCACATCGATGGATCTGGACGTCCTTCAGCATGTAATCGAGCGGATCGATGCCCGGTGTTAGTCGAACCGGAGACCGAATGTCGGCCAACCGCACGGCGCCAGACCGCGCCGGCCTTTCGACTGGCTCAAACTCACACAGGAACTCGGTTGCCGGAGTAATCGACGGGCTCGATCGCGCCGGCTACGCGGTCATCGAGGCAGTCGTAAAGCCAACTGAGCTGGAGTTGATCCACGCTGCCGTCCGGCCGCTGTTCTCGCGAACACCGCTTGGCCGCAACGCTTTCGAAGGCCGGCGGACCCGACGCGTATACAGCCTGCTCGCGAAGACACGAAGCACCGATCAACTCGTATCCGGTGAATTCCTCCACGCACTCGCGCGCGAGCTGCTGGGTCACCACCAACTCGGCGCGCACGTTGCCGTGCAGGTTGGGGCCGCGTCGGTTGCGCAGGAGCTTCACACCGACGATCAGGTCTACCCGGTTGCGCGACCGCACGACGAGCTGGTGCTATCTGCATTGTGGGCGATCGATGAGCTGATTGCCGCGGGCGGAACAACTGTGTTGATTCCCGGAAGCCATCGTTGGGAAGATCGAACCCCGACCGCGGCCGACCTCACCCGCGCGATCGAGGTGTCCGTGCCTGCTGGATCATTGCTTTTGTACCGCGGGTCGTTGTGGCATGGCGTGGGAGCGAACAAATCGACCGACGCTGCGATCTTCATTTATTCCGAGTACATCGCCAGTTGGCTGCGTCCGCTCGAGACGCACCTGCTGTCGATCCCGCGTTCGACCGTGCGCCAACTGCCAAAGCAGCTCCAGGAGTTGATCGGATACAACATCCGTCCGCCTTACACGGGCAGTGTCAATGGCCGCCATCCCCGACGCGCGCTGCGTCGATTCTGGAGCTAGGAGTCGCCTGGCGATTCGCGCAGCCGAACCAAACTGAATCAGGAAATGGCCGCCTCGCCACGTTCCCCGGTGCGAATTCTCACGGCCTCTTCGACTTGGTAGATGAAGATCTTTCCGTCGCCGATCTTTCCAGATCCGGCTGAATCGCGCAGCGCGATGGTGACCTTTTCCACCAATTCGTCTGTGACGACGATTTCGATCTTGACCTTCGGATGAAACTCCACCACGTATTCTGCGCCGCGATAGAGTTCGCTATGTCCCTTCTGACGACCAAAGCCGCGGACTTCGCTGACGGTCATACCATCGATGCCAATTTCTCCGAGAGCTGCTTTGGCGTCGTCGAGTTTGAACGGTTTGATGATCGCTTCTACTTTCTTCACGGTTGATTCTCCAGTTGAGGTGCTGATTGAGGCAGCCAGCGCGTCAGTCAGCGCTGGCTGCCCGTTGGATCAGACCCGATCGGTTGCGGGAAAAGACGTCGCAAGTGGGACGCGCTGCGGTCGGGCGCTGGGTTCCATGAATCCCGAGCCCATCGAGAAGTCGTAGGCGTGGCTGCCGTGTTCGGCGAGGTCGAGACCTTCGAGTTCCTCTTCTTCGCTGACGCGCAGTCCCATTGTGGCCTTGATGGCTCCGAAGATCGCCAAAGCGGCCGCTACAGTCGTGATGCCGTAGGCCGCCACACCGATCAGCTGCGTGACAAACGAGTGCTCGGGGTTCGTCGAGAAGATCCCAACTGCGAGCGTGCCCCAGACACCACACACCAGGTGGACTGAGATCGCGCCGACCGGATCGTCGATCTTGATTCGGTCGAATAGGATCACCGCGTAGACGACCAGCACGCCGGCAATCGCGCCGATGGTGACGGCACCGAGGATTCCCACCGTGTCGGCACCGGCCGTGATGCCCACCAGGCCCGCCAGAATCCCATTGAGGGCCATCGACAGGTCAGGCTTCGAGAACTGGAACCACGAAGTCATCATCGCAGCGATTGCGCCCGCCGACGCGGCGAGGCAGGTCGTGACCAGCGCGAAGGAAGTCAGTGCGGGATCCGCGCTCAACACCGAACCGCCGTTGAATCCGAACCAACCGAGCCAGAGCAAGAAGACGCCGACTGCGGCCATCGGCATGTTGCTGCCGGGAATCGGGTTCATGCGGTCGCCAACGTATTTTCCCAGACGAGGCCCGAGCATCATCGCGCCGACCAGGGCGCCCCAGCCGCCAACCGAATGCACGAGTGTCGAACCCGCGAAGTCGTAAAAGCCCATCTGGTCGAGCCAGCCGCCGCCCCACTTCCAGGAGCCCGCCAGCGGGTAGACGATCATCACGAAGGGAACCACGAAGATCATGAAGGCGGAGAGCTTGATCCGCTCCGCCACCGCACCGGAGACGATCGTCGCGCAGGTCGCGGCGAACATGGCCTGGAAGAGGAAGTCGGTCCAATAGGTGTAACCGCCGTCGGCGTAGGCCGGCGTGCTTCCCGCGGCGTCCGTCGCGATGCCGAAGCCCGCGAAGCCGAACCAGCTGCCGAGGCTGAAATCGCCGGGGTACATGAGGTTGAAGCCCATGAAGGCGTAGGTGAGGATGCCGGCGGTAACGACGAAGGTGTTCTTGAACAGGATGTTGGTGGTGTTCTTTGCGCGGGTGAGCCCGGATTCCACCGTCGCGAAGCCCAGGTGCATGATGAACACCAGGCCGGCGCAGAGCATCATCCAAACATTGTTTGCGGTGAACTGGCCCGGCGTGACGCCGTCCTCGGCCAGCGCGAGGCTGGGTAGGAGCAAGGCTCCGGCCAGCACGAGAAGAATGGGCAGGCGTTGCATCGTTGGTCCTCGGCAGGGGATGGAAGGTTTCTGTATGGGGCGGCTCGCGCCGGACCCACCGCTCGTGCCGGGCCGCGCTCCCCAGAGTCGCGGGCCGATCACCTTCGGCTGCTAATTCAAGCCCCGTGCCAATTCGAAAATCGCCGCTCCAGTCCTTCGATGTGCGGAAATCGGCCCAAATACGAACACTTGGGCACATTCGAGCGGATCCCCGCGCCCGTCTCCTGCGCAGACCTGCTCAATTTCCAGGCAGTACGACAAACGGGGCTTTACCCCCGATTCCGTCCCTGCTAAAACCACGGGCAGCAGTTGCACAGGCGTGCAGCAGGGGGCAGAGAAGGAGCCGGCCCGGTTGGGC
>JAQBGU010000216.1:0-7491 GCA_032128375.1 Deltaproteobacteria bacterium | reverse complement strand
ACGCTCAATAATGCGTAATAGTGCCATAATGATCACTGGACATCAACTGCCATTGATCGCTCAGAACAGCCGTTCTGCCCGGGACCGCTGCGTACAGGTGGAATCGCGTTCGGAACCTTCCCGCCATCCGGCGGCATGATTTCGACTAATTAACCGGAGTTATTCTTTCGCGAACCCTTAGTCGACCCTAAAGTGACCCCAAAGTGACCCCACCTTGGCCGCAACCCTTTGAATCTATTGGGGTGACCCTCAGTTCCCAGGACCGATTCGCCTTTCGCCCCAAGGGGACGCATGCCGCACGCCAAGGTCATCGGATTGTCGCGCGTCGGCGGTCTCCACCACCGATATGGCTGGCGCGAGGCCGCCTAATCGGAAGGCTTCTCATCGTCGATCAGCTCATCACAGGTCGCGGATGAATATTGGTAACAGACAGGGGCCGCCGCCGCATCGCCGCCGAGTGTGCGGCACGAATGGCGAACGAAGGCGACGCACCGGGCAAGCCCGACGACGCCACCTTCCTGGTCTTCCGCAAGCATCCCACGAGTGCCGAGCACCATGAGGGAAGTTCGTCAGCCGCCGCAATAGTGAGGTGGCTGACGATCATTGCGATCCTTCACTGCTCGAAGCAGTAGAGCCGATTCAAACTGCTGCACGCGGTCGTACCGGCTTCCGTCCAGTTGACCGTGGCTGCAGTGCTGGTCCCCGTGCGGCCGAGCACGAGGCTCGACGTCCAGTTCGAACAATGGCTGGTGTCGTGGAACAGGCCGCTGAACCGCACGTCGGTCCAGCTGCTGCCGGTGACGACGGTGTTGAATTCCGTTCGCGTGATCGCCGTCTGGAGCGAACCATCCGTCAGGTCGGTCCACGAGTTCGCGACGACCTGGCCGTTCCTCAGCTCATAGGGAACCGCAGACTGCGTGAAGCGCGAAGCCGGCGCGCTGCCTCCGGTGGAATCGGCGACCCAGGCCAGGAAGGTGCCGGACAGGCCACCCGCCGTCGCCCGCGCGGCACACTTCGCATTGGCGCCTGCAATGCCGCCCAGATTTCCGTTGTAGGTCAGACTCGTGACGAAGACGAGCTTGGGGTTGAGCGTGCAATTCGACGGCTGGCCGCTGCAACTCCAGCCCGATTCGACCGTGCAGCCCGGCGAGCAGCCATCGTTCGGCACGCTGCCGCCGTCGTCGCACTGTTCCGTGCCGCGGAGCAGACCGTCGCCACAGATGCTGTTGCAGTTCGAAGGCTGGCCACTGCAGCTCCAGCCGGGCTCGATCGAGCAGGCCGGCGAGCAGCCGTCATTCGCCGAAGTGTCGCCATCGTCGCACTGCTCGGAGCCGCGGATCAAGTTGTCTCCGCAGATCGCGTTGCAGCTCGAGGGTTGGCCGCTGCAACTCCAGCCCGTGTCGATGGTGCAGCCTGGCGAGCAGCCGTCGTTCGCCGCGGTGCCCCCGTCGTCGCATTGTTCGGAGCCGCCTAGCAACCCGTCGCCGCAGACCGCGTTGCAGGTCGACGGCTCACCACTGCAGCTCCAACCGGCCTCGATCGTGCAGCCCGGCGAGCAGCCGTCGCCGGGCGCATTGCCGCCATCGTCGCACGTCTCGGAGCCGCGAATGAAGCCGTCGCCGCAGACCGTGTTGCAGCTCGACGGCTCGCCGTTGCAGCTCCAGCCGGATTCGATCGTGCAGCCCGGCGAGCAGCCGTCTCCCGCTGCGCCGCCGCCGTCGTCACACTGTTCGGAGCCGCCGATCAGACCGTCGCCACAGATGGTGCTGCAGCTCGACGGCTGGCCGCTGCAGCTCCAGCCGGGCTCGATCGTGCAGCCCGGGGAGCAGCCGTCGCCGGCAGCGTTGGCGCCGTCGTCGCAAGCCTCGCCGGAACTCACGAATCCGTCCCCACACGAAATCGTGTTGCAGCTCGAGGGCTCGCCGACACAGAAGAAGCCGGGCTCGACCTGGCAGCTCGCGTCGCAGCCGTCGCCGCCCGCGCTGCCGCCGTCGTCGCAACTCTCGCTGGAGGAGATCAATGCGTTTCCGCACACTTCGCCGCAGCTCGAAGGCTGGCCACTACACTCCCAACCGTGTTCGGTCTGGCAGCTCGCGTCGCAACCGTCACCGGGTGCGGTGCCGCCGTCGTCGCACTGCTCGGCGCCCTGCACGAGGCCGTCGCCGCAGGGAAATCCGGTCTCGAATTGGCAGCTCGCGTCGCAGCCGTCACCGGGAGTGGTGTTGCCGTCGTCGCAGGCTTCTGGCGGCGTGACGACGTTGTCGCCGCAGATGGCGCAGTTGGTGTCGCTGCCGCACAGATTGTCCGAAATCTCCACGCCGCCGCCCGCCACCTGCGGGAAGGCGTTGCCGCCCTGGTTGTCGGTGAGGGCGTTGCCGCCATAGGCGGTGTCGCTGCCCAGCTGCAGGCCGAAGCCGATGTTCCCGGTGACGATGTTTCCCGCGACCAGGCTCTTGTCGCCTGTCTGTATGCCGTCGCCGCCATTATTCGATGAAATCACGCCCTCCACGAGCGCAAAATCGCCGAGGCTCAGCCCGTCGCCGCCCACGCCGCTCACGCGCCCATCGCGGACGGCCGTGTCGCTGCCGGTCGACCGAATGCCGTCGCCGCTACCGGCTCCACCCGGACCGATGATCGAGAATCCGTTGAGATCCACGCTGACATGGTCAGCGACGACATTGATCGCGGTCGTGTTCGCATCGGGGACGATCAGGTCGCTGGTGAGGCGGTAACTTCCGCGGGTGTCGAGCGTTGCGGGGAAACCGGCGCCGTCGCCGGGCGTGATACCCCCCGCGAGCACCGTCGGCTGATTGATCTCGATCACTCCGTCGACCGCGAGTGCGACGGCCGCCAGGCAGAGGACGATCAGCCCTGTTGCGAGTCGCACGGTGCGCTTGCTCATCATGATCTTCTCCCTCTGCGCGCGCGGCGCATTGACCAGGCGGCTGCCACGGGCAGCATCAGCACGAGGATCGTGAACGCTGGTGGTGTGAGACTCGGAACGGCGAGTGGGGTGGAGTTCGGATCGTTGGGATCCGATTCAGCCGCAACCTCCGCGCCGTCGTCGAATCCGTCGCCGTCGCTATCGGGATCGAGCGGGTCACTGCCGGTGTCGTTCGAGCCCACGAAGACGCCGGTGTCGGTCTCGACACCATCGGTGAGGCCATCGTCGTCCGAGTCCGGGTCCAGTGGATCCGTGCCCAGCAGCGCCTCGTCATCATCCGCGAGGCCATCGGCGTCCACGTCCGACAGCGGACGCAGCGCGTCGAGGTCGGCCGCGGCCCAGCTCGGATGCGCGGCCGAGCCGTCGAAGGCCAATTGCCACGTGCCCGTGCCCGGGTCGAGCTCCAGCACGTCCTCGTCAGCGAAGAAGACGCCCCCGACGAGGCCGCTTCCGTCGAACGAGAGCCACCAGCGGCCGTTGACTTCGATCCAGTGCGCAGCGTCGAGGTCGAGCGCGGCGGGTACGCCGAATGCGGATGTGTCGAGGAACAGCGCCAGGCTTGCGCCGTTCCAAAGCACCATGTCTTCGTCGTGTGCGAGTGCGCCAGCGCCGAGGTCGACCGAAGTGTCGAACGACAGCAGCAGGTCGCCGGCACTGGTGCTGATGGCGTCGGTGAGGGTCCCGGCCGGCAGGCCGGCAGACGCCGCCTGAAACGCGAAGCTGTAGGTTGCACCCTGCAGTCGGACGACGTCGCCGGGGCGGGCGGTGATCGCGCTGGGATTGCCGGGCAGTACGACGGCGTTTTCGAACGCGAGCAGCACGTCTCCGCCCGGTAGCGACTCGAAGGCGATCACAGCGGCGTTGGATGCCAGGCCCGGGAAGCCGACCGCGACCACCGCGCCCGCGAGGTCATCGCGGGCGAGTTCCTCGTCAGTGACCAGGGTGGCGCCGAGTGCGACGGTGACATCCGCCGACGTCGACAGCTCGAGCGCCGGCGTCGCCGCCCGGACCGCCGCGGATACAAGAAGCATCGAAACAACCAGCGCAAGCGTGCGTCCCGCCAGCGGTCGCGACCCCGACGGCTTTCGGAAGGATTGGAACGCGGGCCGCCGAGAGCCTCCCGCCGTGAGCGGGCGCCCGATTCGCCACTCGATCCGAACGTTCATCGTTCGCACTTCGCGATTAGACACTCACCGCGGTGTCACTGGCAAGACAATTATTCGCGGTTTCATATCCCGACACCGACGACGGTCCGAACCCCGCCGCGCCCGGAGCTTGCGCTAGAGCGGCGTGACGAGGGAATTCGGGACCAGCGCAGAGTCGCAGATCGCGACCTTGGAGACGAACAGCAGCCTCCCGTCCGGATCTCGAGTCAGCTGGTCGAGATACCTTCCGGTCGCATGGCATTGGGTGTGGCGCTCTTCGAGGGTTTCGAAGACCGCAAAGTTCGCCGTCACCGCCCACTGCCGCGTTGCTTCAACCGGGTCGCAAGTAGGGATTTTCCCGAGAGGGCATCCAGACGCATTTCCGCATCCGCATCGGCATCAACACGTGGGGTAGCGAGCGTGGGAGAATTCGGCTCTGCAGGCCCTATCGCCTACTCCGCGATCGGTAACCAGACGAACTTGACGGCGCGCATCCAAGAACACTGCGAGCCCGGCAGGTTCTTGATTAGCTACGCGACCTGGGCGCTGGTCCAAGACGAGTTCCGCTGCAAGGAGCGGGGGGAGATTGAAGTCAGGGGGATGCACTACCCCGTGCGAGTCTACGAGGCCATCGAAGCATCCCCAGCGACCTCTTCCAACAAGTTTGGCGCGGCCTAACAGGCGCTGCAGCTGACGAGCCACAGCGCGTTCCAATCGATCCATGGTACGGTCTGGCGTCGGACCGAGGTCCTTCGAGCGACCTTCAGCGGCGCCCTCGTCCGCAGCCGAACGCCGATCCGTTATTGGTACCAACAAGTTCCCCGACGTCAAAGCTCGTATGCAGCCCTCCGCGAGGAACCTTCGGTTCCGAGCGCTTGCCAAGCAAAGCTTGGCCGCGACTCCCTCGCCTCCTTCGGCCGCGGCTTCGGTTCCCCTCGCCGACGACCTACCTCTTGGGACAGGCGCTTTTCTGCCGACTATTCTCGGCGACCAGCGCGTGCGCCGGCAAACGCGCCGGCTTCGGAGATCATCACCGGCTCCCATCCGACCGGAACTCCCGAGAGGAGAGACATGGGCCTCCCGGGTTACTGGGCCGTCCTCTTCGTGCGTGCCGTGGTGTAGTCGCAGCCTTTCGGCTGCTCCCCCACTTCGGACTCGACCACTCCTCGCCCCTACTTCTCTTTGAGAAGATCTACGCAGAGGTCGCCATCGCCTTCACGGAATACAGAACGCTCGGCATCCGGAACGAATATAGTTTTCGAAGGGAGCAGCCAAAGGCTGCGAGTAGACCCACGGCCCACACGCTCGCGTACCTACGCTTCGCCGATCTCGTTGCCGAGGCCGTCGCCAGGTTCGCTACCGGCTCGGGCGGGCTCACCCCTGACCGGGCGGGTTTCGCACCCGCTGGACAACAAATCGAGTTTCATGGAGTCATCGCAATTCCTCCAATCCCAATCGACCAGCAGAGCCTGGTCGCACTGTTTTCCCTACCCCCCTCCTTCGTGGTTTGGTTACCCCTTCCGTACCACACGGAAGGTGAAGGAGCCGCCACTCTCATCTCTCTAGTTCACCACGTTCTGGGACATCCCCCCATCGAGCGTTTGCGCTGGTACACGCTGCGCTGGGGGATCGAGGTGTACCATCGCGTCATCAAGAGCGGCTGTCGCATCGAGGACCGGCGACTGGGTGACGCATCTCGTATTGAGAGCTGTCTCGCCATCGATTTGGTCGTCGCCTGGCGGATCTTCTGGCTGACCAAGCAGGGACGCGAGACGCCCGACGTGCCGTGCGATGTTTTCCTCGAGGAGGAGGAGTGGAAAGCGCTCTGCGCCACGGTGCTTGAGGCTGCGCCGCCTGCGGAGCCGCCGACTCTGCGCGATTCGGTGCGCATGATCGCTTCGCTCGGAGGATTCTTAGGTCGAAACAGCGACGGCGACCCGGGTACCACCACGCTGTGGCGCGGACTTGGGCGGCTGGAAGACATCGTCATCGGATACCGGGCGGCTCGGCGCATATACGCGCCGGACCCCGACCCATAGTAATGGTGCGGGCCTTCCTCTGTCGCGTTGAGATCGGCCTCGACTCACCTTCCGCGAGATCGTCGAACCGTCCGAGGGCTCAGAAGCGCGTACCCCGCCCGGATGGACCGGAATCGAACCGCTCTCCGCGACGGTGCTGACGACGGCCGAAGTATGGAGGAGTTCGCATCAGTGCCGCGTTTGGTGCCTGCCCTGGACTCGATGCAGGGCGCCAATTGGACCCAACGATACGGCGCACCCCCCGGTCTCACGACTGGGGAATAGTCAGGTACCACACGGAGGGTGAAGGAGCCGCCGCTCTCAGTTCTCTAAATCAACCTGTTTTGGGACATCCCCCGAATGCACGTCGCCTACTCCACCCGTCATGGCTTACCGAAAATTGGGCTGCGGTTCGTATCGTCGGATCTTCCAAGATCATCGCGCCTTCCCTGGTAACCCTGGTCACGACGGTGCGGCCAAACGAGACATGGCCATAGCGTCCGGCCCCCTGCTTTTCGCTGGATCATACCAGCAATTCTCACGTGTATGGGGCTGCTCGCGATGTCAGCCGGCCGGGCGGGCGGCGCACACAGGGCCCGCTGGAAATTTTGGATATGATTCGCTTGCGCGATCCCGCGAACCTTCACTTTTATGTGCTCATTTTGTCCGCGTATTTCTCTGACTAACCCCGCCCGGGCTCACTACCCCTTGACCCAGAGATCCGACCCGCCCTCCCCCTTTCGCAATCGGAGTCGCTCGAACAGCCTCACGAACCTGAAACCTGCGCGCCGCGGCCCCCGTGATCGATGACCATTCGGGGTTGCGGTCAGCACCTCTCACGAAAGTGTTGTCCAAGGACTGATCGACGCACTCTCTCAACGAAATGAACCGGCATGAGGCAGCGGAAGTCGAAGTGCTTGCGCCGGTGATTAACTGAAGCGTCGTCGCCCAAATCGTTGCGGTTGATTCGCCGTCGTGCCGACCACCCGCGCCCGTTTCATCCACAACAGCGTGAGGAACACCGCAACTTCGAGCAAGACGGGAGCGGGTTCGGGGATTGGGACGCTTTCGACATCCAGGGGGTCGGTTCCCGCTGCGACCTCGTTGCCGTCGCTGAATCCGTCGCCATCGGTATCGGGATTCAGGGGGTTCGTGCCTAGAGCAATCTCGATCGCGTCGCTGAGGCCGTCGCCGTCATCGTCCAAATCAGCGTTATCCCCGGTCCCGTCCCCGTCGGTGTCCGAATCTTCGCTCGAATCGCTGGGGAATGGATCGCAGACATCTCCGCGAGCATCGCCGTCGGTATTTGTCTGGTCACCGTTAGCGATAGCTGGACAGTTGTCGAGGCCGTCGGCCCAGTCGTCGCCGTCTAGGTCTTCTCCAC
>JAQBGU010000215.1:0-5966 GCA_032128375.1 Deltaproteobacteria bacterium | reverse complement strand
CCTCCGCCCGAGCTGAATGCATGTCCGCGCTGTTTTGGCCGATGGGCAGTGCCCCGTACCTGGGCGGCGGCCTCGGCCCCTACTCTGCCTACGCGCCCGAGAAATTTGAATACCCGATCAATCGCTTCGCCATGGAAGTCAAACGCCAACTCGACGTACTGGATCGCAACCTTGCCGAGCGGAGATATCTGTGCGGCGACGAATACAATATCGCGGACATTGCCAACTATGCCTGGTACGGCAGCGTGGTGTTGAACAATATCTACGACGCAGAGGTGTTTCTCGATGCGAAATCGTACACGAACGTTGTGCGATGGGCATCGGAAATTCAAGTGCGCCCGGCTGTCCTACGTGGCCAACGGGTCAACAAGGCCTGGGGGCCCGAAGAAGAGCGTGTACCCGAGCGCCATCACGCCAGCGACTTTCTCTAAGACCAAATCGTCTGGGACCAAGCTTCGAAGTCCCACGACTGTGTGACGGACTTCTTCTCCGCCACCCTGAGGAGACGATTGACCGCCTAATCGTCGGCGAGCAGATCCATCGAGCTATCAACAGCGTCTTCTCTGTGGCGATCCAGGCGAGCGAGCCGCGCAGCTTCGCGTTCGTTGGCGAGGCTCGTCAAGTGCAGCCCCAATCCAATCAATCCCATCACCGCAAAGATCGAGCAGGCGAAAAACATCGGTTCCATCGCTTCCTCCCTTCGTGCTGAGGCACGAATGACCGTTTGAATACGACAGAACCGGCGTTGTCACCTGACCCATTGCTGGTCATTTCGATAGCCGGTCGGTCCTGCGGCGTTTTGGAAGATCACTGAACCCTGAGATGTCGCTGGCTCATCTCCGCTAGAAATGCTTCCACGCGCGCGACGCGCTACGCCGAGTTTCCCTCCAAGATGTGAATCCCGCACGCGGACGCGAGACCAATGACATGCGCCAGCCCCACCTTGGCGCCTTGGATTTGACGCGGGCCAGCTTCACCACGCAGGTGGTGACAGACCTCCCATACGTTGGCGATGCCGGTTGCGGCGATGGGATGTCCCTTGGACTGCAATCCGCCGGAAACATTGACCGGCATGCTGCCGTCGCGGAACGGCGCGCCCGACTTGAAGAAATCGACGGCACCCCCTTCTTCGCACAACATCAAATTGTCGTAGTGCACCAGTTCTGCGGTTGCGAAGCAGTCGTGCAATTCGACCAGGTCCAGGTCTTCCGGACCGATACCCGCCTGCTCGTAAGCCTGCTTGGCTGCGTTGCGTGTCAACGTGTTGACGTTGGGCAGAACCTGGCACGCCTCTTCGTACGGGTCGCTCGTCAAGATTGAAGCCGCAATGCGAACCGCGCGGCGTTGCTGCTGCCGAGAGAGCGTCTTGAGCTTGCTGCCGCTCACCAACACTGCAGCTGCGGCGCCATCGCAGTTTGCTGAACACATGGGACGGGTATTCGGGTAAGCGATCATCAGGTCGCCCATGATTTCCTCGAGCGACATCGCCTTGTTGTATGCCGCTAGAGGATTCAGCGTCGAGTGACCGTGATTCTTCTCGGAAATCTGCGCGAAGAGTTCGAAGTTGGCTCCGCCGTATTTGTGGCCGTACTCCATGCCGACCTGTGCAAACACACCGGGCATCGTGTCGGTGCCAATTCGACCATCGACAGCAGCCACCGCGCCATAGCGACCGCTGCGCACCCACGAGTCGCCGTCCGCTTTTCGCGAGCCGCCCGACAGCAATCCTGCGCCAGAGAGCTTCTCGACTCCCACTGCGAGACCAAAGTCCGATTCGCCTGCCTTGATGGACATGCAGGCGACTCGGATTGCGGTAGCACCTGTCGCGCACGCGTTCGAAACGTTGTAAGCGGGAATCCCGGTCTGGCCACACTGCTTCTGGATCGTCTGTGCGATCGGCATTGCACCGCCCATGAGATTACCGGCGGCAATAATGCCCATGTCGGCCATCGTCACGTCTGCATCTTTCAATGCTGCGAGGGTGGCTTCGCTCGCAAGGTCCAGGACGTCCTTGTCCTTGTGCTTGCCGAACTTTGTCATGTTGATACCGAGAATGTATACGTCTTCCGAGCCCATGGTGTTCTCCTATACCTTACTCGTTTGATTCACTTGGTTCGTTAATCGGTTCGTTGTTGGTAGTCGTCCACGGATGGATTGCGCTCTGCAGTTCCACACCGTTCTCGAAATCTCTGGTCTAGGCCGCCGGTTCGAACCCAAAGTTCACGGCTTCGACGCCCGAAGCGTCCTTCGCGACGGGGAAGGTCGTGAGGCGTACGGGCATACCGAGCTTGATGTGGTCTGGGTCAGCCTCGATATTGACGATGTTTGCGCGCACGCTCGTGCCGTCGCAGTCGACGATGGCCGAAACGAAGGGGACGGTGACTCCGGGCGCAGCGAATGCGACGATAGTAAACGTGCGAACCTCTCCCCGCGTCGCGACGCGCGCCGGTTTGAACTCGGTACCCGAGCAACGGGCGCAGGCGTTGCGCCGGTCGAAGAAGCGGGCGCTGCAACCAATGCATTCCTTGGCGACAAGATGGGGGTCGTCGCCAAGTACCAGGTAGTCGACGAACGGGATTTGATTCGACATGAGATCTTCTCCTTGATGGGGGGCCGGCTCGTCACGATCCATGCGACGACCCACCGCTTGATTCGGTTGTCGGGACGCTTTCCGACCGCACAGGTCGGAGTTGAAATTCGGCCTCGGAAGCCGCCTGGCTTCTCTATCGCCCGTTGAAGGTCGCCCGTACGAGCCGATGTATCAAGGCTTTCCGAGCATCAGGGCTCGGAAAACTGGCGCCCGCGACGGCGGGTGCGCGCTCGACCCTCGGGAGCGCGGATTGCGTGCGCGCTTGGAAACCACTGTCGCTTACGGTCGCGAAAGACGCGTTTTGCAAGAGATTCGCCACTGGCTGAAGGCGATCGAAAATTCCAGCAGTGTGGAACCACGATCACAGGGAAGTTGCATCGATTTCACACGTGCACAATTTCCCCCTTCATTTCGTACAAGAACAGAAGAACCTCTTCCTTCTCTCGCTGGCCGATGCCGTTTTTGTCGAGCGCCGCCACTGCGTCATCGAGCACGGCCACGAATTCCGCCTCATCGATGTTCATCCCCCGGTGTGCGGTCAACATGTCTTTCCCTCTATAGACACTCGGACCACCCGCGGCCTCTATGAAAAAGGTGGCAGCGGCGTTCTTCACAGCTGCCAGATCACTGTCTGCGTAACGCGGCGCAATTCGGGGATTGTTTCGATGAAAGTCAATGAGGTCGTTCGCGATTGCCAAAATGCCGTCGGTGCCACCGAGGCGTTCGTAGAGACTGGACATAGTGCGACTCCTCTTTCGCTTCGGTGGGTGATATCAATCGTTGGAACGTCGCTACATGGCGACATCGCGAAAGAATTTCGTGCCATTTCGAGCGCTTTCGAATTTCTGTCGGCGACCCGTGTAGTCATACGACTGCCCCGCTAGACGGGCATCTGGTAGCCGGGCGTCGAGCGCGAGAGTTCGGCCTCCTCATCTGTCATGTCCTCGGGGATTCCTTCGAACAGTGGGGAAGATAGATAACGCTCCCCTGTGTCGGGAAGCATGCACAGGAGTACTGAGCCCTCCACGGCGCGTTCGGCGACCTGCATGGTGACTGCGAACGTCGAGCCACCGGAGATTCCGGTGAAGATGCCCTCGCGTTGAGCGAGTTTTCGCGACCAGTCCATGCCGACCGGACCGGACACGGGGATCAAGTCGTCATAGTACGACTGGTCGATCGATTCCTGCAAGACGAGCGGAATGAAATCTGGCGTCCAGCCCTGGATCGGGTGCGGTTGCCAATCGGGGTGGCTTCCGGCCGGCGAGCCGGCCTCGGTCCGCTGCTGAGCTTGCCCGCTCGACACGATCGATGCATTGGCCGGCTCGGTGAGGATGATCTTCGTATCGGACCGATGCTTGCGCAGAACCCGCGCCACACCGGTGACTGTGCCGCCCGTCCCGTAGCCCGTCACAAAGTAGTCGAGACGTTTGCCGTCGAAGTCGGCGAGGATCTCGCGACCTGTCGTGTTCTCGTGGATCATCGCGTTCGCGTCTGTCTCGAACTGGCGACAGAGAAACCAGCCGTTCGCCTCGGCGAGTTCGATCGCCTTCTTATACATGCCCATGCCCTTCTCCGCTCGCGGAGTGAGTACGACCTTGGCGCCGAAGAAGCGCATCAGCTTGCGACGCTCGATGGAAAAACTATCTGCCATCGTGATGACCAGTGGATATCCCTTTGCCGCGCAAACCATCGCCAAGCCGATCCCGGTATTGCCGCTCGTGGCTTCCACTACAGTCTGGCCAGGCTCGAGTTCACCGCTGCGTTCAGCCTCCTCGATGATGCTCACGGCCAGCCGATCCTTGACCGAGCCGGCGGGATTGAAGAACTCCGCCTTGACGTAGATTTGAACACCCTCTGGTGAGAGCGAGTTGATGCGAATGCAGGGTGTATCGCCAACGGTGTCCAGCACACTTTCGTAGAGTCGTCCGCGCCCTTGGGTAGTTCGAGATCCAGCCGTGCTCATAGCGCCCCCTTTGCGTTTCTCACCCAGACATTCACCCGACGATAGCGTCGCGGGTCGCCGCCGCGAACCCGATTCGACAGTCTGTCCGGGGCCCGCTCGGAGATCCCTCCCGTATCGCGCCGACCTGTTCCCCGGCTGACACCGTATCCCGTCGCTCGAAGCGCGGGTGATTCAGATCGCGCAAACAAACTGCGAAAGGTTGAACGATGTGCTATCAACCGCGCTGCGCGCGACCGCCACCCATCGCTCGCGAATTCACACCACAAACCTGGTCCCTATGCTGTGGGCACACGGACGCCCGCAAGAGGGGCCATCCTGTGCCGACTACGATTCGACTCCGTTTCCTCGCGTTCGCAGGCGTGCTCGCGACCGCCATGGCCGGTTCCAGTTCGGCCGTCTCGCCAAGCGCATGTGGAACATCGGCCACACCCGTTCACGCGATCCAGGGGAGCGGGCCATCGAGTCCACTTCGGGGCCATGACGTCGAGGTCGAGGCTGTCGTCACCGGCGCGTTCTCTTCGGGTCTCGGTGGGTTCTTCCTACAGCAAGACGATGACAGCACAGATGATGACCCGACGACTTCCGAGGGACTGTTCGTCTTCGATGGAGGGCTCGGCGTACGACTCGAAGCCGGCGATCGCGTGCGCGTGCGGGGCCGCGTAAGTGAATTTTTCGGGCTGACGGAATTGTTTCCCGTCGATTACCTGATCCAGTGTCCTCGACTCGGTCTGGCCAGCGCTGCGAAAATTCGCCTTCCGGTTTCCGACGAGGGGGCGTTCGAGCGCTGGGAGGGAATGCGCGTGCAGATCGACCAGACCCTCGTCGCAACGGGCCATCGGAACCTGGCCCGATTTGGAGAAGTCGAACTCGCGGCCGACGGGCGACTGTGGCAGCCCACACACGTCGCGATGCCTGGTGGGGCGGCCATTGCGCTCGAGTTCGAAAACGCGCGCCGGCGCATCTTGCTCGACGATACGACTGACGCGCGCGACCCGGTGCCCACTCCGTATCTCGAGCGCCCCGATGGGGGTACGCTTCGCCTCGGAGATTTCGCCACCGGAGTCGAGGGCGTCCTCGACTTCGCGTTCGGTCGTTTTCGTATCCAACCGACCCGTCCCGTCACGTTCGAACCCGGCGATAACACCCGTCTACCGTGGCCGCCGGCCGTCGACGGAACACTGCGTATCGCGGTGTGGAATCTCGAGAACCATTTCAACGGCGATGGCCGAGGCGCTGGCTTCCCGACTCGGGGCCCGCGTAACCCGGCAGAACTGCGACGCCAACGCGAGAAACTGGTGTCGACGCTGATTCGCCTCGATCCCGACATCGCGGCGCTGGTCGAACTCGAGAATGACGGTGTTGGACCCGAAAGCGTACTCAGCCAACTCGTCGATGCGCTCAATCTGGAAACTC
>JAQBGU010000214.1:0-12871 GCA_032128375.1 Deltaproteobacteria bacterium | reverse complement strand
CCGCCTGGGCGGTCGCCGAGAAGACTGACGAGGCCGAGCTCGCTGCGAGCATGGCCAAGGCCTACACCAGCGACGCCTACCGCCACGCGAGCGCGGAGAACATCCAGATCCACGGTGGTGTCGGATTTACATGGGAATACGACTGCCATCTGTTCTTCAAACGGGCCAAGAGCGATGAGATGTGGCTTGGGGATGGCAGATATCACCGCGAACGCGTCGCGCAGCTGCTCGCGATCTGATCGCGCGGCCACCGATCGGCGCCCGTTGTCCGGTGTTGCCACCCCGAGCCGGTATACTCCGCGCTGATGGCACTCGCCGAGCCGGACTCGCTGGTTGCGCCCGCGGCAGAACTTCGCCTGCTGGTGATCCTGCCGGCGTTGGACGAAGCCAAGACCGTGGCGTCAGTCATTGCGGGTATCCCAAAACAGATCCCCGGCGTTTGCGAGATCCAAGTGCTGGTGGTCGACGATGGCAGTACCGACGCGACCGCCCAAGAGGCCCGAAACGCCGGCGCTCTGGTCATTGTGCACAACTCGACAATGGGTGTCGGGGCGGCCTTCGCATCGGGCATCCGCTACGCGGTCGACGCATCGGCAGATGTGATCGTCACGATCGACGCCGACGGCCAATTTGATCCAGCCGACATTCCGGCTTTGATTCGCCCCGTGGTCGAGCGGCGCGCCGATTTCGCCAGCGCGTCGCGTTTCGCGGACCCGGCGTTGGTCCCGGAAATGCCAGCACTCAAGCGATGGGGCAACCGCATGATGGCGCGTCTGGTCTCGCGTCTGACTGGCCAGACCTTTTACGACGTGTCTTGCGGGATGCGCTGCTACAGCCGCCGCGCTGCGCTCGCATTGAACCCGATGGGACAGTTCACATACACACAAGAGGTCTTCTTGAATCTCGCCTTCAAGCAGCTCGCAATCGTCGAGGTGCCACTCGCGGTCCGCGGCGAGCGCGAACACGGCGAGAGTCGGGTTGCGAAAAACTTGCTGCGCTATGCACTCAATACCAGCGGGATCATCTTTCGCAGTTATCGCGACTACAAGCCAATGCTCTTCTTTGGGGCGATCGCCGCGCTGGCGTTCTTGCTAGCGGCGGGTCTTGGCGGTTTCTTGTTGATCCACTATCTGTCGATGGGATCATTTTCTCCGCACAAGTGGGCCGGTTTCGGATCGGCGGCGGCCGCCATCTTCGGCCTGATGCTGCTGTTCATGGGCGTGCTCGGCGACATGCTCAACCGTCACCGCGTCTACCTCGAAGAACTCCTGTACCGGCAGCGAGATCGCGATTCCCGCGGAGGTTCGGGCGACTGACCATGGCGTCTCGGGAGTCTGCGGGCCAGCCGCACCGGGTGATGACGCGCGACACGGAGCGGGCCGTGGCGCTGGTTCTCTCTGCGGGTCGAACTGGCACAAAATTCCTGGCCGAGTATTTCGATGGCAACTATCCGCACGTGATTGCGAGGCACGAACCGAAGCCGTCCCGTTCGCTGCGCCTGGCGTCGCACGCGCATATGCTGGGTGCGCTTTCGAGAGATCATTTGGTGGCCCTGCTGCGCCGCAAACGGTTGCGACACGTCGATCCGCTAGAGGCTGCGTTGTATCTGGAATGCAATCCATTCTTGGCGGGCTATGCGGACGTGATCGGCGAAGTGTGGGCGGATCCCACGATCATCCACATCGTTCGGGATCCGAGAGAACACGTCCGTTCGTCGCTGAACCATGGGACTGCGTCGGGCTGGAAGGGCCTCGGGAACCGGTTCATCCCGTTTTGGTACCCCGCCGTGGGAAAGATTCTGAACCTCGAGGGGCTGGGCCCTGTCGGAAAGGCGGCGGGGGTGTGGGCGGTGATGAATCGGCGGTTACGAGATGCCAGCGAGCGCTATCCGCGATACTGCTTGATCCACTACGAGAAGATTTTTGACGCGGATTACTCGGGCTTGCGCGAGATCTGTGAGTTATTGGGGCTGTCTTATCGCGAAGCGGATGCGCCGGTTTCACCGAAACGGCGCATCAACGCGGGGCAACTGGACGTCATCGCCCACTGGCGTGACTGGCCTGCAGCGGATTGCCGGGAGCTGGAGCGGGTCTGCCAACCGCTCATGGCAGAATACGGATACGGAGACGAGCCGGAGTGGCGAGCGAAGCTGGCGCCGGCATCGCCACAGCGGGTGGCCAGCGCGGTGACGAAGCATGAATGAGCCGATCAGTGACACGAGCGAGCGGATCCTGCCCGATCGCCAGATCTCCGTCCGACAGCACCTGCTCTACTTGCGTCACCAGTTCGCGTACGACTACGTCGCACGCGAGCTCCGATGCGACGACCGCGTCGTCGAAGTTGGGTGTGGTGCCGGTTATGCAGCGACGCGGCTTTTCGACCATGCGGCGCGATTCGTAGGACTCGACGTCGATCCGGATGTCGTCGCACACGCTTCGAACGCGAATGCCTCTGGCGGCTGCGAGTTCCAGGTCTATGACGGAGTGCGGATTCCATTCGAAGATGCGAGCTTCGACGTTGCCGTGTCATTTCAGGTCGTGGAGCATGTTGCCGACGATCGCGGCTATGTCGACGAGATTGCTCGCGTGCTTGCGCCCGGTGGCACACTATATCTGACCACGCCGAATCGGTTGACGCGGGTCGACCCGGGACGGAAACCCTGGAACCGCTACCACCTGCGTGAATACACGCCCGACGAGCTAACTGCGCTGATGACCGCGACATTCGCCGACGTCCGCGTGCTGGGCGTGCGGGGCACCGATGAGGTCGAGCAGATCGAGCACGCGCGGCTTCGATCGATTCGGAAGATCGCCTCGATCGATGTGCTCGGCATGCGCGATCGCGTGCCCGAGTGGCTGAAACAACGCATTTCGCGACTCGTGGAGAGTCGCAAACAACCGGTTGAAGAGTCGCTCGAGCGCTTCGACCTGTCGGACTATCGGTCGTCCGCCGACGAACTGGAACGCAGCCTCGATCTGCTTGCCGTATGCCGAACCGATCTCAGATAGTACGATGATCGCTCGCGGCACTGCGTAGCGGGGCAATGAGCACGCGAATTGGCACAACAACCAGTACAGGAGTCCATACAGGAAACCCGCGATGAAGATCCTGATGCTTTCCTGGAATTTTGCGCCCGTCATTGGAGGGCTCGAACACCTGGTCACTCAGCAGTTTGCGGGTCTTCGCCGGGCGGGCAACGATGTGCGGATCGCGACTGCACACGCGCGAGATGTGTCGGCTGAAGTCGGTGTGTTGCGTGCTTCGAGGCCCGGCCTGGCCGCCTACCTGATGCATGCGCTGCGCACCGGCTGGTCGCTCGCACGCCGCTGGCAACCCGACGTGATTTTGTGTGGAAGTGTGGTGACTGTGCCGATCGGCTGGCTGCTGTCGCGATGCTTTCGGATTCGGTTCGTGGTGATCGTGTATGGCGGAGATCTGGTGTACGAGCACTGGCTGGTCCAGCCGGCGATCCGTTTCGTGTTGCGCCGGGCCGATCGGGTTGTCGCCATATCGCGGCATACACTGCATCTCGCGGAATCGATCGGGCTCGATCCGACCCGGATGTCGATCGTGTCTCCTGGGGTTGACCTGGATCAATTCGACAAGCTGAAACCCGCTGATCCCCAGACGGACACGGAATTCGACGGCCGACTCGTGTTGCTATCGGTGGGTCGGCTGGTGCGTCGCAAGGGCATCCTGGAGTTCGTCGAACAGGTGTTGCCGCGGCTCGTCGAAGCGGATTCGAGTGTTCTCTACCTGGTGGTCGGTGGAGATGCGACCGCATCACTCGCGCATCGCGAGCGGCTCAGCGAGAAAATCGGGGCCCGCATCAATGAGTTGGGGCTCGCTGATCACGCGCGGCTACTCGGGCAGCCTTCCAACGCCGAGCTGGTGGCGCTGTTTCGGCGCGCCGACCTGTTCGTGCTTCCGGTCCTCGATATTCCGGGTGACATCGAAGGGTTCGGGATCGTGTTCCTGGAGGCCGCACTGGGCTTTACCGCCAGCGTTTCGACCCTCGTCGGCGGGATTCCCGATGCGGTAGTAGACGGGGAAACCGGCGTGTTGGTCGCCGCGGGAGATCACGACGCGATGGCGGACGCGATTGGCCGACTGCTAGCGGACCCGGTACTTCGCGACCAACTCGCGAGAAAGGGTGAAGCGCGCGCGCGAAGTGAGTTCGGTTGGGATGCGATCGCTGCGCGTCTCGAAAAGGTGCTGGCGGGGGTTCAGCCGGGCTCCTGATCCGACTCCTGATCCGACTCCTGATCCGACTCTGGCTCTGACCCTGGCTCCGACCCGACCTCGTAGGTCGACGCCACTCGACCCGAGAGCCGATAGGTGAATACGCCACCCAGCACGAAGATCACGCTCATCTCGGCCAAGCGCATCAGTGTCGACGCGATCACCGCATCTTGTAGCTCGAAGCCGGTCAAAACGGCGAGCCCTCCGACCAGAAATTCGCGCACGCCCAACGCACCCGGTGTAATCGACACCAAACGCGTAATGACCGTGGCCGCGCTGAAAATGATGCAGGGCGCGAGTCCGACCTGGGCCTCGCCCAGTGCGAAGCCCAGTTGCAGGCTGACTGCAGTGGCCATCAGGACAAGCAGCTGAAGCGGAATCACGCGTGGGGCCGCTTGGCGAATCGCGCTGACAGCGGCAGCGTCCCACGGAAGCCGACCTCTGGTGAGAAGGCTTGCGAGGGAACGCGTCGCGCCGGCGGGCAGGAAGGCGAGCGCGCCCACCGCGCACATGGCGGCAAAACCGACTGCGACCCACCCGGCGCCGCTGGTCCCGAACAACGCGACGGTGACCAGACCCACCATTCCGTTGCTGGCGGCCACCAGCAGTAAAAGCGCCATTTGACCGACCGCGAATTCGGGGTAAGGCAGTGAGTGGACCCGCTTCAGATAGAACGCCTTGGCGAACAGGCCTGCCGACAAGGGCAGGTAGTTCGAAAACGAGTTCACGCTGACCAGTGCGAACCAGTCGCGCCATGAAGCACCGACTTGCAGTCGGCCGAACAGCGATTGATTGGCACTCGCGC
Source organism: Deltaproteobacteria bacterium (assembly GCA_032128375.1). Taxonomy (GTDB): domain Bacteria; phylum Myxococcota_A; class UBA9160; order UBA9160; family SMWR01; genus JAJDAM01. The sequence continues at coordinate 7,824 of JAQBGU010000214.1, read as the reverse complement.
GCAGCCCCAGCGTCGCCACCACCAGAAGCGCGATGCCGAGCAGGGGTAGCGGTCGCAGCGCGTAGTTCTCGAGCCAATGAGCGCGTTGATCGAACAAGTAGGCGCCCAATACGCACAGCATCAGCAACGTCAAAATCCCGGGCACCAGCTTTCGCGCAGTGCTCACGCTGCGTCCAGGACTCGCCAATGGTTAGGGGCGGCCGAGCAGGTAGACCGCGAGGTCGTGTCGCTCAGTTGCACTCATCGGAAATACCGGCATGGGTGGCGTCGGCGTGGCCAGAAACGAAGCCAGGTCGTCACTGGAGTAGCGGGCGGGCAAGTCGACGAGTTCGACAGCTACCACGCCGGCTTCCGCCCGCGCCGCCTCGTGACAGCTCGCGCACGCGAAACGCCCATACAGTTCGCCGCCGCGTTCGAAGGATATCGCTCGGCTCGTATCCGCGGCTGCAGAAGCCGGGGCGTCTCGAACCCGAAGTTCGCCTGGAGCCATTTTACTGGCTTGTAACGCTGCACCCTCGCCGACGGCGACGCGATACACCGCCCCGGCATAGTCGTCGGAAATGTAGAACGTTCCGTCACCGCCCTCGGCTACATCCACGGGCCTGCCGACTACGTCGTCGTCGCGTTCGAACCCGATCGCGAAGTCTCGTTCTTCGATTCGGCCGGCGGCGTCCCAGTGCAACGAGACGACCTTGTAGCCGTCTTTTTTCGAACGATTCCATGAGCCATGTAGCGCCACCAGCGCGGCGCCCCGGTAATCGGCGGGCACTGCGTCGCTTCGGATGAACGTCATGCCCAACGGTGCGTTGTGGGCACGGAATCCGTGGACCGGGGAGATCGAATCGCTGATGCGATCCGGTGCCGCGTCACCGAAATCCGGGTCCGCGACGCCATCACCGTTCGCGTAGGGCCACCCGTAAAATCCCCCCCGCACGATCCGGTTCAGCTCACACGGTGGAAAATTGTCTCCCAGCAGGTCGCGACCGTTGTCGGTTGCAAACAGTTCGCCGGTGCCGGGTCGCCAATCGAAGCCCACCGAATTGCGCAGGCCGCCCGCATACAGCTCCCCATCGGTTCCGTCCAGTCGGAAGCGCAACATCGCCGCCCGGCGGGGCGCGTCTTCGCAGACGTTGCAGCTCGATCCAACCGACACGTAGAGAAAGCCGTCCGGTCCGACGCGGACGGTCCGGCTCCAGTGGTTACCGCCGCTCGGGAGATCATCGACGATTCTCTCGTAGCTGGCCTGGAGTTGTTCGGCGGACGCGCTGAAGTCGTCGACGCGAACCCGGCCGATGCCATCGCCTTCACCGACGTAGAGAAAGCCGTCGTGAATATCCATGCCATGAGGTCGATTCAGGCCTTCTAGCAACTTCCTGCGTCCGTCGGAGCGACCGTCACCGTCGAGGTCCGGCTCGAGCATCAGGATCGTTCCCGATCGCGGCTGACTGACCAATAGCCCGCCGCTCGGGGTTGGACGCAGGAATCGCGCGTTCGAAATATCGGTGGCGAAGATCGAGATCGAAAAGCCCTTGGCTGCGCTAATTCGGGACGCGCCGCCGGCTTCGGGATCAAAATCCGATTCGAGCGGCCCGTCTGCGCCCACTCCGAACAGCATGTGCGCAACGGGTGCGTTGACAGCGAAACGCTCCGGGAGGAGCAGCTGACAGGCTCCGATCGCCAATACGATGCCCAGCCCGACGACCATTACGAGCTTCATTCGACGCAACCTCCGACCCTGTTCGCCGCTCAGCGTGAACTACCGTACCGTGGGCCCCCAGGAATATCCCCTGCTGCCACCGAGGCGCATGAATTGCGCGATTTTTTTGAAATTCCCGCGGGGAGGGGTTGACTGTTAACGTGCTCTGGCGCACTCATTCCGCCTCCCACCTCGACGGTGGCAGGTTCGAAACATCGTGCGCCCAACAGCCGCACACCACTCGTCTGGAGGTTCAGTTTCGTGGCTCAACGCATTCGCAAGGGCGACTTGGTACAGGTCGTCGCTGGAGCTGATCGCGGCAAGCAAGGCAAAGTGATCAGTGTAAGGCCGACCGTCGGCACGCTCCGTGTCGACAAGGTCCGTGTTCAAAAGCATCACCTCAAGCCGGGTCGGCGCGGTGCACGTGCGGGCGGAATCGTCGAGATCGAGGGTTACATCAACGCGTCCAACGTCATGTTGGTGGATCCGTCGACGAACAAGCCGGATCGAACTCGAATCGAAATGCAGGGCGGCCAGCGCGTGCGCGTGTTCGCGAAGAGTCGCGTAGCCGTGCCCGAGCCGGCTGGGAGCTAGAGACTGTTATGGCGAAGAAAGGAAAACGCGAGAAAATCAAGCTCGAGTCGTCCGCCGGGACCGGCCACTTTTATACGACGGTGAAGAACAAGACGAACACCCCGGGAAAGATCGAGCTGAAGAAGTACGATCCCGTCGTTCGCCAACACGTTGTCTACAAAGAGACGAAACTGAAGTAGCGGCGAATCGTATCCCGGCTAACGTAAGGCCCGCGCGAAACCAGCGTTTCTCCAACGTTCGGCCGACAATACTCCCAGAGGGGCAAGAAGATGACTTGGGTGATTACGCGACTCTGTCGCGATTGCGTGGATCAAGCATGCGTCGAGGTCTGTCCAGTCGATTGCATCTATGTCTACGATGGCGGCGACGCGAAGACCTTTCCGAACCAGCTCTATATCGATCCGGAAGAGTGCATCAACTGCGGAGTGTGTGAGCCCGAGTGCCCCTGGGAAGCGATCTTCGAAGACGAACAGGTTCCGGCGGTGTTCGAGGACGACACGGCCCTCAATGCCAAAATTCTCGGTGATAAGGACTCTTTCTCCGTCCCAGAGGTCGAGGAAAAGGCGAAACCTTCTCCCGAGCAGATCGAGGAGAACAAGGCGAAGTGGGGATTCTCGGCCTGACTCCCATTGGGCTGAGGGCTCCATTGGGCTGAGGGCTGCATTGGGCTGATGGCTGCATTGGGCTGAGGGCTCCATTGGGCTGACCAGCGGTCCGGCGTCTGCGGTATCCATGCGGGCACGCGCGCGCGAGTAGCCGGGGGTGAGCCAGGCGTGCTTCAGCGAGCCGCAGCTCCAGCTGCATCGAATGCAGCCGCCATCGTATCGATCGGTGCCTCTCTTCCAGTCCACAGACGCAGCTGTTCTGCTGCCTGGTAGACCAGCATCCACTTGCCGCCGATCGTCTGGGCGCCACGCGCTGTTGCGTCGCGCAGTAGCCGCGTCTCATGCGGGTCGTAGACCACGTCCATTACGGTGGTCGCGGGTGAAATCCACGCAGCGTCGATCGGCGATCGTTCTGAACGCAGGCCCACTGACGTCGCATTGACCAAAACGTCGTACGGCGTCTTGGCCAGGTCTGATAACGAACCGGCATTCTGGGCACCGAGTTCGTGGGCGAGTTTTTCCGCCCGAGTCACGGTTCGGTTGAGCACCGCGACGCGAGCGCCACGCTCGAGTAAACCAAACACGAGCGCGCGCGCGGTACCTCCAGCACCGAGCACGACCGCCCGGGTGCCGGCGAGATTCACGGCCCGCTCTAGCGCCCGAACGCCACCGAGCCAATCCGTGTTCGAGCCTATCAGCTGGTCGCCGCGGCGAGTAATGGTGTTGATGGCGCCGATTTTTCGCGCCTTTTCATCGACCCGGTCGACCAGCTCGATTGCAGCTTCCTTGTGTGGAATCGATACAGCGAGCTGGCGGGTACCCAGCGCGCGCATTGCGCCGATCGCGGCTGGCAGGTCACACGCCACCACGTCGAACGCGAGGTAGGCGGCGTCGATTTCCAACTCGGCAAACGCCGCATTGTGCATGGCTGGGGACCGGGTGTGGTCCGCGGGATGCAACACAATCCCACACAGCTGGGTCGTCTGGGTGATCGGTCTCGGCTCCGCCATCGATTTGTCCGTCTGTGCCGTATGGTTGGTCCTTTGGCGTCGCCGCAACCGAAGTGCGCGCTGAAGGCTCGGACGAGGCTATCCTATTTCGCAACAACGTTCGCAATCACGTTCGTGCGGCGCGAGGCAACCTCGTTTTGACGCAAGCCGAACCCCTGATCGGAGGAAGTATCGTGGCAGAGGCTAGAGTTGCGATCATCATGGGAAGCCAGAGCGATTGGGCAGTGATGCGTTCTGCGGAGGAAACACTGGCATCGCTCGGGATCGACAGCGACGTTCGAATCATCTCTGCTCACCGCACCCCTGAACGGCTGGTCCGATTCATCCGCGAGGCGGAGACGTCCGGTATCGAGGTGATCATCGCTGGAGCCGGCTCTGCGGCGCACTTGGCGGGCGTGACGGCGGCGCAGACTTTGCTGCCTGTACTGGGTGTACCGCTCGAGGGGTCGCCGCTGCAGGGGCTGGATGCGCTCTTGGCCACAGTGCAGATGCCCGGCGGTATTCCAGTTGCGACGTTCGCGATCGGGAAGGCCGGTGCCAAGAATGCGGCGCTGTTTTCCGCGGCAATCATCGCGCGCTCAGACGAGGCGGTACGCGAGAGGCTGGCGAAGTTCCGCGAAGAGCAGTCGGCCGCCGTTCGCGAGCGACCTGAGCGCTAAATCCATCCGAGCACGCGCTACTTCTCAATCATGTTCTAGTCATGTTCGGCTGCTGAGCCCTCGCCGCGTGAATCGGCAACGATGGCGCGAATGGTCTCCAAGCGTCGAGCAATCTCGTGGGAGGTCTGGACTTCAATCTGGTGCTGGTTCTGTTCCCAGGCCAAGGGCTTCCAATTCGCAGAAGCGGGGCCGATCAGTGCCGGGTACTCGGATGCGACGTCTTCCCAGTAGGCTGTTGCGCCGTAACCGGCGGCGGCAGCCAGATGAAGTCCAATGCGATCCGCTCGGTAATTCTGTAGATCACTCCAAGCTTCGAGCGAGCGCTGCCTTCAGGTCTTCCCATACGCAGCGCCGATTCTCCGGTGTGTACTGGCGCAGCAGGTAGGCCGGATGGAAGGTCGGCATCAGCGGGATTCCCCTGTATGTCTGCCAGGTACCTCGCATGCGTGTAATCGAAACGTCGCGTCCCAGCAGCAGGCTCGTGGCGGGCCGCCCGAGAGTGACGATGGCTTTGGGGCGGACTGCATCGATCTGGCCGTCGAGAAACGGTTTGCAGGCCGCCACTTCGTCGGGTCGTGGATCCCGGTTCTTTGGGGGTCGACACTTTACGATGTTGCAGATGTAGACCTCGCTGCGCGAGATCGACAGGCCTCCCTCGATCATGCGCGTGAGTAACTCGCCGGCTCGGCCGACAAACGGGACCCCGGTCCGGTCCTCCTCCTGGCCAGGACCTTCGCCGATGAACATCAACGCTGCATTCGGATTGCCATCGCCGAATACGATCTGGTCGCGACTCTCGCATAGACGACAGCGGGTGCACTCCCCCAGTTCGCCGCGTACCTGCGCGAGGCTGAGATGCGACGTGATCGCCGCCGCCGTCACAGGTGGTGGGGACGGGTGGGGGGGCGGAGCCGCAGGCTCGGATGAGTGCGGCGGTTCGGGCGCTTGCGGTCGCGCTGCGAGTTGCGCACCGGACAACGGTTCGAACTGTTCGATTCCCTCCTCGACGAACTCGGCGACCAGCGCGCGCGCGCTTGCCACACAGTCGGCGAATTCGTCGCTCATTGACCGGTCCAGTTCGGCTTGCGCTTATCGAAGAACGCCTCGATGCCCTCTTTGGCATCCGCGGTTTGACTGGTAAGCGTAATCATCTCGCGCAGATAGCGCATGGAAGTCGAATACTCCATCTCACACAGAGTGTAGACCGCCTCCTTCCCCATGCGAAGCGCCACGGGCGACAGCTCCGCCAACCTGGCACACAACTGCGCGATCGTGTCATCGAGCGCATCGTCGGCCACGACTCGCGTCGCGAGTCCCAGCTCGACCGCTTCATCCGCCCCGATCTGGCGACCGGTGAGCACCAAATCCAGCAGCACCTTGCGGCTTCCGACCGCGCGATAGATCGGTGCTGAGACCACCAGCGGCAGCAGCCCGATTCCGATCTCGGGTAGACCAAAGCGCGCACTGCACGACGCGATTGTGAAATCTGCCGCCGCGGCCAGCCCGCAGCCACCGGCCAGAGCGAAACCGGCTACCCGAGCGATCACGGGTGGCCCGGCGCGGTGCATCGCAGCGATCACCCGCGCAACGCCGTCGAAGTGGCGTCGGCTCGCCTCGATCGATTCGTGACCCAGCAATTCTCTGAGGTCGGCACCCGCGCAGAATGCGTTGTTGCCCGCGCCGCGCAGCACGATGACTCGGGTATCCGCGGCGGCGCCGAGCGTGTCGAACGCGACCTCCAGTTCATCGAGGGTCAGGCGGTCGAGTGCGTTTCGCTTGGCTTCCCGATTGATGACGACGGTGCGGATGCCCCCATCGCCCGATTCGATCCGCACATTCTGCATTTTCGATTCCCACAAGTCTTCCGGCGCTTCGGCTCGGATGTGCGTTCGCCGCTGGCAACGAAATATTCCAGCTCGTCTGCTGACCCGAACCAGGTCAGGTTTCCCCGCGCGCAGAAAATGATCTGGCCCTAGCGTCGCTCGTCGAGTAACTCGAATGCGTGGCCGAGAGCGCGATCGATGCCCGGTCCGCCGATAGCGACGACGTGAATCGGGTCGGCTGTAGTCCGAGAAGTAGTCCGAGAAGTAGTCCGAGAGTTGCTCCGAGAGATAGTCCGAGAGTTGGCTCCCGCCGTGGGTGGAAGGGGTTGTCCAGTTCCAGGCTCGATGGTGCCATGCCGTTGTTTTTCGATCTTGTCGAGAACTTCGAATTCGAATCCCGGATCGTTGACGTCGTCGTGACAGGCGCCGCAGATCTGCAGGATCACACACGAATCGCACTTGTCGCCGAGTGACACGATCGTTGCGATCTTCGTGGCAGCTTCGCCGACGTGGTTACCCCCGGGGCCGTGACACGATTCGCAACCCACCTGCGCCAGGTCGACACCCGAAGTCGCAGCGGCTTCGCCGGCAAATCCGCCCGCACGACCGAACCCCGTCGTATGACATTTCTGACAGTCCGCGTTCTGGTCTTCTCCCGCCCGGGCCAAGGTCTCGAAGGCCCGTGCGTGCGGGCTCGCAGTCCAAGTGGCGTGCTCGCTTTCGTGGCAGCTCTGACAGGCCGCAGATCCCACATAGCTCGCGTTGGTGGGAAGCACGTCGCGGGGTACTCCGAGTTCGGCCAAGAGCTTCTGACGCTCTGGGACCGACAGGTTGATGACGTGCGCGTTTGCGGCGTGCGAGATCCGCGGCCGGAAGGTCGCGTACTCGAAACCGAGTGAGTGCTCGGGGTTGTGGCAAGTCGCGCACGCGCTGGCGTAGTTGCCGTCTTTGACGAAGTCTGGCGACAAGTGTGGCCCGCCGCGACCATGGCAACTCTCGCATCCGACACCTTCCAGCGCTGCTGTCGGCGCAGCCGATTCGAAGCCACCATGCTGGCCGAATCCGACGACGTGGCAGCTCACGCACTCCGGATCACCGGTCTTGCCGTGTCTGACCAGCGTGTCGTACGCGCCCGCATGTTGAGAGAACAGCCAGGTCTCGCAGCACGAGCATCGGCTCGTTACCCGCCGCCAAGATAGGCCTCGATGACTTTCGGGTTCTTCTGAATCTCGGCGGCGCTGCCGATGGCGATTTCTTCGCCGTAGTCGATCACCTGGACCGTCTCGCAGATCCCCATCACGACCTTCATGTTGTGCTCGACCAGCAGGATCGTGATTTGAAATTCGTCGCGAATCGAGCGAATCAGGCGCATGAGTTCCAGCGACTCCTGCGGATTCATTCCGGCTGCCGGCTCATCCAGCAACAGGACCTTGGGAG
>JAQBGU010000213.1:0-42420 GCA_032128375.1 Deltaproteobacteria bacterium | reverse complement strand
GGTGAAGGGCGTATCGAAGGCCCAGGACCAGCCCGCCGACATATGGTTGTAGGTCTGCTCGGTGCCCCACACGTCATACCACTTCATCTGTTCGGCGACGGGCATCATGGGCACGCCGTTGAAGAACGCGACCTCGTTAGGCGTTCCGAGTGGGCCACCCTCGGCGCTCGTGCCGTTGTCGCCGTTGATGTAGATGACGAGCGTGTTGTCGAGCTTGCCCATGTCCTCGATGGTTTGAATGACGCGTCCAATCTCGTGATCGCTATAAGCCGCATAGGCGGCGAAGATCTCCACCTGTTTGATGAAGAGCTTCTGCTCCTCGACTGTCAAATCATCCCAGTTCTTGAGGACATCCGCCGGCCAGGGCTCGAGCTGCGTGTCCTTTGGGATCACGCCGAGGCGCTTCTGGTTTTCGAAGATCTGCTCGCGAAGCTTGTTCCAGCCTTCGTCGAAGAGATGCAACTGGGCGATCTTCTCCACCCATTCCTTCGTTGGATGATGCGGTGCGTGTGTGGCACCGGGCGCGTATTTTACGAAGAACGGCTTGCTGGGCATCGTTTGGTTGACGCGATTCAAGTAGTCGATCGCGTCGTCAGCCATGCCGGTGACCAGGTTCCATCCCGGCTTGCCCTCGAAGGGATAGATCTGGGTGGTGTTGCGGAACAGATTCGGTTGCCACTGGTTCGAATCGCCGCCCACGAAGCCGTAGAAATACTCGAAGCCCATGCCGGTCGGCCATTGAGCGAACGGCCCGACCTGGCTGGCGGCAAATGCCGGCGTGTTGTGATCCTTGCCGAACCACGCGGTGGCGTAGCCGTTATCGAGCAAGATCCGCCCGATGGTGGCCTTGTCCTCGGCGATGATGCTGTTGTAGCCGGGGAAGCCTGTGGCCTGCTCGGAGATCACGCCGAAACCGGCCGAGTGATGGTTCCGGCCGGTGATGAGCGCGGCGCGGGTCGGCGAACAGAGCGCGGTCGAGTGAATGTTGTTGTAGCGCAGACCTGCATTCGCGACGCGATCCAACGTGGGCGTCGGAATGACACCACCAAACGTGCTCGGCACGCCAAACCCGGAGTCGTCCGTGATGATGAGCAGGATGTTAGGCGCTTGCTTGGGCGGCACGACGCGCGGCGCCCACCACGGTTTCGATTGGAGGGCATCGGTGTCGATCACGCCGCCGAATTCGGGGTCGGGCGCAGGGAGTTGTTTGCCACTGATGGTGGTCGTGGCGCTGGGTGAACCGAGCGTACCGGTGACTTCCTGGGCGTGGGCGAAAGATGTCGCCATGCTCGCCACTGCGAGGGCTGCAAGCAACAAGACGCGCGTTCGAAGTTTGGCAGTTCGTGCTCTCATTGTTCGTATTTTCCCTATTGATCCGCCGCTGGAGCGCCCCAGAGCTTTCCAGGGCTTTCCAGAACTTTCCAGAACTTTCCCAGAACTTTCCAGAAGCTCACCACTGGATTCAAGCCACTGGATTCAAGCTGCCCTTGATGACGTTCCGCAGTTCATACTGAATCTCGTTACCACGCGCAAAGAGTCTGCAAAAGCGAAGCCGGGCTCTTGGGATCATTTCGGATCCGGCGTGGCCTCGGTACGCTCAGGCTTCCCGAACGGCGTGCGCGATCATTGGAGATCGAACGTGGAGAACCGATGACCCCAGCAGGCGAATCCGAGCACACGAGCCGGTTCCGCGGTCTCCTCGCCGGAGCATCCATTCGCAAGCTGCTGCCCTACCTCGCGCTCGGCATCCTGCTCGTCGCGGCGGTGATTGCATTGGGTCGCGAGATCGAAGGGCATGTCTCAGATATCGAGTCATGGATCACGGGTCTCGGCCCCTCTGCTCCACTCGTCTACGTTGGCTTGTTCGTACTCGGGACTTCGCTCTTCGTTCCCGACACCCTTTTGTGCATCGTCGCAGGAGCGCTCTTCGGGTTCGTGGAGGGTGCCGCGGTGATCGCTGCCGGAAACCTGCTCTCCACGACGCTCCAGTTCAACCTCTCGCGTCGCCTGCTGCGCGCGCGGGTTGAGCGGGCGATCGAGACGCGACCGTCGCTCGCTGCCATTCAGCGGGCCGTGTACCACGACCAACTCCGCCTGCAGGTGTTGCTCCGCCTCACGCCGCTCAACCCGGCCACGATCAGCTACCTCCTCGGCGCAACCGGGGTCCGGTACTGGAGCTTCCTGGTCGCGAGCTTTGCGCTGCTGCCGGTCCTCTTCATCGAGGTCTATTTCGGCTACGCGGGCAAGCACATGGTGGGCATAGCGAGCAGCGATCGCCATGCGGAGGTTCTACACGACGGAATCCTCCTCGGCGGAATAGTCGCGTGCCTCGTCGTGATGACATTCATCTCCAGGCTCGCGCGCCGCGCCGTGATGCAGGCGGTGGCCGAGAGCGATCCGGAAAAGCCGGACGGTGACGCAAGGTGATCGTGGCCGCGCTGATCCTCTTCGCGCATGCGCTGGGTTTGCTCTCGTCGGTTCACGCGGTCATGGGCACGCGTACCGCGCAGGGCGCGATCGCGTGGCTCGTGTCGCTGAACACCTTCCCGTACCTCGCGGTGCCGGCGTATTGGGTGCTCGGACGCAGCCGGTTCCGGGGGGATGTCGCGTTGCGGCGCACCCCGGACGACCGGGTTGCGCACAGCGAGCGACAGTTGCGCGACGCGATCGCTCCGTTTCGCTTCCAGCACGTGGAACGACACGCGTCGCTGCATGTCGTCGAGGCCCTGGGCCAGATGCCGATGCTGCGCGGCAATCGCGTGGACCTGTTGATCGACGGGGAGGCGACTTTCTCGAGCATCCTCGAAGGGATCGATCGCGCCGCGGACTATATCCTGTTCCAGTTCTTCATCGTGAAGGACGACAGCCTCGGACGCCGGGTCAGGGAGCACCTTGTCGCCCGGGCGAAGGAAGGTGTGCGCGTCTATTTCGTCTACGACGAGGTCGGGAGTCACGAGCTCCCTTCCAGCTATCTCGACGAGCTGCGCGCTGTGCGCGTCGAAGTGGCGCCGTTCAATACCCGCAAGGGCAAGGGAAATCGCTTCCAGCTGAACTTCCGCAATCACCGGAAGATCGTCGTGGTCGACGGCAAGGTCGCCTGGATCGGGGGACATAACGTCGGCGACGAGTACCTCGGGAAGGATCCGCGGTTCGGTCATTGGCGCGATGCGCATGTCCGCATCGAGGGGCCCGCCGTCCTCGAGGTCCAGAGTTCGTTCGTCTCCGATTGGCACTGGGCAACGGAACGGATCCCGTCACTCCGCTTCGAACCGCACACGCCGTCCGATGGAAGCGACGTGCCTGTGGCGATCATCCCGAGCGGCCCGGCGGACGCGCTCGAGACCGCGAATCTGATGTTCGCCCACGCGATCGGCTCGGCGCGGAAGCGTCTGTGGATCGCGAGCCCCTACTTCGTACCCGACCGGTCGATCGTCGTCGCGCTCCAGCTCGCGGGACTCCGGGGCGTCGATGTACGCATCCTGATTCCCGACAACCCCGACCACCTGCTCGTCTACCTGGCCGCGTACTCTTACTTCGACGAGGCGGGACGCACGGGAGTCCGCTTCTATCGGTATTTGAACGGCTTCCTACACGCAAAAGCGATGCTGATCGACGACGAGATCGCGACGATCGGCACCGCCAACTTCGACAACCGCTCCTTCCGCCTCAACTTCGAGATCACCGCGGTGGTCTCCGACCCGGCGTTCGTCGTCGCCGTCGAGCGGATGTTCGCCCGCGACTTCTCGCAGTCCCGCCTGATGGAGGAGGGCGAGTTCGACCAGAAGTCGTGGTGGTTTCAGTTTCGCGTGCGTCTCGCAAGGCTCACGTCACCGATTCAATGATCGGGCCTGCTCGGGCAGGCGAAGGCCCGGGTGGGACGGCGTCGATCAGAATGATCAGGATGTTGAGTCGTCGACCGGAGAAATCCGGGGTCGCGGAGCGTCAATCCGTCGGAATCTCGCTGGCGGTTTGTCCCAAAATTGGAAGGCGCAGCGTGAACTGTGCGCCCCCGCTCGCAGAGGGTTCGAATGCGAGGGATCCGCCGTGTTCGCGCGCGATCCCATACGCGATTGGGAGTCCCAGCCCGGTACCCTCACCGGGCGCCTTTGTGGTGAAGAACGGGTCGAAGATGCGTCCCCGAATGCGCGACGGAATCCCCGGTCCATTGTCCCGAATGCGAACCAGCACCTCTGTTTCACAAACGCGAGTTTCGATCTCGACGGTCGGTTGAGCGATTCCCTCGACGGCCTGTCGGGCGTTGGAACACAGGTTCAACAGCAGTTGCACGATGTGTCCATGTGACGCGCGAACGCGAGGCAGCGACGCGTCTGGCTGGTACAGCAGTGTAATCGATGCGTCGCCGCGCAATCGCGACATCTTCAGCGCATCGGCGAGCACTTCGTTGATGTCGACGGCAGACAGCTCGTCGGCCCGCATCCGCGAGAATCGGCGCATGCGATCGACGATGCCACCGATGCGATCGATGCCCTCGCTACACTCCTCGGCGACGGCGCGCAATTCTTCGCATTCGTCCGAAGTTTTTTCGCTCGAATCCTTCTGTTGGTCCTCGATATCGCGAGCCAATTCCACGATGTGGTTCAGATTCGATCGGATGTAGGCGAGTGGATTGTTGATCTCGTGCGCAATCCCAGCGGAGAGCCCGGCCATGATTTCCATGCGCTGGCTCTGGCGCAAGAAGTGTTCCATTCGGCGCTTTTCGGTGTGATCGCGTAGCACGGTATAGAAGCCCGCGGGCTCGCCGTCGTCGCCGCGGACTTCGGCCGTAGTGGATTCAATGAAGCGCCGGTCGGGAGTCTCGAATTTGTGAATCCACGGGCCTTCGCTGTGTTGAATTGCTGCCGCTGCCCGTTCCAGGCCTCGAGGCGTGATGCTGACGTCGGAATTCGAAACGACTTCGATCAACATTCGTCCGCGCAAGGCGCCCGTCTTTGCGCCCATGATGTCGTCGGCGCTCGGGTTGGCATCCCGGATGCGTCCAGTGTCATCGAGGATGATGACACCGTCGCCGAGGTGCCCGATCACATCTCGCATGGCGAGCGGTAGCGTATCTCGCATCTGGTAGCGCCAGTGCAACGCGAACAGCGCGCTGACCGAGATCGCGATCGCGAGCGGAGTGATGTCGTAGCCAGGGGGTGTGAGTTCGAGTGAACGCATGCTTGCGGCGATCACCGGCAGGCCTGCAACGCTGGCAATCAAGGCACCACGGAGCCTCTGGCCAGAACGCGCCACTCCCCACGCCGATCGGATGAATAGTCCGATCCCAGCAGCCACCAACACGTAGCTCCAGATGGTGAATGGCCACAACAGCGGCCCGGCGGTCGCGCTGAGACCGGCCTCGACCTCTGGATAGTCGGTTTGAAAATACCAGTGATGGAGCGGGTTACTGACCGCAGCCAGGTAGGCGGCTACTGATGGTACACCCAGAAGAATCGCACGGGAGTTCGTCAGCCAACTGACGTGAGTGAGGCGCGCAGCGATGATCGCCCAGAGTGGTGCGATCGAAACCGCACCGATGTAGTGCGCCAAGAACAAACCGGCGGAGGTTTCGGGCGCGACGACGATGCGAAGTGCAGTTCCGCCGGTCCAAAGCGCGATCGCCGCCATCAGCGAGACAACGGACCAATAGTTCTTTTCACCGCGCGAAGCGGCATACATTCCAACGACGACGGCCACGCTGAACGCAACCATGCACTGGAGGGCCTGTGACTCCAACTTCTACCCCTAGGGCGATTCCCCGACTGTCGTATCGGTGTTCTGTCGCGACCCGTAAAGCGGATTAGACGGGTGATACGGGTGGAAACGGCTACGAATCGAACCTGGGATCAGCTGTAACCGATCCGGTTACGGGATGGAACGCCCGTAGCCGGGCTCGCGGCATCAGCCAGCGTTGCAATACCTCGCGGAGCTTTGGAGGCCGCATTGTTGGTAGAGTCCGGCTCTTGTTTCGCGCGATTACGCCGCCTGCGGCCATTCTGGAGACCTGAGCCCCACCATGTCATCCAACGCTGTCCCTAGTGTCAGACTCTGTCGACCCCATCGATTCGACAATTGGATACAGCCACCGGGATCCAAGAGCCTGACCAATCGAGCGCTGCTGATCGCAGCGATGGCGCGCGGTCGGTCTCGCCTGAGGGGGCTGCTGTTGGCCGAGGACAGCCGACGGATGCGCTCGTGCCTCGAACGGCTCGGCGTTTGGGTGGTCGAGGTCGACGAGTCGACCTTCGATATCGAAGGCCGATGCGGAACGTTCGCTGCGCCGTCGGGTTCGGGGCCGCTATTCGCGGGCGCGGCCGGAACCGTTGGACGCTTCTTGACTGCGGTGCTCGCGGCCAGCCCGGGCAACACCGATGTGCCGATCGAAGTCGATGCGGCACCCCAGATGCGCGAGCGCCCGATGAGTCAATTGCTCGATGCGCTGCGACAACAGGGAGCCACGATCCGATGCCTGGGTGAGGACGGGCATCTTCCGGTCGAAATCGGCGCCGGCTCGCTGCTGACGGGTGGCGAGGTGATCTTCTCGCGGCCGGCCTCATCACAATTGGTTTCTGCGATGGTGCTCGCCGCCAATTTCGCGCAACAACCGACCCGGGTGGTATTGCGCGACGGCACGCCAGCGCGCCCCTATGTCGACATGACGATTCGCGTTCTCGAGCACTTCGGCGGCCGTGCGCACTGGATCGCCGAAAACGAGATCGCGATCGAGCCGAGCTCGCTCACGGCACGTGACTACGCGGTCGAGCCCGATGCCTCATCGGCGAGCTATTTTCTCGCGCTCGCTGCGATCCACGGCGGCGAGGCGGGCATCGCAGGACTCGGGGCCGATAGTGTTCAGGGCGATGCGCACTTCTGCGACGTGCTCGAGCGGATGGGAGCCCGTGTCGATCAAACCAGCGATTCGACACGCGTGCGCGGCGTGGGCCGATTGGCTGGAATCGACATCAACCTGGCTGATATGCCCGACATGTCGTTGACGCTGGCAGTCGCTGCGCTGTTCGCGAAGGGACCCACGACGATTCGCGGCGTCGAGATCTTACGTCACCACGAAACGGACCGATTGGCCGCCGCGACGACCGAGTTGCGAAAGCTCGGAGCGAAGGTCGAAGAGCTGGCCGATGGGTTGCACATCGAGCCGCCCGCAAACGGGCCGAACGCCGGCGTCGCCATCGACACCTACGATGACCATAGAATGGCCATGGCCTTTGCCATGGTTGGCGACGTCGAAATTCGGAACCCGGGCTGTGTGTCGAAGACGTTTCCCGGCTACTTCGAGCGACTGGCGAAACTGGGAATGGTTCGCCTGTAGACGGTTCAGTTCAACGATTCCAACGAGTTACGGCGCTGTCGTCACGCTAGAATCTGCCCCACGACTGCCCCATGCGTCCCACAGCATGACCCTCTCACGTTGTGTTAGTCCGTCATAGAGAATCAGCCGCCTCACCGTGTGGCGGTGTCCGCCGGAGCCCGGAGCCAGCGGTCTGCCAGGTTTACTCCTCCGTCGAGGCTAGCGAGGAAAGCGGCCAGTTCGCGGCCTTCCTCGTCGTTGATTTCGAGCGGAGTGATCTCCACCTGCCCGGCACTGGCAGGAGGTGTTCGGTAGTGCGCGATCACTTCAGCCAGCGTCGCGAAGCGACCGTCGTGCATGTAGGGGGCGGTGCGCGCTACGCCGCGTAGTGTAGGTGTTTTGAATTTACCGATTTCCCGGCCAATGTGGGCCTTGTCGAGGAACCGAAGCTCGCGACACTGGTCTGGCTTCGCGTCGCTGAAGCTACCCAGGCAGTTGAACGGATCGATCAAGACCGCCTGGATACCCAGAAAGCGTCCGAAGTCGGGTAGTGGACCGGCCCCACTCGCGGTGCCCACGTCATGGAAGCTCTGGTTCGTCAGCATCGGACCATTGTGGCAGCGCAGACAAAGGGTTCGCCCGACATCGATGAACAGCCGCAGGCCCCGAATCTCCTCGTCACTCAGCGTCGCCGCAGCGGCGCTCGGTTCACCCGCGCGCAGCTGTGCGACGTATCGATCGAAGCGAGAAGCGCCGGGTACGAGCCGGCGCTCATAGGCGGCGATGGCTTTGCCGATGTTGGCGAATGCCTCGTCGACGGCTAGACGATCGCGGGCCGCCATCTGCTGCCACGCGGCCTGCTCGTCGGGCGTGCCAAATGGGCCTGCGCGCTCGGGGAACCGCGCGTGTGCATCGAACGGGGGCAGATCACCGAACGAGCGCTTGTAGAGGGCCAAAAGCGCTGGGTCGCCCGCGACCTGGCGGACGACGGCTACGCGCGTACTGCCCATCTCCGCCGAGGCTTCGAGCGGAGCGAGCGCCTGTGCCCATAGGCTGTCGCGGCGTCCGTCCCAGTACATCCAGGGAGAGTGGGACGCACCCACCAGGGTTGGCGCGTTGCGAGAGGTGTCTGCGACACCGCGCGACGTGGCCCGCCCATCGGTGAAGAGCAGCTCAGGTACGTGACAGGTCGCGCACGAGACGCGCTCGTTGCGCGACAGAAACGGGTCGAAAAACAGACGATGGCCCAGTTCGGCTGCGTTGCGGTCGTCGGCGACGCGGTTCGATGGCTGTCGCAGGGCTGGCGGCAGCGCCGCAATCGCGAGAGATTCGAGCAGTGCGAGCTCGGGTGCATTCCACGTATCGAGTGCCGGCGTTGCTGAGTCCGACCGTTGCGGATCAGTCGGCTGGTCTTTCCGCGCGTCGCAGCCCGCGTAATACGACAGGCTACACACCAACAGAACGATCGCGGGAAGCTCGCCTTGGGTGCTCAAGGGGCCAGCGAGAGCGGGACTGCGATCCCATCGCTTCCTTCGGAGTCGGTCACGAGAACTCGGAGTTGCCAGTCTCCCGCCATGTGGAACTTCACGCCCTCCACGAGGTACTCGCCCTCGCCCAGCGCTCGGGTGACGCGTGGCGAGGTCGTAAACCCATGCCCGTGTGCTGGCATGCCTCCATCGAGAGAAACCCTCACAGTCCTCGCGGCCCCGCCATCCGTCCTCGAAAGGCGGATGACCCAGTCGTGAATTTCGCCCAGTACGATGGGCGGGGTTGCCGGTCGTAGCTCGATTGTGTAGCGACCGGCGATCGATGTGACCGGTTTCCAGACCGCGGGGGATTCGGGCGGCGATGCGGACGCGACCGCACTGGAACCCGAGTCTACGGGGTCGCACCCCGCCCCGGGGCCGACCAGGAGCGCCACGAGTAGCAGGTGAGTACACCGCAGTCGCAGCCGACCGCCACCGATGTTTCGCGAATCCCCGGTATCGCGTGACTTTGACATGCCCAGCGGTCGGCTCCGAGTCGTCATTTTCGGTGGCGGTTGACGCGTTGAGCTCAACCCGTCCTTCGCTCCCGAAGAACCACCGCCCCGGCACCAGCCAATAGCAGCATGAGAGTTCCCTCTAGAGCAAAAGACATCGTGGGTAACGATGAGGAGCACAAACTCGCATTCGGCAAGCAGAAGTTCTCGTTGTGCGAGTCGTCCTGGTCGACGATGCCGTCGAGGTCGCTGTCCAGCAGCGCAGATTCTTCGTAGTCGAACAAGCCGTCGCCATCGCTGTCGACGAACTCACCTTCCTGGTAATCCGCAACGCCATCGAAGTCGGTGTCCACGGGGCAGGCCATCACCCATAGGGTGGGATTACAGGGGTCGTTGGGTGCGGGATCGTTGACGTCGAGCGTTTCGTCGCCATCCGTGTCCAAGAACGCGCTGAGGTCGCTGAGCTCCGCTTCGCGGATGAAGGTCGCTAGTTCGCTCGCGATCGTCGGCGACAGGCTCGCAAAGGCATCGTGAGCGGTAATCGCCGCTTCCAACGTTTGCGCCTGTCCGTCGTGCAGGTAGGGCGGGCTTGCCCACGCGCCCAGCAGGCCGGGCGTATCGAAGCCGTCCAAGGAGGCACCGAGTCGCTGTCCACTGGCGGCGTCGATCGTCCCGATGTCGTGGCGCAAAGCGCTCGGCGAATCGGTGAGTTGTGTCAGCGCGTGGCAGCTGATGCAGCCCTGGGCGGCGAACTCGGACTGGCCGAGCTGTGCGCTCGCACTCAGCGTGCTGGGGCTCGGTCGGTGCGGGCTCTCGATACCGACCGTCAGCGACTCGACGTAGGCGGCTAGCGCGTCGAGATCGGGACTCAGGCCCGCCTTGGGCGCGCCAAGCGGATCGATCGTCGCCAAGAATTCCGAGATCGTCAGAAAGCCCGTTCCCATATTCAGTGCACGGACCTGATTTTCGAAGTCGTGGATTTCGTCGAAGTTACCCGTCCAATGCGGTCGGCCGTGATCACTGCCCCGGCCGCGCAGCGAGATCGTCTTTCGCACACCTTCGCCAAACGCACCGAGGTCCCACACGCGACCGTCGTCCTTGCCGTCTTTGTGGCACGACGCACAGCTGATGTAGTTGTTGAGCGCGATGCGATCATCAGCCGCGTCGTAGAAGTGTTGCTTCCCGAGCAACACAGTGGCGCTGAGCGCCTCCGCGCTCACGAGGTCGATCGGCGTCAGCAAATTCGTTGCCGGAAGGTTTGTCTGCAACATCTCGGTCAGGTTGAAACGCGAGATGCTCCGGTCGAGATAGTTGTGCACGTAGGCGCGTGTCCCATCCGTCGATAGCGCCACGCTCTGCGGCGCGCGACCCGTCGGCAGCCGCATGAGTTGGAAGCCGCTTTGAATATCGTAGACGGCGAGTTCTCGGCTCGTTTCCAACGTGATGAATAGATAGCGATCGTCTCCGCTCAGCGCGGCGCCGGTCGCGACGCTCGAGTTGTCGTGGTCGACGCGGAAGCTCGGGTCCTCGAGTTCGGTCGTCAGACTGATCCGCGAAGAATTCGCGCGCACCGTCGAATCGAAACTCATGCCCGCGATCCCGCGCAGTGTGCCGGACTTGACGTGGTCCTTCTTGCTCGGGATGTACGCGTACTGTTCGTCGAAGCTGACGACGGCCGGCCCCAGGTAGTTGGGCATCCCGGGTCCCTGCACTTCGGATAGCGGGCGATCGTCGTGGGGTAACTCGATCGTCGACCCCAGCGCGAGTGTCGCTGGGTCGACGGGGAAGATCTGGGCGGCGCCATTTGCGACATCGACGGTCAGCGTGCTTTCGCCTGGGATCGGCGGCGTGACGAAGTTGCTCACGAACAGCCGAGAGTCGTCGTAACGCATCGAAACCTGCTGCGGCCTACCGCTCAGTTGCAGGTTTCCGAGCAGTGAATCGTCCACGGCGAGTCGCTTTTCGAGCATCGCCAGGGACTCGAGCACGACGAAATAGTTCGACCCATCCGAGTTGAACACGATGCCGTGTGGCTGCGCGCCGCGGGCGAGGCTGACGCTATGCTCGACCGCGAGCAGGATGCTGTCGATCACCGTGATCGTTGATGAGAGCTTGTTGGTAACGAACACGCGATCGCTCGCGGGCTGCTTGGCCAGGGACCAGGGCGCATCGCCGACCGGAATTTCGGCCAGTTTGTTGCCTGCGTCATCGGAGACCGTGACGCTGTCGTTGTCGGGGTTCACATTCCAGATCCGATCAGCGCCACTGCTCGTTTCGACGATCAGCGTGGTCGAATGCCGCGGTGCGTCCGGCAGCGGAGCGATAGCGCTCAGCGGCAGCAGATCGATCGGCGCGATTTCGGTGAGCCTCGCAGTCGGAGTCGGGAAGTCCTGCCCGCTTTGATCGTCGAGGATGTCCCAGACCAGGCCGTCTTTACTGCCCTCGAAGAACCACCGAACCGGGTCCCTTTGCGCAGCATCGTTGGCTGTCGTGATGCTGTAAGCGTCGACGACGACATTGGCTCCGTAGTCGTACACGAGCGAACCGAAGTTGAGATCCAGCCACTTCGTATTCACGTCGGCATCGTCCGCGTCGGCGGGCTGCTCTGCAGGAGGGTTGTTGCCTCCCGGATTCGAGACCGTCGTGGCGTGAAGGCGTACGCCCTGATCGAAAAGCGAGAGCTCGGCGAGCTGGATGCTGTTGGCGGTCAGCTCATCGCGTAGCTTCGTTTGACGGAAGCGGTAGTAGCGATAGCCGGGGAGTTCGGTTGGGATGAGGCGCGCATCCGCCCAGTCGCCGTGATCGCCACAGGCGTCGCCGTTGTCGAGAATCCGGAGCGTGAGCGTGGCTGCCCCAGTGACGTCGAGATCGACGCTCGCTGTCGCAGTCGAATCGACGAAGCTGCCGCTCGCGTAGACGTTGCTCCCATCGAGATCAATCTCGAAACTAACGTCACCGCAAACACCGTCGCGCTCGTCGTCGAGACCGATGTCGGCCAGGAATCGGTTGTACTGCCCGTTGATCGACACGTCGATCTCCGAATAGGCGTGTGCTCCGATGCCCTTCGAGTACACGACGCCGTCGAGCGTGATCGGGCCACCGTCTGCAGCGCCGTTCTCGCCGTTACTGCGATCTCGCTCCGCAGGGCCGAGGCCGTTCTGTTCGGACGCCCACAGCAGGTCAGAGAGGTACACGCCCTCGGGCTCGGGTTCGGGAGTCGGTTCGCGTAGGACCTGAACGGTCTCACCGATAGACGGTGTCCCGTCGGCATCGAGCGCGAACAACCAGTAATTTCCCACGATCAAGACGTTTGGGTTCACCGGAAAGCTCACGGTGAAGGTGCCGTCCCCGTTATCGAGCGAAGACAAGGGCAGGCGGCGCTGGTCCGTGTTGAGGTGATGCGTCGTGCCCGAGAGGCGCACGATCGAAAACGATGTCGTTCCCGGGCTCGCGGCCACGACGAGGTCATCACCGGCTTGGACCTGGCTCGCAGGCGGAACTGACAGGGTAGGGCGCACGGCCGGCGAGTTGTCGCTTTCGAACAAGTAGGGAGGGGAGTAGATCTGGCCGTCGAGGTGGTTGGCCGCGCAGCCATTGCCGCAGGCTCCACCGCCAGCGGAAAGAACCCGCGCATCCTTCAGCAGCAAGGCCGTCGAGTGGTAGTTGCGGGGAATCGTGAGGCTATCGACGACGGTCCACGAGTCAGTCGCGGGGGAGTAGATCTCTGCAGGTAGGACGGATCCCTCGTCTGAGAAGATCTTTCCGACCGTATTGCCGCCGATGACCAGGAGTTCGCCGTTCGGCAGTGTCACGGTGTTGCTGAGTGCGCGCGGAAAGTTCATCGGCGCACCGGCCGTAACGCTGGGCGCCGGGCCGTTGAGATCGACCCGGTAGACGTTGTTGACGGAGGTCGGCGTCAAAGAGCGTCTGTCTGATCCGCCGACGAGCAGGACCTTGCCCGCGTCGTACGTCACGGCGTTACCGTACATCCGCGACACGTCGCCAATCGGTTGACCGAGCACGACGTTCGGGGCACCACCGATTGGATCGAAGCGATGCCAGGTCTGTGTGGGGCCGCCCTGGAAGACGTCGCCAATGGGAGTGACGGCGATGTGCGCCCACCATTCCTGGCTGAGCGCGTCGCTGGGGTTCGGGGCTGCCTGGATCGCGTTCTGCTCGTCGACCAGCGTCTGCATGTTGGCGTTCGGCGTGGGTGTCCAGGTATTGGTAGCGGGGTCGTAGACCTCGGATCGGTTCCCAGCGTCCTTCGCGAAGCTGGCGAAGATGGTGTTGTTGGGCAGCACGGCGTTCGCGCTGTACCAGCGCAGATCATTCATATCCGCGTTCGGTGACCAGCTGAGCGTCGCCGGATTGAAACTCGACGACCTGCGATCGCTTGGATTTCCACCGGACGCGACGATGACGCCGCTCTCCAGCGTGGCGATGCCCGCGCAGAACATGTCGTGAAAATTGTTGTCGACGGTGAGGAACAACTCCGTTGCGGGGTCGAACACGGAGGCGTGTGTGAAGGTGGGGCCGGATGGGAACGCGTTCGTTTCTGTGGAGGACCAGGTGACAACGCGTCCGTCGGGCAGGTTGGCCGCCGAGATTGCGATCTCGGGCCAGGGAATCACTGGTCCCCATACGCCGACCTCCGATTCGTTCACGGCAACGACGCTGAGCTGGCCGTCGGCGGGAATCGGCTCGTAGGCGGGATTTCCTGTTCGATAGCCGACGTCGAGAACCTGGCCGCCAGTCTTCTCGAAGAACTCCACTCGTAACGAGTGCACACCCGCGGCCAGTGTCACCGTAGCGGATACGAGCTTGGATGCATGCAGGCCGTCGTTATCGACCACGAGACCGCCGTCGACGTAGAGCCGAGAGCCGTCATCGGAGTTGGTGAAGAACTCGAAATCTCCGGCCGACGGGGAATTCAACTGGTTCGTGAACACGAGGCCAAAGGTATCGGTCTGTGTCGTTACCGACAGAGCGATGGTCGGGGACTGTCCACTCGCGATCGGTACGAGGACCGTGAAGTCGGGGAGTATGTCGAAACTACCGTCATAGACCTGGTAGTCGAAGTCGGCAGACGCGGGAAGCGCGAAGACGAGAGCCGAGACCAATCCCGCAACCAGCGGGGACCCCAGAAGAGGGAGCGACAGGATTCGAGGCGGCTTCATTTGGACTCCAGAGAAGCGCCCCAGAGGCCGGCCAGGCTCACCTTTCCTGTTGACAAAGTGGTGTCGACAATGTTTCTGGCGATCTGAAGCTGTAGCTGAATTCAACTCGGGCTGGTGTCAAATTATCACACGGCATCGGCGAGTGGCGAAAATTTTCGTGTATCCGAGTCAGAATGAGGCGGACGAGTGCGGACGGCTGACCGAGTTCGCCTGCTCAGGAAGTGCGGGATCCGCACCGGGTCTGATCACGGCTGACGAGACCCGACCCGGACGGTATCGTCTCTGCGCGGATAGACCTACCGCGTACCAGCGGACAGAGTCGGCGCCGAAACCTTTGGGCGTGAAGTTCTCCGCGCCCCGGATCTCGATGTAGTATGCGTCCATGGCAAGGCTGACTTTCACATTCCCTTCCACCCGAATGAACCAGGACCCGCATTGAATCTGCTTCTCAGTCATCCCCGCAAGGCGCTTGTTGTGTTGTTTGGGGCCCTCGCGTTCTTCTCCTACCACACCCGCGACTTCAAGCTCGATGCATCGGCAGATTCGCTATTGGTCGAAGACGATCCAGACCTCCAGCTCACGCGCCAGATCAGCGCGCGCTATGCGACCGCAGAATCGTTGATCGTCACGTTCACGCCCCACGGAATCCTATTCGAAGACGAGGCGCTGAGCCGACTCAGGCAGTTGCGAGACGAACTGAGCGGGCTCGCGGGGGTCGACTCCGTGATGAGCATTCTCGACGTGCCATTGGTTGCGAGTTCCGATGTTCCGTTGCTGGAAATGATCGACAATATTCAGACGCTCGAAAGCCCGACAGTCGACCGGCGGCGCGCTATCGACGAGCTCACGAACAGTCCGGTTTTCAAGAACCTGATCATCAGTCGCGACAAACTGACGACCGCCATCCTGGTCAATCTGAAACCAGACGAGCGTTTCACGGCACTCCAGACCATGCGAAACGAGCTGTTGATGCAAAGGAGCGCCGGGGAACTGGCCCCCGACCAGGTCGCGGAGCTCGCCGAAACAACCCTCGCCTACGAGGAGGCCTCCGAGGCCCTGGCCGACCGGCATCACCGCACGATTGAACTGGTTCGATCGGTACTTCGCAGCTACCAGCCCTACGCGGACTTGAAACTGGGCGGCTTCCCGATGATCGCCGACGACATGGTGAAATTTGTCAAGAAGGATTTGGTCGTCTTCGGCTCGTGCGTCCTCGGTTTTTTGGTGTTCGTATTGACGTTGATCTTCCGTCAGGTTCGCTGGGTCGTGCTGCCCCTATTCAGCTGCTTCTATGCGGTCGTGATCATGGTCGGAGTGCTCGGGCTGGTCGGCTGGGACGTAACCGTGATCTCGTCGAACTTCTTGGCGTTGATGCTGATCATCACGATTTCGATCAACATGCACCTCGCGGTCCGCTACAACCAGCTGTTGTCCGAAGGAAACGGCGAAAGCCAGTTGCAACTGGTGTCGATGACGGTCCGCAAGATGGCGCTCCCGTGTCTGTATACCGCGCTGACGACCATCATCGGGTTCTGCTCGCTGGTATTCAGTGAAATCAAACCCGTCCGGGACTTTGGGTGGATGATGAGCATCGGGCTGGGAGTGGCGTTTGCCACATCGTTCACGCTTTTTCCGGTGATCCTGGTGTTGTTGGAACCCAAGGCCGAGCGGACACGCCGAGACGAAGTGCGACTCACGGCCCTTTTGGCCAATCTGACCGATCGCCACGGTGGCGCGATTCTGGTCGGTGCGGTCGCACTCGCAATTCTCAGCGGCGTGGGCATCGCTCGACTCACAGTCGAGAACAGCTTCATCGACTATTTTCGACAGGACACCGAGATCTATCAGGGGATGAAGCTGATCGACGACAAACTCGGCGGGACGACTCCGCTCGATGTGCTGATTGCTTTCGACTCGCCAACGGAGTTCGACGAAACCGCCAACTCCGACGAAGCTGACGAGTTCGACGACGAGTTCGATATCGATGGGTGGGACGACGAGGAAGACGAAGACCCCGCCGCGTACTGGTTTACCCCGTCCAAGATCGAGAAGATCAAGCGGGTCCACGACTATCTCGAAGGCATCCCCGAAATCGGCAAAGTCCTGTCACTGGCATCCATCATCCGGGTCGCTGAAGGTCTCAACGACGGAGAGCCGTTCGACGGCCTGGAGCTGTCACTGCTGTACAAAAAGCTCCCGAAGGAGATCAAAGGTCCGCTGATCGAGCCTTACGTGTCGATCGAGCACAACGAAGCGCGCATCCTGCTGCGGATCCGGGACTCCGAGGAGGGGTTGCGGAGAAAGGAACTGCTCGAGCGCATCGACGCGGGGCTCCGAGACGAACTGAAACTGCGCGATGACGAAGTAACGGTCGCCGGTACGCTGGTCTTGTACAACAACATGCTGCAGAGTCTTTTCGCATCGCAAATTTCCAGCCTGGGTGCTGTGATGACCGGAATCGCGGCGATGTTCCTGATCCTGTTTCGCTCCGTCCCGCTCGCCATCATCGGCATCGTTCCCAACCTGCTCGCCGCAGCGATCGTGCTGGGTTTCTTGGGCCTTGCCCGTATCCCGCTCGACATGATGACCATAACCATCGCGGCCATCACGATCGGGATCGCGGTCGACAATGGCATTCACTACATCTACCGCTTTCGAGAAGAGTTCTCCAAAAGTGGTGACTACATCGAGACCTTGCACATCTGCCATGCCAGCATCGGCCGCGCCGTCTTCTATACCTCGACGACTGTGATTTTCGGGTTCTCGATTCTCGTGCTTTCGAATTTCATGCCGACCATCTACTTCGGTGTATCGATCGGGCTAGCCATGCTGTTCGCATTTCTGGCCGCATTGACGTTACTGCCGAAGTTGATCTTGATCTGGAAGCCGTTCGGTGCGGAAAGTCGACCCAACAATTGATGAGCCTCGCCCAACCCATTTTGGGTCGGGCTCCTATCGAGGGGCGGGCCCAGATTACTCGGCTCGCTGCTGTGTCGCGCACGGGCTCTGGCCCGCAGTCTTCTCGTTCAGCATCGCGATCAACTCGTCGGGGCCGCCTTGTTCGAGAACCGACTGGAATTGTGCTTGCAGGAGTTTGCGGACCTTGGTTCCTTCGAATGCGACATCGATTGCGCGCCATTCGCCAGACTTCGTATTGGGTGCAGGGTTGGACTTGCGCATCAGAAACGTGACGACCGCCTGGTCGTACTGGCCACCGGAGATTCGGGTGCTCAGGATGACATCTCCGTTTGACAGCGCGTTGGCTCTGAATACGTTGACTTGCTCCTGGTGGTAGCGCACGAGCCTCGAGCCGATGTAGTTCGAAAGGTAGGCGTCGAACTCGCACTCGTATCGACTGCGCTGCTCCTCCGAAAATGGGCTCTTCCAGTGAGACAGTGCGAAGCGGGAGAACTCTCCGTAGTCGAGCCGTTTGCGGACGATGTTCTCCACGGCCATCAGCTGCTTCGCCTGGCTCGCCGAAGTGTCGGAGAGGACCGCCAGCAACTCTGCGAGTGCCTCATTGAGATAGCCGGTTGCCGACTCCTCGAGCGCTCCAACCTTGTCCGGTGTACTGCCATTCGAGATCGGGGCGATCGCGATGATCCCGGCTATCGCAGCGATCGCGGCTATCGGAACGACCCGAACGACTCGAATGATCGCGAGGCGCATCAGGGCTGCACTGGAAAGAATTCTCATATCCAAAGTGAATTAGCGGATCGAGGCGTCGAACTCCAGCGCCGGGTATCTTTCCGAGATGCCCTTCTCGATGCATCGCCAACCAGGCCAGCTCTTGTTCTGCGGTTTCGAAGGAACGACGCTGCCCGATGACCTCGCAGGCTTGATCGCCGCCGGTCGCGTGGGAGGCGTGATTCTGTTCTCTCGCAATATCGCGGGGCTCGAGCAATTGCGGAAACTCAACGCGTGCATTCACGATGCTGCGCCCGCTCGTGCGCCAGTGTTGATCGGTATCGATCAGGAGGGAGGGCGTGTTCAGAGGTTACAAGAACCTTGGACGCTGTGGCCCCCTATGCGGCGGGCCGGCGAACTCGATGATCTCGGCTTGACGGGCGAAGTGGCCGCCGCGTTGGCGCGAGAACTGCTCGATGTGGGAATTGCGTTGGACTTCGCGCCGTGTGTCGATGTCGATACCAATCCGGACAATCCGGTGATCGGAGATCGAAGCTTCTCGCACGATGTGGCTCGGGTCGCGGAACACGCTCGCCACTTCGTCGCGGCCATGCAACTCGCAGGTGTTGCGGCCTGTGCGAAGCACTTCCCGGGACACGGCGATACGGCAAGTGACAGTCATTTCGAACTGCCACGGCTCGACCACGATCTCGAGCGTCTGCGCCGGGTCGAGCTACCGCCATTTCGAGCGGCCATCGAGGCCGGTGTCGCCAGCCTGATGACTGCACATGTCTCGTTTCCCGCGTTGGACGGGGACCGGCCAGCGACGCTTTCGCCACCGATCATGGCGATCTGCCGCGAAGAACTCGGTTATGACGGCGTCGTGTTCTCCGATGACTTGGAAATGAAAGCGGTTGCGGACCGATATGCGCCCGAGGAGCGGGTCTCTGGCGCGCTCGAGTCACAGGTGGATGCGTTCTTGGTGTGCAAGGACGCCGTGCTGCGAGACCGGGTGTTGGCCCAGCTGGAACGCGAGCCCGCCGAACGCCTGGCCGAGCCGCTGCGTCGGGTTGCCGCGCTCAAACAACGCTACGCGCCGGCCGGTCGGGCGGCGATGCGCAACCCGGCGGGCACCGGTACACCGCCCTATCCAAAACACCAGCGATTGGCCCAGCGGCTGCGGGGGCCGCGCAATCTGACCTGATCCGTCGAAAGTCGGACAGCGGAAGTGGCAGTGAATCTCGGGCCGAAGCGCGTGCCGATCCGGTTGTCCCGAAATGGCGCGTGCGCGGTGCACGCCAAAAGGCGAGCGGCGGGTTGCGAGAGCGCGAGGCGTCGTCTAGCCATCTGGTGTGGGCATCGAGACCATCGACGACCTCGACGACAAGCGGGTCGCGGTCTACCGCGACATGAAGGACGCGGGCCTGCGCGATGTTCAGGGTGTGTTCCTGGTGGAGAGCCGGTTGTGCGTTCGACGACTACTGGAGCTGGGTCGACATCGCGTGAGGTCCGTCTTTGTGACCCGGGTTGCGTTGGATGCGCTGGCCGACGTGCTGGCTTCGGATGATCTCGGGTTTCCGATCTATCTCGCCAGCGCGGACCTGATGAGGCGCGTGGTCGGCTTCAGCATGCATCGCGGCTGTATCGCGGCGGCTGAGCGTGGCGTGGAGCCGAACCTCGCTTCGCTGCTGGCGCTCGAACCCCGGCTGATCGTGGGGCTCGAAGGGGTCGCGAACCCCGAGAACGTCGGCAACGTGTTTCGCAACGCAGCCGCATTCGGAGCCGATGCTGTGCTCTTGTCCGCTGATTGTGCCGACCCGCTCTACCGCAAAGCGATTCGCGTTTCGATGGGCGGCACGCTGCGGACGCCGTTTGCGCGGATCGGACACTGGCCCGATGCGCTGGCCTCGCTCGATCAGGCAGGTTTGACGTCGCTGGCCTTCTCGACTTCGCGCGACGCCTCCGACCTGGCTGAGTGGCAGCACACGGATCGTTCTGATGCGCGCTTCGTTCTGCTCTTTGGCGCGGAAGGCGACGGCCTACGGCCTGCGACCGCCGCTGCAGCCGACCGGAGGATCCGCATTCCGATGACCGGGGGCGTCGATTCGCTCAACATCGCGACCGCATCGGGAGTAGCGCTTCACCACTGCTTCCGCCTGCTCGACGGTCGCGCTAGCGGATGCTGAGACGCGCAAGAGATCGCGGCCCGGTCACGACGTACAGATCGATGGGATCCGCTTCCGTGAGAGCCGATTCAGGCAACACGGTGACGATTTGGTAGGCGTCGCCGTCCGACGGCGCCGGAATCACTGCACGGATCAACCCTCCCGTCGCAATGGCGACGTGAACCGGCCCGCTCGGTTGCGTCGAGAGCCGCAGCTTTCCCATCACACGTGCCGGCACCAGGGATTCGCGCCTACCCAACTGCCAGGTCCTGCGAGCCGATTCGAGCTGCACAGTCCCGGCCGACCGAGCGTCGATATCCCAGTCGCTGACCGTGCGACCAATCCATTCGGAATAGGGGCTCGCTCGGTGCGCGCTGCGCCCACTCCCCGTGCCGAACCGAGCGATCTTCTGGTGGAGACCGGCGTTGTCGAGTCCAAGGTCGGCCGGGAGGTGGTGCTGAACCAGCGTCCCACCGCCACCTGCGCTGAATGCGAGCTTCTCGTGCCGCTTCGGGCAGGTCGGTTCGAATAGCGAGCAGCCGTCGAGCCCGTCGGGAACGGGGGCGTCGATGATATCGAGGATGCTGGGCAGTATGTCGATGGTCTCGACGCTGGATCGTTCGACCGCGGCGACCGTCTGATGGGGGCGCTTGATGAACAACGGAACGCTCAAGATGTCGGCCGGGTGCTGACCCGACTCGAAGTTCCGGTAGTGATCTCTGGCCCAGAAACTCGCACCGTGATCAGCGACAACCACGACAAGCGAGCGATCGAACTCCCCGATTGCGCGCAGATGGTCGAGCAGTTCGCCGAGCAGCAGGTCGACGAGTTCGACCTGCTGGAGGTGCCGCCAGTGCGCATCGGCGATGAAGTGCTCGTTGTCGGACCAGTAGCCGAGAAAGCGCCCGACATTGGAATACGGGTAAAACGAGCGCCCCGACGCCATGTACTGCCACGGGCCATGTGGCAATACCGTGTGAATGAAATTCAAACTCGGGAGGGGAGTGGCGCGAATCGATCGGACGAAGTTCCGAAAGAGTGTCGGTCGGCCGCGCAGTCCACGCTTGGGCTCGTGGCCATCCGTTCGGCTGGCGGCGAAGTCACGCCAATCCTCCCGAACCGATGCCAGCTCGTTCGCCCACTCGGTCGGCACGAGAGTGTGTGCATAGATGAGTCCAACGTCGCGCAACAGGCCGCCAAAGCGCTCGACGAACGGGGCATTCCCGCTCCCCCCGTCATGCAGACTCGTGAGCGGTTCGTAGACTCTCAATACGTAATCGTTGGCCAGCAGGCTGAACAACGTAGTCGGGTGCTGGGAAGCAATCGGCAGGCGCCGGTCGGCAGAGGGATAGCGGCCGGACAAGATTGCTGGGATCGCTTGCAGTGTTCGCGACTCGACTGTGGTCGCATTGCGAAACCAAGTGGAAGTCGCTGCCAGCCGCTCGAAGTTCGGGTAGGCGACGGCGTCGATCGCTCCCGTCTCGTCGAGCAGTGAGTGCAGCGGGAGTTCGTCGAATATCACCAGTGTGATCGGCGCCGGAGCATCCGGTGTAATCGACTGGACCGCTTCGGCCGCGCCACTGAACAGAAGCGTCTGGATCGGACTCTGCATCACGAACACGCCCACGAACACGGGCGGCGCGGCCGCCAGCACCGTCATCAGTCTCCGCGCGATTTCCATTCGCGAATAGACCAACATCCAGCCGATTCCAGCAGCGGCCGCGATCGCGAACGAAGCGCCGGTTGAAGTAGACCAGCGGTTCGCAAATGGCAGCGTCACGATCGACACCAGCAGGCCGCAAATCGCGAGATGAACGCCGCGACCGAGCCGACGCGAGATCCGAGTTGCGATCAGCCCGAGCGACCACAGCGCCAGTGGCGGAGCGAACACCAACACACAGACCGCGCCGATGATGTCGATTGGTTCTGACCGGCGCGCGACGAAGAGCTCCGCATAGCGGGCCAGCAGCTCGAGCAGCGGCTGCGCGATGGCGAAACCGCACAGCGCAAAGAGGTGGACAGCTCGCATCGCATTGTGGTGCTCGGCTTGCTGCGTCTGCACTGCGGTCAGGATTCGCCCACCGCTACTGTTCCTCCGCGAACGCCTCCACTGGCCCGAACTCGCATTCGAGTACCGAATAGCATGATCGGGCGGCAATCGCAGTCGCTGTGCCGGCAGGCGGAACGAAGACCCGATGCAGCTCCCGTCCGAGCAGCCTCAGGTACGGGTCGGCTCGTGGGGTGAGTGGCAGCGCGATCTCGTTGCTCACGAACCTGGCCCCTTGAAGCGGGCCACCCAGTTCGAAGTACAGCGCGCGGAGCTCGATGACGTCGCGATCGTCATCGATCCTCGTTTGCACACCCGATCGAAGGCGCCCCAATCTACAGCCGCTCCCCTCGCAGAGCAGGGATCCGAGCGTGTGGTAGCTGCGCATGCCGGGGGCGGAGACAGTCATCGTGTTGTCGTTGATCGTTCCGCGGCTCGAGCCCAGCGAGACGCATCCGGCCGGATTTCCATCCCATCGATTGTCCGGAATGGCCGACCTGAGCCGAGTGGTGACGTCGGCCCGGAGCCCGAGGACCGCCGCTCTGATGCTGAACTGCTGCATCAAATCCAACTGGACGATCTGTGCACCGCCGCCTTCGAGGATACTCCCGCCCGAACCGGAACCGTCGGACTCGAAGCGGATCGTCAGCGTGCCCGGGCCAACCAGCTGGGTTGTGTCTGCTGCGCCGAGTGGCGTGTTGCGTGTCTCGAGTTCTGAGCCGGTCAAGTCGTATTCGACTTCCCAATACCCCGAGAGCGAAGCAGCCATCTGGGTCGGGTCGGGCCACTCAACGCATTCGGCATGGCTGGAGCCGGCACTGCAGAGAACTGAGCAGGCCATCAGGCCGACGGTCCACTTCGATATCATCCGGTTCACAAGAGCAGCCAACATGAATCCAACTCATCAACTGGTGCAGTGGTATCGAGTCTCCATTATGCGGGATGATGGAATCAGAAAGGAAGCGAAAATGTCGACGCATGTCGACAAGCCAGAACTGGAGGTCCGGTCGGTTCAGGAGCTTCGGTCACGCCGGGTTTGGGCCGCGACTTGCCGCCTGGCTACTCGCTCGTGGGTGAGTTTGATTCGATGTAGCCGAGTTCGACGAGCGCACGATGGTCTTCGTCGCTGAGGGTTTCTTGCGTATTGCCTGCCGATTCTCTTGTAAGCCAGGTATCCAAATGGGGACGAAGTTCCGACGCTTTTGGGTGTCCAATCCGGAACAGGTTGCGGGTCTCATTGGGGTCGTCGCGCAGATCAAATAGCTGCCAGGCATCCGACTCTGCCGCGGATGGGCTCCAGATGAGCTTCCAATCGCCTAACGTCACAGAGCGGAACCGATCGGCCAGTGTGTTCGCGGTGCGGCCCCGAATCAGGTCGGGGAAATAGGAATGGCCGCTCTCGGAGTAGATCGGGACTTCCGCGAGGCCTTCGCCTCTCAGGCACGAGGCTAGCGACCTTCCTTCGAGCTGGGGTCCGAGCTCGGTTGCGTCAATGCCGAGTATCTCGAGTAGCGTTGGGGCAACATCGGTCAGCGAGACCCAGCCCTGGCAGCGTCCGGTCGCGTGAAGCGGATGGCTCCTGGGTAGCAGGATCGCGAGCGGAACGCGCGTGGCCGCGTTGTAGACGTAGTCGCCATGGTCGTAGTAGAAGTCGTGCTCTCCGAGGCTTTCGCCATGGTCGGCCGTGAAAACGATGATGAGATCATCGCCGAAATGCTTTCGTGCGGCGCCGACGAGTCGGTCGATCTCGCTATCGAGCGCTCGGATGTCGGCCGCGTAGAGTCTTCGGATGTGAGCGTTTACTTCGTCCGAGAGCGGGTTGCGATGCGACGCGATTCGCTTGGGCAGTTCCTCGGGAAACGGCTTGTGCCTGTTTCGAGGTTCGCCGGGTTGGCGCATCCACCCGAAGTGGAATCGATACGGGCCCGTATAACCGGGGTCCATTCTGGCCGCGATCGCCGGCTCGGAATGATACGGCACGTGTGGGTCGATGTAGTGCACCCAGACAAACGTCGGATCGCGCGGGTCGAGCATCTGGAACTGCTCGATGCAGGTGCGGGTCGTGGCCCGTGCGTCGCGATCGTCTGCGGCCATGTCGTAGGTGTCGAAGCCGCGCGCCAGCCCCCGCGATCGAACCAGGACTTGATTGCTGACGACGGCCAGCGTCTGGTAGCCGTCGCCGCGCAGGATTTCTGTCAGAGTCGTGACGTTGGATGCGAGGGTGCCGGTCAGGGTCCGGAGACCCGTGTTGTGCGGGTATGCGCCAGTCAGCAGCGAGGCGAGTGCGGGCGTGGTTCGGGCGATTGGCGTAGTTGCGTGATCGAAGTACAGGCCGTCGGCCAGAATCCGATCGAGCTTGGGCGTGGTGGCCCGGTCGTAGCCGTTCATGCTCAGATAGTCGGGCCGGAGTGTATCGACGGTGATCAGCAACACGTCGGCCATATCCCGCTTGGGCGGAGAGCACGCCAGCCCGAGTCCGGACAACACAAGAGCAACTATGCGGTGGCAGCGCACGGAACGCAGATTCCTCGATGGGGACGGGTGGCCCGACTATGAGACTGACTGTTGATATCCAGACCGATTGACACGTAGAATGGGTCCTCAGTCGCAGTCAATCTGTGCTGGCATTCCCAAGCAGTCCTAGTGGAGGGTACCCCATGACCAAGCGATCCTGGTTGCTCAGCCTGATAGCCCTGGCCGGCCTCACACTGGGAGGGAAATGCGGACTCAGTCCATCGGGATTCTCCATCTTGACGCCCGGGTCGCTGGTCACCGATTTCAGCTTCGATATTCAGGTCGAAGTGAATCCGGGCGCCTATCTCTTCGATCCCAACACGGATGTGTTTCTCAACTTCGAGCCGTTGGTACTCAATGGCCCGGGACCGATCTACACGATCACCGTGAACCCGGGATTCCCACTTCGCGACCAGAACGAATTGATCGTGCACGCGGTTCGCATTGCGGACTCACAGCCGGTGACGATCGGGCGAGCGGTCCAGTACCTGCCTGCCAAGGCGCGCGCGCGGGTGATTACCGATGCCGGTGACTTGATGACCGGCCCCCTGGCGCACGGACGACTGGGCGACTACTTGCTGGCGAACGACCAGGCGCGTTTCATCGTGCAGGACGTCGGCCAGCGAGACCTGTACAGCGTAGGCGCGTTCGGCGGCAACCTGATCGATGCCGAACTGGTCGGCAGTCCTGGTCTCGAGAACTTTCTCGAAGTCCAACCGATGCTGAACATCGAGACTGTCATCAACGCTCAGACAATCGAGATCGTCAACGATGGCCAGGATGGTACTGCGGCTATCGTGCGCAGCTGCGGCCCTGACGACCTTCTCGACTTCGTCAACCCGTCGAGCCAGGTGACCGACTTGGGGTTGCCATACCCGGCCTTGGCCGACGACCGCGATCTCGAGATCGAAGCATGCACGACCTACAGCCTGGAACCCGGCGACCGACACGTGCAGCTCGACACGACGGTATTCAACAATCAAATGGCCGGTGCGATCCCGGAAAATTTGCCGTTGTTTGTCGGCGACTGGATGAACCAGGGCGGTGAACTCGATGTCTGGGTCACGCCCACCATCGGAGTCGGGGTCGGTCTGCTCGGTGAGTTGGGCGTGATGACCATGTCGGGCTTCGACGAGTCGGCCGGGGTCGACTACGCTTTCACCACGACGAAGACTCCGAGCCTTCCGGCCACGGCCACGACGAATTTCTTTTCGATCAGTGGCGTCACGGTCATCCTCCACAACATGGCGATCATCGACGCGATACTCGGGTCTCCGCCGGTGTTCATCGTGCCGCTTGGCGGGAGCCTTTCGTTTACCCGCTATTTTGGCGTGGGGGATGGCTCCGGATCGAACGGGGCCGACCTGGAAAACGCCATCAAGGGTGTCGCGACCGGGATCGTGGAAGGCTGCGCGACGGTGGCTGGCGTGCCGCTGGCGGGTGCGAAAATCTCACTCGGAGCCCCGTCGGGTGGCGGAGTCACGACTGTGGTGCAGAACTTCACGACCGCGCCGGGCGCCTGCCCGAACTACTCCGGGACGATGCCGGCTGGCATCTGGGGCTTGAACGCGGGGTTGACTGGCTACCCATACCTGGGGGGTACGCCGATTCCGCTGACCGGTATCGTCGCCGTGACCGCAGGGCTGACTTCCGTATTCAATCCCATCATTCCGGAGACCGGGCACGTCGATGTCACGGTCACCGACGAAAACGACGACCCGGTCCCCGCCCGCATCACGCTGGTCGGTTTCGATCCGAGCCCCGAGGTGATCCGAGCGGGCCCGAGCTTTCCCGGGCTCGGCAGCAGTAATCTGGGCTTGCTCAACGACGTGGGCGACGTGCTGCCATTCGGATTGGCGCG
The DNA here is from genome assembly GCA_032128375.1 of Deltaproteobacteria bacterium. Taxonomy (GTDB): domain Bacteria; phylum Myxococcota_A; class UBA9160; order UBA9160; family SMWR01; genus JAJDAM01. The sequence goes on along the minus strand of JAQBGU010000213.1, from coordinate 15,742 downwards.
CGCGGTGTACACCGATGCCAGCGGGATCGCGAGCTTCGCCCTCGAGCCGGGTGACTACCGGGTCTACGTATCGCGCGGGGCTGAATACTCGGTTTTCGAGGCTGCGATCACGACTGCCACTGGAGTTTCGACACCGGTCGCTGCGCAGATTGCGCGAGTCCTCGATACGACCGGTTTCGTTTCGTCCGATTTTCACGTGCACGGCATCAATTCCGCAGATTCGCGCGTCACGCATGCGAAGCGAGCGCGGCAGTTCGCCGGTGAGGGTATCGAGAACATCGTCGCGACTGATCACCACGTGCACACAGACCTGCTGCCCGCAATCACCAGCCTGGGTTTCGGTGACTTCGTGACGTCGACGATCGGCGAAGAGATCACGACTTTCGACTACGGACACTTCAACGCCTATCCCTTTACGATCGATTCGAGTGTCCCGTCGGGTGGCTCGACCGACTGGGCGCTGGCGGCACCCGCTGGCGAAGATTTTCCGTCGTTCGGCAATTTCAGTGCCACGCCGTCAGAGATCTACACGCTGGCGACGACCGGGGCCCGTTCGACCCCCAGCACGGTCGTCCAGGTCAATCACATCGGGAGCCACTTCAGCCCACTTCAGATCGACACCTCGGTGGCAGGGCCGATTACCGACGATCTGGATGCAACCGAGCGCGCCAATCGGCGCCTGCCGGTTGGACCCAACTTGTATCAGTCCTTCGATGCGCTCGAGCTCTGGAATGGCGACGGCCGCGGCGCGCAGGGCAATTTCTTGAATGAGCGCATCGGCATCTGGATGAATCACCTCAACCGCGGCGACAAGATCACGTTCGTTGCAGATACCGATACGCACAAATTCACGAATCTGAACAGCGCGGGCGCGCGCACGTGGACAGCGTCACCAACAGATGCTCCGGTGAACGTATCGAGCAGCGATGTCGCGGATTCGATTGCCGAAGGCAAGGCGGTAGGCGGGCAGGGGGTGTTCGTCACCACCCGACTGCTCGCTACCGATGGTTCGGGCGACGTCGCCGACCTGACCGATGCGGGCGATACGACCATGACCAGCGCCAACGGGAACGTCGATCTGGAAATCTCGATCCAGGCGCCTGCCTGGGCGCAGTACGACAGGATAGAGATCTTCGCGAATGCACTGACCACGCCGGTCGACGCGCTCGAGCCGTACGCGTTCGGTGCGACGCCGACACTGGTTCATGTGGCGCCCGGCGATTTTGCGGTGACCCCCATCGATGTCTTTCCGGCGATCGCCGGTGCGACGCGGCTCGAGACGACCCATGTCGTTGCGTTCAGCGGCCTCACGGTGGATACCTGGTTTGTGGTCGTGGTGAAGGGAACCGACGGGATTTCCGAGCCGATGTTTCCGATTCACCCGTCTGGCATCACGTCGGCCAGCAACACCACGCTCGCGGATCTGACCGATGGCAACCTCGGCGAAGCTGGCGTGATGGCGCTGGGTGCAACCAACGCGCTCTATTTCGAGGCGCCTTGACGCCCACGATCCGGATCTTCGCAGCCGCTTCGTTGGGGCTTTCGCTGGTCATCCTGCAGGCGGCGGTGTCGCCAGCGGAGAGCGCTTTCGCGGGCCCGCGGGCGAGCGGTGGCGCCGGCCTGCTGGTGGCTCTCGAGCAGGCGCCCGCGGTGCTGGTCGGGGAAGTTTCGGGTGTCGAAAAAATCGACCTCCACGGCTATTCGGCGCGCCTCCGTGTCGAGCGAGTGATCGCTGGTGAGCCGAAAGTGGGCGCGCTGCTGACCATCGCCTGGGAAGAGCTCGCGCCATCGCGGCAAGCGCGCTTTGCGACCGGAGAGCGGGTGCTGTTGGCCCTGACTCAGCTGCCGGGTTCGTCTCTTTGGAGTAGGCGCTTTCCGGAGCCCGGCTCCCGTTCGCAGGTGTTCGCCGTTGCCTCTGCGGGCGATGCGTTCTTGCGTCGACCGACCCCGGCAGCTGTCGATCTGCTGGAACACCTGCTGAGGCTCGACCCTTCGGATCGGAGTGGACCTGCGGGGGTCGGATATCTTTCGCAGCTGCTGGCCGGCGCCGAAATCCCGATGTCGCTGGCGGCAGCGGTGCGCCTCGATCGGGTTTTGGCCCTCGATGAAAAACTGGGTGAGACTTCGGCGCAGGCGCTGATCCGCGCGCTGCTGCGACCCGACGCGAGCGAGCAGCTCATCACTAGCGTGTTGGACCTGATCGACGAGCATCGACTCGAATCGTTGCGCGCGCCGCTTACGAATCTCGCGAAGGCACGCCCGCTTTCGCCGCCGATCGTGTTCGTCGCGCTCGGTCGCCTCACGGGCGAGCTGTCGCCGGGCACAACGGAATTATTGCTGCAACAAGACGCGGAATATCGCGCTGTGGCCGCGCGTTTCGCCCAGGGAGCCCAGGCACGCGCGCAGCTCTCGCGTCTGATGCTGTCCGACCTCGATCCTGCTGTTCGCGCGCACGCCGTTGCGCGCCTGGTTGCGCTGCAGGGCCGCGATGCAACCGGGCCAGCGGTTCGCTCGCTTTCGGACGCGGACGCGAGCGTTCGCATCGCTGCAGCTCAGGCGCTGGCGACACTGGGCGCGGACGCCGTCGCGCCGCTGCTTTCGGTCGTCGAGAACGGGTCGTTCGAGGCCGCTCAATCGGCGGTAGCGGGACTCGAAGCGACCGGGGTCGAAGGCCAGCCAGCGCTCGCCCAGGTTGCGACCGGACATCCCAACGAGGGGATCCGGATGCTCGCGAGAGTTGCGCTGGGCGGCAGCCTTGACGCGCATCACGACGCTCAGCACGGGCACCGCTGATTCGACTGGGGCCTGCTTCGACTGCTTCCTGAGCGACTTGCCCTGGCGACGTATCGGGCCTAGCGCGCCTCCTGTGAGGGGTTGCGCGCGACGGCGACCAGCAGGTTTCCGAAGGGCCAGTCGATTCGCCGCTCGATCAGATCGAGGCGTCGGGCGGCCGGCCAAGACAGTGCCGAGACGAACGGCGAAAATGTGCAGTAGGTTCGCAACGTCTGGATTTCGAAGCCGGCGTCGGTCAATAAGTCCCTCAGCATCGATCGATGAAAGTGTGTGACGTGCTGGTCGGCATTCATCCTCGCCGTTGGTGCGAAGCGGTCCGACGCCCACTCCACCAGCGGCCACACACCGCGGTAGTTCGGTGTGGTCACGAGCAGTGAGCCGCCCGGACGCAGGATTCGACGCAGCTGGGCGAATAGCGCACGTACCTGTTCGGGGTACACGTGTTCCACGACTTCCAGACACGTTGCGCGATCGAACGAACTCTCCGGAAGGTCGAGTTCGTCGAGCAGGCCCAGTCGAACTTCCAGGCGGTCGCGCGCGAATGTCTCGCTCGCATAAGCCACCGCATCCGCGTTGCCGTCGATTGCCAGTACATCGGCGCCGTAGGAGGCCAACTGGTTGGCGAATACACCCGAACCGCATCCGATCTCCAACACGACATCGGTCGGTTCTGGCGTGAACAACCAGTCCAGCAATTCGAGCTTGCTCTGGTGCCAGTAGCGCTGGATCGACGGGCCCTCTAGCAGCGCGCGGTGTTGATAATCGCCAGGGATCGCGATTTCGTCGCCGTACCGCCGTGGCGACGGATCTGCCGGAGGGATGTCCACCAAGGCGTTATGGTCGCTTCGCGGTCTCGGCGAGCTGCTCCGCGAGCACTTCCGAGAAGGGGACGGCGAGGGGGGCGAAGAGTCCGATGTGCACGAGAGGCTCCCTAGAAATGGCGGCTCGGTTCCCGGATGAGTTTCAGCGTTTCGACCAGAAGCCGTGAAAGCTGCCGCATTCGAGTTTTCCAAACTTCGCTCCCACCTTCGTGCCCGTGGGCACGTCGACCAGTTCGTCGCCGTCGAAGCGACGATCGACCAACCCGTCGAAATCGGTGTCTTCGTCCTGTCGGGGGGCGCCAGCAGGCCCGAGCGCCTGGATCACATCGGGCAACCGGTCGTCGTTGGTATCGACCTCGGAGCGAAGTCGGTTTCCGTCCTGGTAGACGTCGCGCGTGTCGGCGAAGCCGTTACCGGTGGTATCGATCAGAACCTCGCTCATGATGCCAGCAACAAATAGCATTCGGATCGACAGCTTCTTGCCTTCTGTGTCGACCTGGCATTGTGCGGTGACTTCGCCAGCTGCATTGAGAAACAGTTTTTTGTCGGGGTTGCGACTCTTGCCGGTCGCGACTTCTTGCACGGTGACTGCGCCAGATGCGTCGATATGGTTCAGCACGTTGGGCTGGTTTCGCCGCTGTGTGTCCTGGCCCTGGCGGACCAGTCGCCCGCCTTCGTAGTAGCTCCAGATGTCGATCTTGCAGTCGCCTGAGCTGTCGCTGTACTCGGCACGCACCTTTTCATTGCTGTCGAACCACTGTTTCAAATCGATGCAGCCACCGCCATCGCTGTCCTGTTCCAACCGGTCGATCTTGCCCTTGTTGAAATAGACCACCAACTCTTCTTTGCCGTCCGCATTCAGATCTTCCGATTTCTTGATGACTTCGCCAGCTCTGTTGGTCGTGAGCCAGGTGTCGATCTTGCCGTCTCCGTTCGTGTCGACTTCTTGGATGGTGGTGCCCTTCGCGCCGGCCAGACTGCGCGTATCCACAGCGCCGTCGAAATCGTTGTCCTCTTCCTGGCTGGCAATTTCGCCTCCCTCGTAGACGACGACGACGTCGGACTTGCCGTCGCCATTGCGGTCTCTTTCGACACGCTTCTTCTTGCCGTTTTCGTAGAAGGTCGTGGTCTCGCGACGACCGTCGGCGTCCGCGTCCTCTTCGATGCGTTCCGGTACCTCGTTGGCATCGAAATGAGTCACCACTTCGAAGCCGCCGTCGTGATCGCGATCCTCGTTCTGAACAGACTTGCGACCGGAAACATAGTCGATCGTCAGGTCAGGCTTCCCGTCGCCATCGAGATCTGCTTCGGAGCGCAGCCGGCTCCCTTGTTGATAGCTGGTGGCGAGTTCGAACCGGCCGTCGAAGTCCTGGTCGATCTCGTCGCGAACCAACTCACCATTCGCATAGATCTTGCGTTGATCCGGACGCCCGTCGGCGTTGGTATCGACTTCTTCTTTGGCGGGGCGACCCTCGGAATCGAAGTGGATGACCACATCGTCTTTCCCGTCGCCGTCGGTATCGCGGCTCTGGGTTTGCTGTTGACCGCTCTTGAACACGAGTGTGGAGTCGAAGACGCCATCGCCGCGCGTGTCGCGCTCCTGGCGGGTCTGGATGCCGCCCTCGAAGTGTGTGACGACGTCGAATTTCCCGTCACCCCGGGTATCCCGCTCTTCCTTGACCTTCTCGCCATTCTGGTAGGCGACTGCCGTATCGAATTTCCCGTCTCGGGTGGTGTCCCGCTCTTCGTGGATGACTGCGCCCGAATCGTCCAGTTTGCCACGGAAATCGACCTTGCCGTCGAAGTCCGTGTCCTCGCTGAAGCTCACTGGCTTGCCGCCGGCGAACTGGACCGTTCGGTCGGGCTTTGCGTCGCTGTTTTTGTCCTCTTGAAGCTGCGTGATCGCGCCGGAGGAGTCATTGGTGCGCCATGAGTCGATCTTGCCGTCGGCGTTCGTGTCTCGGCTGATCGCGACTTCCTTGTGGGTCTTCGGGTCGAGCGTGATCCAGGTATCGACCTTTCCGTCCTGTGTGCTGTCCTGCTCCTGGCGGACGAGTTCACCGCCCGCTGCGTGGAAGTTCCACAGGTCCGGTCGCCCGTCGCCGCTTTCGTCGACTTCGACGCGGACCAGCTTGCCATTCTGATAGAACTCGACGCGCTGCGCGACTTCGGAATGCTTCGCTCGGATGGTCCTTCGGCTGCGTTCGCCGTTCTGGTACTCGACCAGAATCTCGAAGTGACCGTCGTAGTCCTCGTCGAATTCTTCGACTTCCACCTTGGCGTTGGCGCCGAAGCGGTAACGGGCATCGGGCCTGCCGTCGCGGTTGCGGTCCTCTTCCTGGCTGGCCTTGTTTCCGGCTGAGAACTCGACGACGGTGTCGATCTTTCCGTCGCCGGTCGTGTCGGCCTCGCGGCGAACGGGTTTTTCATCGGCGATGGCGGTCAGAACGTCGAACTTCCCATTTCCGGTGGTGTCTTCTTCCTCGCGGACGAGTTCGCCGTTGGTGTAAAAGCGCACCAGGTTGGGCCGGCCGTCACCCTGGGTGTCGATCTCTTCGCGTTCCTTCTTGCCGCTCGCGGCGAGATGAATCACGCGTTCCGGCTTGCCGTCACCGTTCTTGTCTTCGGTTTGGGTCGTCTCGACGCCATTGCTGTAGCGCGCAACGCGGTCGAACTGCCCGTTGCCGTCGGTATCGGCTTCCTTGCGTTCGATGACACCACCGCTGAAGAACGTGATGACGTCTTTTTTACCGTCTCCGGTCGTGTCTTCTTCGATTCTGACTTTGACGTCGTTTTCGAAATGGATCGCAGTGTCGTATTGGCCGTTGCCGGTGGTGTCCTGCTCTTCGACTTGCTTGGTGCCATCGGCGTTGTACTGCGCGCGGACATCGGGCTTGCCGTTGAAATCCTTGTCCGCTTCGACGACGGCCGGCTTTCCGTTCTGGTAGGTCGTCGTGCGGTCGTTCTGGCCATCGAAATTCGTGTCTTCTTCGAGTGTGGCGGGCAGGTCGCCCTGGTAGAGCAGCGTGGCGTCGAATTTCCCATCGCCATTCTTGTCGTCGAGCTGGGTGCTCGGGGTGCCATCCTTGTAGTGGATCCAGCGGTCGATCTCGCCGTTTCCGGTGGTGTCCTGCTCCTGGCGATTGAGTTTCTTGCCGTCCTTTTCGAAGAACAGCCAGACGTCCATCTTGCCGTTGAAGTCGGTGTCCTTCTCACCGCGCTCCGGCTTGCCGCCTACGTAGTAGACGGTCTCGTCGAACTTGCAGTCCTTGTTCGAGTCGGTGTGCTTCTCGGAGACTTCCTCGTTTTCGTCGTAGAGGAGTTCGACGGGAGGGCACGCGGCACTGGCGTCCTCGAAGGGCTGCGCAGCCAGTGCAAGCCATATTCCCAGCAGCAGTCCGCGCGCAAGCGGCAATCTGACTGGCGGGAATCTCGAGACGAACGTGTTCAAGCCTCGCTGTCCGCTGGCTACGCTGAATCGCTGGTGAACGTCGCGGTGATGAATTTGTTGGCTAGGCAACGCGCCCGGTCCGGTAGGGCAGGAAATGGCGATGCACTTCGCATCGCGTCGATCGCACTCGCTCCCAGTGCATTGTCTCCCCCAACAAATTCAATGGAGGTTGCGGAGCCGGCCGCATCCACCCGGAAACGAAGTTCTACCTTTGCGTCCTTGCTCCCATAGGGCAAGGACCAGCGCGACAGGACGCGATCTCGAATCAGTCCCACGTAGGTCTTGACCTCGCCCCGGGTCAAACAGTCGGTTTCAGCCCCGTCCCCTGACAAACTCGTACCTGTGGTGCCGCGTAAATTCCCTTCGCCGACCGCGGTGTTGACGCTGGCGAGTTTTGCGCCGCGTGGCGACCCGATGACATCGCGCGCGCTGAGTACGCCGTCGCGGACCGAGGAACCCCCGATCGCGAGTGAGCCAGTGCCGACGGTTGTGCCGTTTCGCGCTACGACCTTGCGGGGGCCAACCGAGGGGCCAACCGGGCCGACCGCTCGGACCGGGCCGCGGACTACCGGCCCTGCGGCGTCGCTCACATCTACGTTCGAGGCGCGGTATCCGCCAACCGAGCCGACTGCACTGACGCGGTCGACTGAGACGCTGGAGCGGGCGACCTGCGTGGGCGCCCGGGCCGCCGTGACGGCATCCATCTGCACGACCTGTGCGTTGATGACCGGGGCCGCCTCTGCGAGAACCCTCGGATTGACGATCTGGGGTTGGGCGGCTTGCAGGGGCGGGGCGAAATCGAGTTTGCGCCGTTCGGCCAGCGCCTTGCGGGGGGCCGGGGGAGGTGGCTTGTCCTTCAGCAACTGAACCGGGATGATTTCTTCGACGACCTCGGGGGTCATCGCCGCGATGATCAACAGCAGGGCGACGATCGCGACGTGGATCGCTGCCGAGAGCGTTCCAGTTGCGAGCTGACTCTTGCCGGAGTCCGGCACGTGAAACGTCATCGGAAAGGCGTCAGCGGTCGCAACGCCGGCAGAGCCGGCTGCGTGCACGAAGGCAATCCCGACGCGATTTCGCACGTGCCGCTTGCGGGGTTTCAGAATAGGAGTTTGGACTTGGGTGTGGGCTCGAGTCATTGTGGGCGCCTATGTGAAGCGATTTCGAGAGGATCCAGATCCTCGATTATTTCCGGGAAGGCTTCCAGGGCCCGGAAGCGTTCACGAATTAGACGGTGTTCCGGACGTTTGCGTTCCCATCGAGCCGACCCAATCGGGCACCACCCGCGCTCACCTGCACTATAGCGGGGCGAGCCGGACGCACACGCCAGCCGTCCTTATCGGTCAAACGGGCCGCTAAAACGTGTGTATTAATTTCCATTCAGGTGAGGGGTCCCGGCAGTCGAATAGTCGAATGGTCGAATAGTTGGATGTGCTGTCATGGGCGATATTCAACCCAGCGGGAAAACGCTGGTATCGGCGGCAGCAGGTGCGCTGGTACAGCGCGTGCGATTGGGTAACCTGCCGGCCCGGCAAGCCAGGAAGCGTCGGTGTCGGTAACACGAAAATACCGGAGCAAGCAGCGGGAATGGCTCCGTAACGCCGTTTGGGGCGACTAGGTGCGCGCGGCCTGAAGGGCCAACCCGCCGACGACTGCCCGCGAGCGCGAAATAACACAGGGGGACGCTCCGTTGGACGCGCAAGCAATTCTTCAACTCCTTCAAGATGGCGGTCTGACCGTCTACCCGTTGGGCGTGGGTTCTGTGATAACGCTCACAATATTATTCGAGCGCATCTGGAAATATCGCGGCGTCGAGAAGCAAACGCGTGAGATCACGAAGGGAACCATCGAAAAACTCGTGCGTCGCGATGTAGATGGCGCGACCTCGCTGTGCGAAGGCTCCAATGCGACGATCTCGAACATCTTTCTCGAGGCGATGCGCTGGAAAAATATCGCGATCGAGGACCTGGAGCGCGTGCTGGTCACATCGCGCCAGGAGGCGGTGACGGATCTCAAGCGTGGGCTATGGGTGATAGGAACCATCGGGTCGCTGGCGCCTTATGTCGGGCTGTTCGGAACCGTGGTCGGAATCCTCCAGGCGTTCCAGGGCATGGCGGCCGAGGGCGTGGGAGGGTTCGAGGTAGTGGCTGCTGGCATCTCGGAGGCACTCGTCGCGACGGCAGCCGGGTTGTTCGTCGCCATCGTGGCACTGTTTTTTTTCAACTATCTGCAGACTCGCGCGACCGCACTCAACACCGTTCTGACGCGATCTTGTGAGCGATTCCTCCAGTCATTGATCTTCGTGGAGACCGCCGAAGCCAGCGGCTCCCGGGAATAGGGAGACGTCGATGGCTGGCTACAACCCAGAGGCAGGCGACAGCGATGGAAATATCGTCGCTGAAATCAACATTACGCCGCTGACTGACGTTTTCCTGGTTCTGCTGATCATCTTCATGGTCACCACGAGCGTTGTCGTGAACCAGGGCAAGAATATCGATCTGCCCGGAGCCGATGTCAGCGATGAGACGCCGCAGGGCGTCACAGTGACTGTCGGCGCGGACGGCGAGATGTTGATCAACGAAACGGTCGTGGCCGAGGAACAACTGTTCGTCGTATTGGAGGCTGCACTCGAGGAAGCCCGCGACAAGATCGTCGTGTTGCGCGGCGACAAGGCCGTGTTGCTGGGGCAGGCCGTGAACATTCTCGATGTGGCGCAACAAGCCGGTGCGAGAGGCATCGCGCTCGCGACCAAGGCGAACCCCAAAGACGGATAGCCCTGCGTCAGGCTGCGCGGCGGCGCAGCCAGACGAGGCCTCCGGCTACCAGCAGAAGTTCGGGGACCAAAAGGCCCACGCTGTAGAGCGTTCGCAGCGAGTCCGCGATGGGCAGCGGGAAGTGCAGTGGGGGGCCGGCCTTTGGGCGAATCGTGATTTCGGCTTCGCGCTCGGCGACCCAGTGCACCGCGTTCAGAATCAGGTCGAGGTTGTAGACCGCGCGCAAGTAGCGGTTGGTCGCGAAATCGCTATCACCGAACGCGACGATTCGGGTTTCGCCGGTTTTCCGCTGGTACTTCCCAGTGACGACGAGCGGGTAGTAATCGGTCCGGGCTGTACCGGCTTCGGGCGTGCCCGAGTGAAGCTGAAGCAGCGAGAGGTCTTCGGAAAGCCACGATTTCGGGCTCGCCAGGACGACCGAAATCAGGCGATCGTCGGGTTGGGGCTTTCGCAGGACGAACGACCGCGCGCCCGAGAAGAACGTCATGCGGTTGGAATTGAGGCCTTGGGTCACAGCGTGGGTCGAGTAGTTGGAGGCAACGGGGTTCAACCCCACGACCTTCTGCTCGATGTCACCCGAGGACGGGTCGATGATCAGCGAGTTGGGCGACTGCAGTCCGTATTGTCCGAGAAGGTCCTCGATTCCGGTCTCCACGCCGGGCTCGAGCAGCGCGACCAGGCGTCCGCCGCGGTCGAGATAGCGACCCAGCGCGTCGAGTGCTTCATCTCGCAGGCGCCTTCGTGGAGCGAGCGAGAGTACCAGTGTGGTGTCTTCCGGGATCTCGGACATCAATGGCGTCACGATCGTGCGCAGCTGATAGCCCTCGTTGGACAACGCCGTCGCCAGACCCGAAAAACCGAGTTCGCTGCTGCTGTCGGGGTTGCCTTCGCCTTCGCCGCGCAGCAACACGATCGTACCGCCCTGCATGGAGCGCAGCCGATACAGCGCTTCATAGATTGCCCCTTCGGTGGGACGCGACACCGTCTCGAAGCGCACCCCGTATTCGATCACCACCGTGTTCGACGACCCGATCTCGAAGCGGTCGACGTCTATCGAATCGTGGTCGAGGGTCTGGCTGCGAATCTCCATTTCGCATTCGGACGCTAGCGTCCGCAGCAGCAGCCGAGTGCGGCGGGTCCGCGGGTCGGAGGGGTCGTGGTAGAGCGTTGCGCGCAGGCCGCTACCCAGATCCGCGCAGGCCTTGCGGGTCGCTTCGGAGAGCTCGAACTGGCGCTCGAACGTCCAGTCGAATTGAATGTTCGCGAAGTGTGCCGCTCGCTCGAACGCGCTGCCCAGTGCCGTTGCGGCGACAACCGTCAGTACGCCACGGGTGACGACTCGTCGAGCGTGGGGCCCGCCGCCGAAGCGAAGCCGTCGCAACCCCCCGACCGCTGCCGCGATCAACGCCGCGGCGCCGCCGATTACATTCACGATATTGAAGGCGGCGAAGTGCTCGGTCGCGTAGAACGAGCCCAGCCCGAAGACCAGCATCAACACGCCGATGTACGCGAGCTGGGATGTCATGTACCGACGCGACGCAGGTCGAATGAAAGCCGCGCAACGGCAACCGCAACCATCGATACCGAGAGGAAGTAGATCACGTTGCTCAGTGACACGATGCCCTCGGCAAAGCTGCCGTACCGCGGGTGAAGCGAAATGCCGTCGAGAACCGCTGCGACCTCTTCATTCAGAAACGGGTACATCCACGAAAAATCCCAGAGCAGGAACGCAATCGCCCAGGCGGAAACGGCGGCCACCAGCTGGCTGGACGTGAACGCGGAGCAGGCCAGCCCGATCGAGGCCAGAGCGATTCCGTGCAGTGTCAGGCCGACGAAGACCGAAGCGAGGTGTTGAAAGCCCAGACCGCCGCGCGAGATCGCCGTGGCCGGATACACGAAGCTGACGACCATCATCATCGTGATGAAAAAAAACGTCACCCCGAATTTTCCGAGGACGATCTGGGTCGGTGTCAGATGCGTCGTGAACAGCAACTCGTCCGTGCCGCGCGACCGCTCTTCCGCGAACACGCCCATCGTCACCAACGGAACGGCCCCGATCAACGTGATCCCGAGGGTTTCCATCACCGGGAAGAACACCGAGTCCCACAGGTTGATGTAGTCGGGGATCTCGTCCGCGTTGATCCCACCGATCGTCGTGCTGGCAAATACGAACAGGATCTGGTTGTACAGGCGCAAATGGTCGAAGAAGATGAGTGCCGTCACGAGTGCGACCATCGTGAGCGTGATATAGGCCGTGGGAGCCCCGAACAGGCTCGCGAATTCCTTGCGGGCGAGTGCGAGCAGTGCTGTCATTCGGTCTCCGGGGCGGTTTGCAGTGCACCGCTCGAATCGAACAAGTCCAAGCTGTCGCCGCTTCCGAGGACGCTCTGGGTGTCCCCTGAAGCAACGAGCTTGCCTGCGTTCAGCACGGCCAGCTTCGATGTCAGTGCACGTGCTTCTTCGAGATCGTGCGTGCACAGCACAACCGTGCGCTCACCGCGCAAGCCCTGAAGAATTTCCTGGACCTCGCCGCGTTGCACCGGGTCGAGGCCTCCTGTCGGCTCGTCGACGATCACCAGCGGAGGATCGTGGAGGAACGCTTGCGCGAGAGAAACGCGCTGTTGGAAGCCCTTCGACAGGTTTCCGACTAGCCGCTTCGCTACCTCTTCGAGGTGGAAGCGATCGATCACGGCTTCGACGGCTGTGCGTGCGGCTGGACGATTCAGACCTCTCGCACCGGCCAGAAAGTTCAACAGGCCGATCACGCGCAATTCCGGGTACAGCCGGGAAGTCTCCATGACGAACCCCAGCTTCTTGTTGACCTCGTGGGGATGATCGGCTGGCGAGATGCCTCCCACCGTGAGTTCGCCGTCACTCGGCAGCAAGTAACCTGTCACCATTCGAATGAACGTGGTCTTCCCGGCTCCGTTGGCACCTAGCAGGCCGAAGCAGGTGAGGGGGCTGATTTCGAGCGTCAATTTGTCGACTGCGAGATGAGAGCCAAAACGACGCGTCAAGTCGTGGGCTCGAATTCCGACCCCGATAGGCTCTGAATGAGCTTCGGAAGGGGCAGCCAATTGGGCATTGCTCGTGTTTCGGGGGGCTGCCGATGAACTACTCAATGCTTTCTCCGCTTGCCGGACGCTGCATCATGCCTACTCTGTAACGCAATGTCTGCAATCGATCATCGACCGGCGAGTGGGGGTGGCTCGTGCGCGCGCTGCCAAGACAGCCTGGGACTGGCCTCGGCCAAAGTCTCGGGCATTTGGTACTGCGGGACTGCATGCGCAGAGGGACGCCCGGGCCAGGCATCGAGTTCTGCTCCGGTCCCGGAGCCGTGGCTCTACGCGCGCCCACGCCGCTTTTTCGGCAAGCGAATGCCAATAGAGCTGCGATCCTCGAATGCTGATCGGCAGTCGCTGAAGCACCAGGTTGTTCGCACCCCTCAATAGACGCGCGGGAGAACACTGGGGTTTCGCAGGGGTGTCCGAGGTTGTTCATGAAGTGCCGGCCCTCGGGTTGTGGGGGACCTCGGTTCTGCCGCTTCTGCTGCCGATCGAGTGCATCTGGGTGTGTCTCGGGTCTGGACGAGAATCCAATGCTCGAGCCTTGTTCGACTCAGCGCGGCGTCGTAGCCTAACAGAGGCGGTTGACACCCTCAGCGGGCTCGGGCACAATTCCCGGGATTTACATTTTTCATAATTAAAACAATGACTTACGAGTTGTTCCCGATGGGCTGGGTACTGGCTCGTGCAGCTCGTGTACGAGCGCTCAGGAGTGAATCGCAGTGGCCAAAGTCCTCATATCGGACTCCCTCGACCCCCAGGGCCTCGAGATTCTGGAGAACACAGCAGGCCTGACGGTTGTGTATTCGCCGGGCCTGAAGGGGAATGACCTCCTCGCGGCAATCGCCGACGTGGATGCGCTGGTCATCCGCAGCAGCACGCAGGTGACCGCCGAAGTCATCGCGGCCGCATCGAAGCTACGGGTGATTGGTCGCGCCGGGATTGGCGTCGACAACATCGATGTCCCGGCTGCGACCGCGCGCGGGATCGTCGTGATGAACACGCCGGGCGGAAACAACATCACCACCGCCGAACACGCCATCGCGTTGATGATTTCGTTGGCCCGGCACATTCCGCAAGCCACCGCTTCGATGAAGAGTGGGCAGTGGGAAAAGAGCCGATTTGTCGGGTTGGAACTCTACAACCGAACGTTGGCTGTCGTCGGGATCGGAAACATCGGGCGTATCGTGGCGCGCCGCGGTCGTGGGCTGGGAATGAAAGTGATCGGCTACGACCCGTTCCTTTCCGATACCGCGAGGGCTCGTGCGGATGTCGAACTCGTCGATTTCGAGGAGATGCTCGAACGGGCGGACGTGATCTCGATTCACGTGCCACGCACACCGGACACGATTGGGATGCTCAACGATGCCGCATTCGAGCGTGTTCGGTCGGGCGTATTGATCGTCAACGCCGCGCGCGGTGGCATCGTCGATGAGGGCGCGTTGTTGCGAGCACTCGACGCGGGACGCGTGGGCGGTGCGGCGCTCGATGTTTTCGAACAAGAGCCTCCGTCGGCCGACCACCCGCTGATCGCCCACGATAAGGTCATTTGCACGCCGCATCTCGGGGCGTCGACCGAACAGGCTCAGGTCAACGTCGCGATCGCAGTATCCGAGCAGGTCCGCGACTACCTGATCGACGGGGTCGTCGGAGCTGCGCTGAACATGCCGTCGGTTTCGAAAGAGGTCTATCAACAGATTCGACCCTACATCGAACTCGCGGAGAAACTCGGTCGCTTTCACGGCCAGTTGAGTTCGGGATCGATCGAGCAGGTCGAGATCGAATTTTCGGGTGATGCCGCGTCGTTGGAAGTCGCGCCGATCACCGTGGCGTTCCTGAAGGGGTTGCTCGAGTCGGTTTCTGACCAGGTGAACATGGTCAACGCGCCGGTGCTCGCTCAGCAGCACGGAATCAAGGTGATCGAATCGAAGAGCAGCTTTTCCAAGGACTTCGCGAGCGCGATCGCAACCAGAGTCGTGGGCTGTGTCGATCGCTTCATCGTCGGCGCGATCTTTCACGGCGGCCAACCGAGGATCGTCCGAATCGATGATTTCATGCTCGAGGCGATTCCCGAAGGCTCGACACTATTCATCCAGAACCACGACCAGCCCGGCGTGGTTGGGACCGTCGGGACGTTTCTCGGAGACGGCGGAATCAACATCTCGCGGATGCAGCTCGGCCTGGTTCCCGAGCGCGGGGTGGCGGCGATGCTGGTGAACATCGATCGTCAGCCAGCCCGCGATGTCATGGAGCGCTTGCGCGCCCTTCCACACATGATTTCTGCACAGCTGGTCGAGCTGGGAAAATGACGACACTCGTAGCGGTAGGCGCTCAATGGGGCGACGAAGGGAAGGGCAAGCTGGTCGACTGGCTGGCTCCCAAGGCACAGCTCGTCGTGCGGTTTCACGGCGGCAACAATGCCGGCCACACACTGGTCGTCGACGGACACACGACGGTGCTTCACGTGGTTCCAGCGGGGGTCTTGAACCCGGGTACGATCAACCTGATCGGTCCGGGTGTAGTCGTGGATCCTGGCGCACTGCTGACTGAGCTCGACGCTTTGAAGGAAAAGGGCGTGTTGTGCGATCCCTCTCGGGTGCGGGTTTCGGGTCGCGCGCACGTAATCCTGCCGTGGCATCTGGTGCTCGACCAGGCGCGAGAGGAGAAGGCCCGAGAGCGCGCGATCGGTACGACCGGTCGCGGTATCGGCCCGGCTTACGAAGATAAAGTGGCCCGACGCGGTCTGCGTATATCCGATCTGTTCGACGAGAAAATTTTTGCTGAACGACTCCGGGCCAGTTTCGAATTTCATAATTTCATGCTCGAGCACTACTACAA
>JAQBGU010000212.1:0-35555 GCA_032128375.1 Deltaproteobacteria bacterium | reverse complement strand
CGCGGATCATCGTCGCCGGCGAGAGCGGCGGGGGGAACCTCACGCTCGCAACCGGCATGCGGCTGAAACGCGAAGCAAAGCTCGACCTGATCCAGGGGCTCTATGCACTATGCCCCTACATCGCCGGAATCTGGCCCCTCGAGGAAAACCCGTCTTCGATTGAAAACAACGGCATCCTGCTGGATCTACACAACAACCAGGGTGCGATGGCCTATGGAATCGAGGAACTCGAAAAGCGCAATCCGCTGGCGTGGCCCGGCTTCGCGAAGGGCGAGGACGTCCACGGGCTGCCGCCGACTGTGATCAGTGTGAACGAGTGCGACCCGCTGCGCGACGAGGGGATCGGCTTCTACCGGCTGCTGCTTCGGGAGGGTGTCGAGGCCCGCTGCCGTCAGGTCATGGGCACGATGCATGGCACGGAGATCTTTCCGATCGCTTGTCCCGAGATCAGTCGCGACACGGCTCGGAGTATCGCGGAGTTCTGCCGCCAGCCTGGGCGCTGAGATCCGCCTGGAGAGATCGAAGATGCGCCAGATTCGCGTGCATCCGTTGATCGACGCACCGATCATCCCGACCCGTGGGCAGCTTCCGAGTGCGGAGCACCACGACAACATCAATGGGCCGTCTCTGATCCGCGTTCCTTCGTGGGTGCCGAGCCCGCCAGGTGCCTACTACTTGTACTTCGCCGACCACAAGGGCTCGCCGATCCGGAGCCGTGGTTGTCGCCGTTTACGCCGCAGGCGCCCGACGGACGCTGAAGCTAAGGGATTCGCTTGATCGTCGCCGGGATGCGTCGGGTGGCCGAACGTTTTCCAGTCAGGCTCTCCGGCCGCCGGCACGCGACCGAGGCGTAGTGGACCGAGATCGAGCGGCGGAAATCGGCGCTTCGATTGCGACCACTCCCGTGTACCAACAGCGGGTGGAAGAAAAGCGTGTCACCCGGGCCCATCTCGATATGTACCCGGGCTGTTATGTCGACGCCCTGTGCGGCGAAGAACCCGAAGTTCACGGGCTCCCAATTCGGGTGGTCGTGCTCGGCGAGTTCTCCGCGATGGCTGCCAGGAATCACCGCGAGGCATCCGTTTTCGCGCGTGCAGTGTCCCATGGCCGTCCACGTTCCCACGATCCCGTCCGCTGGCCGTAGCGCGAAGTAGCGCAGATCCTGGTGCAGTGGGTGGCGGCCATCCACTCCCGGTGGCTTGTTGAATAGATTCGTCGACAGCGTATTGAGTTCTGGGCCCACCAGCTCTCGTGCGATCTCGAGCACGCGCGTGTCGGTTGCAAACGACCAGAGCACAGGGTCGTTTTCGAAACTCAGAATCTTGTTGACCGCGTGAAGCGAACTCTTCGGCTCGCTGTCGCCCTTCACGAATGCCACGTCCTTCATCACCACGAGGTGTTCGGGCGTGGGCACCGCACCGGTTACCAGGTCTCGAAAGCGGGTGTCGATTCGTTGCAGAGTGTCCGTGTCGATGAGCGCGCGGAAAAGAATGTAGCCGTCGCGTTGATATCGACCGCGGTCGTCGGCAGTCAGCGGCATGGACAGAGAATAGTCGAAACACCGGGATCAGCACTCTGGCTGCGCTGTCACCGTGGCTGGGTCCGCGGCGCGCCATTCCATCAATGGCCTGATCGTCTGATGCAAGCTGGCGTGGCTTCGAATCCGCAGGAATGATCGATCCTTTCGGTGGCGCGCGC
This sequence comes from Deltaproteobacteria bacterium, assembly GCA_032128375.1. Taxonomy (GTDB): domain Bacteria; phylum Myxococcota_A; class UBA9160; order UBA9160; family SMWR01; genus JAJDAM01. Next base: position 33,857 of record JAQBGU010000212.1, on the reverse strand, counting down.
ACCGATTGCGGGCGACCCTGAAATTCGTGGGCTGAAAGGGGCTCTCCAAGCCAGACGCATCTCGAGGTGCCCTCGAGTGGTTCGCGAGCGGCTATCGAATCGCTCTCAAAATGGAAGGCGCTATCCACCAGTGCAACACAATCCCCTGATAGCGACCGCATTCCGTGGCGACCCCGACGTCGATGAACTGCACGCCTTCTTTCAGCCCGAACGACAGTTCGCGGGCGATACGCTGTGGACGTTTGGGACTTCGCTCAAGTCAGCCTACGTAAACTCGTTCGAGTTTCTGAACCACGCACCGGTTGTTCAACTCTGGCGGGATGGGCAGGGCGGGGTTCAGGCGGTTTCGCAACTCCGGCTCGGGACAGGCGAGTGGTATTACATCGCCGCGCCAGACTATCGACACGAATCAGTGTCGATCGCGATCATCGAACAGGCCGACGCCGCTATGGATCTGTTGTCCGCGCACCCAAGCTGGCGAACCGTGGTCTATCAGAGCGACCTCCCCAGCGCCAGGCTGCTGGCGGATCGTGGCTACACGCCGGATGGCTTCGATGAGGTGTATATGTGCCGGTCGCTCGAGAGAGTCGTTGCGGTGGTGCCGGATCCCTCTGGTTGCACAGTCGGCAGCTTGGATCCCGACGATCCCGCTCAGGTCTTCGAGCGTGGTGACGCCCAGACCGACGCATTTCTCGCGGGCCAACCCCGCCCCGAAGTCGAAGCCTGGATGACGCGAACCCTTCCCCGTCAGCTCGGATATGGTCGCCCAAAGCGACCCTCGAGTGTGATTGCGACGCAAGCGGGTGGAACAGTCCTGGCCTTCGCCGACCCCTTCTTTGATCACCACAACAAAATCGGCGAGTTCGAACCGGTCGGTACCCGCAAGCAGATGCAGCGGCGCGGCCTGGCCAAGGCGGTGCTCACACGCGGACTCGAGCTGATGCAAGAGGCTGGAATGCTGCGAGCGGTCGTCCGGACCGGGTTCGACAACCCCGCGGCGATCGGTGCCTATTTGTCGGTGGGGTTCGAAATTACCGACCGTCTTCTGAGCTACCGCAAGCAGCGAGAGCGCTAGAACCGCGAGCCCACCCCGCGTGTGGTGCGAATAATCCTTGCGTGCTTGGCGTTCAATGGTCATACAAGGTGACATGACTGACTTCACGGTTCCCCTTGCTCACGGATCACTGGTGCCGGTAGCCGATGGCGTCCACTGTGTACGCGGTTCATTCAGGATGGGCCCTGGTGTGACCATTGGACGAGCGATGACGGTCGTGGACTCAGGCGACGGGCTCATTGTGTTCAATGCGGTTCGCCTATCGGAGTCGGGGCTGGCGGAGCTCGACGCGCTGGGGACGGTGAAACATCTGGTCAAGCTGAGCGATTCGCACTCGATCGACGAACCGTTCTACGCCGATCGCAGCAAACCCGCTCTCTGGTCACTCCCCGGAGCTTCACTGGAAAACCTCGACGCCGACCGCTCACTTGGCACACAGGGCCCCATCGCGGGTGGTGTCGTCGTGGATTTTGGCGATACGGGGGGGTGGCGTGAGGGCGCATATCTGGTTCCGAACGGTGCCGGTACGCTGGTCACCTGCGATGCAATTCAGAATTGCGCAGACGCCGATCGAGCATCCTTTCTCGGTCGCATCGTGACGTCACTCATGGGGTTCAAAGGCGGAGTCGTCGTTCCCCCTATGTGGAGACGCTTCCAAAAAGTCTCTGGAGCGCGTTTGCGCGAGACCCTTTCCGGCTTGATGGATCTGTCGTTTGAAAATCTGGTCACGGGACACGGTCCTCCCATCGTGGGAGGCGCCGATGCTTTGGTCCGCGCGGCAATCGAGCGCGCGTCCGCTTGAGTTGCAAGAAGCTGCCGCCAGCAGCAGTTTCTCGAATTGACGTCCGGTCCTGCGCGTGGTAAACCCGCTGCCGGAGGCGCACGTATGAACGGTCTGACTACACACATCGGTTGGCACGAAGTTCGCGAGGCCCTTGGGGCCCACTTCACGATGCTGTCGGTACGCACTGCGCCCCGCCGGATCCACTCTTCATGAAGCACTAGAGAGCGATCCAGCCACCCCGCGTCCGCGCGGAGAGGCAGCGCCGCCCAGCCCAGCGGACATCTGCTGACGGGTGGCCTGCGTGCAGATCGCTTGTCGGCCGAACTTCGTCGGCAGACCCCCTGCGGCCAGACCCCTTGCCAGCAGACGGACTCTCGTCCGCCGCGACCGCTCGCGACTGGATAGTCGAACTTTTCTGCCGCCTCGCTCTCACGCGCGGCGTTGGAGACCGGATCCATGAGTAGCTCCACCCGAGAACACCACCCCAAGATCGAGGGCGCTAAAGAGAACAAGGCCTACCAGCGCCCCGCGATCCCGCCGAGTCAGCGCGGAGGGATTCGCGAGGTGGTGATGCTTGGCGCACCCGTAGCCCTTACCCAGATGTCCATCACTGCGATGCAGACCGTGGATTCCGTCATGGTCGGGACTCTCGGCGCCACCGAACTCGGCGCGGTCGGCTTCGGTGGCATCTGGTTGTGGACCTTCATGTGTTTTTTCATCGGCGTCACGAGCGCGATACAGACCTTCGTGTCGCAACACTACGGTGCCGCGGAGTACCGCGAATGCGGCTACTGGTCTTGGCAGGGTGTCTACGCCACGGTGCCGCTGGCAGCCATCGCCTCGGTGATGCTGTTTTTCGCAGCCGAGCCCCTGATGGACTGGCTGCGACCGTCACAGAGCATGAAGCCACTGGTCGTGGACTACGTCAGCGTTAGAGCGTTGGGGGGTGTCGGCCTGTGCACCGCCGTAGCGCTCGCGTCCTTCTTCCGCGGCCTGGGCGATACCCGCACACCGCTTTACGCGACGCTCGTCGCCAACGGGGTAAACGCCGTACTCGATTACGGGCTCATCTTCGGTGAACTCGGGCTGCCGGAGCTGGGCGTGAAGGGCGCCGGTATCGCGACCTCGATAGCGGAATGGGTCTATATGGGCGTCATGCTCGTCTGGTTTCTTCGGGCGAGCACAAACGCGCGCTATGCCACCCGGCCCGCTCGACCCGCGCTCCGCGCCGTGAGCCGAGTGCTTCGCACAGGTATGCCGATCGGCGGCCAGTGGTGCCTCGAAATGACGTCGTTCGCGGCTTTCTCGACGGGTGTCGCCCGGCTAGGTGATGTCTCGATGGCGGCGAGTCAGGCCTTTGTCATCTTGCTCTCGATTTCGTTCATGCAGGCGATCGGCATATCGATGGCAGTCTCGACGATGGTCGGGCAGTACATCGGTGCCAAGGAACTCGAGCACGCGGAACGCAGCTTCCGATCGGGAGTGGTTCTGGCTGCGTGGCTCGGTGCCGGGGTGGCGCTGTTGTTCACTTTCGCGTCGCGACCGCTGCTATCGCTGTTCACCGACGACCCGGAGGTGATCCTCCTGGGTGTCGCACTGCTGCAGGTTGGGGCGGCCTTTCAGCTCTTCGATGCCTTGGCGATCGTAGCCGACGGTGCACTGCGTGGTGCCGGAGACACGCGCTGGCCGTTTCTCGCCCGCTTCGCCCTCTCGTGGGGCGTCTTTCTTCCGCTGGCGTGGGGATTCGGTTTCGTTCTGGACGGCGGCCTGACGTGGGCCTGGATAGGCGGGCTCATCTATATCGCGATCTTGTCGGGATGCCTGATCTGGCGGTTTCGGTCCGGAGCGTGGCGCGAGATCGAAATCTAGAGATCTGGACGTGTGTCATCGATCGGTGATGGTTGGTGAAGAATCTCGAAGAGTTTCGCCCTAGAGTCTCACCACAGAGCGTCCCTTTTCCGCTTCCATGCGAGGCCGCCCGATCGCGTACGAGTTTGAAAGCCCTGATTCGGCTGACGGCGACGCCGGCTCGTGGACTCTCGACAGCGAAAACTTTCGATTGTCGCACGCCGGCACGCAGGTGAGAGTCGAGCCCAAGGTCTTCGACTTTCTGGTGCTGTTGGTCGTCAATCGAGATCGTGTGATGTCGAAGACCGAGCTGCTCGACACTCTTTGGCCGGACGAGCACGTCGGTGACGCCGTTCTCCCACGCTGCGTGGCGGCGGCCCGCAAGATGCTCGGCGACACGCGCAGTCGACAGGCGGTGATCCAGACCCTTCATGGGCGCGGGTATCGATTCGTCGCGCAGACCCGGGAAGTCGGCGTGTCGGCGTTCGAAGACGCAGGCAGACTCGCGGAAGTCGCAGTTGCCAGGGCCGTTTCTCAACCCAACCCAGCTCCACCCGAGGAGCCCTTTGTCGGCCGCGATCGCATCATCGTCAGCCTGCGCTCGGCCCTCGCCGATGCCGTCGCGGGGAAGGGGAGGCTTTGCCTGCTGGTGGGTGAGCCGGGGATCGGTAAGACGCGCACCAGTGACGAAGTGGCGGCCGTGGCGCGACAACGCGGCGCTTCGGTTTTCGTGGGTCACTGCATCGAGGGGGAGGGGGCGCCGGCCTATTGGCCATGGTTGCAGGTACTTCGCGCGCTGGCCCGCGAACGCGAGGGCGACGCGATCGTGGCGGAACTCGGTGATGCAGCGGAAGAGATTCTGACACCCGGAACGAGCCCCGACAGCGCATTGGCCGCTGCGGGAGAGAACGCTCGCTTCTTGCTGTTCTATCGCATCTGCCAGGCCTTGCGCGAAGCGGCGCGACGCGGCCCACGGGTCATCGTGCTCGACGATCTGCACTGGGCCGACACCCCGTCGCTGCTGCTGTTGCGCTTCGCCGCACGCGAGCTGGCGGATACGGCGATTCTCATGTTGGGGACCTATCGCGACGTCGAGCTGCGCCGCGGACACCCGTTGGCGTCGCTACTCGGAGAACTCGCGCGGCTTCCAAACTTTCAGCGATTCGTACTGCGTGGGCTCAAGACCCGATAGCGGGTGTGCTCTCGGACCGTACGCGGATCGCATTCGGACGGCGGCGCGCCTGGATGCTCGCGTCCGCGCTACCCCTGTGTCTTTCCTCAGCGGGGCTGTGGGCACAACCTTTCCTTTCGGCCGCAGAAAAATTCGCCTGGCTGACGGTGTCTGTGCTGTTGTTCTATACGGCTCAGACCACGCTGCGCATTCCACATGCCGCATTGGCCGCGGAACTCGGCCGCACGCCCGAGGAGCGCACCCGGCTGTTTGGTGCGCGGCTCGCCGGAGACATTGCCGGGATGCTGCTCGCGCTCGTTGCTCTGCGCGCAATGGAGACTCATGCGACCGATGCGGGTTGGATCGGTCTGGTACTGGGTATCGTTGGCAGCGCGCTCGTGGTTGCGGGGACGTTGGCGATCGCAGAGCCGAGCCGCCCGCAGCCCACAACCCGCCAACATTCCCGGCAACGATCCCGGGAGAAATCGCACAATGCCTTCGCTGCGGTGTTTCGCATTGCCGAGGCGCGGATCATCCTCGCGACGCTTTTTACCCAAGAGATCGCCTGGGCGTCGCTGCTGGTTCTCATCCCCTACGCGAGCGATCATCTGCTCGAGACTCCCGGCGAGACTGCGACCTACCTCGCCTGCGTGATCGCTCCGATGCTGCTGACGATTCCATTGTGGACACGCGCCGCACGGCGCCACGGGAAGAAGCCGACCTGGGCGGCGTGCAACGCGATCAGTGGCGTGACTTTCTGCCTCCTCTACCTCGCGGGACCCGGCGACCAGCTCTACGTGATGGGGGTCGCCACGATGTTAGGTGCGCTGCAGGCCGGTTCTCGTACGCTCGCACCCGCCGTTCAGGCGGATCTGGTGGCCGCTGATTCGCACAGGACCGGTCAGCGCCGCGAGGGCAGCTATTTTGCGGTGATGAACCTGGTGGAGAAGTCCGCGGCGGGCGCAGCCGTGGGTCTCACGGGCATGGCGCTCGGTGTGATCGGAATCCAGCCCGGGGTGCTACAAGCACCGGAGGTAGCCCAAGCGCTGCGCGTACTGATCTCCGTGCTGCCCGCCGGACTGATCGCAATTTCGGCGGCCATTCTGCTCGGTACCGGGCGCAGCAAGACCCCGCTGCGTGCGAGCGTTCCGAATGTGCGGCAGCCTGGCGGACTGCTCGCCAACGAGTAGTCCCAGCTCGGAGAGTGTGCGGTCGGGCGAGGCCCCACTGCGCAGATGCCGATCGCGTAGCGTTGGCCGCAGCCTGCGTGGTGGGCCCGTCCCATTCATGTCATTCTGCCTCGCGGTAGCCAGGAAATTCTGGACGCACCAAAACTGCGGGAGCGGCACTCATGACCAACCCCATTCCGTATTTTCCCCATGGGTTGTTTGCATCCACCCAAACGCCCCGCGTGATGATCGCGCCGCAGCGGTACATTCAGGGTGAAGGGGGGCTGGACGAAACCGGTCGCAACAGTCACTGTTGAGAGCTCAGCGTGCCGCCATTTTGATTTCTCGCCGTGGTCAGCAAAGCGAAGGGAAGCGGCTGTTGGCGAGCCTCGAAAGTGTTGGAATCGACCCGCTGGTGGTGACGTTCAACGGCGAGTGCTCGATCGAAGAAGTGGATTTGCAGACTGCGGCCTTGCGCGAAGAATCGCGCAGCGTGGACTGCCTGCTCGCAGTCGGCGGCGGCAAGTGCGTGGATGCCGGCAAGTGCATCGCCTATCGACTGGGTGTGCCGCTCGTCGTGGTGCCGACCCTGGCGTCGAACGACGCGCCATGTTCCGCGGTGTCGGTTCTCTACACCCCCGAAGGGGTCAGCTCGGGTCTGGAGTTCTTCCCGAACAATCCCGCCCTGGTGGTGGTGGACACGGGCGTCGTCGCCCAGGCGCCGGAGCGCTATCTGGTTGCTGGTATGGGGGACGCAATGGCCACCTACTATGAAGCCAAGGTGTGCTTGGAGAATCAAAACGCCAGAACCGTGATTGGAGCGCGACCCACGTTGGCAGCCAGTGCGTTGGCTGAAGCGTGCGCCAATACTCTCTACACCTGGGGAACCGCGGCCTCGAGTGCCGTCGTCGAAAATCAAGTGGACGCCGCGCTAGAGCGCGTGGTCGAGGCCAATACCCTACTGAGCGGCGTGGGCTTCGAAAGCGGCGGGCTCGCCATCGCGCACGCTATCGCGCAGGGCTACCCGGCGGTTTCTGTGGTTCACGACAACCATCTGCACGGCGAGATGGTGGCCATGGGACTGCTCACCCAGTTGGTCGCGGAGGGCAACTCCGACGAGGCGCGCCGAGCCGCGCGCTTCTTTTGTTCAGTCGGCTTGCCCGTGAACCTCGAACAAATTTCGCTGGCGCCCGATCGGCGCGCCGCACTCGCCAGCGTCGTCGAAGTGGCCATCGGCTCATCGCTCACGCAGAACATGCCCTTTGAAGTGACACACGAACGCCTGCTCGACGCCGTGATCGCAGCACATCAGCTCGGCCGAGAGGTGGCGGCCCTCGAGGGCGATACGGCCTATCGCCGGTTGCAAGCGGCTTGATGCCCTGTGTGGCGACCTTTGGACTGGCGGTCAGGCGGGCGTTTTCCGATCGTCAGTCGATCGGTAAAGTGAGGACGACCGTCCCCGTCGCGTGATCGCCGAGCGTGTTCGCGGCACGAATCGACACCTCGATTACGCGTTCATCGCCCTCGCGGCCCGTCTGGGTGACTTGTCCGGTAAACCGCAGGGCCTCGCCGGGTACAGCGGGAGCCCCCAGACGGATATTGATGCTGCGCAACATCGCCTGTGGTCCGGCCCAGTCCGTGATGAACCGCGACACGTAGCCATTGGTGGTGAGGATGTTCATGAAAATATCCGGTGCTCCCTGCGCCGTCGCGAAATCCTTGTCGTGATGGGCGGGCATGAAGTCGCGAGACGCGATCGCCCCAGCCACGATCAGCGCAGCGGTAACCGGAAGGTCGTACGACGGCAGCTCGTCGCCAACGGCAATTTCGCCGGTGCGCGCCGAACCCGCGCGTTCGGTCGTCATGAGGTGGCTCCGATTGTGGCAGGGTCGAACTTGAAAATCCGGAATAGTTGTCGCCCGACGACCTCGTGGTCGCCGCTAGCCGTGGTGGTCGTGTAGGTGGTAATCCAGGTCACGAAGTATCCGAGACCCAGCGAGGTTTGCTTGCGGTTGGAGATCGATTCCACGAAGACCGACGACCGAAGGCGGTCGCCAGGCCTCAGGTAGCGCCCGAACGTGAGCTCGGAATTGGTCGCCAGCGTGCCGACATAGCCCGCCTCGTCGAGCGTCGTGATCGGGTTGTCAAAGGCAATCTCGTCCGGTGCGCCGCCCCGTTCCGCGATGCCCTCGATCTTGGGCCGCGGCATCGTCCAAGTCTGCATCATCGCCGGCGGAGCGACGATGTGGCCGAAACGGCTAGTCGCCGCGAATTCCTCGTCGAGATAGACTGGGTTGTGGTCGGCCAGCGCGTCGACCCAGTGCCGGATCATCGGCACATTGACCTCGTCGGGAGACAGCGTCGGCTCAGAAGAGCCGAGCGGCTTTCCGACGTACACCTCGAGTCGCGCTCGAACCGGGTCGGGTTCCTTGTCTGCCATCGCCTGGTTCCTCTCAGATCTGCGTTGACGAGTCGCCGCGGTACGCAGTTTCAGTTGACGGACGTTACCATGCTGGCGGAGCGCACCGTTGTTCGCTGGATCCGCGGCTCGTCAGGTGGCGAGCAACGGGCTCTCTACGCCTCTCGCGTACGTTCCTCATCACAGCGAGCGCAAACGGAGAACCGCATGGCTGCCCCCGTTCTTTCCCCGGAACAAGAAAAATTTCTTCAATCGCATCAGCTGGCAGCCCTCGCAACGGGTCGCAAGGACGGTTCCCCCAAGCTTTCGCACATCGTCTACGACTGGGACGGCGAATGCATCGTCATCTCGGTCAAGAGTTTTACCGCGAAATGGCACAACGCGCTTCGGCAACCCCGCGTCTCGCTGCTCGTTCACGAGGGTCGCAAACAACTCGTGATCTACGGCCGCGCGGAAGGGATCTCTCGAGATCCCGAACGCATCGAACTGACGGCTCGCGTGCTGCGGAAGTTGAGCGGCAACCCGGAGATCGAGGTGAACGAGGCGTTCGAAAGCGGAATGAACGCGCAAAAGCGCACTATTCTGAAGGTCACCCCGGAGCAGGCGTTCATGAACGACTGACCCTATCATCGAGCGCATCGAGCGTGCATCCGAAACCTTCGCGATAAATCGCCGTGCGCTCACCGAGAGCGGGGATCCAGGCGCGCACGCGATTTTCGTCGCGGAGTACCTCGACCCGAATCGGGTCCATGCTCGAGAACTGATCGGCACGGCAGTCCGCCACTTCTCGCTTTGCGACGTACACACACGAGCAGACCTGCTTTGCGAGCATGCCGGCACCGATGTCGACCGCATTTCGAGTGGGCAGATACCAGCGCACGAAGCCGAACGCGAGACCCGCGACTAGCACGACCGTGACTGCAGAGGCGATCTTGCCCGTTCGACTCATGGACGATCCGGAAACGCGGAAATCATCGGACCGAATGGTTCTTTGATTTCGGGATAAGGTGTCCCCTGGTCGAGTCCGAGACGCACCGCCACCAGGTCCTTGCTGGGAGCGATTGCGACGACCTGAAAGCTCGCGCCTTCTGCCAGGAATACCGATGCCGGGGCGCCGGGGAGCGGCTTCCACTGGCCGGATCGCTCGCCGGGATCTGCATTGACCCAGAAATGAGCGCCGTGGACGCGGTTGTTCTCGGCAGGGTTCGGCGTGCGCGAGAAGTCGACCCATCCCTCGGGCAGGATCTGCCGCCCGTCCCAGACTCCGCCGCGCAGGAAGAGATACCCGAAGCGCGCCCAGTCTCTGGCTGTGGCGTGGACGAACGCCCCACCGACGAACTCGCCACTGCTGGCGAACTCCGGCTGGGCGCTTTGCATGCCAATCGGGACGAATAATTCCTGGCGGAGAAAATTGCGGGTCCCAAGCGAGCCACCGCCGATGACCGCGCCGCAGAGTTTCGCGACGAGGGTGCTGGTGCCGGTCGAATAGGCCCAGTGATGTCCGATGGGGTGGAGGATCGGCACGCTGGCCGCGAAGCTACCCGGCGAGCGAGAGCCCTCACCGAACAGCAGACGGGCGACGAATCCAAGGGTCGCGTCAGCCCCCTCGCCAAATCCATCGCCGTTATCGAGACCGCTTCGCATTTGAAGCAGGTGCCGGAGCGTCACCTCGCGCCGCGGATCGTCGGGCGCCGTCCACTCGGGAACAGGCGCCCGCGCGTCCAGCTCGAGACGACCCTGCCCGACGAGTATTCCAGCGAGCGCATTCGTGACGCTCTTTGCCATCGACCAGGATTGGAAGCGGCTGTCGGGCCCGAAGCCTTCGGCATAACGCTCGTAGACGATCCGGCCCCCGGCCACGACCAGCACTGCGCGGGTGTCGGCAAAGCCCCCGCGGCCCTTGGCGGCGAAAAGTGACTCGATGCTCGCATCGAAGGCCGCGCGATCGAGATCGTCCGGCAGCGAGCCTCTGGCCCATGCGTTCGTGGGCCAGGCCACCGCTCGGGGGTGGGGTCGCAACGGCACCAGTTCGTACCCGTCGGACGCTGCGGGAAACACGAGCGCGAGCAGCGCGACGAATCCCCACTGCGAGCGAATCAACCTACCCGCGAGTCGATCTCGGGCTCGGGTCACAAGCCAGCCCGTCTTCGTTTCGTGGCCAGGCGCGTTGCGCTCTGATGGGCGGGATACGGGCCGGGCTCCACCGGTTCGTGCGCCTGCGAGACTTGAATGACCCGGAATCCACTCATCGCGACAGAGACTAGCGGGCGAAAGCCGAAAATTCGCAGCCTGTGGCACTACACCTGGCGCATCGACAGGTCGCTACCCCCGATGGCCAGCGATCCCCGGGCGGCCTCCGGGTCGAGCAGGGAGCCGCTCGGGACATCTTCCATCGCGAGCGATTCCTCTCGGCGTCATCAAGCCGCATCCGAGCAGCGCGATCGCGAGCACGGCCGAGCCGACTCCGCCCAGGGAGGGAACCTCCTCGACTGGCGAGAGTACGGGCACGGAATCCAGGGAAGTATCGCCGTAACCCGGCATCCCTTGCGCGAAGGGAACGGCCGAAGTGAAGTCCCCCCCGGCGCTGATGTCGTAGATGTTGCTCGAGCTGAAGTCGGTGGCGAGCGTTCGCCCCTCAGCATCGATCGCCAGGCCGATGAACTGGATACCGAATGCGAACGGGGTCGCGCCGGAGAAGTCGCCGCCCAACGTGATCTCGAATGCGCCGTCGAAGCTCGACGCCAGGATGCGTCCCGATGCGTCCTCGATCAGGTCAAAGGGGCCGCGAGGGATCCCGTATGCAAACCCCTGTACGTTGCTGAAGTCGCCGCCTGCTGTTATGTCGACGGCGCGATTCGAGCCCTGGTCGGCCAGCAGGATGGACCCATCGGCGAACTGGAGCATGTTTCGCGGTGAGCCGAAACCGCTGGCGAATGGAGTCGCGGTCGAAAAGTCTCCGCCGGCGCTGACATCGATCACGATCTTGTCCCGATAAGAGGAGGCGAGAATCCGACCGTCCGACAGCCGGACCAGGCCGGTCGGGCCCGAGATCCCGGTCGCAAACGTCGAGACGCTGCCCGCAGACGAAACTGCCAGGATGCGGTTCATGAAGAACTCGCTGATGTACAGTGTCTCGGAATCTTCGCTCCATGCCATCTGGCCGGGCGATTCTGTCGTCTCGGCAATCAAGGTCTCGATGCCGAAAGTGCCACCACCTGTGATATCGAAAACGCCGCAAGGCGATTCGCAGGCACCGGGGGCCCAGAATACGTCCCCTGGAGAGAAAGCCATCGCGTCACCGGCGCGGCCGGCAAGCTGCGCGGCGACGCATACTGCGATGGAAATGCCGTGGCGGGTTCGAGTCGAGATCATGGCCATCCTCATTCGCTTCCCGGCGCGTCGAGCCAGCCGAGCGAGTACCCGCGTAGCTCGTGCAAGGGGCATGCCGATCAGGTGCGAGCACTGCGGCAGCGGCTGCGACATACCGGCTATCGGGATGTGGGACGGCTCGGTTCGCGATCAGCTGCTCAGCAATGACCCTGCGCAGCGATCTGCGTATCTCGCCAGTTGAACAGAAGTCTCGTATCCAATCTCGCCGGCAATCCCGAGTTCGTGCGGCGACGATGGAAACACGCTCGACACCTGAAGCGACCGATCGGGTCGCGTCCGCCCACGATGTGCGGGTTGAACGGGTGGGGAGCACAGACAGTCGGGTACGGCTCGTTCGGAATCGTCGTCAAATCGGATAGTGTGTGCCGAACGAACGAATCGGAGGAAAGACCGTGATGCATTCCGCCCCTCATCTGCGACTCGCCGCACTGATCCTGGTTTTCGCGCTTCCTGTTTCCGCGCATGCCGCTGATTCGACCGATGGCCTGGCGGCCGCGCTCGCCGCCGGCGACCGATCGGATGCCGAAAAGCAGCGCGACGCCGGTCGCAAGCCAGCGGAGGTAGTCGCCTTCCTCGCTATCGTGCCCGGAATGACAGTGGTCGATCTGCTTGCGGCGGGTGGTTACTACACCGAAGTGCTCTCAGTCGCCGTGGGCGCGAAGGGAAAGGTCTACGCGCAGAATCCGCCCAGGCTGTTGCAAATGCGCGAAGGCGCCGCCGACAAGGCATTGACGGCCCGGTTGGAAGGTGGGCGTCTGTCGAACGTCGAGAGACTCGACCTGGACCTCGCGGAGATCGCTCTCGCCCCAAACTCAGTCGACGCCGCGATCACCGCGCTCAATTTCCACGACATCTACAACGGCAGTGGCGTAGAAGCCGTGGCCGGCTTCTTGAATAAGGTGTACAGCATTTTGAAGCCCGGAGGCGTACTCGGCATCATCGATCACCACGGCAACGAGGACGCTGACAACAAGGATCTTCATCGCATTCACGAAAGTCTGGTGCTGGCGGCCATCGAGGCGTCGCCATTCGAGCTGGACGCCTCGAGCGACATGCTCCGAAATCCAGACGACGACCGCACTCTCAACGTCTTCGATGAGTCCATTCGCGGTAAAACGGACAGGTTCGTGTTGCGGCTCCGCAAACCAGGGGCCGCCAGCTGAGCGAGGCGTCCGCGAAATTTCCACGGCGGTTGCCGCGAGGCTTGCCGCACGACACCTGCCGTGTCGCGAAATCTCGCGCTTCAGCGGCCGCGCCTGGGGGCGGCGGCATGGATCAGAGAGGAACGCAATGAGTCGAGCCTTCGTTCCGGCCGCCGGGCTGGACCTCTTCCTGCCACTTTACGATCCGCTTTGGCGTCTGTTGGGTGGTGAGCGCGTGCGCGCGACATTCATTCGCGATGCGGGCCTCGCAGCAGGCCAGCGCGTGTTGGATATCGGCTGCGGCACCGGCAGCCTGCTCGTCCAGATCGCGAAGACTGTGGCGGGTACACACGCTAGCGGCATCGATCCAGACCCGAAGGCGCTGGCTCGCTGTGCGCAGAAAGCCGCGCGCGCCGGTGTCGAAATCGACTGGAGCGGTGGTTTCGCCGACAATCTCCCGCACGCAGATGCGTCGTTTGATCGTGTCGTTTCCTCGTTCATGTTCCACCACCTCAACCTCGACGTGAAGCAGGGCATGTTGCGCGAGGCGCGCCGTGTCTTGACCGCGGGCGGCGAACTGCATCTGGTGGATTTCGGCGGGCAGCACCATGGGAAGGACGGCATGCTTTCGCGGCTTCTCCACCCGCACGCGGGCCTCGCAGACAACCTGGGTGGACGGGTCAGCGAACTGTTCGAAGACGCAGGCTTCGAGGACGTTTGCGAGGTATCCCAGAACAGGACCCTCTTGGGGAGGTACGCACACGTTCGGGGAGTGGCCGGATAGTTTGCACGTTCGCCGCTGCGCAGCGAAAGCAACGGCTGTGCGACAATAGAAGCGGCGGACGAGTAAGATTCGGATATGCTCGGTCGCTCTGATCATGAGCACTGCACCTGAATTACCCATTCCCGCAAAGACTTCCGCGCGCCCGCCGGTAGCTGGCGCATTCTCGGAACCGACGGTCGAAGTCGCCGGCCACAGCGAAGCGTTGCCGCGCAAGACCGTCGTCGCCTATGGGACCGGTCAGATCGCCGAAGGTATCAAGAATCACGCCTTCACCGCGTTCTTGCTCTTCTACTACACATCGGTTCTGGGTCTGTCAGGAACGCTGGCCGGTGCGGCGCTGATGATCGCGCTGGTTTTCGACGCGATCACCGACCCGCTGGTCGCGGTTCTTTCGGATCGAACCCATTCACGATGGGGGCGTCGGCATCCGTACCTGTTTGCGTCAGCACTGCCGCTTGGGGTGTTTTTCTACTTCGCGTTTGCGCCGCCGACGGATCTCGGACTAACGCTCGGCATCGACCCCGAATACGCGCTGTTCGGTTGGCTCGTGACGTTCGCGATCCTGACCCGGGCAGCGATGACGCTGTTCCATGTTCCGCACATGGCGTTGGGTGCGGAATTGACTGCCGATTTCGATGAACGAACCCGGGTTGTAACGGCTCGCTCGCTGGCAGCAGTGCTCGGAACCACAGTCGCTGTGATTGCATACTTCGTCCTCGTCGATGCGTACCAATCACCCGAAGTGCCCGACGGCCGCCTGCACCCGATGCCGTACATCATTTTTGCCGGAGCCTTCGGGTTGGTGATCACGCTCGCGGTGTTGGTCTCGGCGTTTGGTACGCGCGATCGGATCCCGCTGCTCGTTGCACCCGACGACCTCGAACCGGGGCAGAGTCTGTTTCAGGCGCTGATCGGTGATATGAGTGGGGCGCTGAGCCTGCGGTCTTTCCGTGCGCTGTTTTTCGGATTCTGCACCTGCTTGGTAGGTTTTGGTGTCACCAATGCCCTAGGGGCCCACAGCGCGCTGTATTTCTGGCACCTGTCGATCGAGCAGCAGGGGGTTCAGGGCGTCGGCCTGCTGATCGGGATTCTCGTCGGAATGCCGTTCTGGCGCGGCTACTCGACACGACACGACAAGAGGCCGGCCGTATTGATCGGAATGATCGTGTTCACGGCGTTTGCCGCGTTGCCTCCGATCATGAAGGTTGTCGGTCTGTTTCCCGTCGAGGATTCGCCGATGTATTTCCCGACGCTGGTATTCGTAGGCTTCATGGCCACGTTCGGAATCTCTGCCGCGATGGTCGTCGTGGGCTCGATGATGGCGGATATCACCGATGAAGACGCGCTGCAGAGTAACCGGAGACGGGAGGGAATTTTCTTCGGTGCGCTTTCGTTCGCCTCGAAGGCAGCGAGTGGCCTCGGCGTCGTAATCGCCGGCGTCGTCTACGATGCAGTTGGCCTGTACCAGGGGCTCGATCCCCTCGATGCTCCGCCAGAAATCGAGATGCGACTCGGTTGGATCACCGGCGGGGTCATCCTCATTCTCGTGAGCCTCTCACTGGTTTTCCTCTCGCGTTACTCGCTGACTCGTGAGCGTCACCAGGAAATCCGGCGCGCGCTCGATGAGAGGGATGGACGCTACAGTTCGGATTCGGCTCCCAAGCCGGGCCTCGCGTAGATCCGTCTCTCAGCCCGCGATGTGAACCAGCTGCTTTCCGAAATTCTTTCCGGCGAGCAGTCCACGAAACGCGGCAGGGGCGCTCTCGATTCCTTGGGCGATTGTCTCGCGGTATTTCAGCTGGCCCGATCGAATCCAGCCCGCCAACGTGCGGCTGCCCTCGAGCCATTCGTCGCGCCATTCTCCGACGAGGAAGAAGCGGTTGGCCGGAGGCGTCTCGAGCCCGGCGAATACCGAAAACGGTGTCTCGATGGCGGCCAGATCCTCCTCGCTATTGTAGAGCGAGACGAAGCCGCAGATCGGCACGCGTGCGCCTTCGTTCAACAGCCTTGCAGCCGCGCGTGTCACAGGTCCGCCCACGTTTTCGAAGTAGACGTCCACACCGCTCGGGCAGGCGGCTTCGAGGTCGCTCTCGAGAGCGCCGGCCTTGTAGTCGATGCACGCATCGAAGCCGAGCTCATCGATGCAGTAGCCGCACTTTTCCGGACCCCCTGCGACACCGACGACGTGCAGACCCAGCATTTTTCCGATCTGCCCGACCACTGAGCCTACCGCGCCCGACGCGGCCGACACGACCAGTGTCTCTGCTGCTTTCGGTTCGCCGACGCGCTGCAATCCGAAGTAGGCCGTTCGCCCCGGCATCCCGAGAACGCCCAACCAAGCGGGCAGCGGCGCCAGCGTGGTATCTGCCGGCAGCAGGGCGGGTGAGTCCCCGGCCAGCGCGATGTGGCTCTGCCAGCCTTGATGGACCGTCACGGTATCGCCGACCGACCAGAGGTCACTGTTCGATTCGATCACGACTCCGGCGCTCTCGCCGGTGATCATTTCGCCGATTTTCAGCGGCTCGGCATACGACTTGCCGTCACGCATGCGGCCACGCATGTAGGGATCCAGCGAGAGGTAGTGAGCCTCGACGAGCACCTCGCCTGCGGCGAGGTCCGCGACGGGAACCTCCTGAAGATCGAAACAATCGTCTGTCGGTTCACCGATCGGCCTCTTCGCCAGGACCCAACGTCGATTCACGCGTGCCGTCATGGAGGCTACCTCCGTTCATTGAGGACTCTTTTTTCGATGCTCTGTTTCGCGTGTCATCACTGCATGTCCTTGATCTTTAGACGGTTTCTTCCAGCGCCCGGAACTCATTCAAGATGCGTTCGCCATCTGGATGAGCCAGGATGCGCTCGCGGTAGAGTTTGCGCTGGTCTGCGGCGACGAGTTTCGGCTGCTCATCGGTGGCCCAATGCGATATCTCTGCCCAGAATGGGTCCACGATCTCGCTACCGGAAATGCTGCCGCCGTCAGTGGTCTTGAATGGTAGACTGCGAATTCCGCCGAGATAGAGCCGCAGCGACATGACGTGGATCACCTCGTCCTGGCGGATGCGATCGACGATCTGCGCGGCGCGTTCCGCTTCCTCGCGTCTGTCTGCAAACAGGTCGGGGTCGCGCAGCAGCTGTTCTGTCATGGCGAAGCCCCGCTCTGCGCGAAACTCGATCAGGAGCAAGTTGAGCAGGAAATAGATCATGCCGTGGTGGGCGGGGCTGATCGGCGGAACTTGTCGCTGCGCGTCCTCGGGGCGCCGGATGTCTCCGGGGTCGGGCGGCTCGGGGAAATCGACCGAGCCGAATGCGAGGTCTCGAAGCGCGAACCACATGGTGTCGTGGCCTCCGATTCCGAGGTCGGGCTGTCCGCCTTCATCGATGCCGTGCGCCTTCAGCAGCCCCTTGTTCAGGTGGCCAATCGCCATCTGGGAGATGTCCTGTTCGATGACGTCCTGTAAGTTGGACCACGCGATCTCGGCCAGCAGCCTTCCCTTGCCCTCGATGCGGCCAGTAATCGTCAGGGTGTTCCAGAACGACTGCCCGAGTCCCTCCAGCAACAAGAGCTTTTGCTGTTCGAGGCTGGGAAATCGAAGTCCCGCCAGCAGAGACGCGTCGGCGTGCATCAGGTCGGCGCCGCGACCCCGGAGCTGTTGTGTCCACGCAGCGAAGGCTGGCTCTCGAAACAGCGTACGGGGAGGCACGTAGCATCCCGAGTCGTCGAAGCCGCCGTGAAGGCGCTGGCCGGCTTCGATCTGCGGTGCGCAATATTGGATGGACTGCATCAGCTCTGTTTCGGTGTAGATCAATCGTGTCATTGCGAATCCTCAGTCAGCGTTCGATGGAGACTGCGAGTGCTCTGCAACAGGATTTCGAACCGGGCTCATCGATGTCAGAGTACCCGGCGAAGGGACCAGCGAACAGCGTGCTAGTCCGATCCGGGTCAGCCTCGATCTTCCGCTGCCGCCATCATGCCGTTGAGCCGCTCGACAGATTCGATGAATTCTTCGATGAAGCGGTAGATCACCTCGGCAGAGGTCTCCTCCTCGACCATGCGGCTCACGATCTGGCCCACCGGGATGCCCACCAGGTCGCGGGCCTTTGCCCCGTCCTTTCGCGCCGCCAGACTGATTCGGGTCTGGGCCTCTGCACACGCCATGTACTGAAGCGGCATGGGAAGCGTGCCTGGGCAGTCATCGCGCAGCCAGGCCTCGGTCCAAGCCGTCTTCAGCAGGCGGGCGGGCTTGCCCGAAAGAGTTTTCGACCGCACCGCATCTTTCGATCCGGCGGCCTTGAGCTTCTGTTTGAGGAATGGGGACATGTCGCTCTCGCTGACGCCGAGCCAGATCGAGCCGGTCCAGACGCCCTGAGCGCCGAGCGCCAGCGCCGCGGCGGCCTGTCGACCGCTGCCGATGCCACCTGCGCCTAACACCGGAGTCGGCGAGACTGCGTCGACGATGTCGGGCAGGAGCACCATCGAGCCGATCTCTCCGGTATGGCCCCCAGCCTCCGTGCCCTGGGCGATGATGATGTCGACTCCCTGCTGCTTCTGGCGCAACGCGTGCTCTACCGCGCCGGTGAGCGCCGCCACCTTGACCCCGTGCTCATGTGCGAGCTCGATGATGTCCTTCGGCGGTGGTCCCAGCGCATTGACCAACAGGCAGATCGGATGATCGAGTGCGATGGCCACCTGACCACGGCCGCCTCCATCGGTCCAACCGAGCAGTCCAGAGCTGCCTCCTCCGACGCTCTCGTCGAGTTCAACGGTGTCGGGGAGCGGCGGTACATCGTACTCCTCCAGCACTCGCTCGATCCACTCGCGGGTCTCCATCGGTATCAAGTCCTGGAAGACTTTGGCATCCACTTTTCCGGTATTTTTGTCTCGATCTCCGAGCCCCTCACTCTTGCCCGCATAGCTGGCCGGCATGACCACGTCGACCCCGTACGGTTTGCCGCCGACGTTTTCATCGATCCACTTCAGCTCGAGCTCCAGCTGCTCATCCGAAAAGGCGAGCGCGCCCAGCACGCCGAGGCCTCCTGCGTTGGTGACCGCTGCGACGACGTCGCGGCAATGACTGAAGGCGAAAATCGGTACATCGATGCCGAACATGTCACACAGCTCAGTACGCATTGGGGGCTCCTTGTTTTGGATCAAAGTCTACCACTTTGTTCGAGTCACGATCCCCGGGGAAGCGCGAGCCTCACGGTTCCTGTCACGTGGTCGCCCAGCCCGTTGGCACCGCGGACGAACAATTCGACGATGCCCTCGCCGTCGATGACTTGCTTGCTCGTGACCTCACCCGTCAGCGTCATCTTGTCGTAAGGGTAATTGGGCGCGCCCAACCGGATGGCGACTCGTTTGAGGATCGCGTTGGGTCCCGCCCAGTCCGTAACGAAGCGACCGACGAAGCCATTGCTGCTCAGGATGTTCATGAAAATGTCCTTGGAGCCGCGTTGCTCTGCCAGGTCGCGGTCGTGGTGGACGTCCTGGTAATCGCGCGAGGCGATCGCGGTGGAAACGATGACCGTCGGTGTCAGATCGATGACCAGCTCGGGCAAAGTCTGCCCCACCCTGACCGCGTTGTAGTGCAAGGTCTCCGGAAATTCGCTCATGAGTAGGGCCCTCGTTTTTTTGGGAGAATCTTCTTAGCGAGTCTTGTTCGGAGACCCGTTCGACAAGGGTTCCAACCCTTCAGTCCTTGGGCAGACCCAGAATGCGCTCGGCGATGATGTTGCGTTGGATGTTCGGCGATCCGCCGCCTATCACGACACCATGTAAGGTCAGAGAACTCAATTGCCAGCGTCCCGATTCCTGGGAGTCGCTGCCCAGAAGCGACATCGCGAAGTCCGCCATGGGGATCTCGAGCTGGCCGCGCAGGAGCTTGTTGACTGAGGTTTCCGTCGACGGTGGATTGCCCTGGAGCTGTCGCGTCAGGTTGCGTAGGCCGTTGAGTCGCATTGCCGAAATCATGCTCTCGTAGCGCCCCAGCTCTCGGCGCACCGATGGATCGTCGAGCGCAGGCTTGCCATTTCTCGTCGAGCCGCGCGCGAGTTCCTTCAAGTCGTCGAGTTGGCGCTCCATGCCCGTGGATTCGGAGATTCCGGAGCGCTCGTTTGCGAGCGCGCCCATCACGACCTTCCACCCCTCGCCCTCGGCGCCGAGACGGTTCTCCTTCGGCACGCGCACGTCGTTGAAAAACACCTGGTTGAAGCTGTGGTAGCCAACCAAGCTGTGGATGGGCTGTACCTCGATACCCGGGCTGTCCATCGGGACGAGCAGGCAGGTGATGCCGCCGTAGCGCGACTCACTTTCTGCAGTCGTGCGGACCATCATGAAGATCCACTTTGCAGTGTGCGCCGCCGTAGTCCAAATTTTCTGGCCGTTGACCCGGTAGTCGTCCCCGTCATCTTGCGCTTTCGTCTGGAGTCCGGCGAGATCGCTGCCGATGTCGGGCTCGGAGTACCCCGTGCACCAGCGGCTGCGGCCACTGAGCAGGTCGGGAAGGAAACGCTCCTTCTGTGCGTTGGTACCGTGGCGAATCAGCGCGGGGCCAACCCAGGCAAGCCCCATGAAGTCGCTGCCGAGTGCAGGCGCGTGAGCCTTCGACATCTCTTCTTTCAGAATGAACTGCTCGATCAGGCTGCCACCACCACCGCCGTCTTCCTGTGGCCAGGAAAAACCGATCCAGCGTTTTTCGGCGAGTTTTTCGTTCCAAGCCGTGATGTCCTCCGGCCGGAGATTCAATCCGCTGCCCGGCGGGTTGTTCGCTTCGATGAAGGCTCGCACCTCGGCGCGGAAGACCTCGTCTTGCCCTGTGAAATTGAAGTCCATCATACGCCCCCAAGGGTCGCAACACGTTCGTAGTGGTAGCCCTCGTCCCCGTAGGCGGGCCGGGCCCACTTCGAGCGCTTGAGATACAATTGGCAATCGTACTCCTCTGTGTACCCGACTGCTCCGTGAAGTTGTATACCCGTGACACCGATTCGGGTAAAGGCTTCACTGGCGAAGCCTTTCGCTTTCGAGACGGCCGCTGCCACATCCTGCGGGCTTTCGTCGAGCGCCCAGGCGGCGTAGTAGGCGAGCGACTTCATGCACTCGCAGTCCACATAGGCTTCAGCGAGCGGATGCTTCACACCCTGGTAATGACCAATGGGGTTGCCGAACTGCACGCGGTCCTTGGCATACTGCACGGTGATCGAGGTGAGTGCCTCAGCGGCACCGATGATCTCTGCGGTGATCGCTGCAGCGCCCCGGTCGAGCGACGTGGCCGCGAGGTTCCAGCCCGCGTTCGGCTCGCCCAACACAGCGTCGCGGGCCACTCGCACCCCTTCGAGGCGAAGCGTCCCGAAGCGTTTGGTGGTGTCGATCCCGGCACGCGTGGTCGATGTCAGCCCCGGCGAGTCCCCCTCGATGACGGCGAGCGTCACGTTGCCACCCGACGCGTCGGAGCGAAACGCCAGGAGGAAGAGGTTTGCCTCCGCGACATCGGGGACCGACAGCATCTCGCCAGTAATCACATACGCGTCGCCGTCGCGCTCGGCTTGCAGGGCGATTCCCTCCGGCCCGAAATAGCTGCTCGCGTCGAAGAACGCGAGCGTTCCGATGCGGCTGCCGTCGGCCAGGCCCGGCAACCAGCGGCTGCGTTGCGAGGCGTTGCCGCCATCTGCGATCGCTGCGCCCGCGAGCAGCGTCGAAACGAGAGGCCCGGGAAACAGCGAACGTCCGACTTCCTCGAGCAGCACCGTGAGATCGACCCAGCCCATGCCGCCGCCGCCGTATTCTTCAGGCAGGATCAACCCGAGCCAGCCGAGTTCCGCAAGTTGCTTCCACAACTCGGGCGAGTAACCCGACGGCGTCTTTGCAAGCTTTCGAACCATTTCCAAGGGGCACTGCTCGTCGAGGAACTTGCGCACTTCGTGGCGCAGCCGTTCCTGCTCTTCGTTGAATCCGAAATTCATGCGGGCTCCGTAGTTCCCCGTGGTTGTTCTGTGGGGCTTCGTGAGAGGGTTCCTGGGCTGAGTGGGTGCCAACATATCGCGAGCCGATCGGACCCGGTCAGCGCTTTGTCCTTTTCGGAGGCTTGAACCATAGGGTGCGAAATCGCATCTCTGCGACGACCTCACCGTCTTGGTCGTAGTAGGTGGACTTGTTGGTCACGAAGTAGCCGACGCCCAGCCCGGTCTTCTTCTCGCCCGATACGGACTCGAGTTCACCACGAACCCTGATCGTGTCGCCAGGACGCAAGTAGCGCATGTAGTCCTGCTCGCAATCCGTCGCGACTACGGAGGTGTAGCCGGCTTCCTGCAGCAAACCGATGGGCCCGACGCCGGTCGCGACCGCCGGCGGTTTGGCTCGTTGATCCGCTGGCAGAGAAGGGCCGCGCCCATTGAGCCCCGGCATGCTCCAGGCCTGAAGCATCGTTGGCGGTGCCACGATGCCGCCATGTACGCTGCTGTTGGCGGCCGCCTCGTCGGTATAGACTGGATTCGCGTCTC
The DNA here is from genome assembly GCA_032128375.1 of Deltaproteobacteria bacterium. Lineage (GTDB taxonomy): Bacteria > Myxococcota_A > UBA9160 > UBA9160 > SMWR01 > JAJDAM01. The sequence continues at coordinate 11,603 of JAQBGU010000212.1, read as the reverse complement.
CGATCGCGTCGCACCAGTGGTGGATCATCGGGCGGTTCACCGGGTCGCGGACCGGCGGTCCCGGCTTACCGACCTGGGCCTGTGCGACGAGCTCCTGAAGGCGTTCGTCCAGCGTGCTGGGGTCCCTTTTGCCCATACCTGTCTCCTGTCGAACTGTCGTGATGGCTGCACGTTCAAATGCCGGTGGTGCTCGGGTAGTGAACGCCGGCGCCCAACTCTGATTCCAAGTGCAAACGGGGCCCGAATCAATTCGGCGACTGTTGGCCGCAATCAGGTTCTCTGTCCGATTGTTACCGCGCTCCGCGTGCGAAACCCAGGGTAAGATCCTCAACGACGTTGTCGAGAGATCCGCGACTACCAAAGCGGGACGTCCAGCGGGACTTCGCTTCCCATCGAACAAATACCCTGCGAGTGGAACCAGCGCTTCTGCGAGCGGGCGACGGCGCCAGCTTCGGGCTTCAGCGCGCCCGATCAATGGCCGAGGAGTAATGCTCAAGAGGGGATCTTCGAGATGAACACGACTAACTCGGCTTATTCGGGATACTCGGCCGAACCGGTCTTGCGCATCCTCTACATCGAAGACAACGCAACCGCGCGCGAGTTCGTGAAGCGGGGTCTCGGATCGCGCGGCATCGAGGTCGACTCGTGTTCTGATGGCATCGAAGGCCTCGAGCGCGCCAAGCTCCAGCCCTACTCCATCATCGTTCTCGATCTCGGTCTGCCCTCGATGGATGGTCTGGTGGTTCTGCGCACACTGCGACAGGCGGGTGTCGAGACCCCGATTCTGGTGTTGTCGGGGCGTTCCCAACCCAGCGATCGCATCGTCGGACTCAATCTCGGAGCCGACGATTACCTCGCCAAGCCCTTTGCGCTCGAGGAATTGATCGCGCGGATTCGCGCCATCCGGCGACGCGTGCAGATCGAAAAACAACCCCTCGATATGCAGGTGGCTGATCTCGTGCTCGACTCAGCACGCCACAGCGTCATCCGAGCGGGCCGCCACCTGGTGCTCACGCCAAAGGAGTTCGCGCTTCTCGAGCTGTTGATGCGAAACGAGGGACGTGTAATGTCGCGCTCCATGATCACGGAGCGCGTCTGGGGACAGGCGTTCGAGGTTTCCTCCCATGTAATCAGCGTGCACATCAACCACCTTCGTCGGAAGGTCGACCAGGGATACGATCGATACCTGATCCATACTGTGGCGGGCGTAGGCTACATGCTCGAGGATCGCGGGCAGAACTAGCGTGACGCCGCCTGTTGCCAGGAGACATCGACTCTCTACCGGGGCCCGCTGGGTACTGCTTTACACCACGGCGACTTCGCTGCTGCTGCTGCTGCTCTCCGGGCTGGCCTACAACCGGATCGCGAGCCAAGTTCTCGATGGAGTCGACGAAAGGCTGCGTCAACACGTTCGCTGGATCAACGAGACGATCGCGCGGACTCCTGACGACCTGGCCGCACTGACCAAATCGATCGATGCGATTATCGCGAGCAGCGAGACCGGGCACGAACTCGCAATTGAACTCTACGACCAAGATCTGCAGCTGGTGCTCCAGAGAGCCGATCTAGCCCCGTTCCCGATGGCACTCCGGAAGTCGGAACTTGACAGCGCAAACGGCGTACTGATCTATCGAGAGGAACGAGACGCCGCTTTTCCCTACTTCGTGCGAGTCGAGGCAAGCGACAGCGGCTTCACTCGGGCGGCGATCTACGGGGGCCCGTCCCTGCACGAACTCGAGGCGGTTCGCGATCTGTTTTTCTCGGTATTCCTGGTCGGTGCGATGTTGGCCGGGTTGGGCGGGTGGTGGTTGGCGCGTCAGACCCTGCGGTCGATCAAGGATATCAGCATGACCGCGAAACGTGTAAGTCTGCTCGGGAACCAGAGCTGGATTCCGATGCAGGGTTCAGGTGACGAACTCGATGAACTCGTCGAGACGCTGAATCGGATGCTCGAGCGCGTGCGTCACTCGACCGACCAGATGAGGCGTTTCGCTGCGCAGGCTGCGCACGAGCTTTTGACACCTCTGGGTGTAGCTCGCACTCGCATCGAAGTCACGCTGGCCGAAGGGAATGGCAAGGGCGAGTACCGTGAAGCCCTCGCGGGAGTCCTCGCGGACATCGAGTTGCTGGGGACGACAGTGAACGCGGTCCTCGACATCGCACGATCGGGTGGGGGCCTGGACCCCAACCAACTCAAGGAGTTCGATCTCGTCGACCTCCTCTCGGACATCGCCGAGTTTTATCGCGCGGTTGCCGAGAATTGCGGCGTCCAGCTGATCGCTCCGCCGCAGCGGCATACGGTCGTATTTGGAGACCCGATCTGGATGAATCGTCTGTTCTCGAACCTGGTGGACAACGCGATCAAGTATTCGGAACGGTGCGGCACGATCGATTTCGAGGTGGAAGTACACAATGACTGGGTGTGTGTTTCGATTCGCGACACCGGTGTCGGAATCGCGATCGAAGACCGCGGACGAATCTTCGATAGCTTCTACCGTGGGGAGCAGGGGCGCGCCCCCGGCCACGGACTCGGGCTCGCTCTTGCGATGGAGATCGCGCGGGCTCACGGAGGCACGATCGAATACGAGAGCCGCGAGACGGGGGGCTCCGCGTTCCATGTACGGCTTCCCGTGTCCGAACGAAGCGACTCAGCCTCCGCAAGTGCCCGAGGAAGCGCGAATTTCCAAGCTTGAGCCCCAGTCGATTCTCACTGACGAAGAAAACTTGATCTCTTCTTGATCTGCCTTTTCCACAAGTCGTGGTATAAACGCCTCGTGCGAGTTGGTCAGATTTGCCGCCGATCAGGTTAGTTTCTTCCGCTACCGTTGTACTGACCAACTTGCACGCGTCCCCGCTTTGGGGCGAGGGCGTGACACATCGAGGGCTTGGACGTGACACCCGCCTGTGGATTTCGGACGATTGTGCGGGTGCGGATCCGAACTCTGTTGGCTCTCAAAGGGACTGGGTTTCGAGCCTTCGCGGGGCTGCTGGTGGCCGCCTATGTGGCGGTTTGGTCCACGCCCTGTCTTCCATTGACGGTCCGCTTCGAGTCGGCGCGCTCGGGTGAGACGGCTGCGCTGGCCGAGCACGCTTCTTCGCTGGGTCACGAGCTGGCCGATCGATCCGCCGGCCACGCAGGGCACGACACCGCCTCGATCGAAGGCGAGGGCAGCGGCTTCTCTCTTGTCGCGAAATGCTCGTGTGGCTGCGGGTCGCTTCCGAAAGCGGCCGCAACCACGACTGCGCCGGGCCATGCGCTGTTTGTGCAAGTGCCTGTTCCCGGGCCGCCTCCATTCGAAATGAAGCCGACCTACATCGATCTCACCCCGATCCTCACGCCTCCCGACGATTCGATCGAACACGTCCCCATTCGTTTCCTCTGCTAGATCCGAAGCCGAGCTTTCCGAGCGACGATCGCGTACGCGCGCCGTCCGGGGAAGCCCATGCGTCAATTCGACTGTGGAGAAAACGAAATGTGCAAACTCGCGCGGTGGCTCCTCTTGGGGGCCGCACTAGGGGTACTCGTTCAGATCCCATCCCCGGCTCTCGCCTGCTCGATCTGTCTGGCTGGCGATCCGAATTTCTCGGAGCACGGGGCCAGCGTTCAACAGCCTGGCGACATCTCGCTGTACTTGGAGTTCAGTGGTTGGGAAAAGCGCAGCGGGGTGCTGCCCGGAGAGCACGAGCAGGAGGGCGATGAAGAAGAGGGCGACCGATCGCATGAAACCCCCTTCGAGGAGGCCGATTCGCAGCGGCTGGAGCTGTTTCTATCCTGGTCTCCGCTCGACCGGCTTGGCCTGACGTTGGACATTCCGTTCGCGTTCAACGACATCACCGAGCACGAGGAGGGCGAAGCGTTCTCGATCTCCAACGACGGGCTTGGCGACATCTCCGCATCGATGAGCTACGTGCTGTGGAGAAATCGAGAAATCCTGCCCAGCACCTGGGTGGAGAGCCGCGCATTTCTGAAGTTTCCCACCGGTACGAGTCATCACAAGACCAAGGGCGTGCGAGACAAGCACGTCCAGCTGGGGACCGGGTCATGGGACTTCGGGTTCGGGATGGCCGCCACCCACAAACTCGAGTTCACTGCGCTGTACGCCAGCGTCTTCGGGCGCGTCAACACCAACGGGTCACTCGACTACGAGTACGGGGACGTCGTGCTCGCGAACCTGGCAGCCCTCGTTCCGCTGGGGCACGCGACCGGCTGGAGCTGGCTCGAGCCATTCACGCCCGGTCTCGAGCTGAACTACCGCTGGGCCGCTAAGGATGACTTCGAAGGTGTGCACTTCGACGACAGCGGTGGATCGATTCTCTATGCCACGCCGTCGCTGCGGGTCGAGCTACCGTGGTTGCAGGGACGCAAGGCACCATCGTTGCGGGCGGCCGTCCAGATACCGCTCACGAGTCGTTGGCTGTACGGCTTCCAGAACGAAGACGAAAGGTGGTCGGTTGGTCTCCAAGTTCCGTTCTAGACGCAACTTCACCCTCGCGGTGTGCGCCGCTCTGGGACTTGTCGGCGCCGCGGGCGCGCCGCTCGTGTTTACCTCGATGGCGGGTGACTCGGTGACGCTCGCCCTGGAGGAGGGCGAGCTTGCCCTCGTTGTTCACTTCTGGGCGACCTGGTGCCCCTCCTGCATCGAGGAGTTCGGCGTTCTCGACGCGGCTGCGCAGAGCTGCCAAGACGGGGCGGTGCGTGTGGTGAGCGTGAATGTCGGCGAGGACGCCGAGCGGATCGCCGAAACCAAAAGCGCGATCGGCTTGCGCTTGCTGGTGTTGCGCGACCCTCGCGGCGCCGTGTGGCGCAACCTCTCGGGGGTGGGGCTTCCGCTCAACTTGATCTGGACGCGCGAAGAGCGTCGAGTCGACATCGGCCCGCACAGCGCCGAAGCGTGGGCCGAAACGTTTCGTTCGTTGGGCTGCGAAAAAAGCGAACCCGCAACCTGAACCCATCGAGCTCGGGCCCAGCATCTCGGAACCACCTGGCCGGCTGCTAGTGTTGGCGCATGCCAGACCCGGCTCGCGAGATCGAGAATCTGCTCTACCGGTACGCCGAACGGATCGACGCCGGCGATCTCGCGGCTGTGGCGGATTTGTTCGTCCACGGTCGAATCGCCGTTTCGCCGCAGGCGAAGCCGGGACAAGCCGTCGAAGGCCGGGATCGGGTGCTCGCGATGTACCGCGGCTCCACTCGGATCTACGACGACGGGATCCCTCACACCAAACACGTAACGACCAATTCGATCATCGAAGTCGACGAGCCAGCCGACACAGCGGCGGCGCGCAGCTATTACACAGTCCTCCAACAGGTCGACGACCTGCCGCTACAGGCCATCATATCGGGGCGCTACCACGACAGTTTCCACCGAATAGATGGAAGTTGGTGGTTCGACACCCGGATCATATTCGTCGATCTCGTCGGTGACCTCAGCCATCATCTGCTCTACGCGCTTCACTGACGAGCCGCGATGCTATTTCGCGGCAGACCGCTGGCTCGCCGGTGCGCAGGACGACAAAATTCGTCATTGTCCCGATCTCCACCCGCCGAACGCGGCAGCGTGGAGCTGGGAGGGTCGAGACGTGAAAGCCGAAGAGTGTGTCCTTTATAGTGGTGCTGCGATCGGTGCGGAAGCCGAGTTCGGAAAGGCGGCAGAAGATCGCGGAATCGATGAAGTGAACTTCACATTCGACGGTCACAACGATTCGAGGCGCCGAGGCATTCGGGTCCTCACCCACGAAGAACTGCAGCAGGGTGACTTCAGCCTCGCCTATGTGAGTAAGCTGATGCACCGCCAGTACCGCGACACACCGCTGTTCAAGAAGGTGCTGCAGGGCATCTGGCACCAGGTCAATAGCGGCCAGGAAATCTACGTTGTCGGCAAGATCCTCGCTGACCGAACGGTCAAGGGTGGGACCGGCTGGGGGGCCGAGTTCGCGAAGCTCTGCAACAAGCCGCTGTTCGTGTTCGACCAGGATCAGGATCATTGGTTCGAATGGGGCGGCGACGCGTGGAATAGTCACAGCGGTCCGGTGATCACCCATCCCCATTTTGCTGGCACCGGAACGCGCTTTCTGAAGGCAAACGGGGCGGCAGCAATCGAGGCTCTGTTCGGTCGCTCATTCGCCTGACCCATCCAGAGTGACCGAAGTAGCGCCGGAGAGCGGATGAGCGCAGCCTCGTGTATTCTGCCGCGCTCCGAACGCGGACAGAAAATCCCCCCAACCGAGCGCAGCTTCGACGCAGCCGCTGCCGGGAGAACCATGAGCCTCCTCGGCCCCATTTCCATTGCACCGCTGAGCATCGCGCTATGGACGCTTGCCAGCTGCTCCGGCAGTCCCCCTGCTCCGGTCGCAGCGCAGGATGCGCAACGCAGTATTGAACAGGGCAAGATCGTCGGAACCGTGGGGCCCTACGGCAGCCACGTATGGCGCGGCATTCCCTATGCGCGGCCACCGGTCGGAAACCTGCGCTGGCGCGCCCCGCAGCCTGCCGCGTCGTGGCCTGGGACCCGCCAGGCGTTGGCTCAGGGCAACTACTGTCCGCAGTTCGCGAGCCCGTTCGGCGGTGTCGCTGGCGAGCCGGGTGAAGTACTCGGCAGTGAGGACTGCCTGTTCCTCGACGTTTACGCGCCGCGCGCGGCGGCCGGCGCGATCCCGACCGGCGCCGACCGACTCCCAGTGATGTTCTGGATCCACGGCGGCGGAAATGTCATCGGGCACGCTGGCTTCTACGATGGAGGCCAGCTCGCCCAGTCGCAAAACGTGGTCGTTGTGGCGATCAATTACCGACTGGGGCCCCTGGGCTGGTTCCGTCATGCGAGCTTGCGGGAACGCGATAGCAGCCCTGTCGATCGCTCTGGAAACTACGGCACGCTCGACATGATACGTGCGCTCGAATGGGTGCGTGGGAACATATCTGCATTCGGTGGTGACCCGGCCAATGTCAGCATTTTCGGGGAGTCAGCGGGTGGCACCGACGTCTACACCCTGCTGTTGTCTCCTCGCGCAGGCGGTCTTTTTCACCGTGCGATCGCTCAAAGTGGTGGCACCTACTTGATCGACCCGGCCTGGGGCGAGAACTTCACTGACGACGCCATCCCGGGGCATGCGGGAAGCTCGAATGAGATGCTGCTCACGCTGCTGCGTGCCGATGGCGTCGCTGCCGATCGTGACGGCGCGAAGGCACACCTGGCCGGGATGACACCGATCGCGGTCGCCGGCTACCTACGCTCCAAACCGGCTGCCAACCTCCTTGGGGGCTATGTCACAGACGTCGGCGAGGGGTTCATCGATGTACCCATGTTATTCAAGGACGGCGTAGTCCTCCCCGAAGGCGACCCGATCGAACTGCTCGCGGGCGTCGACAGTTGGAACAACGTTCCCGTGATGACCGGAACCAACCGCGACGAGAACAAATTGTTCATGTTTGCCAACCCGCGCTGGGTCAAGCGCTGGTTTGGCATCGTCCCGCGCTTGCGAGACCAGCAGGGGTTCAACCTCCAGGCGAAATACCAGTCGCTGATGTGGAGGGCGTCGGGCTCGGATGAGCCCGCCACCGCGATGCGGCGCAGCAGTGAATCGATCTGGTCCTACCGCTTCGACTGGGATGAGGAGCCTTCGCTGTTGGGCGCCGACCTTTCCGTCATGTTGGGTGCGGCACACGGCTTCGAGATTCCGTTCGTGTTCGGCCACTACGACCTCGGAGAGCAGGGCAACGTGATTTTCACCGAAGAGAACCTGCCCGGACGCGATGAGTTGTCGGCGAGCATGATGTCGTACTGGGCGCAGTTCGCACGGACGGGCAACCCGGGTCGCGGGCGTGACGGATTGCTGCCGGAATGGACCGCTTGGAGCCCGAATGCGGACACTGACAAGTTCATCGTTCTCGATACGGCGCAAGGCGGCGGAATTCGCATGTCGACAGGTAGTGTCACCCAAGACCGCGTGGGGCAACTTGCCGCTAGCGACGCAAGCCTGCTGTTGCGCGACGATCGCTGCGCGATCCTGTCAGAAGTGATGCGATGGTCCGGTTGGGAGGGGACAGACGACTGCCCGGCAACGCCCTCGGTCACAGCCAAGGAGTAAGTTGGCTCAGCGCCGCCTGGACGGGGGGCGATTGGTCTGGTTTTCGATGTCCACAAAGATCTCTTCGTCCTCGACGCGCACCGCAAAGCACGGAATCGGAAAGCCGTCTGGGTCGCTGGGTTTGAAACCGGTTGTGACATCGAAATCCCAGCCGTGCGCAGGGCAGACCACCACGCAGCCGTCGAGCGCGCCGTCGCTCAACGGATGTCCAGCGTGCGGGCACAGATTTTCCATCGCGTGAATTGCGTCGTCAACTCGGAACAGTCCCACCTCGACGTCCCCGATTTGGACGGACAGACCCCGATGTTCGGGAACTTGTTCGAGTCGCGCGACGCGTAGGAACGCCAAAGCCGTCAGCTCTGTTCGGCTCGCAGACCACGCTGAACCATCTCATCGAGGCGGGACAGAAAGCGTGAGCGCTCTTTCGGTGACATCGGCGGGGGGCCCTGCGAAAGAATCCCCATCTCGCGCAGATCCGCGTTCAGCTGACGGCTCGCCAGTGCGCCGCCGATCGAATCGTCGGTAAACGGCCGCCCGTTGGTGCCGAGTACCGCGGCACCGCGCTCGAGACACCTGGCGGCCAGTGGGATATCCGCTGTGATCACGACGTCTCGCGGCTGTACGTGTTCCGCGATCCAATCGTCTGCAACGTCGGGGCCCTCGTCGACGACGACCATCGCCACCGCCAGGTCGCGCGGGATGTGCATCGGCTGGTTCGCAACCAGTACCACTTGCACGTCATAGCGGGAGCCAACGACGTAAACTTCGTCCTTGACCGGGCACGCGTCGGCGTCGACGAAAATTTCGAGCATTGCGCCGGAGAGTACGCGCTCAGCGAGCTGGCCGCCGCGGTATGGTTCGCTTTGATGGCAGACCGACAGCGAAGACGTTGCGCATGGGTGGGCGCCTCAGCACTCGACATCGGGTACCACGACTCCGAGTGGGGGGTCCCGTCGCGCGACGACCGCCACCTGTTCGAGCTGCTGATCCTGGAGGGCGCCCAGGCAGGCCTGAGCTGGACGACGATCCTCGACAAGCGTGCGGGGTACCGCGCTGCATACCGAGGATTCGACCCGGCGAGCGTCGCGCGCTTCAACGTCCGCTCCCGCGCGCGACTGCTCCAGAACGCCGGCATCGTGCGCAACCGCCTGAAGATCGAGTCGTCCGTGAGTAACGCCAAGGCGTTCCTCGAGGTCCAGCGCGAATTCGGGTCCTTTGCGAGATTCGCCTGGCGCTTCGTTGGCGACAAGCCGATCCGCAACAAGTGGTCGTCATACCGAGATGTTCCGGCTGCGACCGACGAATCTCGCGCGTTGAGTGCAGCATTGAAAAATCGTGGCTTCCGCTTCGTCGGTCCGACGATCTGTTACGCGTTCATGCAGGCGGTGGGAATGGTGAACGACCACGAGGTCGGTTGCTTCCGCCGCAACCAGGTTTCGCGCTCGTCATGAAGACGCTCCCAGACGACGTCGTGGCCTACCATCAGACGCCGGAGTTTTCGGAGTCGACCATCCCCAGCGGATTGCTGGGGGCGCACACCACGAAGGCCGGTGTGTGGGGGCGAATTCGGGTGCTCGAAGGATCACTGCTGTACCGGATTCTCGAGCCGGTGGTGGAAGAACGGCTGCTCGAACCCGGTGTCGACGGCATCGTGCAACCGACCGTCGAGCACCAGGTCGAGGTGTGCGGCCCGACACGATTCATCGTCGAGTTCTTGCGATAGTCCTCTGAGATCGGGCCAAAAGCCCCTATTCTCCGGCCAACAGCCCTCGAGCTCCAGGCCGAGAGGAGGACTCATGCCGAACGTTGCCATGTGGGGCAAAGCGCTCACGGTGATGCCCCGCATCACGAAGCAGGATTGGGACGGTCTCGACATCGTATCGCGCTGGCTCATCGCGACGCGTTCCGCCGTCATCATCATGACCTTTACTTCCGCCGCGTTCGCCGGATTGCTGGCCGCGAAGGTGGGCAAGTTCGATCCGCTGCTGTTTGCTCTGGTTACGTTTGGACTGTGTCTGGCGCACGCGACGAACAATCTCGTCAACGACCTGACCGACTACTGGAAGGGCGTCGACAAGGACAACTACTTCCGCACGCAATACGGTCCGCAGACGGTCCAGGATGGATTCTTGAGCGTCCGGCAGTTGCTGACCTACGTCGCCATCACGGGCTTGGCAGCGCTGGCAATTGGCGGATACCTGGTCACGCTTCGCGGCGAGATCGTGTTGATGCTGCTTGGGGCCGGCGCCTTCTTCGTGCTCTTTTATACGTTCCCGCTGAAGTACATCGGGCTCGGCGAACCGGCGGTGCTTGCGGTTTGGGGACCGCTGATGGTCGGCGGCAGCTATTACGTGATGACGGGTGAGTGGAGCAATCATGTGGCCGTCGCGAGTATGGCGTACGCGTTCGGCCCGACTGCAGTGTTGTTTGGCAAACACATCGACAAACTCGAGGCGGACCGGGCGAAGAGGATTCACACGCTTCCGGTGATCTTGGGCGAGAAGGTGTCGCGCTACTGCGTGCCTGTGATGCTGATCGCCCAGTTCGTGTTACTCACCTACCTGATGTTCATCGGCTACTTCAGCCTAGCGATGCTGATCCCGTTTGCGGCGGTACCGTCGCTCGGCCGGGTTTGGCAGGTCTACAAGCACCCGCGGCCCAATGAAGCCCCCAAAGAACTTCCTGATGGTGTCTGGCCGCTCTACTTCGTCGCAATCACGTTCTGGTTCAATCGCAGGTTCGGAATGTTCTTCCTGCTTGGCCTGGTTGGCGACATCGCAGTATCGCGTTTCTGAGTTGCGCGCAGTCGCGTCATGAGACGCGCGCGCAGGAAAGAGCATCCAGGGCTCCGGGGCCACAGGCCCTGGAGCTGAAAAACTCGTTGTGCGCGTTGACCAGGACGATTTCATCGTCGTTGTCAACGCAGTGAAGCGGTCGCTCGAGTGCGCTGCGCCCCTAGCGCGCCGAGGTTCGAGACGAGTTGCTCGAGCGCGCGCCGCGTCGTCGCCCACCCGAAGAACGCGGACGCCCTCGTTGTGCTTCGTGGGATCGACCGCGTTGTGCGTCGCGCGATCGGCCGCGTCCAGAACCTTGTTTCTCGGGTTTGGCGCTGCGCTCGTTCTCGGCCTCGGTGAATTCCGCGACCTGCTGGCGGGCGATCGGCTCACCGATCATGCGCTCGGTCGCCCGCACCCAGCTCCAATCTTCTCCGGTGACGAAGGTGCAGGCCTTGCCCTCGGTCTCCGAGCGGCCGGTGCGGCCGATGCGGTGGGTGTATGCCTCAGGCGTGTTCGGCACGTCGTAGTTGATCACATGCGAGACGTTGCTCACGTCGATGCCGCGTGCGGCAATGTCCGTTGCGACCAGGATGTCGTAGCGGCGTTCCCGAAAGCTGCGCATCGCGCGGTCGCGCTGCCCCTGACTCATGTTGCCCTGGAGTCCGACGGCGCGGTAGCCCGATTGGTCGAGCTGCTGGGCGAGGCGTCGCGCGCGGTGTTTGGTGCGCGTGAAGACGATCG
>JAQBGU010000211.1:0-47565 GCA_032128375.1 Deltaproteobacteria bacterium | reverse complement strand
ATCCCAAAAAGGTGAAAGCGTTGAAGGAGTTGTTCATCAAGGAAGCGAAGAAGTACCAGGTCTTCCCACTCGACGCCTCGGTGGCGGCGCGTATCGTGGCACCGCGGCCAAATATCACAGCCGGTCGCACGGAGTTCGTTTACACCCGCCCGATGGTCGGTTTGCCTCAGGGCGATTCTCCGTTCCTGCTCAACAGCTCCTACACCATCACCGCTGACATTGAAGTGCCCAAAGGCCGCGCGGAAGGCATGATCCTCACGTCGGGCGGACGCTTCTCCGGCTACGGGTTCTACCTGCTGAAAGGCAAGCCGGTGTTCCTCTGGAACATCATCGACCTCGAGCGCATCAAGTGGGAAGGCCCCGACGCGCTCGTGCCCGGCAAGCACATCCTCGAATTCGACTTCGAGTACGAAGGCCTCGGCGTCGGAACGCTCCTATTCAACAACATGAGCGGCCTCGGCCGCCCCGGCACCGGCACGCTCAAGGTGGACGGCAAGGTCGTGGCGACCCACAAGATGCCGAAAACGCTGCCCATGATTCTGCAATGGGACGAGAGCTTCGATATCGGTTCCGACACGTTGACCGGCGTGAACGATGCGGACTACCAGCCGCCGTTCGCCCTCACCGCCAAGCTCAACAAGCTGACGCTCGAGGTGAACCGGCCGCAGTTGTCTCCGGCAGACATCGAGAAACTCGAAGCGGCACAGCGAAACAACAAATCGAGCGAATAACGGTCCTCGAAGCGCGGAGGCGATGCGTCACGGCCAGCGTCGCGAGTGCGTAGAGCGCAAGCAATGCGGACCTCGGTTCGGGAACGCTGATGGTCGCGCTCGTCTGATTGTTGCTGGGATCGACGTCCACATCGCTGGGAGTCGACCCCTCTGTGCGGGGATCGACCGTGTGGCCCAAATCTCCGGGCGGAAACCTACCAACACCTTCTGCGCTTCATTTCCACATTCTTGCAGATAATCCGCGGAAGGCGATAGCCTCGCGCCGACCTGTTGTGGCGGCAGATGGGCTCGGCCGCGGTAACCTTCTTCGGCAAGGAGCCTGATTCTCTCATCGATGTGCCAGGCGCTGTGATTCGCGATTCTGGGCCAATCCAATGCGATTGAGGCGAGATCATGATCCGGGCTCTGCTCACCCATGCGCGTCTGCCGTATCTCGTCGCGCTCGCGGTCGCGACATCGATATTCGGCGTCTTTGCTGCCCGTGTTCCCGTAGAGCAGAGCAACGAGTCGATGAACTCGTTCAGCGGCGAGGAGCGCGCCACCTATGCGGAGTTCCGGCGCCGCTTCGGTAGCGACGAAGACCTGGTGCTCAGCGTCACTCACCCCCGGTTGCTCGGCTCGGAGGGCATCGGCCTGCTCGACGCGCTGACCAAGCGCGCCGGGAAGATCGATGGCGTGCGACGGGTCTACAGCCTCAGCAATGCGATCGAGCTGGTGCCAGGGCCCGACGGCGCCGTGGAGCGAAATCTGCTTCCCCGCCCAGTCGCTGGCACGGACTACCCGGGCCGTGCGCGGCGCGCCGTGCAGCGCAATCCGGAGTTCGCGGGCTTTCTGATGTCCGCGGACCTCGCGACGGCAGCTGTGCTGGTCGAAATCGAGCTGCGCCCGGCTGACGACGATTACCGCCCCCGGATCCTGGCCGAATTGCGGGCGCTGATGGGCGAGTTGGGGCACCCGCCCGCCGAGCTGCACCTCACCGGCATCGACGCGCAGAAATACGAAGTGACGCGACTGCTCGAGCGCGATCAGTCAGTGTTGATCCCGAGCTCGGTTGCGGTGCTGGCGATCGTGCTCGCGGTCATCTTCCGACGCCTTTCGGGTGTGGTGATCCCGCTGGCTGTGACCGGAGTGACGCTGGTGTGGACGCTCGGCTGCTACGGCGCGAGCGGCAACGCGCTCAACACCATGACCTCGCTGCTGCCACCCGTGTTGATGGTGGTGTCCGTGACCACGAGCATACACCTCTACGAGAGCTGGCTCTTCCGGCAGCCCCCTTCGGGGGACCGGAATCTCAGCATCGTGTCGGTGGTCCGCGACCTTCGCCGACCCTGTTTCTACACGTCGCTCACGACGGCGCTCGGTATGCTCTCGCTCGTGGTCAGCGACACGCCTGCGGTCCGGCTGTTCGGAGCCTTCACCGCGTTGGGCGTGATGATTTCGCTGGCGATCAGCCTCACGTTGGTGCCGGTCATGTTGAGCTTCATTCCACTCGCGGCGGTACCGCCCTCTCGGCCGAGCGACGGCGCGTTGGCGGCAGCGCTGCGGCAGGCGGTGCGAGCCTCCGTCGACCACCCGGTTGCGATTCTCGCAGTGGCAGGCCTGCTGACGCTGGCGGGACTCGTCGGGATCTCGCAGCTCCGGATCAACACGGATCTGGTGCGCTTCTTGAAGCCGGATGCGGAGCTGTTCGTGGACTCGATGTTCATCGATCGGAATCTGGCGGGCATCAACACGCTCGAGTTCGTGCTTTCGCGAACCGACGGATCCTCGCTGGCCTCGACGGATGCGGTGGCGCGCCTCGACCGTTTCCGCCAGGTGTTGCTCGCTCACCCCGAGGTGGGGTCCGTGCAGAGCGTTCTGTCGCTGCTGAGCGCCATACACAGATCAGAGACACGCGCGGAGGGCTGGCAGTTGCCGGGCGACGAGGCTGAGCTGCTCTACGCGTTCGACCTGCTCGAAGCGGCGGGAGACGACGACCTCGCGCGCCGTTTGATCGATCCGGAGTTCCGTCACACGCGTGTACGCGCGCAGATCCACTCCGTGGGAACGGCTGTCGCAGCCCCACTCGAAGAACGGATTCTCGCTGAAGCCCACGCGATCTTCGGGGACGACTACGCGCTCGCGGTCACCGGCGCCTTCCACCAGCTGGCCCGAGACTCGAACCGGCTGGTCGAGAAACAGCTGGAGAGCTTCGCGCTGGCCTTCGCGCTGGTGATCCTGGCCGTGGGCGCGATGTTCCGTTCCGCACACCTGATGGCCGTGTCGATCATTCCCAACCTGATTCCGATCGCGTGGACCGGCGGTCTGATGGGCGCGCTGGGCATCGAACTCAGCACCGGAACGACGATGATTGCCTCGGTGGTAATCGGCCTCGCCGTCGATGACACCATCCACTACCTGACGCGTTTCCGGCGCGAGAGCCACCGGGGCGCGGCCGATGCAGTCCGAACAACCACCTCCAGCACCGGTCGCGCGCTGGTCATCTCGTCGCTGGTGCTGGTCATCGGGTTCTGGGTGGGGGCACTGGGCAGTTTCAAGCCCACCATCTATTTCTCGCTGCTGACCGGTGTTACGATGATCAGCGCGCTGCTGTGCGACCTGCTGCTGCTGCCGGCCTACCTGGTGCTGTGGGATCCGGCTCGGCCTGGAGTCGACGCGTGACGCACGGTCGCGCAACGCTGCTTGCGCTGCTGTCGTTGGCGCTCGCGATCGCCGCGGCCGCGCAGCCCGGAGCGGAGTCGGCGGGTCCGCTGCTGGAGCGCTCCGGGGACCGCGTCCTGCACCGCTCCGACATCAGGTCGCGCGGCGGAAGGCACGGAGAGCTGAGGCTCGTCGCACGCGGCTCGACGCGCGTGGTCCAAACGCTGCTGTACACCAAACTGCTTCGACGCGTGCTGGCGGAGATCCGCGACCGGGAGCGCGAGAACTGGCCCGCCGGCGCAGCGGGTTCCGAGGCGTCAGAGCGCTACCTCGCTGCGCTCGATTCCGCCGAGCGTGCGATCCCGATTCCGCGCATCGGAGATCGCGGCGCGGCCGCGGAACGCCGCCGGCCGCTGCTGATCGAGTTCGCAGTGTCGAATTCTGAAGCGGCGGTGATGCTGCTGGAACCGCGCGTCAGCGAAGCGGATGGCGAGATCTCGATCGCGGGGGCGCGATTGATCGAGCGGCTCGACCTGCCCCGCGACTTCGTGCAGCGAAACATGCGGTTGATCGCCGAGGAACACTTTGCAGCGGAACGCGATGAACTCACGTGGCTGCTCGCGCCGCCCGATCCGGACGCGGGCGTCGGCCCGGGATCACAGAACCCGCCGGACGGCGAGCGCTGAAGCTGGCCAGCGTCAGTGATTCCACCACGGTCGGTCTGAGAACGATCGCATGTCGATTTCGTGCGTCCAACAGGACCGGTGTTGCTGCGCCAGATGGAAGTAGGTGTCTGCGATCTTGCTCGGGAGCAGCAGTCCATCTTTGTCCATGCCGCGCGATTCCCGGAGCTGCTGGAAACGCTCGGGCCCGAGCATCTTGCCCAGCGTGTCGGGGGCGTCGACCGCACCATCGATCAGAATGTGAGCGACGTGGATACCCTTGGGCCCGAACTCCGCGTTGAGCGTTTGACAGAGCATGCGTCGCCCGCCCATCGCTGCGGCATGCGAGTGCTGCCCGCTGTTTCCGCGGACCGCGGCCGTTGCGGAGGTGACCAGGATCGTCCCCGTGGCGCGTGCCTCCATCAGCGGGCAGACCGTCGATGCAACGCGAAACAGTGCAAACGTCGCGAGTCTCCAACCCATCTCGAACGCCTTGTAGCTGGTGTCTGCGAGCGCGCGGTCTCCGATCTGGGCGCCCAGGTTGAATACGACTACCTCGATCGGGCCGATCTCTGCCTCGACCGCGGCAACGCGTTCCTCGATGCTGTCGGCCTCGGCGGCATTGAGCAGAAAACCCGACGCGGTCCCAGCTTCCCGTTCGATGCTCTTCACCAGGTTGCGAAGACCCTCTTCGTCGCTGCGTCTACACTGGACCGCGTGATAGCCCTCTTTCGCGAATCGCATCCCCACGTTACCGCCGATGCCGGCGCCCGCACCGATGACCAGACAGACAGGCTTCATCGCTCAACCCACCTGTACTTTCGTAGGGCCTGCTTTCGCCGGGCCGTAGAAGGGCTTGTCGCCGCTCACCGTGACCCGCCGCAGGATCCGCCGGTGTGGGTAGTAGTCGCTCGTTGCGTAGTGCTGCACCGCCCGGTTGTCCCAGAACGCGATCGAACCTGGCTCCCATCGGAACCGGCATTGGTACTCGTGCCGTTGGTGTTGCTGCAGCAACTCCCGGACGACTTCGATCGACTGCGACTTCTCGAGCGGTTCGCCCGTACGCACGTCATACAGCGAATCGTGTCGGATAAACCCACCGTGAATGTAGAGTCCAGTCTTCCCGGTTTCGGGATGGGTGCGAAGCAAAGGATGGCTGACGCCGAACGGGATCTCCTCTTTGATCGTACCGGCGAGATCCGCTGGAAGGCTTGGACCGAGAGGTGTCAGAAAGTTGCGGTAGTCATTGATTCCGTGCAGAGGTTCGATGCGCTGCTGGAGTTCGGCGGGAAGCCCCAGGTAGGCGGCGTGGCTATCGGAGAACAGCGTGTCGCCACCGATTGGAGGCACAACGATGCACTGGGCGATCGATCCCAGCGACGGCCGCTCCATCCAGGTGACGTCGGTGTGCCAGCCGTTCTCGGATCCAGGACTATGCTTGCCGTGACGGATCTCGAGAATGTATGGGTTCTCGCCGGTCGGCCCGAAGGGAAACGCATCCAGATCGCCGAACCGGCGGCCGAACGCCACCTGCTCTTCTTCGTTCAGATGCTGGTCCCTGAAGAAGACCACCTTGCGTTCCAGCAGCGTGTCACGGATGAACCGGATCAGCTCGTCTGAGGGCGTCCCCTCGAGATCGATCTGGTGGATGACCGTTCCGATGGTGACGCCGAGATGCTCGAACCCAAACCCGAATTTCTCAGCGCGAGACTGCAGCTCTGCCGAAACCGGCCGGTTGCCCATGCGCTCGTATTCGAGCGCCACGCCGAGGCCGGCCCGGTTGTGCGGGGGGAAGAGCTTCTCCATCGGGCGCTCTTTTGCTTCGAATTTCTTCCGGATCGCCAGACGCACCTCGTGAAGTCTCGCGGCGGTCTTGATGGCGACGGAGTTGTAGTGCGCTTGTTCGGTCGTGTTGCTGGTTTGCATATTCAACTGCCTGGTGAGGGTTGGAGGAAGCGAGCCGGGTGTCGCTGCTCGCGTCCTGTTGGAATCGGCCGATTGCCGATCGAGGACCAAGACTACCATTGATGTTCCCGCAACCACTCGAAGATCTTTTGGCCCGAGCTCATTTGGATGCTCCCTTCTCCACGGCTGACGGCGGAGCGCTAAGCTCGGCGTATGCTGACAACGATCGCCGCACTCGAGCAAGTACTTCGAGAACGACACGAGCACCGGCCAGCCGGTTCTTACGCGACGGAGCTCTTCAACGATCCGGAGCGAATCCAACGCAAGATCATGGAGGAAGCTTTCGAGACCTGCGTCGAGCTGGGTCGTCCCAACAGAGATACCGAGCGCGTCACTTCCGAGGCAGCCGATCTGATCTTCCATCTGCTCGTCGGCTTGGTGGAATGCAACGTTCCGTTCGACGCCGTTCTCCAAGAACTCGACGAGAGACGACGGTGAGTGCACGCATCGCCGTTCCCTCCCGAGGACGCCTCCGCGACGGCGTCGTCGCGCTGCTGGAGCATGCTGGCTTCCGGACCTCCGCGCTGCGCGGCACCGGCGCCCGCACGACCATCGGCGACATTGAGTTCATCGAGATGAGACCGCGGGATGCGGCCTCCTGGCTCGCCGCGGGACGCATCGACGCGGCGTTCCTCTCCACGGATCTGGTGCTCGAAGAAGGGCTCGGACGGCTGTCCGCAATGCCACTCGGGCTGTCACGTTCTGCCTTGGTCGTCGCGAGCCGAGACGACGATGGCAGAGAATCCGCAAGCGACCTCGCCGGAGCCGTCGTGGCCACCCATCTGCCGGCGGCCACGAGCGCCTGGTTCCAGGAACACCAGATCGAAGTGACGGTAGTCGCCATGGGTGGGGCGTTGGAGGGCGTGTGCGCCGCTGGTCTCGCGGATGCCATCGCGGATCTGCGCGAAACGGGCACGAGCCTGAGCCAGAACCGACTCCGCGTGCTCGCCGAGATCGTGCCTTGTGAGGCGCTCTTCGTTCACACCGAAAACCCGAAACTCGACGACGTCAGCCTTCGGCTCCGCGCGGCCATGGATGCCGCTCGGCATCGCTACGTCATGCTCCATCTGCCCCCGAGCGAAATCGAAGCCCTCACTGCACTCTTCCCTGGCCTGGCCGCTCCAACAGTGCTGCCGCTCGCCGGCCGCGATGACCTCGTCGCCGTGCACCTGGTGGTGGAGGCTGCCGCGCTCTGGGACCGACTTGGCGAAGTCCGCGCGATCGGAGGAAGCGGAATCGTCGCGCTACCGCCCGATGCACTACTTCCTTAGGCGCCGCCGTCAGAGACCGTTGATCTTCATGGCTCGCCGCAGTTCGGTCCTTGCGTAGCTGCCGAAGCCGCGGAACCCGCCACACGTCACCGATGAGGGCGTCTACTCGGCGCTCGCGGCCGAGACGCCCACGGTTACCTTCGGATCCACGAGACCAGACGTCTCGATTACGACCGTGCCGGAGCCGGATAGCGCAGCCACGCTCGCCGCGGTGGGAGCAGCAGGCACTCGCTGCGCGGCGCCAGAGGCGCGAGCGAGTGGCCTCAGCACTGCAGCGCCGCGAGGTGCAGGTCGCGCAGCTAGAGGTGCGGCAGCAGCGGGACCGACGGCGACGACAGCGTGTCGCCGAGCTGCTTGCCGCCGACGATACCCGTGAAGAACTCGCTCTGGACCATGTGTGCGAAGAACTCGACACCGGGGTAGTAGACGATCGCGATCTGGTCGAACTCGGCGTCTCCTTCCAAGGTCACCGCCTTGCCCATGTGTGTCGGTCCCATCCCCAGCTCGGCCATCAATCCCATCATTTCGTTCCCGTAGCCCGAGTTGGCGGCGCGTTGTTCCGCGCTACCGCTCTTGATGAAATTCAAGACGACGCAGGCGTCTTTCCCGTAAGCGCGGTTGGCCAGCAGACCTTCCACCAGATGCTTGCGTCGCTCTTGCATCGCGGCCGGAATTTCGTCGAGATTCTCTGCCTTCTTGAACGGGTACCGAGCGGGTCGACGCTGAAGAATGTCGAAGACCCGTCGGCCCAGGAGGGCGACCGGAAGCATCAGATTCAGCTGGGCCGAGCGCTGCATTCCGAGTGAGTAGCTGTTTGCGAAGCTCGAACGCGCCTTCTGGTAGTCCGGATTCGTGGCGCTCACAGAGTAGGCTTCGCGCGACGGGTACTGGGCGAGCACGAACGCGTTCCAGTCCGCATCGGGAAGTTGGTTCGAGGTCATCGCATTGACCGCGATCTTGCCCGCGTAGACCACCTTCGCGCCGTTGCTCTCGATGGCAGATACCAGGCCCCTCAAGCCCGCGAGCAGCTCCTGGCGAGGCGAGAGCGCGACTACCGTCGCGACGTGAAACGCCGAAGACGCGTAGAACAGCTGCTGTCGGTCTGCGACGATATCGCGACGCGCGCGAAAGTAGCGGTACTGCTGAGCGGCGATGGCCAGGAATCCGACCACCAGCAGAGTCGACACGATCCAGTACAGAGCTGACATTCACACCTTTCCTTTTACGGGGATACCTTTGCTTTCACTGGCACATCTTTCGACTTCGCCATTGTGATCTTGTGACACCGTGCATGTCAATACGCGAACAGCGCGGTCAATAATCCCTATGCTCCAAGCCGAGGGATTCCTATTGCGCTGGATGATGCTGGCCAGGTTGGGCGGCTCGATAACGCGGCTGGGCGTGGAAAAATCGATACAACCGATAGGATGTTACCCTGCCCGGGATCCTGGAGATTGACGCCGACCCATGGAGCCCGGATATTCGCCGAGGGGACTCGGGACGAGCGGCGTCTAGTCTGAAGTTCCTCCCGACATTAGGGCCCCGATTTCACACAAGTGCGTGATATCGGGGCCCTTTCTCGTTGCGAGGGCGATAAATCTGTTGCGATTTGTTAGCATGTAAATTGTAACATACGTGGATAAACTTGTTGTAATTACGCGATGATTGTATATCGTAGTTGGCATGTACATCGCCAAGGTGCCCAACCGGAACTCTCCACCCGCCTTCCTGCTCCGAGAGGGCTATCGCGAAGCGGGCAGGGTCAAGACCCGCACCTTGGCCAACCTCTCGAAGCTCCCACCCGACGCGATTGCCGCAGTGGCGGCTGTGCTCAAGGGCGAGAGCCTCGTCAAAGCCAGTGAGGCCTTTGAGGCCGTCGCTTCCTTTCAGCATGGACACGTTCAAGCCGTGCTCGACGCCATGCGCAGACTCGGGTTTGCCAAGCTCATTGCCTCACGGCCGTCGCGCGAACGAAACCTCGTTGTCGCCATGGTGGTCGCTCGAATCCTCGAGCCGGACAGCAAGCTGGCCACCACGCGCTCTTGGCACCTCACGACGCTGCCCGCGTTGCTCGACGTCGACGATGCGGACGAAGATGATCTCTACGCGGCCTTGGACTGGTTGCTCGAACGCCAGGACCGCATCGAGAAAAAGATCGCAGCGCGTCACCTCGACGAAGACGGCATCGCACTCTACGACCTCAGCTCCAGCTACTTCGAGGGGAGCAGCTGCCCACTGGCCGCGCTCGGCCACAACCGCGACGGCAAGAAGGGAAAGCTGCAGGTCAACTATGGCTTGTTGACCGATCCACGCGGCATCCCGGTTTCCGTATCCGTGTTCGAGGGCAATACCGGGGATGCAAAGACGCTGCTCCCGCAGGTCACCAAGCTCAAGAAAAACTTTGGCATTGAGCGCTTCGTGCTGGTCGGCGATCGCGGGATGATCACGCAGAAGCAGATTGATGCGCTACGCGGGATCGGCGGGGTCGACTGGATTGCCGCACTGCGTCCCGAGGCGATCAAGAAGCTGGTCGACTGCGGTGCGATCCAGATGGGGCTGTTCGACGAACAGAACCTGTTCGAACTGCTTCATCCCGACTTCCCTGGCGAGCGATTGGTGGCTTGTCGCAACCCCGAGCTCGCCAAGCGACGGGCCCAGAAGCGTCAGAGTCTGCTCCATGCGACCGTCGAGGAGCTGGAGAAGGTTCGCCGGATCGTTGGACGGGGCCGACTACGCGGCCAGGACGAGATCGGCGCACGCGTGCGCAAGGTCCTCGAGAAGTACAAGGTCGGCCAGTACTACAAGCTCGACATCCGCGACAACGGCTTCGACTTCGAGCTAGACCACAAGAAGATGAACGCCGAAGTGACTCGCGAGTGCAAGGGCACCGAGCGGGTCCAGGCACGGCTTGCCCGGTACAAGCGTCACATCGAGGCGATCGCCGAGCAGCTCGAGAAGGTCCGTCAGCGGATCGGCCGGGGCCGGCTGCACGGCCGGGACCAGATCGGTGTGCGGGTGGGCAAGGTCGTGAACAAGTACAAGGTTGCCAAGCACTTCAAGCTCGACATCAGGGACGATCGATTCGACTTCCAGATCGACCCGGATCAGGTCGCTGCCGAGGCTGCGCTCGATGGCATCTATGTGGTGCGCACCAGCGTCGCTGAGCAGACAATGAGCCGCGACGACACGGTTCGAAGCTACAAGCTACTCGGCCAGGTCGAGCGCGCGTTTCGTTCCTTCAAGACCCTTGACCTCAAGGTACGGCCCATCCGGCACCGTCTCGAAGGCAGAGTCCGGTCACACATCTTCCTGTGCATGCTCGCCTACTACGTCCAGTGGCATATGCGCGAGGCATGGCGTCCGCTGTTGTTCTGTGACGAGGACCAGCAGGCCAAGAAGACGCGCGATCCAGTAGCACCGGCTCAACGATCCGATCGCGCGCTCCAGAAGGTGCATTCCAAGACGCTCGACGACGGCAGCGAGGTCCACAGCTTCCAGACACTCCTCGATATCCTCGGCGGTATCGTGCGCAATGTCTGCCGCATCCCCGGCGCACCCGACGACGCCCCCACCTTTGACGTCGTCACCCAGCGGAGCGCGACACAACAACGCGCCTACGAGCTACTTGAGACCATCGAACCGTAGGCAGACCCGTGCATCCGGTTTCTCTCTATCCACTGGAAACTGCGCGGGATTTTGTCCCTCGGGCCGGGGAACTTCAGTCTAGTACGCAGACTGGCGGGGTCGCGAAGGCGGCAGCGGGAGCAAATCCTTTCGTGAAATTTCCGACGATTTTCACGGATGCTCAGATCGAGGTCTTGGCTCACCTTCACGAACGAGACAGCCAGCAGCGCCGCGAGGGAATACGCGAGCCATTGAGCCTCAAGGCTCTGGCAACTCCGGTCGCGCAACTCTTATTCCTTCTGATACTCGAGAAGAACGCGAAGACCATCGTTGAATTCGGCACATCTCACGGCTACTCGACCATCCATCTCGCAGCGGCCGCCGATCGAACGGGCGGTCACGTATACACAGTCGACTTGATGCCCGAAAAGACGACGCTCGCGGCGGAGAATCTGGGAGCCGCCGGGCTGCTGCACCGTGTGACGCTGGCCACGTCCGAGGGCAACGACTTCGTCGGATCGTTGCCTGACGTTCGTTCTCGTAGACTACGCGATCCCCTCGTTCACACCTGCCTTCAGCAATCTGCGGGATCGCATTGCGCCCGGCTGTTTCATCTTCGTAGACGGTGGCCCCGATGGGTATTGGGAATCGGAAGCCGGCCGACGCTTCCGGACCCTCCTCGAAGACGACCCTTGTTTCCTGGTCTCTATTCTACCCATGCACAAGGACCAACTCATCGCCGTTCGAACGACTC
Source organism: Deltaproteobacteria bacterium (assembly GCA_032128375.1). Classification (GTDB taxonomy): domain Bacteria; phylum Myxococcota_A; class UBA9160; order UBA9160; family SMWR01; genus JAJDAM01. The sequence goes on along the minus strand of JAQBGU010000211.1, from coordinate 35,918 downwards.
GGTAGAGGAGAGCATCCCTATGCCTGTTTCGAGATGTGGAATAGCGCGCTCTAGCTGACCTCTGTGCCGTTGTGGCATCAACTGTTTCAGGCTCTCGGCCGATTCCAGCGGCGCAATTTCACCCCGTGTGCGCCGATCCGCTGGGCGGCCCTCTTTAGATCACAGCTTCCACACTGGCCGGCCCTCGCGGCATTTTTGGTTCTCGTCACCTGGTGGACCCTCGAATCAGGCGGCGTAGCCATCATCGAGACGCGGGCTTTCGATGGCTCGATTCGCTCCACCCACGTCTGGTTCGCAGAACCCGACGGCGAACTCTGGCTGGAAGCCGGTACGCCCTCCAATCCTTGGTTCCTCGACACGCAACGCGAGCCACTCGTCTCGTTCACGTCAGAGGTGCATTCCGGGCAGTTCATCGCAAAGCCAATCGACATCCCGAACGCGCACGATCGAATCCGATCTCTTCTGCGGTCGAAGTATGGGCTCCGCGACTAGTGGATTGGCCTCCTGTTCGACACGTCGCGCTCGATCGCAGTGAGACTTTCGCCTTCTGATTTGCCTCCGACCGACGCTGCCTAACACAGACCAGATTCGATGTTGGAGCCACGGCCAATAACGCGCCGTCCGACGCGGCGAAGCAATAGGTCAGCAGCCGATACCCACCGCCCCGGTAGGCGATCTTCCTCGAAACGCTCTCTCCCATCATCGGGATTCGAGCCAACCCGAGGTCGACTAGCCTGATTCGTCCGGCGCGCTCGACGAGATATCGGTCACTGCTGGTGCCGCGTTTCGCTGACTCGGGGTATCGGTACCCGGGTTGCAGGAAGAAAACGCCTCCCCGGTTACCAGGGGTGCACGCGCACCGGCAACTCTGCGAAGCCCTTCACGAAGGGCGACTTCACGCGCACGGGTTCGCCCACGACCTCGATGAAACGGAAGCGCCTCATGATCTCTTCCCAGAGTACGCGCAGCTGCATCTCGGCAAGGCGACTGCCCATACAGAAGTGCACGCCCCACCCGAACGAGAGATGCTGCTTCGAATTGGAGCGATCGATCAGGAACTCGTTCGCGCGGGGTATGACCGTCTGGTCCCGGTTCGCCGACACGTACCACAAGACGACCTTGTCCCTTTCTTGATTGAATTTCCACCAAGCTCGGTATCCGGGGTTGCCGTTCGGCGCATCTGCGCGAGGGGTGTCTGCCATCGAATGATCTCGTTCACCATGTTGGGGATCAGGCTCGGATCGTTCCGCAGCTTCTCGTGCTCGGCGGAGTTTTCGTTCAGCGCGAGCACGCCGCCCGAGATCGAGTTGCGCGTCGTGTCGTTGCCGCCGACGATCAACACAATGAGCGTGCCGAGGTACTCAAGCGGCGAGACGTCCGTCCACGCAAGGCTGCCCGCATGGGCTACCGCGATTGGGCGCCAAACGACGCGCCGGCCTGTGATTCATCTACACCCGAGCGATGAATGCACGCCGCCTGCACGCAAGAGCCGGCGCTCTACCGCGCACGTTCCTAGGCTTCGCCGCCGTTCTCCAGCCACTCGCGGCACTCGGGAGTGATCGCGCGATCGCAGGCTGCGTCATAGAGTTTCAGCTCGTCTTCCGAGAGCACATCGCGCCAGCGGCCGTTTGTCCCTTTGTGTAGAAAAGTCTGCGCTCCGCCCTTCCAGAACTGGCCCCCGCCCGGAGCGTAACGGTCGCCCTGGCGCTTCATTTCGGCGAACGAGACGGCCTTCACGATGCGTGGCCACGCCACTTCGGGTACATCAATCTCAAGGAACGCCGCCATGCGACGCATCTCACCCTCGGTGTCTTGGAGCATGTCGCTGTAGTGGAACAACTGGATGTTCGGCAGATCCTTGTAGTTCCACCAGGATTGAACATTCGACATGTGAGACCAGTACGGCCAGCCATCAGTCTCCCATTCGAACAGCCCCCGGCTCGTCCATGTACGCCAGAACGCGTGAATGTCATCGGGCGCGTGGGGCAACTCTTCGCCCTCGCGGCCCGGTAGCAGGTTCGTCAGCGCCATGATCTCGTCTGTCATGTTCGTGTAGTGGTTCCACAGACTCATGAACACGTCACGGGCATCTCTTGCCACGTACACATGCTTGAGCCGCTCGTCGAATGGGAAGCCGTCGAGTGGCAGGTGGGTCTTGATGAAACGGCGATGGCGCTGCGCCGCGAGACGATTCAGCACCACCTCGAGCGGTACCGTCCGCATGTCCAGCCACGGCGACATCTCCGCCGGACCCGCTGGCAGATCGCCGTCCGGAAACAGCAAGTGCGCAATGATTGCCTGCGTCCACGTCGTGCCGGCCTTGTATGACGTGGCGATGATGATGTCGTCGGGTCGCGAATCGAAGTAATTCCACCGCGTGCTGTCGAAGTGGTGACACTGATAGACACGGGTGCGCTCGGGCAAGTCAGTCATACGTCGAGCCTAGACGAAAATGGCTAGCGGCGCACCGAGAGCTGAGAGTCGGCAGCCACCGAGCAGGCGAAACACGTTCGTGCGTTGGATGACCCAGCTCGGTAGCGAACAACTTTTTTTCGGAGCTGTACAACAGATGAACCAAAGGTGAACGCTCGCGTCAGCAGGCTGGCCCTATTGGGGCCATTGACTCGACTACGCGCGTGACTAGGCTTGGGGCTATGGGCGAAAGTAACGCTCTCAGTGTAGGCGGTTCTGGTTCTCGTTGGCCCAATGCAGGCAATGAATGCCGCGGTCGTCGGTGGCGTTCGGCTCATTTCCCGGTGCGGTTGTGGCTTCGACCTCTAGGAGTACCCGGAATTTCGTAGACCCACAAGATGAAAAGTGCTCTAGCCCGCAGGGAGTTCTCGCAGATGACGATGACATACACCGCTGAACCCGACCTACGCATCTTCTACATCGAAGACAACCCGACCGCCCGAGAGTTCGTGAAGCGGGGCCTCGAATCGCGCGGAATCGACGTTGAGTCGTGCTCCGATGGAATCGAAGGTCTCGAGCGCGCCAAGGTCGAGCCCTACGCGATCATCGTGCTCGATCTCGGCCTGCCCTCGATGGACGGCCTGGTAGTTCTGCGCACACTGCGACAGGCTGGTGTCGAGACCCCGGTCCTGGTGCTGTCGGGGCGTTCCCAACCCAGCGACCGCATCGCCGGACTCAATCTCGGAGCCGACGACTACCTCGCCAAGCCTTTTGCGCTCGAGGAATTGATCGCGCGGGTCCGGGCCATCCGGCGACGCGTGCAGACCGAAGCACAACCCCTCGAGCTGCAGGTGGCTGATCTCATGCTCGACGCGGGACGCCACAGCGTCATCCGAGCGGGCAAGTACCTGGTACTCACGCCAAAAGAGTTCGCGCTGCTCGAGCTGCTGATGCGAAACAAGGGACGCGCACTGTCGCGATCCATGATGACTGAACGCGTTTGGGGACAAGCGTTCGAGGTTTCGTCCCATGTCATCAGCGTGCACATCAATCACCTGCGGAGCAAGCTGGACCAGGGATACGACCGACACCTGATCCATACTGTGGCGGGCGTCGGCTACATGCTGGAGGATCGCGGGAGGAACGTTTTTGAAAGCTCGTCTTCACAGACAGGGACCGTCTAGGCGGTCCGACGCTGATTTCTTCCCGTTATCTCGAACTCCAACCGGAACCCTGCGTCAGGTGTCCCCCAACCAGATACAGTGCGGCACCGAGGACGGAGCTTGCGCTGTTCGTTGCGATATCGAGCAGTGACGGATCCCTGGTGGGCAACCAGCATTGCAGAATCTCGACGCCGAGGGAAAGCACTGCACCGATCAGTAAGATGCAGAAAACGGCTTTGACACGGGGCAATCCTCTGTTTCGAAGCAGGCTGACAAGTCCGAACCCGAAGGGGATGAAGAGGAGCAGGTTGTTCACCATGTCGCTGAACTTCCATGCTTCGCCAATACCCGTCACGAGCTGCTCGCGACCGTCCACATAGCCTCTGACGACACCGTCATACACAAAAGCAATGTGCGTCCAAACGCCAATCGGCGCCTCTACACTGAATGGGCCACGCAATCTGCCACTGGTATCTCCAAAGTAAAAATCAATGGTCTTGGCATCGCTGCCGTCAAACTCGATGCCGTACTGATAATAGGGGTACTCCATCAGACCCGTATGCCAGGGTTTTCCAAAAATCACTTGATCCGATGGACTGTCCAAGAGCGCAATCCACATCGAAATGCTCAGGTTCTGACCGGCAACATCAATGGATGGGCTATTCGGCACCCGCACACGCTGGTCTGACCCGTTGAAGCTCAACGCTCCGCGGTTTTCCTGCCCAATCCATTGCGGGCCGTTCACGACTTCGCCTGCATTGCCATTGCCCGAATCATCCCGAGCAAGCGCTCCGGATGTCTCGTTGAACGAATAGGATGCTGCAAGACCATCGAGTGCTCGGTCTTCGAAGCGGATGCCGGCCGAGCCGGGTGGAACGTGACGGTCAACCGCAAAAGCTGGCTTCGCCTCTTGTGCAACCTGAAGTAGTGTCAGTGCACGGCCATAAATTCGCAATTCGTCGATCTTGCCCTTGAAAGGCTGACCGAACACTGGGTCGGCACCAATAATCAAGTCATTCCCGCGAGCCGCAATCGTCCTCGAAAGGCCGAACCGGTTGGTAAAGCTGCGGAATTCGTCGAAAGAAAACTGGTAGGGGAAGAGTGTTACGGCAAGAATCAGCGCGAGGCCGCACATCGCCGCCGTCTTGCCCGATCGATCCAATTTTGCGTCGTCTGGTCTTCTCAGACTCTGGGACCCCAATGACCGCCGCATTGGCGTGCGTCAACAGCCTGCCCGGTTCATCAGCCACGAATTGTGCCGATTGATTGGGACCGATGCGGGCTTACGTCGTCGCTGAACCCGGATCGTTCTCGATCCGGCCGAGCCAATAGTCGATGTCCGCCCGCTCATCACCGACCAGGTAACGCCAAAGCAGAATCCGGTTGATGAACTCGAGCCGCCCAGTATCCAGCTCGTACCACGGCTCCGGCCGACACAAGATCGTTCGGATGTCGTCGGCATCCAGACCAGCGACGTGGGTCGGGTCGAAGATGGGTCGTGCGCCGATGGCCTCGTCGGTCAGATCGTCGGTATTCCAATACCGAACCTGTGACACACTGGGAGCGATGCGCAGCTTCAGCATGTATCGCGTCGTGTCGCTGCGGTTGACCTCACCACCGTGCCACAGCCCATGGTGACAAACGAGTATGCTGCCGGCCGGGCACACGACTTTCTGTTGCCCGACGAAGTTCTGGTAGCGCGAGATCGTTGCCTCGTTGACGATCCGCAGGTGACTCCCAGGTATGTACCGGGTACCACCCATTTCTGGTGTGACGGCTTGTGGGAAATAGAACAGCTGCACATCGAATGCGCGACGCACATCGATCGTCGAGTCTTGATGGGTGTGCTGGGCATGGACCTTGATGCCGCGCTTCTCGAAGTCCCTGGCGGGTTGGCTGAAATGAACACCGTGATGATCGAAGATCGGGTCCGGCCCGACCAGACTCTGGATGATCCCCTGTATGCCTGGCAGATCGAGGATCTCGCGGATCGGCGTGCCGCGATAGCAATCGACTAGACGCGTCCCGGCAGCATTTCCCGGCGGTGGGCCGCTGCTTTCGACCGCGTTCAGAAATGCCCGATTGAGTCGCTCAGGGACCAGCCCATCGAAAACCAGTGAGCCCCGTGCGACGAACCGCGCGATGTCTACGCTTGTCAGCAGGGTTCGTTTTTCGACAGTCATTTTCCCGTGTCGACCTCGACCCACTGCTCGAATGCAAACTCGTACTTCAGGTACGAAGTGCGGAATTCCCCACCCGGAGTTTCGGGCGTCAGCTGCGAGAACTGGAATAGGCGCCATCCGTCGCGCAACGCGTGTAGCCCCGTCTTGTAGGGCGGCTCCGACTCATCGCCGGCCATATGGGTGTGATCGCCCGACCCGTCCCAGCGCGTCCAGGCGATGACGGTCGAGTCCAACGCGGAGCTCGACAAATACAGGATCAAGACGTTCTGGCGTAGCGGCATCAGAGATGATTCTGGCACGCCCACGCGGCATTCGCCGGAGCGCAGAGCGGGTATCTGGAATCGGCAGCGGACTCTCGAGCCCCGCAGTTCGGCTCGCGAAGCGGGCGTGCGAGAGCAAACCCGAAAAGCCCTGCCGCCGGACAGCCGATACGTCGGTCATGCCCCATTCCCCCTCCCGGTCCACCTCCCAGTCCCCGCCGCCCGAACAGAGTCCTCACAGCGGCCTGCCCGAGGACTATCAGCTCTCCGACCGCTACACCAAAGACCGCGGCTCGGTCTTCATGACCGGAGTCCAAGCGCTCGCTCGGCTTCCACTCGAACAACTGCGCGTGGATCGCGCCGCCGGGCTGCGTACCGCCGCGTTCGTAGCGGGCTACCCCGGATCACCGCTGGGTGGTTACGACCAGGCCATCGCCAGTGCAGCGCGATTGGCGAGCGATCTGCCTATCAGCTGCCGACCGGCACTGAACGAGGAGTACGCGGCCACAGCCGTAATGGGGTCCCAGCTGGCCGCTGCGCAACCCGATTGCCGCTACGACGGAGTTGTCGGAATCTGGTACGGCAAGGCGCCCGGCGTGGACCGGGCCAGCGACGCGCTCCGCCACGCGGTGTACGCGGGAAGCTCACATCGCGGCGGGGCCATTGCACTGGTCGGCGACGACCCGGGCGCGAAGAGCTCGACCCTGCCCTCTTCATCCGCTGGAACGCTGCTCGATATGCACATCCCGATGTTGTATCCAGGCGATCCCGGCGAAGCGCTCGACCTCGGCCGACACGCGATCGCTCTGGCGCGCTGCACCGGCCTGTGGGCAGGGTTGAAGATCGTGGCCGACGTCGCGGATGGAAGTGCCACGATCTGGCTCGACCCGGATCGGGTCCAGCCCAAGGTTCCACTTCACAATGGCGCGCCCTACGTGTGCGTTCCCGATGGAAGGCTACTCACACCGCACACGATCGATCTGGAACGCGAGATCTACGAAGTCCGTTATGCGCTGGCAATCGAGTACGCGTTGGCCAACCAGCTCAACTACACGAACGTCGATCCGCCCGACGCTTGGATCGGCATCATTTCCTCGGGAATTACCTACCGCGAGGTCCGCGAGGCGCTTCGGAGACTCGGTCTGAAATCCGAACACCAGATCGCGGAGGCCGGCATTCGTCTATTGAAAATGCAGATGCCGTTGCCCTTCAACCCGACCACGATCCACCACTTCGCTCGAGGGCTACGCGAGCTGATCGTGATCGAGGAGAAGCAACCGAATATCGAATCGCTGGTCAAAGACGCGCTGTACAACCGCGCCGAACATCCACTGGTCATCGGAAAATTCGACGAACACGGCGGCCGCCTGCTTGCGGGACACGGAGGCCTGTCGGCCGACGACATCCTTCCCGCGCTGCGTCGCAGGCTGGCTGATCGGCTCGGCGACCGGCTCGCTCCCGAGCCGACTGCCCCCGACACCGAGCTCACGACGCTCAGCGTCCAGCGATCGCCCTTCTACTGCTCTGGCTGTCCCCACAACCGCAGTACCTAGGTCGCGAAGGGCACGCTGGTCGGCGCCGGAATCGGCTGTCACACCATGACGATGCTGATGGATCCGCATCGTGTCGGCGACATCGCGGGTTTGACCTGCATGGGCAACGAGGGCGTGCAGTGGATCGGAATGTCGGAGTTTGTCGAGCGGCGACATATGATCCAGAACCTGGGCGACGGCACGTTCTTTCACAGCGGCCAACTCGCGATTCAGGCCGCGGTCGCGGCCGGCGTTTGCATCACCTACAAGCTGTTGTGGAATGGAGCGGTCGCGATGACCGGAGGCCAAGCAGCCCCGGGACGCACCTCGATCGCCAGCGTGGCGCAGATTCTGCTCGCCCAGGGCGTCGCGCGAGTGCTAGTCACATCGGACGATGTCTCGAGAACCGCGAATGCGCCGCTACCGGCCGGAGTCGAGGTCTGGGAACGCTCGCGGCTGATCGAGGCCCAGGAGCAGTTGGCCCGAGTCGAAGGGGTGTCGGTGCTGATTCACGATCAGGCCTGCGCCGCGGAAAGCCGTCGCGCGCGAAAGCGCAACCGGGTCCCCACCCCCAACCGCCAGGTCGCAATCAACGCTCGGGTCTGTGAGGGCTGCGGCGATTGTGGACGAATCAGCAACTGCCTGTCCGTACAACCCATCGCGACGCCCTTCGGTCGCAAGACCGCGATCGATACGGGGTCGTGCAATCTAGATTTCTCGTGCCTCGAAGGAGACTGCCCTTCGTTCATGACGGTGTCGAAAGCGCCGAATTGGCAACTGGCGCTGCGACGCTGGTGGCGGCGAATCAGGCCCGACGGGCATCCTACAACGAAGCCGGTTGCAGCCATCGCGATTTCGCTGCCCAGCGTGGACATCCCAGAGCCGACGATCGTCGTCGCCGACCCGGACGACTTCGCAACCCGGATGACTGGCATTGGAGGCACCGGTGTCGTCACCGTCTCCCAGGTGCTCGGGACAGCAGCGGCGTTCGATGGCTTCGAGGTGCGCGGTCTCGACCAGATAGGTCTTTCGCAAAAGGCCGGCCCGGTGGTCAGCGATTTGCGCTTGCGGCGTGGCCGCGCGGCCGAAACCAATCGGATCGGTGCGGGTTGCGCTGATCTGCTGCTGGCATTCGACGCATTGGCGGCTTCATCGCCCGCTGGCCTGCTGGTCACGGCACCTCAGAAAACCGCCGTCGTGGGCTCGACCACTGGGACTCCGACTGGCGCGATGATCACACAGCCGACCATCGAGCTTCCAGGCATCGACGAATTGAGCGCGCGGATCGCACGAGTCACTCGTCGCGACCAACAGCATTGGGCCGACGCAGCAGCGATCACAGCCGCACTGCTCGGAGAGTCGGTCACCGCGAACATTTTCGTCGTAGGCATGGCGATTCAAGCCGGATGCCTGCCGATCCGGCCCGAGTCGATCGAACGAGCACTCGAGCTCAACGGGGTCGCCGTCGATTCCAACCGTGCTGCCTTTCGTTGGGGGCGCTTACAGATCGCAGCGCCCGAACACGTCGCCCGCGCCATATCCGAGCGACAGACGCCAATCCCAGCCGGGACTCACGACCTGTCGGCATTGCCAGAATCGGTCGCCGAGCGGATCGATGCGATCAGCGAAGCCGATCTAGAATTTGCGAGCGTGCTGCGGATGTATTCCCGCAACTTGATCGATCACCAGGATGTCCACAGTGCAAATCGGTTCCTGTCGACGCTGGCGCATGTTGCTCGATGCGAAGCCCAGATCGCGGCCGGTACCAACCGGCTCACCCGGGCCGTTGCGAATGGTCTGCATCAACTCATGGCCTACAAAGACGAGTACGAAGTGGCGCGATTGCTGATTTGCGAAGAAGCTCTCGCATCCGCACGAGAGATCGCTGGAGAGACCGACACGATCAATTGGCTGCTCCACCCGCCTCTATTGCGCGCGTTGGGATTGAAACGCAAGATCCGAGTGGGAACGTGGGCCGCGCCTGCGATGGCACTTCTCGCGGCTGCCAAGCGTCTGCGCGCAACGCCGCTCGACCCCTTCGGCTGGACCCGCTTGCGACGCATCGAACGCGACCTGCCCGGGCAATACTGCATTGCGATCGAGCGCGTATTGCGCGAACTCAAACCCGGACGCATCGACGATGCGATCGCGATCGCCCGCCTGCCGCGCGATGTCCGTGGCTACGAAGATATCAAGCTCGAGAACATCAAACGCTACCAACAGCATTTGAGCGAAGGGCTCGATCGCTTCGAACGCGAGGCGTGTGAGTAGAAGTTCGCGCGAGGCAGTGCGCGGTAGTACCCAGCGTCAGAGACCAGGCGGCGTCCACGCTCCGTCGCCATCGGCATCTACGTAGATCGGGTTGCTGAACGCGATCGGATCGAATCCAGGTAGGACGGCCTGGTATGCGCCCGACGCCTGACCGATCACCTCGACCGTCACGAAGGCGTCGGCGTCGAACCGGAGATCCACGGCAAGCGTGCGTGGGGCGGTCAACGCAGTTTCGCTCGCGATACGACCATTCACATAGACGCGCAGCGACGACATGGGGACCCACGATGCCGCGCGTACATCGACGCGAAGCGTCCCGGCCGTGCCGCTGAAGGGGTCGCCTGGGCGAGTATCGCCGAGTAACACATCGATGAGCGGACCCGTGGTTCCAAAGCTCGCGCCGCGGCGCACGGCGTCGATGAGAACCCGGTCGGCCAGCCCCTGGCTAGCCGAGTCGTCGAAACGTTCATCGGACAGGCTCAGGTAGTTGCGCGGAACACCGGCCACCGCGCCAAACCCGTGGGTATCGCTGTTGGCCATCCCGGTGATCCGGTATCCCTGGCGCAGCAGCGAGAACCAGTCGCTGCGTACGATTCGATACGCGTCCATGTGTCCGCCGTTGAGCAGCTCGATGGCGTCGAAGTCGATGTCGCGCAGGCCGCTTTCGGGGTCGCGTTCGAGTAGTACTCGGTTCGGTTCAGCGTCGATCGGGCGCTTCGCATCGTAGGGCTCGTCGACGACCGCCAGGTGCTCGAAGAAGGCACCACCGTGGCTTTCCCCGGTCGTATCGCGGGGGTGGTTGAGCTGGACGATGGGCCGCATCGGCAGCGTTTGCGCCTGTGCGATGATACCGCGCAGACGCGTGGCTTCGCCGCGCAGCGCACCGCCGCGCGTAAGCGCGGGCCGAAACGGAACCGGGTAGACATTGATGTGTCCACCGGAAAACGGGGTTGTGTCACTGTGCGAGATGCTCGTCACTTCGACGCCACTGAGACTGTGAAGCCGCTTGGCGAGCCCCATCTCGCGAATGATCGCCGCGTAGCTGCTGACGACGTCGTGGTCTGTCGCAGCGATGACTTCCCCGCCCTCGGCGACAAACGACGCGATCCGGTTGCGCTGTGAGAGAGTCGAATCGAAACTCGGCGCCGCGTGGACATGAAAATCGGCTGAGATCCAGCCCGGAGATTCCAGCTCACGCAACGGTGGAGCGATCTCGAGCCTTGCCGTCGTGCCGCGTGCGACGTGAAGTTCGGCGCGGGTCACAGCGAACTCGGGGCCGTGGGTTGCGTACACCTGGTAGTGACCCGGCGCGATCGACACTTCGGTCGGATCGCCCACGGTTCCGGTCAGATGAACATCAGTCGACAGCCGGCTATTCTCGCGCAGCACACCGCCGATTCGGGCCTGGGTGAGATCATCGCCAAAGCGCGGGTCTGGCGTATCGCCTACCCCGCGGAAGACCAGCCGCATCGGGTAGCCCCGGGGTAGCGCGACTCGCGACCCTTTGGGCAAGTCAATGGGTTCGAGTTCGAGCTTTGCCTGCCTTTCGCCTGCGGATGGGTTGAACCTGGGCCCGCTCACTTCGAACCGCCGCTCGATCGATCGTCCGCCAGGCGCCAACACGCGCACGCGATAGCTTCCCGCTCTGAGTCGCAGACTGAACCGACCGTCGGGATCCGGTCGAGCCATTGTCTCCGGACTGAAGGCCTCTGGACTGGAGGCCTCCCCGTCGGACCGATCGAAGTGCAACCGGGCCAACGGGTCGCTCACGATTCCAGAAACGACCACGGCATCCGTCAGCAAGTCGTCTGTCAGCGATGCCACATCCGAACGCAGAGACACGCGAACTTCTCGCTCGAACACGATCGCCGAGCCCTGTTCCAGATCCATGAACGGCACCTGGGCGGCCTGCAGCAAACCCAAACCATCGCTGGAAAACCACAACGGCTCGCTGAACAGGTTGAACATCGAAACCGAATCCATACTCAAGCCAAACTGGTCGAGCGGGGTTCGCCGTCCATCGGCATCTTCGCGTTCGAGGCGGGTAACCCGGTACCCGTACGCGATGGGTGGACCCTGTTCGTCACTTCCCACCAGAATCGATGACGAAGAGCTTCGGATCGCCGAAGCAATTCGAAGGTACGGCGATCGCTCCAAGTGGATGTGCTCGAAGCCCTCGTGATGGCCGACCCGGTTGAGCGTGAAGTTTCGCAGCGCGTTATTCGCGTGGAGTGTCAGCTCGGACCAACTGAACAAGCTGCGCCCGGGTCCTTCCCGCGCGAGACGGCTTTCGATTCTGATCCGCTGCGGGTGCGCAAGATCGAGCACGAACGCGGTGGTCAGAACCAACCCGTCCTCGCGGGCCTCCGTTGCGATGCGCGATTCGTGCGCCGTGACCTCGGCCGTTACGTCTCCGACCGTCAGAAACTCCATGCGTGACAGGTTGTAGAGCGGCTCGAGTCCGATCCACTGGTCATCGCTACGGCCGCAATGAGCGAGGTCCACCAGGCTGCCGCCGCCCACGACCAACTGGCCCTCAGAATTCGCTCCGAGCACTGCAGCGCACAGAAACCCGTTGCTGAGCACCCAATCGCCGATACCTGCGATCGCATCGCTGCCACGGGCTCGTACCCTCTCGGGCGTGTCCAACCCGATCTGGCCCGCAGCCAACTCCGCATTCGCATGCAGCGGCAGCATGCACGCGATCATCAAACACCCAGCGACGGTCAACACGATGGAACAGAGCCCCGGCAGGCTGTCGTCGGTCTTCACGCTTCGCACTCGCACTGTAGGTGTGGAGAACTCCTCCGCCAGGTCGCTCGGCCGAATCCCGAGCCCAATGATCGTTCGGCCAAACGCATGATGCTGGAAAACGAGGCGAGGTCCGATAGCGTAGCACCCGTTTCCAACCGGCATGCGCCGTCGCAAATCAAGGAGGAGGCGCCATGAATACAGAACACTGTCTAGTTGAACGCGAGGGTCACGTGTTGGTCGTGACACTCAACCGCCCCGAAGCCAGGAACGCACTCAGCGCTGGAATGCTGCTGGGGATGTACCAAGCTTGGCGGCAGCTCGACGAAGACGACGAGCTGCGTGTGGCGATTCTCACCGGCAAGGGAGGTGTGTTCTGCGCCGGGGCAGACTTGAAGGTCATGGGCGACGGACACAAGGACGTCGAGTTTCAGAAATTTTCGGCTGAAGTGCCAGACCTGCATTGGCAGGCACTACTGCGTCACAACCGTCCCCTGAAGCCGATCATCGCGGCCGTCGAGGGCTTCGCAGTCGCAGGTGGTACCGAGATCCTGCAGGGCACCGACATTCGCGTCGCCGCGCGGGACGCGACATTCGGCGTCACCGAGGCGAAGCGCGGCCTGTTCCCACTGGGTGGATCGAGCGTTCGCCTGCGCAGACAGATCCCCTATACGCTGGCGGCCGAGATTCTGCTGACCGCGCGCCACATCACCGCACAAGAGGCATTGGATTTCGGCTTGATCGGACGCGTGGTCCCGCGCGGTGAGGCGCTGGCCGAAGCGCGGAAGATCGCCAGCCAGATCTGCGACAACGGCCCGCTTTCGATTCGCGCGCTGATGCGCATGCTTCGCGAGGTCGACGAAAGCTACAGCGAAGCCGATGCACTGGCACGCGAACTCGAGATTGGCGGCCCCATATTCGGAACGCGCGACGCGCGCGAAGGACCTCGCGCGTTCGCGGAGAAACGCAAGGCGGTGTTCACTGGGGAATAGTTGGCCACCTGGGCGCAGGCCGGATCGTGCCAGCCGGATCGGCAATTGCATGAATGAAATGATCAGTCCTTCGGCACCCCTGGGCAGCCCTCCCCGGGTGCGCGCTCGGACGCTCGACGTGTGGCGAGATCGTTGGGCCACTCAGACCGAATGAAAAACGCTTGACTCATCCGCTCGCGGTCTGGACACTGGTCCTGGTCAGACGGGTGCTGATTGGATACGGAGGAGCCATGGCGCGGCTCGAAGGCAAGGTGGCAATCGTCACGGGTGGCGCGCGGGGAACCGGCGCCGCTACGGCGAAGCGCTTCATCCGCGAAGGCGCCCGCGTCTTATTGGTGGACATTCTCGATCATCTCGGGGAGGACGTCGCAAAGAACCTCGGAGACGCGGCGCGCTACACGCACGCCGATGTCACGAGCGAGGAAGACTGGGAGCGAGCTATCCGATACGCGCGCAGCGAATTCGGCCCGGTGGATGTGCTGGTGAACAACGCCGCCGTACTACAGGTCGAGGCGCTCGAAGATACCACCCGCGAAGATTTCATTCGCGTCGTGATGGTGAACCAGGTCGGCACTTTTCTGGGAATGCGCGCCGTTATCGACGACATGAAGGAATCTGGCGCTGGTTCGATCGTGAACATCTCGTCGATCGATGGACTCGAAGGAATGAATGGAGTCTCCGCCTACGCGTCGAGCAAATGGGGCGTCCGCGGACTGACGAAGGTCGCTGCACTCGAACTCGGGAAGTATGGAATCCGCGTGAACACCGTTTGTCCCGGTAGCGGAAGCTTCGAAATGATCCAGCCGTTCGTCGAGAAACAAATCCAACGCTTCAAACAGGCCTCTCGACAAGCCTCTCGACAGGCCTCTCGACAGGCCAAGGAACGCGGCGAGCCGACTCCCGACCTGCGCGTTTCGGTTTCTCACAACGTGCTGAACCGGCGCACGAGCGTTGAAGACATCGCCGCCGTGATTCTGTTCTTGGCATCCGACGAAGCGGCGGCCTGCACTGGCGGAGACTATGCGGTCGACGCTGGCTACACCGCCGGCAAGATCATCCCGGGCGCGCCGGGCGCCTGATCCACATCTTCAAAACGATTCTCGACCCATTGGGAGAGCCACCGTGAACCTGGACGAGATACCGATCACTCGAGCGGAATTCCGATCCGTCGCCGACCGCGTGGAGCTGACGGAACTACTGAGTCGATACCACCAGACCATCGACCGCAACGATTTCGATGGCCTCGATCGGGTCTTCGCATCCGACGCCAGGTGTGCCTACCTGGGACTCGAACTGTGGGGCCTCGAAGACGTCCAACTGGCGGGCCGGGACCTGATCATCGATTGGCTGCGAAAAGGACTCGGGCAGCTTGATGACACCAACCCAAAGCATTTCTTCGCCAACCACGTGTTCGAAATCGATGGCGACGTGGCGCGCACGCGAAGCTACATGCACGGGCTCACTCCGCACATCGGCGGCGTGTATGAGATCGAACACCGGCGCACCACGCAAGGGTGGCGGATCGTGGACCTGCGCCTGTTGCACTTCTCCAACAAAGGAAAGTCCAACAAAGGAAAGTCCGCAGATGAAAGCCCGCAGATGAAAGCCAAGCAAGCGAAGCCCGGCGCGACCGAGCCGGTTCCACCTGACACAGACCGCGCGAGACGTCTAAACCGAACGGGACGCATCGCCCTCGCGCAGTTTGAATCCCAAGACAACCCGCGAGGGCGCGTTGCGTGTCAATGATCGAGGAATCGAAGATTCCCCGCAGCAATCCGCTCGGCGATGCGCGTCTTCGCTGCGATCGTCGCGATCGGCATGAAGGTCGCGAGCGAATCGATCGTTTTGAACGCAGCCAGCAGTTCATCGCCCTCCAGCTCATTGGCCACCAGGCGCCGCGCTCCATCAGCGATCCGTTCGTTCGCGGATGCGACGAAAATCCGCGTCAAATCCAGCTCGTTTCCCGCGTCGGCTTCCGAATGCAACCGAACGAACTTCCGTGTCCGCGCGACCACGGACGCGGCCGCGAATGTGTCGATGACCATGTTTGCCAGTACTTCGAGGTGTTGCTGCTTCGTGACGAGGTCCTGCAGGTTCTTCGATACCAACAAGTCGACTGAGAACGCCACCAAACGCTTCGCCTGTTCACAGGCCGCTACATCCGCAGCCAGCGTGCCCTGTTCGAGCGGCGCAACAACATTGCCCGCAGCGATTTCGCGCTTGGTCTTTTCGATAAACGCGAAGTAGTCGAGTCGGCCTTGGGCAGCTCGTTTCAAGACGGTTGACGGAATGATCAGCCGATTGACTTCGTTGGTCCCTTCGAAAATCCGATTGATCCGCGAATCTCGGTAGTGGCGTTCGATCGGGTAGTCCGCCAGGAAGCCGTACCCACCGAGAATCTGGAGGGCCTCATCGGCAACGAAATCCAGACACTCGGTCCCGAACACCTTCACGATCGAGCACTCGATCGTGTACTCCTCGAGCACGGCCCGCAGCGCATCGTCTCGCTCTGGACCGCTTTGGGGGACGCTTTCCTTGGCTTCGACAGTGGCTGCATCCATCAATCCGGCCGTGCGGTAGCCGAGCGATTCGGCCGCATACAGGCGAGCGGCCATGTCAGCAATCTTGCGCTGAATCATCCCAAACTCGATGATCGGCCGCTTGAACTGCTCGCGGTCGCGCGCATACGCGACGCTGTACAGCAAGCACTCGCGCGCGGCACCAACCGACCCACAACCCAGTTTGAATCGACCGACGTTCAAGATGCTGAATGCGATCTTGTGGCCGCGACCGATTTCACCCAACAGGCGATCGGCCGGAATCCGGGCCGATTCGAGAATCAGCGTGCGGGTCGACGAGCCCTTGATTCCGAGTTTATGTTCTTCGGGCCCGGTCGAGACGCCCGGGTCGGTTCGTTCGACGATGAACGCACTGAACTTGTCACCGTCGACCTGCGCGAACACGACGAACACATCGGCGAAGCCCGCGTTGGTGATGAATTGCTTGGTGCCGTCGAGCACCCACACATCGCCGTCGCGAACCGCCGATGCCCGCGCCGCCAGCGCGTCCGACCCCGATCCGGCCTCAGTCAGCGCGTAGGCGGCGATCCAGTCGCCGGCGCCGAGCTTCGGGAGATATTCTTCGCGCTGCGCTTCGCTCCCGAAATAGACAATCGGCAACGTCCCGATGCCGGTGTGAGCACCCCAGGAGATGCTGAATGAAGCCTCCTTGGCGGCGGTTTCCGAAACGAGCATCGCGCTGGCCTTGTCGAGCCCGAGGCCGCCGTACTCCTCCGGGATCTCGATCGCGAGCAGGCCGATTTCGCCCGCCTGCTTGAGCAGCCCGGGCATGATCTCGGGCCCGCGCTTTTGAATCTCGTCGAGGCGCGGCATCACCTCGCCATCGACGAAATCCTCAGCGGCGCGTGCCATGTCGCGCTGTTCGTCAGTGAAATCCTCCGGCACGAATGTGTCCTCGGGAATGGGCTCGATGAGAAAGGACCCACCAACGGTCGTAGGCATGGCTTGATTCTCCTGGCTACCGGTTTTTGACAGCTGCCCCGAGATCTACCCCGCAACGGGTCCGGGTGTGAAGCGACAGGGCATTCTCTTGATTCCATTGACGAAATTCGACGCCAAGCGATGCGGTTCGCCGGTGATCTCGAGGTCTGGAAGCCTCGCGAAGAGCTGACGAAACATCACGGTGATCTCTCGGCGCGCCAGGTTCGCACCCAAACAATAATGCGGCCCCGGACCGCCGAAGCCCACGTGCTCATTGGGCGTCCGGGTCACATCGAAGCGAAAGGGGTCCTCGAACACCTCTTCATCGCGGTTCGCCGACGCATACCACAGCGCCACCTTGTCGCCCTCGCTCAGCTTCTGGCCATCGAGTTCTGTGTTCCGAGTGACAGTCCGTCGCATGTAGATCACCGGGCTTGCCCATCGGACAACTTCTTCGACGGCGGTCGGCGCGATACCCTCGAAATCCGCGGCCCACTTGCTGCGCTCATCGGGGTAATCGCACAGAGCCTTCACCCCGTGACTGATCGCATTGCGGGTGGTCTCATTCCCGGCGACGACCAGCAGTATGAAAAACGATGCGAGTTCGGCATCGGTCAGCACGCCTTCATCGGCGGTCGCGTGGATGAGTGCGCTGGTCAGGTCATCGGTCGCGTTCTTGCGCCGCGCCTCGGCCATCTCGTTCATCAACGCCGCGAGCTCGGCACCGGCTGTCATCGCGGCTGTGATCGGATTGTCGTCCTCACCCATGTAGTCGGGGTCACCCAACCCGAGGATCCGGTTGCTGCGCTCGAAAACGAATTGCGTCTGGCTGTCGGGGATACCCATCATGTCGCAGATGATCTCGAGCGGCAGCGGCGCGGCGATTTCTGTGACGAAATCGCATTCGCCCTTTTCGACGACGCGGTCGACGATGAGCCCGGCGCGACGGTCGACGGCGCGCTCGATTCGCGCGAGCGCGCGCGGGGTGAATCCGCGCGAAATGATCTGCCGCTGCTTGCTGTGACGCGGGTCGTCCATGTTGATCATGCCACCGAAGAACTCATTCATCTGCGGCGGCAGGTCGATCGTCGAGGTCGCCCCTTTACCCGAGCAGTAGATCTGCGGGTTGCGACTGGCCTCGAGGATGTGGCGATGCTTGGTGAGCGACCAGTAACCAGGGCCGCGCGCTATGGGAAACTCCGGCGGCGGATCGAACTCCTGACAAAAGCGGATCGGGTCCTGCTCGCGAAGGGTCGCGAAGGCGCCTTCGCGCTCCTCGAGCGGCGCCATCCAAAATGCTGGATCGGCCAGGTCGATCTGCTCGAGGCTCTTGGTACGAATGGGCTTCATGAAAATCGTTCCTCGTGGCCGTTCCCGACAGCGGCGTCAGCGGGGTAGGATACCGAAAGAGGCTGGCCCGGACCGCTCGGGTAGTATCCCGACGAAGGCGCCCCCTTGCCCCCGATGATAACGAGGTCCAATCAATGCTCAATCGATCGATTCGAACCGACCAGAGGAGCATCGGCCGAAATTTTCCAATCGCGGGTCCACGATTTTCGGTGGTGGCAATGGCCGCCCTTCTCGCGGTCCTCGCCAGCGGCTGCACGCCGGAAATCGGAAGCGATGCGTGGTGCACGAAATTGCGAGAAACCCCGAAAGCGGACTGGAGCGCAAACCAGGCTCTCGACTTTGCGAAGCACTGTTTACTGAAGTAGCCAGCGGTTCTGGTTTCGGACACATCCCTCAGCAGGAGACCTCATGAACGTTGGAATGAACGTTGGAATGGCCGTCGTTTTTCAGAACCCCGATGACGCGAGAGACGACGCAGCTGTCTACCGCGACGAAATTCGGCTGGCCAAGCAGGCCGAACCGCTCGGATTCGAATCCATCTGGGGAGTCGAACATCACTTCACCGCCTACACGATGTGTCCGGACGTGCTCCAGTTTCTGACCTACATGGCGGGTTGTACCCAGAACATCCGGCTGGGCTCGATGGTCGTGGTGCTTCCGTGGCACGACCCGATTCGCGTCGCCGAGCAGGTCTCGCTGCTCGATCATCTATCCGAAGGCCGCTTCATCTTTGGTTTTGGTCGCGGACTCGGACGTGTCGAATTCGAAGGCTTCCGCGTTCCGATGGAAAACAGCCGAGGCCTGTTCAACGAGTCGGCCGAGATGATCCTGGCCGGCCTCGAAGCCGGCTACTGCGAGTACGATGGCGAATTCATCCAGCAGCCCCGCCGGGATCTGCGACCGCGCCCGTGGAAGACATTCAAGGGTCGGACCTATGCGGCCGGAACGTCGGCGGAGTCGATGCCAATCATCGCGAACCTCGGCGTCGGCATACTGATCATCCCCCAGAAGCCCTGGGATGCTGTGGCAGCCGAACTCACCCAGTATCGAGACGTCTACCGCACGGCCAACGCAGAAGAACCGCCT
This sequence comes from Deltaproteobacteria bacterium, assembly GCA_032128375.1. Taxonomy (GTDB): domain Bacteria; phylum Myxococcota_A; class UBA9160; order UBA9160; family SMWR01; genus JAJDAM01. Next base: position 16,418 of record JAQBGU010000211.1, on the reverse strand, counting down.
GCGACAACCTGCGCCGGCTGGGTGTTCTGCGATGAGGATGGTGCCCGGGCCGAGGAGATGGCACGTCAATACATCGGCGGCTACTACGCGAGCGTCGTCGAACACTACGAGTTACAGGGCAGCCACTTCGCTGGTACTCGCGGCTACGAGTCCTATCGTCAGATGCAGGAGATGGCCGGCCAGCCCGGTGGCGTCGACAAGATGGTCGAGTTCTTCCTGGACCTGCAGGTCTGGGGAACCCCAGAGCAGTGCTACAGCAAAGCCGCCGACATCCTGAAGCGGGTGGGTGCTGCGCGGTTCGTGGCGGTCTTCAGCTACGCAGGGATGCCGATCGCCGAGTCCGAACGAAACATGAAGTTGTTTGCACGCGAAATCATGCCGGAACTCCAGAAACTCGACTGCTACCCTTGAACTCGACCCCTAACGAACGCGCGCCGGAAGCAGCCCGCGCTTGGTGACGAAATTACGGAACTCGCGATCGAAGTGTTTCACGTTGCGCAAGGGGACGCGCAGGTAGGCGGTGTGCTTCAGCGCGCGCAAGAACAGCCGCGAGAGCTCTCGGCCGGGCGAACGGAAGGGGCGGTGAATCTGGACGAGCAGCACGACCCGCTCCTCCTCAGTGTCGTTCCAGACCTCATGCTCGTTCGTGTCGTCGAAAACGAACGTCTTGCCAGGCTGCCAGGTGAGCACCTGGTCGGACACGCGGATTCGGCAGCGTTCGCGCTCGCGCGGAACCAACAAGGCGAGATGGCAGTTGATCAGCCCCTTGTACACCCCGCTATGTGCCGGGATATGGGTACCCGGCGAGAGCATCGAGAAGAACGCACTCTGGAGTTCCGGAATGTCTGCGACGAGGCGAGCCGTCACGGGGCACAGCTCGCAGACCACATCCGAGCGGTACCCGAAGCCGTAGAGCCAGACCGTCTTCCAGGAATCGCCCTTTGAGATTCGCGATTGGTAAGGGGAAACCTCGTGGAAACCCTGCAGCGCGTCGCGCATCTCGACCAGCGTCTGCGCCTCGGCGCGGATCGATTCCCAGTTCTCCTCGAGGGCCTTCGTCCACGCAAACAGGTTGGAATCGAATACGACCGGATCGCCCACGAGCGAGTATCGGGCGAGAAACTGGTTCAGCCCCGGTCGGGCAGTCTCCTTCAGCCATCCCAGGAGCCACGGCGGGAGTGCCACGTAAATCCCCTCAGTCGACGCCTAACGCGAAGTTCGCGTCGAGGTCGCTGGCACGCCGGACGGCCAACCGTCGACGTACCGCGTCAATCGCTTCCCTGCTTCAACCACTTGGCGCGGTCAGGCGGGAGTAGCTGTGCAAGCCTTGCTTCGAATGAGTCGAGCGATTCGGTGGACAGGACGTCTTTCCATTGGCCACTGGTTCCTTTGTGTAGAAATCGGCTCGGGTCGTGCCACGCGTCCAACTTCGTGCCGGGTACGAATTGCTCGGGTTTACTCTTCATGTTCTCGAAAGACGCGGCCTCGGCCAGGCGCGAAAGCAAGTCCGGGTCGATTTCGATGTCGAGCGCCTGCGCGACTTTGCCCATCTCACCACGCAGATCGCGCTTGAGGTCCGAGTAGTGGAAGAAATGAATGTTTGGAAGATGTCGGTAGTTCCAATACGAGTCGTAGTGCGCAACCGCAGCTTCGAGCCCCATCGGGGGCCCGCCGGGCGTGTACGGGGCATCCACAAAGAAACGAAAACCCTCATCGGGCTCCATGTCGGGCACGTCGATCACCATCAATTTCATGTTATCCATATGGTTGCGCAGAGAGAAGAAAGCATCGCGCGGGTCGCGATAGACCGTGATGTAGGTACAGCCGTCGTGGTACGGAATTCCGTCCAGCGGTGTGTGGGTTTTGATGACACGACGCTTGGTTTGTGCCTCGAGCGCGGCGACGATTTCCTCGATCGGTTGAAACGTCGCATCGAACCACGGCGAGCGTTCCGCCGGATTGAAATCGAGCTCGGGTTTCTGGAATATCAACAGCGCACAAATCGCCTGCATCCACGTGGTGCCATTCTTTCCGAGTGTGCACACGAAGACATCGTCATCCCGCGGGATATAGGAATCCCATCGATCGGTGTCGGTCAGAATGTGCTTGTAAGTCTGTGTTCGTTCGGGTCGGCGCGTGTTTGAGTTCATACCGGTAGCTTAGCGGGACGAGGTGATGCAGGTCATCATTGGATCCCTTCGATGTGGGTACTCCGCTATGCACGGGCCGTGGGTTGCATCGCCGTGGTTGCGGCCACCTCTTGGACGATCGCCTTGCGAAACTCGGCCGAACTGAATCGTTCCGCGTTGGCCCGGATCCAGATCGGATCGAAGTCGCTTTCGATCCTCTCGAAGAGCCGCACGGCTTCGACCACGGCATCCGCAGTTTGTCTGTGGAACAGCACACCCGTGGGACCGCGTGGATCGCAATCAGTCACAGTCCAGCGGATCACCGTTTCGGTCGCGCCGCCAGCGCCAAATGCGATTACCGGCCGACCCGCGGCCTGCACTTCTACCGGAACGATCCCGAAGTCTTCCTCGGACGGAAATACCAAAGCGCGACAGCCGGCGTACAGATCGGCCAACTCCTCGTCGGGCACCCGACCCAGGAATTCTGTGTTGCGACCGGCGCCCGCAGTCATGCGAGCGCGCGCCCGACCATCTCCCACCACGACCAGCCGGGCGCCCATGCGGCGAAACGCCTCGATTGCGATTTCCTCGCGCTTGTAGGGGACGAAGGCCGCGACCATCAGAAAATAATCCTCCGGTGGCATTCCGTTGGGGATGATCCGCTCGGTATCCACCGGTGGATACACGATGCTCGAGGTTCGCCCGTAATGGCGTCGAATGCGATCGGACACCGTCTGCGAAATCGCACAGAACCGCGTCACGCGATCGACAGTCGCGGTGCGTCGGTCGAAGTGACGCAGATAGGCGAGCATTGGAACCGCAGCTGCACGCCGCAAGCCGCGACCAATATACACGTCTGCATGTTCCCAGATGTAACGCATCGGTGTGAAGCAATAGCAGAGGTGCGGTGTGCCGGAGGGCACACGCACTCCTTTGGCGACTGCATGGCTGGTGGAAATCACGACGTCATACCCGCTCAAATCGAAGCGCTCGATCGCCCACGGAAACAACGGAAGCAGTGACCTTCGGGGCGGATTGTCGTCTGGCAGTCGGTCGAGCAGACTAGACCGCACCCGCAGCCGGTCGATCCGGTCGGTCGTCGTACCCGTCCGGTAGAACAATGTGTAGAGATCCGCCGAGGGAAACAACCCGGCGAGTTCGTCCAGCACGCGTTCACCACCGCGCAACCCAGTCGCCCAATCGTGCACCAACGCGACGCGCAGCCGATCGTCGTAGCTCAATACACGTTCCGGCCGAACCAGCCCTTGAACAATGTCATGAACATGATCTGGAGGTCGAGCCATAACGACCAGTTCTGGATGTAATAGATGTCGTGCTCGATTCGCTCGTGAAGCGACGAATCACCACGCCATCCGTTGATCTGGGCCCAGCCAGTCATCCCGGCCTTGACCTTGTGTCGCAACATATAGCCCGGGATCTCGCGTCGGAACTGCTCGATCAGAACTGGACGTTCAGGGCGAGGACCCACCAGGCTCATTTCGCCTCGTAGGACATTCCACAGCTGCGGCAGTTCATCGAGGCTTCCCCTGCGCAAGACCGCCCCCAGCCTCGTGCGCCGCGGGTCGTTGCGCTGCGTCCAACTCGGTTTCTCATCGGTATTGCCGGTATGGCTCATGGTCCGGAACTTGAACATCGTAAAGACGCGACCGTCGAGTCCCATCCGCCGCTGCACGAACAGGACCGGCCGCCCCGACGCCACCCAGGTCGCGAGCGCGATCGCGCCAAATAGCGGCGCCCCGACGAAAAGCGCCGTCGCTGATATTGCGATGTCCACCCCACGCTTGAAGAAGGCTGACCACCCGAGAAGCGGACTCTCGCGGATGTTGATCAAAGGCAAACCATCGAATTCTTCTACCGAACTGCGCAGCGTCATCACCCGCGGAAGGTCGGGTACCAGTCGAACCGTGACGATCTCGTCCTCCAAGCTGGCGAGCAATTTTTCGAGATGGTCTTCTCCACCGCGCGGCAGCGCCAAAATGACCTGGTCGATCCGGTTGCGCCTCAAGACCTGCGTGATTTGGCTGTATTGGCCGATCACGGGTACACCCGCGATCCGGCGTCCCTCTTGTGAGACGGAGTCGGACAACACACCCAACACTTGCAGACCCACTTCGGGATGATCGTGAAGGCGATCGATGACACCCTTTGCGAGTTCTCCATCACCTGCAACAAGCACGAACCGCTGGTTGTAGCCGTGGCGGCGCATGGACCGGAGCGCCAGCCGGCCGAACAGCCTGAACAGGCAGATCGACAGTGTCGACAACACAGTGAAGAGTGCGATCACGCCCCTCGAGTAGTAGTAGTCGCGCATGAAGAAATTGACCGCAACGATGATCAAGACACCCGCGAATGTCGCTCGAACGACCGCACCGGACTCGGCCAGCAACGAACCTGTTCGTCGCGGCTCGTAGAGACCGTGGCTTTGAAACAGATAGGCCCACAACGGCGTGATGAGCACCAGGGGCAGCACGTAAAGACTGGGGTCCGGGATGCCGAGCGGAGCCGGCAACCCCATGTAGAAACGCATCGAATACGCCGCAAGCCACGAGGCTGCGACCAATGCCCCATCGGTAAGGATCAGACCCGTGCGCAGGACTTCGCTGTAGCGATAGAGCACGTCAGCGCGCCCGACTCATTAGTTCGATGTCGGCTCTTTCGAACGCGTAGACCGTGGCACTGTAGCCTCCAGACTGTGTGCGGTGGAGCACTTGCATGCCAACCTCGATTGCACCGCGCAGGGCGGGATTCTCTTCGAGATAGTGGTCATCCGCGATGAGATACTCCGCACCCGCGGATCTGAGCAGCGCCAGCGCACTAGGGGTGGCAGAATCGGGTAGGCGAACGTGGGGAGCCCCGGCATAGTACGCGACCCGTTGCTTCCCTGCAGCGACAGGCGCCCCGTGCCAATCGGATTGAGCACGCAGCCAGATGGCGGCCTCGCGCTCGGCTATGCGATCCGCCCTGCGAACCTGGAATGTCGATGGAACCAAAATGCCAATTGCGATCGCGACGCCCAGCAATGTCGCCCACCGCAAGCCGTGTCGTGGCGGTCGGAAGCCGATCCACTGCGGCACGGCCAGTAGCCAGCGACCCAGCACCGGTGTTCCCGCCGCGACGTAGCCAAACAACACGATCGCGAGCGGAAGGGTGTGACGCTTGCTCACATACCCGGCTTGGAACACCAGGGCGTACAATAGGACCAGGTAGAAACCGCACAGCAGCGCGATGAAGCCCTCTCGAGCCGGGTTGCGTCGGATACCGAAGAAGCCTCCGATCAGCGCCAGGATCACGAAGGCTGGCCCCATCGTCTCCGACAAAGTTTTGAGCAATTCGACGGCCGCAGCCGCGGGTGCCCCCTTCAAAGGCGACCCTGCAGGCCTCGCAGCGATAGGCGCGACGCGGGGCCCCCGAACGACGGTCTCCAAAAAAGGCTCGCGTGCGATTACATCAGCAGGCAGGGGCGACCGCAGAGCCAGAGCGCTCGAGAGACTTGCGGTCTTCTTCTGAGTGAGCATCCAGCTGCCCGACTGATCGTGCAGTACGAGCACGTAGGGCACGACACCGATTGCAGCTCCCAGACCGAGTGCCGCGATCCAACTCAGGCCGCGTTGGACGGGCCAACGCCGCGAAGCAATCAGCAGCGTGCCGATACCCATGCCGATCATTGCAACACCCAATCCCTCGGGCCGTACCCAGTAGGCGAGCCCAGCCAGCGCACCCGTCCCGAGCGCCCAACCGATTCGCAACCTCGAACAGGCCAGCCACAGCGCAGCCGCTGACGACAAGAACAGCAGCGTATACAGACCATCGCTCTGGACATCTGCAGAGTGCGCGACTGCGTACGGGTGTAGCGCCAACAGCACCGCGCCGATATACGCAATGCGAAGATCGAACGCTTGCCGCAGGAACGCGAACAACACCGCCGTAGCGGCCGCACCGGCCAGCGCAGAAACCGCGACCGCGGCCGACTCCGAGTTATTGAATAGGGGGTGCATCACCGCAATCGCTGCCGGATACAGCGGATGGAACGGGTGCGCCAAGGCCGCGTCCCAATACCCCTGCTCGATCAGGCGAGACAGTCCAATGAAAGTCGGCCCGTCGTTGAAGATCACGCCCGTTCGCTGCCAAGCGATTGCCCGCACGACGAGTGCCAAGAGTGCAACGGCTGCGATCGGAAGCGGCCCGTGGGCGCCGCCCCCGTCGCGAACGCAAGCCAGCCGCTGGCTCGGCTCCACCGATGCCCTCCCTGGATTCTCGACCACCTGCACGCCGTGCAGCGGCCGGATTGGGGGGGACCTCAACGTATCGCCGCAGCGGCCAGGATGCAAAAAATTGCAAGCCGGATAGGTCTCCTGGCTCAGAATCGGTGTCGGAATTTGGTGTCGAAACCCTTCTGTGGCGTCATTTTTCGTTGCAAGAAGCCCCCGGTTTCCTGTCGGACCCGATCGCCCGGCGGTCCCACCTGCCAGGTCAAGAGATGTCGCGAAACTGGAAGCGATTTCTTGTCGGCCTGTTGCGGCTGTTTCTCGAGCTCATTTTGATTCGCTGGATCTCAATCAAGATTCGGGTATTCCCCCACAGCAACGTCAAACAATTTCGCGCCGCTGGCATGCTTGATGGGTTCGGTTTCTCGGTTCCAGCGCTCGATTGGCTCGCGACCAGCATTGCCATGTTTCTACAGTTGATTCTGTGAATACTATTCTAAATGTATGTTTTTATTTGATTTTCTGATCCGAAGAAATCTTGATCTCTGACCCGCCAGAGGCCTGAAAACCCTCCGTGCGAGGCCGCCCTCTGCTGCTTCCGGCGACAGCCGTTCGGGATCGGTCGCGAGGTGAGTCTCGGGTACGGGGTTCGGACGTCCTTTGCTCGATGGCAACCGGAATCGACGCACTGCGCCTTTCGATGCTTCTCGACTCGAATATCATTCCAGTCGAAGATCTAGGTCGCTGATTGCGCGGCCAGACGACAGCAGCGCAAGGGGGCGATCGCTGGGAGAACAAGGTCGCTGCGTTGTCGACTGTTGTTTCGGGATCGCACGCATGAGTTATGCGATTTAGCAACCTGGGGCTCTCGCTCGCCGTGGTCGTGGTCTTCCTCGTATTGATCGAGGGCCTCGCGAGTGGCGTCTTGCTCTTGCGTGAGCTCTTCGACGCGACTGACACGCTCCCAACGGTCGCTGAGCGGACGCACACGCGTTATGACGCGGAACTCGGTTGGGTGAACCTCGCGAACCACAGCGTGGAGGACCTTTACGGTCCTGGAGCCGACCTGCACACGAATGCGCAGGGATTTCGCGGTCGTCGCGACACCGCGCCGAAGCCTGCGCCGGGTGTGTTTCGAGTCATCTGCTCCGGCGACTCGTTCACTCTCGGCTTTGGAGTGGCCGACGACCAAACCTGGTGTCACCTCTTGAAGCTGCTCGGGCGCGACGCCGAGACCGTGAACATGGGACAGGGCGGATATGGAATTGATCAGGCCTGGTTGTGGTACGAACGCGACGGCAAAGACCTCGGCCACCAGCTCCACATCTTCGCATTCGTGTATCCGGACATCACGCGCATGACGCAGCTCTCCTTTCTCCGCTATGGGAAGCCGCGGGTTCGGTACGGTCCGAGGGGGTTATTTGTGGAGAACGTCCCCGTGCCACGGGCGGGGATGCTGGATGGATGGCTGCGACGTCACCGCGACACTTTCGGATCGTTGCGACTGTTTCGACTGCTTGGACCACTGGTGGCTCGTCCGCTTCCCGAGCCTGATCCGGCCGACTTCCCGGCATACACCGAGGAGACGGCTGCGGTTGTTGCACTCGAGATCTTCGCGGACGTCGAACGCTCGAACGCGAAGCAAGGCGCTGTCGCGGTCTGCGTCTATCTGACTTCTTGGCTCGACCTGCGCGACAAGCCTGAGCAGAGCCAGCGCTTCCGCGATTACTTTGCATCGGAGATGTCCCGGCGCTCACTTCGCTTTATCGATCTGACCGACGACTTTCGCGAGTTGTCCCCTGCGGTCCTCGAGACGCTGTTCATCGATCCGGACGAGACGTCCTTCCGAAACGCGCGAGGCCACTACACCGCCGAGGGCAACGCATTCGTGGCGAGGTCGCTATCGCGCCGGCTCGACGGCCTGCTCCCGGCGAATCCGGAGCCGTGAGCGTCGCGCGCCGGCGGCGCGTGCGGGCCGTCGCGTTCTACGCTGCATCCGTCGCGGCCGTGTGCGTCTTCTACGTCGTCGTCGGTCGCCCCTGGATCGAAGGCGCCGGCCACGAGACCGCACTGCACTGGCTCGCGCGCCTGATGGGTCGCAATGTGACACCGCGACTTGTCCCTGTGTATGCAGACCGGGCGTTCCTGTCGGCCGGTCTCATATCCGTGTTTGTCTTCGGTGTCGCGATGCACGGGGCGGGGCTGCTGTCGCGCCGCACGGTGACGTGGCTCTTGCTTCTGCTCGGCGCCGGGATCCGGCTGCACCTCGCCGTCCAGGATCCTCCGTCCATTCGGCGTTGGCCCCTCAATGACGACTCCCACTACTACTTCAACATCGCCTACAACCTCGCCCACGGCGGCGGGTTGAGACACGACGGGTTCAACACGACCACCGGCGTCCAACCGCTTTTTCTGTTGCTCATCACACCCATCTACTGGATCATCGAGAGCAAGACGCTGGCAATCAACGCGATCCTCGTCTTCCAGAGCGCGCTGGGAGTAGCGCTCGGGTTCGCCATCAGCCAGATCACGAGGCGAGTCGCTGGAGACTCGGCCTCGTTGTTCGCACTCGCCGTATGGGCGTTCAGCCACTATTTCGTCGGTCTCGACTTGAACGGCCTCGAGACGGGTCTGTCTCTGATTTCGTTGTGCGTTGTCTGTCTGATCTATCTTCGCATGCTGAATGACGGGGCGGCCCCGAACACGCGACGACTCGTATTCTTAGGTACTCTCTTGGGTGTAGCTTTTCTGGCACGAACTGACAACAGCCTGCTCGTGGTCGCGCTGGCCCTCCATTACGCGATTGCCAACCGTTGGGCCCAGCCGCTTGGCACCCGCCTGCGCGCGGTGGCGGTAATCGCTTCGGTGGCTGCCGCGATCGCGTTGCCCTGGCTGGCGCTGAACCTTTGGTTGGTAGGAAGCGCGCTGCCCAGCGGAGGCCAGGCGGTGCGCTTTCTATCGCTCGCCTATCACTACCGGATGATGGGCACGACCGGTCCGGCATTCGAATTGGCGAATGTCCCATGGGCTTACTACGAGAGCACCCTGTGGGCTGCATTAGGGGCGATACGAGAATCCGCCGCGGCTGCGATCGAGGTCCGCCCGGCGCTTGCGCTGACCGCGGTTGCTCTCGCGGTAGGCTGGGGCGCAGCCTGGCAGAACCTGAAACAGCTGGGCTTCTTGTTTGGCTTCCTGCTGTTGCTGCTCATAGCCTACACGACCTACATCTTCGGGCAGTGGTATTTCTACCGATACTTCGCTCCCTTCAACATCGCCTATCTGCTCGTGCTCGCCTCCGCGATCTGGGGAGCTCTCGCGCGACTCGCGCCCAATCCGTCTTCGCTGCGTCGACGCGTCCCCGAGATCGCCCTCGCGGGCTTGCTCGGCTTCAGCCTGCTCGCGGACACGATGGCCGTCAGCAAGCCGCCCCTACGCGGGGTGCGCGGCTTCTACGATGCTGCACTCTGGATCAATCGGAACACACCTCCGGGCGCGATCATCGGCGCCTTCCAGACGGGCATTTTCGGCTATTACCTCGAGCGGCCGTTCTACGGGCTGGATGGCAAAATCAATATCGACGCCCTCGAGGCGTTGCGCGAGTCCCGGATCGACGAGTATGTGCGCGACAAACGCATCGCGTACCTCGCCGACTGGCCGTTCGTCTTCGAGGACCTGTTCAGCGCCCGGGCGCGCGATCCCGACGCGCTCGGTCGACTCGAGCCGGTCTACTCGAACCGCGATGTGATGATTTATCAGGTCGTCACGCCGATTTCAAAGGAGAGCCATCAAAATGATTGACGGGCCGCTATCGGGGGTTCGGGTGTTGGATTTCAGTCGGGTCGTGGCGGGGCCACTGTGTGGCCGGATGCTGGCGGACCAGGGAGCCGAGGTGATCAAGATCGAGCCCCCGCGGCCCGACATGACCCGCACTGCGCCACCCATCATCGATGGATTCAGTGCCTACTACACCCAGTTCAACGCCGGAAAGCTCGGTGTCAGTGTGGATCTGGCGGACCCGGAGATCACGTCCCTGCTGGCGAAGATGGCCGAATCCGCCGATGTCTTGCTGGAGAACTTCCGGCCCGGCGTATTGGCGCGTTATGGACTCGGTGCGGACTCGCTCATGAAGCGAAATCCGCGACTCATCTACTGCTCGATCAGCGGTTATGGCCAGACGGGCCCCTGGGCAAACCGACGTGCGTACGCACCGGTCGTGCACGGTGAGTCGGGCTTACTCGCATCGACCGCGCGATTGCACGAAGCACCCGTTCGACAGGAAGCCATGTCCCAGGCAGACATCCAATCAGGTCTGATGGCTATGGGCGCGATCGGTAGCGCGCTGTTCGATCGCGAACGGACGGGGCGTGGGCAACATCTCGATATCTCGCTTGCAGACGTGTCGGTCTACACCAATGAGTTCAGCGCGCCGGAGCTTTCGGGGCAAACCGGCCCCGCGCGCTACGCGGGCGCTGCCTCTGTCATGCTGACGCTGGGCGATGGAACGGTCGTGGCGACACAAGGCAACCCGTCAGACAATTTTCGGCAGTGGGTCAAAGCCATGAAACGACCGGATCTGCTCGAGGATCCCCGCTTCGCCCGCCACCCGGCTCGAGTCGAGCATCGCGAGGAGATCGAGGCACTGCTTTTCGAGTTCGCTCGCGGCTTCGATTCGTTCGAGGCTTTCCATGCAGCCGTCGATCCACAGCGAATCGCGGTCGGCGTGGTTCGGACCGTGGTGGAGCTAGCCGAGACCGACTGGGCCGTGCAGCGCCGGCTCGTGTCAGAGCCGGCTGCGGGTCTGCGGTTTCCACGAGTTCCCTTCCGTTCGACCCGCGCTGAGATCGGTGCTCGCAAGCGCGCGCCACATCGTGGTGAACACAACCGAGAAGTATTCGCCCGCCTGCTCGGCCTCGACGAAACCGCGCTCGACGAACTCGAAAGGCGAGGTGCTCTATGCAGCGAGTCGTAAAATGGGCCGGGGTGCGTATCGGGTCAGATGTGCGGTCGCGACACGCGGATCGCTGGGTGGCGCGGCAGGCGTTTCAGGCTCGAATGCGACGTTGCAGGATTCGCCGCTTGTGAAGCGCACGGCCGAGCCCACGCCAGGCGTCAACGTAGGCGGGTAGCATCGCGCGGTCACGCAGCAGCGCAAAGCCCAGTCGCAGCGCCTCCCAAGCCAGAATCACCGGCAGATGGTACACAAGCCCGCTCGCGGGCTCGTTCTTGACGAGTTGGAGGTAGTGGTTCTTGAATGAGTGCCGGCGGATCGCAACCGCGATTTCGGAGCGATCGGCCTTGCGCCAACCGCGTGTGTGTATTGCGGTCGCAGTCGGCTCATAGATAACCTTCCAACCCAATAGATTCGCCCGCCACGAAAGATCGGTGTCCTCGTGGTACATGAAGAAATCCTCGTCGAACAACTCGCCTTCGATCGCGAGTTCGGGGAGTGCTGCGCGGCGAAGCATCATCGCGGCACCGGTTGCACCGAAGACGTATTCCCGCCGATCGAATTGCCCTCGGTCAAGTTGTTCGCTGCCGCGGTCTCGCATTCGGCGGTTGGCGCGCATCCCAATGCCAGCGCTGTCGAGGTATTTTCCGCCCGGCCTGAGCAACTTTCCCGCTCCCATCGCCACCTTGGAGTCACTAGCCATAGAGCGCAGAAGCCGTTCACTGAATCCCGGGTCGAGTTCGACATCGGGATTCATCAAGAGCACGAATTCGGATTCGGACTGCTCACGGTCCACCCAGCGCAAGATGCGGTTGGCTCCAGCTCCGTAGCCGCCGTTGGGTATCGCCTCGAAGTAGAATTCGGGGTGCGCGACCCGCATGCCTTCGAGCAACAAGAAGTCGGCGTCTGCATCTACGACAAACACCGCATCTGGCCGTGCCTGCTGAAGCTTGATCGCGGACAGAGCGCGCTCGAGATCAGCGTAGGCGCGGTAATGAATGATGCCGATGCTGAAGCGAGGCGTCACAGCGACCACTCTTGGCATCGCTCCTGGAAACTCCAGCACATATTCGCTCCTCGGTTGAGCGATCGTTCTACGGCAGCACGCGCCGACGACGAAACTGCTCGGGGCGAGCCTAGCCTGCAGGGTTGTGCCGATCCAGCGGGTTGCTGGTGGTTCCCTCGAAATCGGCCGCCACGTCCACACACGCCTGCTCGCGTTCAGCAAGGCCGTGGCTGCTGGCGAGGGGATCGCGCACAGCGCGCAAGGAGCAGTTGCCGAAGCATTCGAAGCCTCGGCACAGGCCTCTTGTGCGCTATGCGGAAAGCACTGTTCCTTGCAGTTGACTCCTGTTAGCGTGATCGGATTGGCTTTCCGAGAGAACACCGACGTGGTCCGAAAGTGTGTCATGAACAACGCGCAGTGGTACATGGCCGTCTGCGGCGCGCACGGCAGCGCAGGGGAACTGACCGAGTCGATGTACGTGAACTGGTGCGAGACACCTCCGTTCTATGGCAACGCCGTGTGCTTGACTCCGGACCAGCACGAAGCGCAGCTTGCGATCATCGACCGGCTCGTCGCGTCTTTGGAGCCGATTGGCGACATCGGAATCAAGGACTCATTCTCCACGCTCGACCTATCGTCTCGCGGCTTCGAAGTGCTGTTCGACGCGACGTGGATCTACCGGGCTGCCGACGTTCCGTGCGTCGCTCCCCAGAGCCGAGCAGGTTCGGAACTGCGCTGCGAACGCGTCGTCGGACCGCGCGCACTCGCGGATTGGGAAACGGCTTGGCGATACGACGCGGCGAATACGTTGTCGCCAAGCCAGCCTCCGATCTTTCGCCCAGAGTTGCTCGACGACGGAGAATGCGTCTTTCTCAGCGTCGTGGATCGGGGACAGACACTGGCGGGCGCCATTGCGAACCGCCACGCGGGTGTCGTCGGATTGTCGAACACCTTCGGAACGGACGGGAGTTCGCGCGACCGGCTCGCCACGATCGTCGCCGCAGCCCGTGTGCTACATGATCCAGACGGCCTTCCGCTGGTCGGATACCAGGGCCGATCTCAGCTGCCGACATTCCTCGAGCTGGGCTTCGAGGCGGTTGGCCCGTTGCGGGTGTGGCTCAAGAAAGCCTGAACACCGCGCACGTCCCCGTCTGCTGGCGTCAAAATTGCGCCGGAACTGGCTAGCACAGAAAGGAGTCGCCATTGTCCCCGTTTCGCGAACCGCACCGGGTCCGGTTCGAACGCATTGCCAATTTTCGAGATCTCGGCGGTCACACGACGCGCGATGGCGCGCGGGTTCGGCACGCTCGCCTGTTTCGCAGCGGACACCTCGGCCACGCAAGCGATGCAGACATGGAGCAACTCGCCGCACTCGGCATCCAACGCGTGTTCGACTTTCGGAACCTGGCCGACATCGACTCCGATGGCAGCGACCGGCTGCCCGACGGTACGCGTCACCACCGGCTGCCGATGCCAAACCCAGCCGCCGCCCAAGACCTCCGGAGCCTTCTCCGAGGTGCCACGCCCGACAAGATCGACGAGCTTTTCGGAAACGGGCAAGCCGCAGCGATGATGGTCGATTCCGCTGCAGAGCTGGTGCGCGAGCGAAGCGAAGTGTATGCGGAATTCCTGACAGAGCTGGCTCAGCCCGAGTCGTTACCTGCGCTGTTTCATTGCTCAGCCGGCAAGGATCGCGCCGGCTGGGCGGGCACGCTCGTGCTGCTGGCGCTCGGAGTCGAAGAGGATCAGGTCGTCGAGCAGTACCTGCTGAGCAACCAGAACCTCGAAGGGATTCGCAAACGCCTGGATGGCGACGGCGATGTCAAATGGGGCGACTACCTGCGCCCGTTCCTCGAGGTGCGACCCGAGTACATCGAATCGTCCTTCGCGGCCATGCGCGAAATGTGGGGCTCGTTCGACCGCTACCTGGCAGAAGGCCTCTTGATCTCCGACTCACAGCGCGCACAGCTGCGAGAATCACTGCTCGAGTAGATATCAGCGAAGGCCCGCAACAAACTCGCGGACGGCGCCGACACCCTGCTCTTCGACGACACGGATCGTCTGGGTTCCGATGACCGCAATATCGACCTGCCCGCGCAGGAAGTCGACATCGGCTTTGTCCTTGACGCCAAACCCGAGCGCGAGCGGCAGTTCCGTTGCGGCGCGGCAACGCGCGAGATAGGCCCCGAGGCTGTCCGAGAAATCGGTTCCAGCCCCCGTCACGCCCTTGCGTGCCACGCAGTACACAAAACCCTCGGCGCAGTCCGCGATCGTTCGCATGCGTTCATCCGACGTGTTGGGCGAATAGATGTAAATCGGAGCCAATCCATGTCGACGCATCGCAGCCAGGTAAGAGGCAGACTCTTCCGGTGGAAGATCGGGAACAATCGCGCCGGCCATGCCAAATTCCGCCATCTTCGTCGCGAATGCGTCGACCCCGTACTTGAACAAGATGTTGTAGTAGCTCATGAAAATGAACGGGATGTCGAATCGGCGAGTCACCGACTCGGCAAAGCGAAGACACTGGTCGACCGTTGCTCCGGCCGCGAGCGAACGCTGGTTGGCGTGCAGAATCACCGGCCCATCCGCGATCGGCTCGGAGAACGGAATCTGCAGTTCCATCAGGTCGACGCCCGCTTCGACCATTCCTTCGACGACGCGCAGACAATCGTCGAAGTTCGGATAGCCGAGCACAATATGGGTCATCAGCAGGATTTCCTTTTCCTGCCGCATCGAACGCAAGTCACGAGCGAGCATGGTATTCCTCCGCCTTCTTGCAAATGAACTCTCTCCACTTCGGATCTTCGAAGGCATCGGCCACGGTGAAGATATCCTTGTCCCCACGACCCGACTGGTTGATGATGATCACGTCGTCCGAGCCCAGGCTGGGGGCTTCCTTGAAGGCTTGGACAAACGCATGTGTCGACTCGAGTGCTGGGACAAGCCCTTCCATTTTCAAAGTCAGCGAGAGCGCCTCGATGACCTCCCGGTCGGTCGCCGCCTCGAAACGGACTCTGCCCTTGTCGCGCAGGTTCGACAGGATTGGCGAGACACCGACGTAGTCGAGCCCGGCAGCGACGCTGTGGGTCTCGCGCATCTGCCCATCTTCGTTCTGTAGGAAATAGCTCTTGTAGCCCTGCGCGACGCCGACCGAAGCATCGTCGCTAGCGAGCCGAGACGCGTGTGCGCCGGTTTCAAGGCCGCGGCCTCCGGCTTCGACGCCGACGAGTTCGACTGCGGTGTCGTCGAGAAATGCGCCGAAAATCCCCATCGCATTCGAGCCACCCCCGACACACGCATAAATCCGCTTCGGAAGCACTCCGGTCAGCTCCTGGACCTGTTCGCGGGCTTCGCTTCCGATAATCGATTGGAAGTAAGTCACCATTTCGGGGAACGGATGGGGACCGCACGCGGTACCGAGCACGTAGTGGGTGTCGTCCATCGACGTCACCCAATCGCGGAACGCCTCGTTGATCGCATCTTTGAGAATCTGGGTTCCCTCGGTCACTGCGACGACGGTCGCGCCGAGCCGCTCCATCCAGAAAACGTTCGGTCGCTGCCGATCCACGTCGACCGCACCCATATAAATCGTGCAGTCGAAGCCGAAGCGAGCGGCCATGGTCGCCGTCGCGACGCCGTGTTGCCCGGCGCCGGTTTCAGCGATGACCCGCGTCTTGCCCATCCGCTTGACGAGCAGGCCCTGCCCCATCACGTTGTTGGCTTTGTGAGCGCCCGTGTGGTTGAGGTCTTCGCGTTTGATGTAGATGCGCGCGCCGCCGAAGTGGTCGGTCAGGTTTGCGGCGAACGTGATCGGGGTCGGACGGCACGAGTAGCTGCTCATCAACGCGACGTACTCGTCCCAGAATGCCGGGTCGGCCCGAGCGGCGTCGAAGGCCGCCGTGAGTTCGTCGAACGTCGCGACCAGGATCTCGGGGATGAAGGCGCCGCCGAAGTCTCCGTAATAACCGCGCTTGCGCATCATGACTCCGCTCAGACCGGGTCGGGTTGGACCAGCGTCTGCGAGAACACGAGCTGGTCGGTGCGGCAGTAGAGTTCGGCGAAGATCGCCGAGCGCGCCTCGGGAAAATGCAGGTGCCGCTTCACGAGCA
>JAQBGU010000210.1:0-68404 GCA_032128375.1 Deltaproteobacteria bacterium | reverse complement strand
TGGAGGGTGTGTGGAGGGTGTGGTGGAGGGGGGTGTAGTGGCAGTGTGATCGGAGCCTCCTGTAGCGGTATCAAAATGAGAGCTAGACGCAGACCATGCGTTCGAGTGGGTCGCTCGTGAGCCGCATCTTCGGTGACGTGCGGCAGAATGGATATGTGGTTCCGGACATCGAAGCGGCGATGGACCACTGGTCACGCGTGCTCGGCGTCGGGCCGTTCTTCTATTTCGAGCGTGTACCGATCGAGCAGTTTCGCTACCGCGGCGAGTCATCGCCGCTGCAAGTGAGCATCGCGCTGTCGAACTCGGGCGCGTTGCAGATCGAGTTGATCGAACAACGCAACGATGCACCCTCGATGTATCGCGACTTTATCGCGCGTGAGCCTCGGGGCGGGTTGCAACACATCGCGTATTGGACCCGCTCGTTCGATGAGGACATGGATCGGTATCTCGCGGGCGAGTATCGCGTCGCGCAATCCGGGCAGATCGGCGAGGACGGGCGCTTCGTCTACTTCGATAGCGAAGCGCACCCCGGCACGGTGATCGAGGTGTCTGAAATCAGCGGCGCAAAGGGGCGATTTTTCGAACGGATCGCGCAACGCGCCGCGCAGTGGGACGGACGCGAGTCGGTCCAACGTCGCTGATCGACAGCCCGTGCTACACGACGGACAGCTGCCGCGCTCGCGGCAAGTCCTCGCGCTGCAGCTGAACCGCTAGAGATCGACCGGTTCGAAATGCGGGAACATCCGTGTCGTTTCCTCGAGCTGGCTGAGGGTTGGCATGTCACCCAACGCGCCCATGCCCTCCCAGATCTTTGCGATCGCCGGATGATGGTGGGCCTGGTCGGATGCAGCGGCAGACGCCCATTCGAAAATCTCGAGATACGTACCGTCCTGTGCACGCATCAGCATCGATGGACGATCCGTCACCAGCTCATACTTTCGAAGGGCCGGAAGGTGTTCGCGAATCAGATCCCGGAGGGCTTCGTCGTTTCCGGCATGCGGCTTGTAGGTTGCGATCACAATTTGTGCGCTCATGTCGTGCTCCTCTGTTTCAGTACTTGTTGGCTGTCGTTTCTGTCGCTGTGCGTGTCGTTATGACTCGTCATGTGTTGGATGAGTTTCAAGGCGAATCGGTCGGCATCAGCCAGCTCTGGCCACTGCGCGGCCAGCCTGGATCAAATTGAATCGAAATATTCGAACCAATGTCGCCCGACACCGAACAAACTCTCCTTCTCGATGACGTAGTGGCGTTCGCGGCCGACGGCTTCGATCGAGACGAGCCCGGATTGCAGCAGAATGCCCAGATGGCGGCTGATCGTTGGCCAACTGTGCGAAAAGCGCTCGGCGATCTTTCCAGCGGTGATGCGACCGCCATTGGCTTCGATCACGATCAGGATGTGGCGTCTCGACGCGTGTGCGAGCGCTTTGAAGACTGAATCGATTGCTTCGAGTTCTCGTCCGGCCCGTGTCCTTTTCTCCGTCTTCTCGGCCACTGGCTCCTCGTTTTACAATTAGCAATCGGGCTAATTATTTATTTAGCATATTGGCTAATCTTTGCAAGCACCAGCGCAAAAAGTAGGCAACGCACGGACTCGCATTGATCCGCTCTACGGGTGAGAGCCGAGCCGCTCGAGTCCAGCCGTGCGCGGCAGGCCAAACATCAGGTTCATGTTCTCGATCCCCGCGTGGGCTCCACCCTTGCCGATGCTGTCGAGCGCCGAGAACACGACGATGCGTCCACGTTCGTGATCGACGTCGAGCCCAATGTGACAGTGGTTCGTGCCGATGACGGCACTCACCCAAGGGTAGGGTCGGTATTGCCAGGCTGCACCGTCTTCAGCGGGCAGGTCGAAGACGTGTACGAACGGCGCGTCTCGGTAGAACGCGCGAAAGGCATCGAGTGCGGTCTCGCGGCGGACCGGCCGATCCGGAAAGACGTGGCAGATTCCGAGTATTCCGCGAACGATGGGTACGTAGACAGGTGTGAAGTGAACTCGGACGGCCCGCATCGCAACGGCCGACAACTCCTGCTCCATTTCCAGGGTGTGCCGGTGACCGACGACATTGTAAGGCAC
This sequence comes from Deltaproteobacteria bacterium, assembly GCA_032128375.1. GTDB lineage: Bacteria > Myxococcota_A > UBA9160 > UBA9160 > SMWR01 > JAJDAM01. The sequence continues at coordinate 66,330 of JAQBGU010000210.1, read as the reverse complement.
CAGGTTGTTGCCGATCTCAGCGTGGTGGGCCGGGCGCGCGAGTTCGGCGCCTGCTCCAGTCGTGCCGGATAGACCATCGATGACGATCCGTTCGGGATCAACCAGCGATTCGTGCAGGAGCGGCGCCAGTCCGAGAATTGCGGCAGATGAAAAGCATCCGGGGTTTGCGATCAGGCGGGCGCTAGCGATCTTGCCCGCGTGTAACTCCGAAATGCCGTAGACAGCCTCCTCGGCGAGGGACCATTGGCTGTGGCCCATTCCGTAGGTCGCTTCCCAAAGCGCGCGGTCCTCGAGCCGAAAGGCGGATCCCAGATCGATGACTTTGCAGCCGAGCGCAATGAAGCGGGCTGCCGCATCCAACGAGACGTCGGTCGGAACTGCGAGAAAGACAACGTCACAGGCGGAGGCCTGTTCGGGAGCAATCGTCGTGATCCCGCACCCGAGCAGGTTGGGGTGAAAGTGCTCGATGGGCGCCGCCGAGCGACTGGTAGCCCAGGCTATCTCGACTGCGGGGTGTTCGAGCAACACGCGCAGCGCCTCACCGCCCATATATCCACTCGCACCGAGAACTCCCGCTCGCAGCTTTGTGGTCGTCATGAATCGCCCCCGCGCCTTTTCTGCTCGCGCCAGTTGTCGATCGCCTCGGACAGCTTTCCGATGGCTCGAATCACGGTTTCGCGTTCCGCGCTTGGAATGGTCTGCAAGACTTCGAAGTCAGCAGCGACGAGTTCATCTTCGATCCGCTGCCACTGCGATTGGCCCCGCGCGCTCAAGGCCACGCGGCAAACTCGGCCGTCACGGGGGTCGGGAGTTCGCCGTACGAGCGATTTCCGGTCGAGCTGTGCGACGACCCGCGTCATCGTGCTGATCGAAAGCCGCATTTCGCTGGCGAGCGCTCCCATGTTGAGTGGTCCGAGTTCACTGAGCGCACGCAACACATAAGCCTGTGAGACAGATAGCCCGTACGCGACGGTTTCGTTCCGGTCGCGAAACTGGAACTTCTTCACCAAGCCCGAAACGGCCCGCTGCAGCTCCATCGCCTGATCGAGGAGCGTTCTCGCCATGTTCGGATGCTCGCAAAATTACTTGTATTGTACAAGGAAAATTTCTGGTTGAGCCTGGACCCAGGCGGTAGCATGCAAGCTGATGGCTGATCAGATGGATCGGGCGCCTTCGTTCGCGCAACTGCTCGACCTCGCCGAGCAGTTGCGAAACGACGGGCCGCGCGCGGACGCCGAACTGAGACGGCGCGATCGGGAGATCGGCCGGCGGATCGGGGGAAGCCGCCGCGCGCGCGTGCTGGCTTGGCTCGCGGAGGTTCGCTTCGACCGCGACTCGTCTGTCGCAACGGCGATTCGTTCGCGCCGCCTGATTGTTGCGGCGCTGGTCCTGCTCGGGTGGTTTCTGGGATTCGGTGTCGCGCGGGTCGTCTACTACTACGACGGCGCACGGCCGGTCAACGCCATCGAGGTACTGGGCGTCTTCGTCGCAGCCCAGCTTGGGCTGCTGGCACTGACAGCGATCGCGATGTTGCCAGCCGGGTTTCGGCGACGGCTTCCCCTGGTCGGGGCGCTGCAGGACGGGTTGGTGGTTCTCAGTCCCGGTCGCTGGCAATCGGCGATTTCTCGACTGCTACCGCAGGCCCGGCGGGCGGCATTTGACGCGGTGCTCGGCCGCGGGCGAGTCCATCAGAAGCTGTTCGGCGACGTCCAGAGGTGGGCGGTACTGCTCGGTTCGCAGTCGTTTGGTGTGGCGTTTCACCTGGGTGCGCTATCGGGATGCCTGTATCTGGTGTTGTTCACGGACCTGGCGTTTGGTTGGAGTACGACGCTCGAGATCGATTCGGCCGAACTGCACCGGATCACCCAGGCGCTGTCGCTTCCGTGGGCTGCGTGGTTGAGCGACGCAGCTCCGTCGATCTCGTTGATCGATGCGACCCGGTACTTTCGCTTGGGTGGCGGATCGTTGCCCGGCGCGACGACGCTGGATTCGATCGACCCCGCCTCTCTTGGCGGCTGGTGGCCATTTTGCGTGGCGGCCATGGCGACCTACGGCCTGCTCCCGCGCATATCGATGTGGATCCTGGCGCGGTATCGATTCGGATCGGCCGTCGGCATCGCATTCGATCGACTCCCCGGTGTGGCGGAGCTGGTCGATCGGTTGGAGAGCCCACTCGTCGAAACGAACTCGCCGGATGTAGAGCGAACCGGGCGGGCGGTGGGTCCCAGTAGGTTCAAGACGGAACGGGAAGTGACGACGCGCCGCTGTGCGATTGTGAACTGGGCAGACCTCGATATTGCAGACGGTCCGCTGTCGAGCGCGATCGAACGGGATCTCGGCCTGAGCCCGGTGTGCGTGCAGGCGGCGGGCGGGTCGCACTCATGGGCTGAGGATCGCGCGTTGCTCCGCAATTTGGCGGAAATGCACCGGCAGTCGGATCTCGCGGTCGTAGTCGGGGTGCGTTCCTGGGAACCTCCGATTCTCGAGTTCGTCGATTTCGTGACTGAACTGCGCGCAGAGCTGGGTGATGGCGCGGCCATCATCGTGGTCCCCATCGCGCTCGGTGTCGGCGGAGAGCCCGCGGCCCCGCTCGATATCGATCGCGACCAGTGGCTGCGCCGCGTCGACTCGGTCGGCGACCCGTGGTTGTCGACTCGTACGTTGGATGGGTGCGGATCGTGACGAGTCCGGTGTTCGCAGTTGTGGGGCATCCCAACAAAGGAAAATCGAGCGTGGTCTCGACGCTGGCCCACGATGATTCGGTCAGCATCGCCGCGCAGGCGGGCACGACAGTGGTATGTCGCGCCTATCCGATGAAAGTCGACGGAGAGCTTATCTACACACTGATGGATACTCCCGGTTTTCAGCGCGCACGGCGGGCGTGGGAGTGGCTGCAGGAACAACAGGTCACGGCAGCCCAACATCGCGCAGCGGTCGAGCGCTTCGTTGCGCTTCATCGCGATACCGGAGAGTTTCCCGATGAGTGCGAGCTGCTCGCCCCGGTACTCAATGGGGCTGGGATCCTATACGTCGTCGATGGGTCGTTGCCTTTCGGGCCTGAGTACGAAGCCGAGATGGAGATTCTGCGTTGGACCGGGCAACCGAGTCTGGCCCTCATCAACTGCATCGGACGCGATGACCACATCGCGCAATGGAAGGCGGCACTTCGCCAGTACTTTCAGGTGGTGCGTGTCTTCGATGCGGTCAAGGCGCCGTTTGAAGCGCGCCTCGACCTGCTTCGGGCGTTCGGACAACTCGAACAGAATTGGTCGGTGTCGCTGTCTCGGGCGGTGGAAATTCTGGGGGCCGAGCGTGCCCGCCAACACCACCGGGCGGCTCGCGCGATTGCCGAGATGCTGGCGGATATTCTCTCTGATGCTACGGCCCGCCGTCTTTCGACTGGAGCAGACCCGACGCAATACCACGATGTTCTCGAGCGAGAGTTCATGGAGAAGCTCCGCAAGCGCGAGCGGCGGGGTCGGATGGCCGTTGAGGAAGTCTACGATCAGCATGTGATCGAGCGTTCGGAAACCGATGTCGAGCTGCTCGACAGTGACCTGTTCTCGACAGACGACTGGTACTTCTGGGGGCTGAACCGACGCCAGCTCGTGACGGCTGGCGCGACGAGCGGAGCGATCGTTGGCGGCGCGGTCGACCTCGGCGTAGGAGGGGCGTCTCTTTTCCTGGGAAGCCTGGTCGGGGCAGCGGTCGGAGGGATAACCGCTGCCTTCGGAGGTTCCCGGCTCACACAGATCAAGGTACTCGCGCTCCCGCTCGGAGGCCTGCTTCTCCAGTGCGGGCCTATCCAGCACGAAAACTTCCCTTATGTGGTACTGGGACGCGCACTGCACCACCGCCGGACACTCGCAGGTCGAACCCACGCGGATCGAACGACGCTGGCGCTTTCGGAAGGACCGGCACACGGCCTTCAGCAGATCGACCCGGACGCGCGCAAGTCACTGGATGCCATCTTTCGTCGACTCCGCGCTGGCGCCGCATCGCACGAGGTCTGTGATGAACTTTCGGCTGCGGTCGGCGCGGTCATCGCTGCAGATTGAAGAGTCCCTGTGATTCGGCGGACCGTGCGTCACCGCTTGCGCGCAGGTTCGACCGATGCCCTCCGTTTCGCTCGGGGCGGCCGTCCGACGCTTCACGCTCTTCCTCCGGTTTGACGCGTCCGTCCTCATTGCGGATCATCCTGCCGCCATAGGGGGGCAGGGGTGAGTAACCGACCGGGCGCAATCGAAGCAGAACGTTCCAGCGGCCACGCTTGCTGATGGCGAGTTCCCGTTACCGCACCGCTCCGGAAGTCAGCCAGGAGATGCCCAAGGGCATCCCCTACATCATCGGCAACGAGGCAGCGGAGCGCTTTAGCTACTACGGCATGCGCACGGTGTTGGTCATCTTCATGACCCAGTACCTGCGCGACGCGAGCGGAGAACTCGCGGTGCTGAGCGAAGCGGATGCGACCGCGTACTACCATTGGTTTGGCACGGCGGTGTACTTCACCCCGGTCGCCGGCGCGCTGCTCGCGGATGTTTTTCTTGGCAAGTACCGAACCATCGTCAGCCTGTCGATCGTCTATTGTTTGGGTCATCTCGCACTGGCGATGGACGACACGCTGACAGGGCTCGCGCTGGGGCTCGGCTTGATCTCGTTGGGATCGGGTGGCATCAAGCCCTGCGTTTCGGCTCACGTGGGTGACCAGTTCGGCGCGACCAATGCCAGTTTGCTTCCCAAAACTTACTCGTACTTCTACTTCTCGATCAATCTCGGCGCCTTTGTTTCGACGCTGCTGACACCATTATTGCTCGAGCACATAGGCCCGCATGCGGCCTTTGGTCTTCCGGGCGCTCTGATGATTCTGGCGACCTGGGTCTTCTGGTTGGGGCGCCAGCGCTTCATCCACGTCCCGCCCGGCGGCCGAGAATTCCTGAAAGAGGCGTTCGGCCGCGAGGGGGTCGCGATCATGCTGCGCCTTGCGCTCGTCTACCTCTTCATCGCGATTTTCTGGGCGCTGTTCGACCAGTCCGGGTCGACCTGGGTCTTTCAGGCCAAGAAGATGGACCGGCATTTCATGGGGATCTTGTGGCTGGAGTCGCAGATCCAGGCTGTCAATCCGATTCTGATCCTGGCTTTCATTCCGCTGTTCAACAAACTTCTGTATCCAACGGTCGAGGCAGTTGTCGTCCTCACGCCGCTTCGCAAGATTTCGTTCGGCCTGTTCATTGCGACCGGATCGTTCTTGATTGTCGCCTTGATCGAAAGCTGGATCGCGGTGGGGCAGACCCCCAGTATCGTCTGGCAACTCGTCGCCTACACGATTCTGACGGCAGCCGAAGTGCTCGTATCCATCACGGCCCTCGAGTTCTCCTATACGCAGGCACCGCGCAAGATCAAGTCGTTCATCATGGCACTCTTCTTGATGAGTGTGTCGCTCGGGAACCTGTTCACGGCCGCGGTCAACACGGTGATTCAGAATCCCGACGGCACTTCCAGGCTCGAGGGCGCGAGTTACTTCCTGTTCTTTGCGGGTTTGATGTTCGCAGCCGCGGTGCTTTTCATTCCCGTCGCGATGGCGTTCAAGGAACACACGTACATTCAGCAGAGCGAGCCGAGCGCGTAGCGCAGCTGCTCCGAGGCAAGTCGCGAGAGCGTGAAGGCGGCTGATTCTGTCCCAGCTCACGATCCCCGGCCCGCGAGCAGCCGCTCGAGATTGGAGCGGATCACCGGGTCGTCGCCTGCGAGCTGGAGCGCCGCGCGATAGTCTCTCTCTGCATCTTGGGCACCGTCTACTCGGAAGGAGTTGGCGCTTCCTCGGTAGACCCAAGCGCGTAGGTCGGTCGGATCGTCTCCGATCCGCCGATCGAGATCCGCCAACATGCGATCGTATTTCCACAAGTCGCGATCGGAGACCGCCTGCATATCGAAGCCGATACCCATCCACTCGGTGACGTCGAGGTTGTCTTGCCGCATCTCGGCCAGCTGTTCGAGGTTTCGGGCGACGAACGCGTCCGCGTCGAAGTCCGGCGCTCGCGGCAGGATTCCGGTTTCGTGGATGACCTCGAAGATCCCGGCAGCTACAAGCAGGGCACCCCGTGGCGTCAGGTGGACGTAGTCGTAGAACGCTTCGAAGCCGATGATTCCGTGCGCCTCCGATGCCGAAAGCAACTCGATCGTGTCGAGTAGCGGCACCCCTTTCCGCTTCGCCACTGCCCGGACGCGCTCGGCCATGCTGTCGAGCGCGCGGCGCAGGTGGGGATCCTGGTTCATCGCAGCACGGAAGTCGTCGCGCGCGGCATCGTGGTCACCGAGAGCCTCGGCTGCGATCGCGCGGCGGTACAACCAAGTGTAGCGCTCCCGGACGGCTGCCGAAGCGATGCGGGAGTCCAGCACCACGAGGGCCTCGTGATAGCGCTCCGGCGTCGCCTGTCCGCGCTCGCCGAGCAGGTCGTCGAGCCAGTCGGCCGGCAGATCCTCGCGCCCGCGCCAACGCCAGTTTGACGCCACGGTGAGCGGCAGAATGGGGGTTCCCGTCTGCTGCGCTACCGCGACCATGGACTCGAAGTTGGCCTCGTAGGCGTCGACGATCTCCGCGACCTCGAACGGCGACATCTCGATTTCCTGGATGATCTCGTGTTGGGTGAGGCGTAGGTCCTGCTTCGAGTAGTCCTGCTCGGCCCGGCTGGGTTTGCGTGGCGCTCCGCGTATCGCGCGATTGACGAAACGGTAGAGATGGGTGTCGAGCACGATGTCGCGAAACTGGGAGACCCACGCCCCCTGTGCGATGGCGAACTTCTCCGCGTGAATTTCGAGGAACTCGTTGTTGCCGGAGTAGACCACCACCAGGTCCGCCTCTGCGTTGCGACACACATCGGCCAGCATCAGGTTTACCTGTTTGGAAGCCAGCGCGACGATTCCGAGGTTCACCACTTCGACTTCGCGCTCCGGGTGTGCGCGCTGGAGCATGCGCTCGAGGTAACGCGCGAAGGTCACATTGGGGCTGAAACCGAGACCGGCGGTGGCCGAACCGCCAAAGGTGAACACCCGCAGGCCGTTGCTGGGTTTGTGTCGAAGAAGGGTCTGATACGGGAGCCGCACATCCGCTGTGGCGAGTACCTGCACCCCGTCGCGACGCATGGCTGGTTCGATGATGGGGAAGTAGATCTGCTGGTACTTGAGCCGGGAGGTTCGCGAGGCGTCTGGGGCGCCCAGCCCTGCCACGCGCAGCGCCGCCTCGAGCCCACCCACGAGCAATAGGGCGAACAGCAGCGATCCAGCGAGTAACAGGAGGTTCGCCGCCGGGGTCGGAGGCGAATTCTCGTCGCCCATGTGGCTAGTCGAAGCCCTCGTAGTCGAAGGGGAGGTCCGTGTCGTCCGTCAGCCAGGCGGTGATGACGACGCCCCCGAGCAACACGCCGAAGATCAGCAGCGTCATTTTCACAGCACGCGCCAGCGCGGACCGAACATCGCGTCGGCCCTCAGAGTCCCGCCCATCATTTCGGCTTTCATCCATCGCGGCCGCGAGTATAGGCAGTGAGAGGCACACGAAACCACCGCTCCGAACGCCCCGGCAATGGCCCCACGCCCCGTGCAGCCGAGTCGCGATGTTTGGGACAACCGGGGGCTGCTCTCGGCCCCCCAGTGTGCTGCTAGTTGCGGGCGCACTCGCTAGGATGGTGCGACTGTTTGTCCGCTACCACCCAACGAGAAGGCGTGGGGGCACGAGATGCGTCCTTGCGCGCATCCATTCATCACTGCGAGCGTGGCTCGCTCGAAACCCGCGACCGCCGCGACGAACTAGGTGAACAACGACTAGATGGCAGACGCAAAGTCGATCAAGCAGATCCTCAAGCGACTCGGGGGCTACGCGCGGCCTTACCTGGCGATCATCATCGCCGCCACGTTGTTCGTGGTCCTGTTCGCCGCCGCTCGGCACGGGCGCGCCTTTCTGATGAAGCCGCTTCTCGACGAGATCATTCTTCCGGTCGTTACCGCAGAACAGGGCGTGGAATCCGACGCAACCGCGTCGCCACTCGCGACCGCGAATCTTCCTGAGCATCAGAGCAAACCCGTCAGCGAGGCGAGCGCCCCGATCTCGCTGATGGACGCTCGCTTTCAGCGCATCATCGGTGCTGCGCTACTGATCATTCTGATCGGGCCGATCGGGATGTTTGGACACGCCTATCTGATGCAATACGTGCAGGGCAGAATCGGCGTCGACATCCGGCGCGAGCTGGCCGTGAAACTATTGGCATTGCCACTTTCCTTTCACCGGGAGGCGGGAAGTGGCGACACCCTGTCTCGAATCCTCGGAGACGTCTCGATCAACCAGAAGGCGATCGAGCTGACCCTCTCGAACATGCTCGAATCGGTCGTGATGGTCCTGATCGGGCTCACGACTCTGTTCATCATCTCACCGGCTCTCGCCGGCGTGTCGATGGTGGCGGCGCCCGCTGTCGCTTTTGTGCTGGTGGTGTTTTCGAATCCGATTCGCCGCAGCGCGAAGCGGCGCCAAGAACAGATGGGCGAGGTGACGCAACGTTTGATGACGATCCTGTCCGGGATCAAGGTCATCAAGGCTTTCCGCGGTGAGGATGTCGAGAACGCGGTCTTTCGCCGCGAAACAGAGCGACTGTTCAAGCGCGTCCTTAAGGCGTCGCGCAACCGGATCGGATCCAAGGCGCTCGTCGAGATGGTGAACAGCCTGCTCGTGGTCGGGGTCCTCGGACTCGGCGCCATCCTGCTCATGAACGGTCGGTGGGGGATCTCGGCGGGCGACCTCGTCGCGTTCGGTGCGGTGCTCATGACGACCACCAAGCCGCTCAAGGTCGTGGCGTCCGGTTGGAATGAGATCGTGGAATCGGTGGCGTCCGCGGAGCGATTCTTCGAGATTCTCGACACACCGGAGGACGTCGAAAACCCGCCGGACGCGGTTGCGATCGATGGGGTGCGCGAGCGGATCCGCTTTCGAAACGTAAGCTTCCGGTACGGAGACCAGCAGGTCCTCGAGAACGTGTCGCTGGAACTTCAGCGGGGCCAGGTCGTCGCCGTCGTCGGAAGGACGGGCAGCGGGAAGACGACGCTCGTCGACCTGCTGCAGCGCTTCAACGAACCCGACGAGGGATCAATCGAAATCGATGGTGTCGATCTACGGCGGTTGACGCGCGAGTCCGTCCTCGACCTGACCGCCGTCGTCAGTCAGGAGCCCTTTCTATTCGACACGACGATCCGCGAAAATATCCGCTACGGCCGCCGGGATGCCAGCGAAGAGGCTATCCTCGATGCTGCGCGCGCTGCTCATGTCGACGAGTTCGTCGACCAGCTCCCCGACGGCTATGACACCGAGGTGGGTGAGTTCGGCATGCGCCTTTCGGGTGGACAACGTCAGCGCATCACGATCGCGCGGGCGATGCTGAAGAACCCGGCCATCTTCATTCTCGATGAGGCCACCAGTGCCCTCGATGCGAAGACCGAGCGCATCGTCCACGACGCCATCGACGCCATGCGTGCCAACCGAATCGTGCTCGTGATCGCGCATCGGCTGTCTACTATCAGGCGCGCGGATCGTATCGTGATGCTCGAGGATGGATCCGTTTCGGAAGTGGGAACCCACGAGGAGCTGTTGCAGTCGGGCCGTCTTTACAGTGAGCTGGTGGCGCTGCAGACTGACCTCGCTCCGCTCGAGGGGAGTTGACCCGCGCAGCGATCGACCCGCGGTCTGTCCAGCAAGACGTCGAGATAGCGCTCTGCGATGCGATCGACCGCGAAATCGCCGGCACGCTCGACCAACGATGCCGATGACGACGATTGCCCGAGTGTCGTGATGATGGACGCGGCCAGCGCCTCGTCATCGCCTACTGGGACGAGCGATCCCAATCGCCCGTCCTTCAGGATCTCGCGAGGGCCGCTGTTGCAGTCCGTGCTCACCACCGCGCAGCCACACGCCATGGCCTCGACGATCACGTTTCCGAATCCCTCCCAAGCGGAGCAGAGCACGAAGACGTTGGCGCGGGCCATGGCGGCGGCGGGATTCCGATCGAAGCCGGGGAGATCGACGTCGCGTTCGATGTCGAGTTCCCGGATCATCGCCTCCAACCCGGCTCGTTCCGTACCTTCACCCAAAATCAGCAGTCGCGCATCGATGCTGCGCCGTACCCGGGCGAAGGCGCGAACCAGCGTGCCGAAGTCCTTCTGCTTCACGAGTCGCCCGACGCTGAGAACCACGGGCGGTCCCGGAGACGCGAGCCAGGGGTGCGGATGGGGTTGCCGTGCGTCCTTCTCGAGTTGCGCGAGTGGTATCGGATTGTGAATCGCGGTGACGCGTTCGCGGGGATAGTCGAGCTGTGCCAGCAGGTCTTCTGCGACTCCGTGAGAGATTGCGATGATGTGATCGGCGTTGGTGAAGAATCGCTGCGCGCGTCGCAACCGCCGATTCTGCGTGCGAGTCCCGGAGAGTTCGGGCGCGCGACTCAGCTGGCTGTCGATTCGCAGCACGAGCCGAGTCGTCGAGCGGGCGAGCCGCGTGGCTGCGACGGCGGCGACGTTGACGGAGTGCGAGGTGGACATGAGCGCCGCTGGACGCTCGCGACGCAGATACTGGGCGAGCTTGGGTACGCACGCGAGCGCCCGCCGGCGCTTTTTCGCATCGATCCATTTGGCCTGAGACCACCAGCCTTTCAGCGGCAGCAGTCGAACCCCGGCAGCCAGCTCGTTGGTGAGAATCCCCCCATCGTCGACGACCACAAGGTCGACCGGATGACCGCGCTCTGCGAACGCATTCGCCAGGGTGACCATCTTGCGCTGGGCGCCGCCACCCTCGAGGTCGGCGATGAACAGTGCTATTCGCGGAGCTTGGTTGCGTGTCGTCGACATGAAGATCTGGATGTCCGTCCGATTGGCGACTGCTCATGATACTCGTTAGATCGCACCAGCCGAATGGCTCCTGTGTTCCACAGCGCTCTGCTGCGTCTGCTCGAGCCAGGCCTGGAACATCAGGAAGTTCCAGAGCAGGAATCGGTGGTTTCGCCAGCCGGCGAGATGTTGCTGCCAGATACGACGCACCGCCTGTGCTTGCAGGTAGCCTTCATCGCGGAGCCTGCGTTCGTCGAGCAGCGCCTCTGCCCAATCCCGAAGCGGTCCGCGCAGCCATTCATCCACGGGCGCGCTGAAACCCTGCTTCGGGCGCTCGCTGAGCGTGCGCGGTACGTAGCGATCCAATACCTGACGCAGCAACCACTTGCGCTCGCCACCGCGAACCTTGAGGTGCCGCGGGAGGTGAAGGCTGAACTCGACCAGCCGATGATCGAGCAGCGGGCTGCGCACCTCCAGACTCTCACTCATGCTGGCGCGATCGAGCTTGACGAGGAACTGGTCCGGCAGGTTGCAGGCGAGGTCTGTCGTCATCATCCGCTGTAGCGGGTCCGCGATCGCGGCCCAGGCGGACGCATCGGTGAGCGGAATGGACGGTGCGGTGCCGCGCACCACGAATTCGCCGGGGTCCACGCAACGGGATGCCCGACGCATGTAGTAGTCCTCTAAGCTGGTGGCAGCGAGTCGCTCTGCGTTGCGCTCGAGCTTGCCCCCGTACGCGAGCGCGGATCGCGGGGCGCCGCTTGCGACCCGCCACCCCCAGCGGGCGCAAGCGAGCCCCGTGCTGCTCGCGACGCCGCGCAGTGCCGCCGGGATCCGCTCGATCCCCGGCCAGTGCTCGAGCACCGCGAAGTAGCGGTCGTAGCCAGCGAACAGCTCGTCACCGCCGTCGCCCGAGAGTGCGACCACTACGTCGCGCCGCGCCATTCGGCAGACCAATGCGGTCGGGATCTGCGAAGTGTCGGCGAACGGTTCGTCGTACAACTCGGGGAGTCGCGGAATCACATCCAGCGCGTCGCGATGCGTCACGATGAGTTCCGTGTGCTCTGTGCCCAGATGTCTCGCGATTGCCTTCGCGTGCTCTGCCTCGTCGAACTGCGGATCGTCGTATCCAATCGAGAACGTGCGCACGCGGCCTGGCTGGGTCCGCCCCATCAGTGCCACAACGGTTGATGAGTCAATGCCACCGGAAAGGGTTGCACCCACCGCAACGTCGGCCACCATTCGGCGCTCGACTGCATCGCACAGCAGCGCCTCGAGGGCGTCGGTCGCTTCGCCGTCGCTGCATTCGTAGGGCCGCCGAGCGGCGGACTCCGCTGTCTCGCGCACTGACCAGAACGCGCGCGGTCCCGCCTCGTCCGGTGTGCCGTCGGCGCGAATGGTGAGTAGTGATCCCGGTGGAAGCTTGTGGAGACCGCGGTAGATGCAGAAGGGCGCTGGCACGTAGGAGAAGCGGACGAATAACGCCAAAGCGTCGCGGTCGACGACTGCCTCGAAGTCCGGCGCGCTACACAGCGCCTTGAGCTCCGACGCGAATACAAAGCGTCCGGCACTTCGGCCGTAGTAGAGCGGCTTCTTTCCGAGGCGATCACGCGCAAGCGTGAGGGTGCGCTCGCGGCGATCCCAGACGGCGAACGCGAACATGCCGTTGCAGCGGCGAACCGCCTCGTCGACCCCGAAGCGGCTGATCGCTTCCACCAGCACCTCGGTGTCGGAATGGCCGCGAAAGGCACCACCCAGCGCGCGCAGTTCGTCGCGCAATTCGCGCGCGTCGTAGATCTCGCCATTGTAGGCGATGACGTAGCGCCCGCAGGCCGACGCCATCGGCTGCGCGCCGTGCGGCGAAAGGTCGACGATGGCTAGTCGACGGTGCCCCAGAGCCACGCCGACTGAAGCGTCGACCCACGCGCCGCGGTCGTCTGGCCCGCGCGACACGAGGGCATCTGCCATGCGCAGCGCAGACCTCTCGAGCGTCGGCGCGTCGGTGTGTTCGCCCGGCGCGATGAATCCGGCGATTCCACACATCAGAGGTTCTGCACCTCGAGGGTACCGATCGGGCGAATCGAAACGTGGCAGTTTCGGGTTGCGGGCATCAGGCGTCGGGGGAGCCCGCGTCCGGAGGGTCCTCGAGGACTCCGGCTTGGACGAGATCCTCGATCTGGTCGGCCGAGAGCTCGAGGATCTCCTGACAGATACTGCGCGTATGCTGGCCGAGAAGCGGGGCGGGCTCGACGATCGAGTCGGGTAGATCGCTACCGTGGAATGCGGCTCCCTCCAGTACGATCGGACCCAGCGCGGGTTGGTCGAGCTTGCGCAGGTAGCCGCGCGCACGCAGATGAGGGTCTTCGAGGTGATGGCCGGCGTGCTGAACCATTCCAGCCGGTACGCCTGCGCTTTGTAAGGCCTGCATCACCTCGCGTGCTGAGTGCGTGGCAGTCCAGCTCTCGAGCGACGAGTCGATGGCTTTTCGTTCCGCCAATCGTCCTACCGCAGCCACATAACGATCGTCACAAGCCCAATCGGGTCGGCCCAATACATCGATGAGCGCACGCCACTCGTCATCGTTTCGCACATTGATGACGCACCACTCATCCTCACCCGCGCATCGATACACTCCCCAAGGCGCGCCACGTTCGCTGGCGTTTCCCTGTGGACCTACTGAGCCCGGAGACAGCGATTCCTTTGCAAACAGGTCGCCTAGCAATTGGATCACGCTTTCGAATTGCGCTGCATCTGTATGCATGCCTCGACCACTGCGGCAGCGTTGGATCAAACCCGCGATCACGGCGGCGGCTCCCACGCGACCGACGAAGTGGTCGGGATACACATTGGTCGAGCCCGCCGGCCGATCGACATCTTCAGGGTAGTTCCAAAGCCACTGCAGTCCGCTGACGGCGTGCGTGCTGGGCCCGTACCCGATCCAATCCTTCCACGGTCCAAACGAGCCGACGATTTGGCTCGAGAACATCACGATCCTGGGATTGATCTGTGCCAGGGCTTCGTAGTCGAGGCCCAGCCGGCTCATCACACCGGCTCCGTTGTTCTCGATAGCGACATCAGCCCATTCCGCCAAGCGACGCACGAGATCACGCCCCTGTTCGGTCTTCAGGTCTACGCCCAAGCAGCGCTTGGATCGGCTCGACGACGCGAAGTTCGCATTCATGAACCCGCCCATGATGATGCGGATGAAATCCGGAGCCTTACGACTCTCGATCTTGATGACATCAGCGCCGTATTCGGCCAGCAGGCGGCCGACCTCGACGCCAACGGCGCCGACCCCGAAGTCGAGTACCCGCAATCCGCGCAGCGGAAATTCGTCCGAAGACCGAGTCGGCGGTGAATCCGGCAGCAGGCTGCGAACGGGTTCGGACCACGCCTGCGCGCGGTGCTCGTCCAGGCGTGGCGGGCGAACCGGCGCGCTCGCTCGCTCGCCATCGATCGATACGAAGCCAATCGGCGCCATCGCGACGAGCCCTTCGGCGACCTCGAGTTTTTCGAACGTGGCGCGCGCTACGCAATGTTCGTTTTCGATGACCTCGGCAGGCGCAAGCAGCGGCGTAGCCGGGATCCCCCGAGCCTGCGCCTCGCGCGCGACAGCGATCTTGGTTTGATTGGAAAAGAACGCTTCCAGATACGGCTTGATGACGTCCAGTTTCATCAGTCGCGCAATGAAATGGTCGAGCGCGGGGTCCATCAGCTCTTCGGGGTTCCCGATCCAATCGAGTAGCGCACGCCAGTGGTGTTGAACGAGAATGATCATTCGCACCCAGCCGTCCGCACAGCGGTACAGCGTGTAAATCCCTGCGCCGGCGCGTATGCCGATCTGCGGAGACCTGGAATAGTTGGGAAGCGCCCAATCCGACAGGTTGGCTGCAGATTCGTAGATGCTGACATCCATATGCTGGCCGCGACCGGTTTGCAATCGCTTGAAGTACGCGAGCAGCGATGCATAAGTGGCCGTGATGCCACCGCAGTCGTAGGCGAGTGCTCCAGGCGCAACGACAGGCGGCCGCTCCGCAACACCGGCGCGATGCATCATGCCGCTCATAGCGAAACCGATCATGTCGGTTCCCTGGTAGTCGCGGTAGGGACCCGTCTGGCCGAAGTCTGTGATCGAAGTGACGACGAGGTGAGGATGCCGTTGGACGAGTGCGACCGGATCGAGTCCAAATCGGGACCGTTCTGCGGGCTGGCTCGATTCGACGAGGATGTCCGCTTCGTCCAACAAGGTGTGCAATTCCCGCTGCCCGTCGGCGCTCGTGAGGTCGAGGACGATCCCGCGCTTGCCCGCGTTGCGAACCGCGAAGTACAGACTCGTTTTGCCGTCGGCGGCGAACGGCGGAAGTCGTCGAGAGACAGCCCCCTGCGGCGGCTCCACGCGGACGACATCTGCACCCCACTCTGCGAGCAGGCGACCACACAACTCGCCCTTCTCGTCTGCAAGATCGACGACGCGGATTCCGGTAAGCGGTCCCATCAGTGACGTCCCTTTTCTGGTGTGGATTGTCTTTGCGCGGGTTGTCTTCGTACGGATCATCTGTGTGCGGATCAGGCCGCGTGGGGTTCAAGAAATGTGCGTTGCGTGATCGTATCCCGCCGGAGCAGAATCTCGAAGAGATTCGCCGGCGCCGGGCTAGAGTACCCGCTCTCAACAGCACACAACACGCGAGAAGACGGAACATGAATCTGGCAGAAATCGAAGCGAAACTCACCGGCACTGGAGGCCCGTTCGAGACGACCGATCAGAATGTGCTCGGCGAGCCGATGACGGTCTTCCGGAACCGGGCTCCCTCACTGCGGGCGCTACTCGAACGCTCGCTAGACCACGGCGACAAGCTGTACATCGTCTGCGGTGATCAGCGTCTCACGTTCGCCGACCACGCAGCGAGAGTCGCGTCGGTCGCTCGCGCATTTCGGGAAATCTACGACGTGCAGCCGGGCGATCGGGTCGCGATTCTCGCAGCGAACTGCCCCGAGTGGATCATCAGCTTCTGGGCCACGGTCAGCCTCGGCGCGGTGGCTGTGGGGCTGAACGGCTGGTGGACCCGAGATGAGATTCTGTATGGCATCGCCGACTGCAAGCCCAAGTTGATCGTCGGCGACCGCAAGCGCCTGGCGCGCGTCGACGTCGTTGAACTCGGCGCGCCCGTCATCGAGATCGAATCCGATTTCGAAAAATTGGCGGGCGACTCGGATGTCGCATTGCCGAGCGTGCCGATCGACGAAGATGACCCGGCGGTCATCCTGTACACGAGCGGCACGACGGGTCGACCCAAGGGTGCCGTCAACAGCCATCGCGCCATTCTCGGGTTCGTCTCGCTGGTGTTGTTTCACGGCCTGCGCGTGAGGATGCTTTCGGCCAGCGCCGCTGCACCTCCGAGCCCCGATGAGGCACCGGTCTGCAACTTGATCAATGCGCCGCTCTTTCATCTTTCCGGCTTGTATTCGGGAGCGGTCTGCATGCTCGCGTCGGGGCTCAAGACGGTATGGATGGTGGGCCGGTTCGACCCGCTCGAAGTGCTCGGCACGATCGAACGCGAGCGGGTGACCCACTGGTCGCCACTCGGCAGCATGGCGCTCCGTGTATTGAATCACCCGGAATTCGGGCGTTTCGATGTATCGAGTATCCGCTCACTCGGTTCCGGCGGTGCACCCGTCAGCAAGCAGATTCAACAGCGGCTGCAAGTGGGCTTTCCGAACGCGCGCGGAAACATGGGGCTCGGCTACGGGCTGAGTGAGTGCACCGGCGTGGCCACGATGAACTGGGGCGAGTTCTTGGCGGAGCGCCCGGATTCGGTGGGTCGCCCGCTTCCGACGGTCGAAATCGAAATTCGCGATTCGGCAGGACGGGCGCTGCCGGACGGGGAGCAGGGCGAAATCCACATTCGAGGGCCGATCGTCATGCTCGAATACTGGGGCCGTCCGGATGCGACCGCCGAAACCGTATTGCCTGGCCGGTGGCTTCGAACGGGTGACATCGGCAAGCTGGAAGAGTGCCATCTCTATGTGAACTCGCGCGCGCGGGACATGATCCTGCGCAGCGCGGAAAACATCTATCCCGTGGAGATCGAGCATCGTCTGGAGTCGCACCCCGACGTCGCCGAAGCAGCCGTCGTCGGCATTCCGCATGAAGAGCTCGGCCAGGAAGTGAAGGCGGTCGTGGTTCCCGCTCGAGGGGCGACGATTCGAATCGACGCGTTGAGAGCCCACTGCGCGGAAACGCTGGCCCCCTACAAGATTCCGGGGCTGTGGGAGGTGCGCCATCAACCGCTCCCGCGCAACGCCGCCGGGAAAGTCTTGAAGGGTGTATTGACCGGAGATTCCGCTAACGACTTCATCGAAGATTGACGACCTGCTGGAGCCCCGCTTGCGGGACCGATCGTTGGGGACCACACTCGGCTGCGATGCATGGACAGATTCGTTCGATTCACGTAGCGACAGTCGCTGCGATGGTCGCTGCGCTGGCGTCGATCGCAGCCAGCCCGTCGCGCGCCTTGGAGGAGCGGATGGAATTCCAGGGTACACCGTTGTTCCGGATAACAGCCGGACCGGCAGCGGGGCGCCCGGTCCTGCTGCTTCACGGTGCGGCGTTCGACTCGGAAACCTGGCAGAAGCTCGGAACGATCGACGCTTTGGCGAACGCAGGTCACCGGGTCATCGCAGTCGATCTCCCCGGTTTTGGAAAGTCGCCGTCGCGCCGTACCGACCCGTCGTCGTTCGGGGTCGAACTGCTCGACTACCTGGGGATCGATCGAGCGGTTGTGGTCTCACCATCGATGAGCGGTGGCGCCAGCTTTCCATTGGTTTTGCACCATCCGGATCGCGTGGCTGGATTCGTCCCGATCGCCCCGGTTGGATCTGTCGAGTACGCAAGAAAATTGAAAAACTGCCCGGTACCGACTTTGGTGATCTGGGGGGAAAAAGACGATCTCTTTCCACCGGCGCAAGCTGGTGTACTGGCCCAGAGTTTCGAGAAAGCGGAAGTCCTGATCCTGCCGGGTGCGCGCCATCCGGCCTACCTCGACCGGCCGAAGATGTTCCACGAGGCACTGTTGAAGTTCATCGCTCTTCTCGAGGATTGAATACGCCCAGCGACTCTGCTCTGGAAGTGGTGTGCGCTGCGTCAGTCCCGCGGATAACCCTCGGCCAAAGCACGCGTCACGATATCGTGGATGAAACTGGACTTGGCGGCCGAGTAGGCGTTGCGAGCCTCTCTCGTGCTGGCGCTGTGGATCCCGGCGAGCTTTCGCTTGAGTTGCTCGTAGTCGGCTGCCGCATCCCCGTGATCTCGAAGATATGAACAAAACGCCAGATGGTGTTTCTCCCTGGTGCCGCGTGCGACACACACGTGTACGTGGTGGGAATGCGGCCAGTCGTGAGGCTTGTGAAAGAACGGGTAGTTGTCGTCGTCGGGGTGTGGCTGGTGTCGGTAGCCGGCTTGCGCCAGCCGCTCGCGGTATGGGTCCATCGGGTGGAGCGTATCGACGGAGATCTGGATATCGATGACCGGCTTCGCGCAGATCCCGGGGATCGATGTCGATCCGACGTGGTCGATGCGGATCGCGATCTCTCCCAGAGCATTGCGAAGCCGGACCAACTCGTGCTGATAGGCGACCGCCCACTTGGGGTCGTATTCAGCGATCTCGATCTCGATGTCGGTCACGGATTCTTCAGGCTTGGAACCAACCGCTCGCCGACTTCCTGCTCCAGCAGCCATTCGTGCGCCGGCACGTCGACGGTCTCCATCCCGGGGGTTTGCAACGAAAGTGTGGGGATCACCACCGCCTCCGGAGTCAGAATATCACCACGCAAGAAAGTTTTGCCAGTGTCGATGCCATTCGTGATAGGCTGCGGCATGCCCAACGAAAAGTTCTTCGCTGAATCTCCGGAAGCCGTCGGGATCGACTCGCGCAAACTCGACGAATTGTTCGACCGAGCCGAGCGTGAACTCAAAGCCGGCTTACTTCCGTCCGCGCAAATTGCCGTCGCGCGCGGCGGCAAGATCGCCGCGATGCGCAGCTTCGGCCGGGCGACTTTCGAAGGGCGCGAGGCCGCGGTCGACAACGACACACTGTACGCGATTTTTTCATCCACCAAGGCGATTACATCGGCAGCGGCTTGGCTGTTGATTCAGGATGGCAAGCTGGCCACCGACGAGCGCGTCTCGGACATCATCCCGGAGTTCGGTTCGAACGGGAAGGGGGTCGTTTGCGTCGAGCAGTTGTTCACGCACACCGCGGGCTTTCCACACGCGCCATTCCTGCCATCGCGGTTTCTGGACCGAGCCAAGCGTCTCGAGTACTTCGCGAAATGGCGCCTGGGCTGGGAACCGGGTTCGAGGTTCGAGTATCACCCGTCATCGAGCATGTACGTGATCGCAGAGATCATCGAGCGTCGCTCGGGGATATCGTTTGGTGATTTTGTTCGACAGCGGATTTCGCTCCCGTTAGGTCTCGACGACTTGTGGTGCGGCCTGCCCCGAAAGCTGCACGGAAGGCTCGCGGACATCGTGCATGTCGGTGAAGGGATGACGGAAGCCGACTACACAGCGATGGGCGTCCCGCAGCCTCCCGAAACCGAGGTGACCGAAGAGGCGGTCCAGGCATTCAACCGGGCGGACTTTCGCGAGGCCGGAATCCCGGGCGGCGGCGGGACGATGACGGCGGGTGACCTCGCGCTGTTCTATCAGGCGTTGCTGACCGGCGAGTCGCTCGCTGGTGAGCGCATCTGGGCTCTCGAGACGCTGCAGATGGCGCGGCGAGTCCGCAGTGGTGAGCTGCGTGACCCGGTGTTCGGCCACCTCGCCAACCGCTCGCTCGGATTGATCGTTTCCGGCGACAGCCAGCGAAATTTCCGGGGTTTCGGACATACGAACTCCGCCGAGGCGTTCGGTCACGGTGGGGCGGGCGGTCAGGTTGCATGGGTCGATCCAAAGACCGGCATCTCGCTCGGGTACTGCACGAACGGACACGACCGCAACAACCTGCGCCAGGCGCGGCGCAGCGTTGGGATCTCGAGCCGCGCCGCGGACGTTCTACTGGACTGACGCGCGGTTGACGCCTGATTGACCCTGCGCGCTACCCGTGTGCCGGTTCGAGGCGTGGTGTGTTGACAATTCGACACGTTATGGTCTGGACTTACGGGCCGATCGAATCGGTTGTGCGCTGACTGGGGACCCGAATGGACCGGAGATGGAGAACTCAAAGGCTCGCCATTGCACTTTCCGCAACACTGGGGCTCATCGGGGGGCTCGCTGGATGCGCTGCATCGACGACACGATCGATCGAGCCGCCGACTGCTGCACAGCGCCAAGCCGCGGAGCGCGCCGGTTTCGAGCTGAGTCCCGCTCGGCGTGCGACTGATCTCATAGCCGCCGATCAACTCACGGGCCCGTACCACACGATCGACGCCGAGGTCTTGCATGACGGGCGCGCCAACGTCTATTTGATTGCTTCGGACTTCGGCGACTTCGAGGTGCGCGGAGACGAGCAGCTCGCGGATTGCCTGCGCGAGATCGAGGCGCTGGCTGCGATGCGCGCGACGAGCAAGACCGCGACTTTCGCCGCCGCGGCCGGTCGCGCGCTGACCAGCCCGTTCGTCGCCACCTGGAATCTGGTGACGAACCCGGTCGACAGTGTGCTGGGCGTCCCGCGTGGTGCCTGGCAAACAATCCAGCGCACCGCGCAGCTGGCCACCGGAGAACGCAGCGAGTTCGAAGACAGTGAATTCGCCGCGTGGATCGGCTTCGAGAATCAGAAGCGATTGCTGGCGGCGAAACTCGATGTGGATCCGTACTCGTCCAACAAGGCGCTTCAGAAACAACTCAATCGATTTGCCTGGGCGGCCTACGCCGGGAGCCTCCCCAGCATGCTTGTGCCGTTCATTGCGGGCGAGTCATCCGCGCAGGGGGACGGGGATCGGCTTTCCGAGATTCTTCGCGAGTACCCACCCGAAGACCTGCGAAGGTTGAATCGGATCGAACTCGCTGTGATGGGCGTCTCCGAGCCGCTCGCACTTCAGTTCACCGGCCACGCCTGGTATTCGCCGCGCAACCAGACGGTTCTGGTCGCGGCGCTCGCCGGAATGGACCTGGCCGCCAACCGCGTCGCGTTCATCGAGTCGGCGATTACGGCCGAATCCGAAATCGACGCACAAATGTTTACGCAGACCGCGCGACTGATGCGCGATTACAGTGATCGGGCGTCGGGAATTCGCGCGATCGTGAGCGTTGACGACCGCCTGATGGGATACACCGAAGACCAGACTCTGGTCCTGCCCGTCGCCGCAGACTACGCCGTCTGGAATCAACGGATGGCAACGCTGGCTGGGCTCGCCGAGCGGCCGCTACCGGATCGCCAACCGGTGGCCAAGACCGTGCTGCTGGTGGCTGGGACGCTTTCGGAAATGGCGCGCAGCCGCCTGCATGCCCGAGGCATCGAGACCAGCGAGCATGCGTTCGATCAGCTCCGCAGCCATGCGGTGCATGGAAGCATGCCAGTCGAGCCGGCGAGGGACGAGGGCGAATGATGCGCGGGCGTGGCAAGCGCGCGAGTTTCAGAACCGGGCCGTGTGTCGGGCTGGTGTGTCTGATCGCAGCGGCGTGCGGCGGCGGCGGTTCGGGTCCCAAACCGCACAAAGAAGTCATCTTGCGATCGGAAGATGTGGATAGCAAGGTTGGTGAAGACAGCGCGGAAGCCGTCAAGGGGCAGCTTGGTCTCATCGAGGATCCGTTGCTGACAGCGTATGTAAACGCGGTCGGGCAGAGACTCGCGCAACACGCTCCTCGGGGGCGCTTCAAGTACACGTTTCAAATTGTCGACCAGGAGGCACCGAATGCCTTTGCGCTCCCGGGCGGCTTCATCTTCGTATCGCGCGGTTTGCTGACGCTGACCAACAGCGAAGATGAACTGGCCAATGTGCTCGGTCACGAAATCGTGCACGTGGCGTCGCGGCACGCGGCCGCCCGTCAGGAACTGATGCGCGGATCGCTGAGTTTTCTGCAGGGGGGATATCTGGCGGGATACAACCGCGACCAGGAGCGCGAAGCCGATCGTCTGGGGCAGGGACTCGCCGCGCTTGCGGGATACGACCCGAGCGGCCTCGCTTCGTTCCTGCGAGATCTGGAGCACACCGAGCGGCTGAAGCTCGGCGCGTCGCGCCTGCCGGGATTCTGGGACACCCACCCGTCGACCGCCAGGCGCGTCGCGGAGGCCGCCGGACGAGCTCAGCTGGTTGCCGGGAAGCGCCAGCCGCCGATCTCGGCTTCGCGCAGCGACTACCTGAAGCGCTACGACGGCCTCGCGATCGGACCGCGCGCGTCGGAAGGTGTGTTCGTGGGCGATCGGTTCCTCCACGCCGAACTCGATCTTTCCGTTCGATTTCCCGCCGGCTGGCAAATGCGAAACACCCACGTGGCGGTCGGTGCGTTCCCGCAGCGTCGCGACGCCCAGATTTTTATGGAGCATCAGGGCGCGGGTGAGGACGTCGAGGCCGCAGCGTCCGAGCACCTTGCGACACTCTCTGAGCTCGGTTTTCGACTGACCGAATCCCAACGGGTGACGGTTGGTACATTCGAAGCGTTTCGCGTACAGGGGACGCTTCCCGGTGTTCGCGCGATGCTGACCTACATCAATCGCGACGGAGTGATCTACCGCTTTACCGCGGCGGCGCCGAGCGTTGTGTTCGATCGCTACAAGGGGGCCTTGATGAACGTTCCCAGGAGCCTGCGCACACTGAAACCGGACGAGCGCCGCGAGATTCGCGAATCGCGGCTGCGGATCGCGACCGGGCTCGGTGGCGAGCAAATTGCCGATCTCAGCAAGCGAACCGGGAACCACTGGACCATTCAAGAAACCGCTGTGATGAATTCCTTCTCGGTAGATCGAACCTTCGAAGCCGGCGAACTCGTGAAGATCGCTGTGCTCGAGGGATACTAGGCGCAAGCGCTCGACATCGTGGTTGCGTCCGACGGGTAGTGGATCGAATCGCGAGCCGAAGGCGAATTCGTCGAGAGATTCACTCGAGCGCCAGTACCCAACACTCGGTCAACACACTGATCGCGAGACACCCGAACACCCACTGCGAAGCCCGTGATGGACGACTCTCGACGAAGTGACCGGTGGCAGCCCCGACGACACTCCCAGCCAACAACCCAAAGAAGTGCGCCCAGATGTCGACCCGCGCGCCGCTGGTGCCGAGCATCGCGAGCAGTCCGAGCCCCGCCGCGAACGGAACCCAGCGGCGTCGGCTTCGCGTGGTGGTTCGCGGCCGCGCCGCAGCGACGCCGGCCAGCACACCGATCGCGCCGAACACCGCGGTGGATGCGCCGACTGATTGGTGGCCCGATGCGTAAGCGAAGGCGTTGAGCGCGTTTCCGATCGCGCCGCTCGACAGGACCAGCGCGATCCCCAGGCCCGAGCCCAGCTGGTGGCAAACCGCAGTCACGAAGTAAGCCCCGACGAGGGCATTGCCGAGCACATGGGGGATGTCGGCGTGCAGGCACAGCGCCGTCACACAGCGCCACCACTGCCCCGACAGAATCCGCTCCGCATTCGCACTGCCGCGATCGAAGAGTTCTGGACTACTCGAGCCGCCACCCGCCGCGGTGAAGGTAGCCAGGATCGCGATGGCGAAGACCAGACCCGCCCAGCTCGATAGGTCGTGATCGGGAACGGCTACCGGCTCGGAATCGGGCGCGGCAGAGTTCTCCTGCAGATAGCTTGCAATCGCCGTTCGTGCCGCGTCGAGCCGGCCGGGCCCCACTTCCAGCACGAGCAGACCGTCTTGCACGAGTGTGCGGGAACTCATGCCTTGCGATGCGAGTACCAGTGCCCACTCCTGTGCGGTGCGCCGATCGCCGTTCGGGACCAGCAGCAGCGCAGGTTGTTCGCTACCCACGTCGCTCAGCATTTGCCCGTCGTCCGCCATGGCGTCTCCCCTTGCGGCGCTTCTCGAGAACGGATCCTCAGCTCGAGAGCGTCTTCAGGCATACGTCGATTTCGCTCAGGCGTTTGATCGACTCGAACAGTGGTCGCAGGCCTGAATCGATTTTCGCTGCCAGGCATAGCCATTGTTTGGTACGCCGAACCACGAGTGCATTCGACGCATGGTTGGCGAGCAACAGCGCGGCGTGTTGCAACAGGATTTCGGACAACGGCAGCTGTTCGCCGGTCGCGATCCAGCCGCGGATTTCGCCGAAGATCTGAGGTCGCGCCATCGCACCGCGTCCCAGCATGAATGAATCGCAGCCGGATCGAACTTCACATCGTGCGAGGGCGCTTGCAGTGTTCAGGTCCCCGTTCGCCACGACGGGGATGTCGACGGCATCGCGTGCCTCGCCAACCGCCTCCCAGTTGGCTGCGGGGCCGTAGCCTTCTGCTCGCGTGCGTCCGTGGACCGTCAGCCAGGACGCGCCGCCTGCCTCGGCTGCGTGCGCCAGTGTTCGCACGCTGCGGTGGTCATCCCAGCCGGTGCGGATCTTGGCGCTCACTGGGATCTTGGGGTCGACCGCTGCGCGAACGGCGCAGACGATCCCTTCGAGCCGGCTTGGATGCCGCAGCAGGCTGGCGCCGCCGTCGTGGCGGTTTACGGTTTTCGCCGGACAACCAAAATTCAAATCAATGCCGGATGCACCCAGATCGACAGCCAGTCTCGCCGTTTCGGCGATCGGGTCGGGGTCGCCGCCCAAGAGCTGGAGGTGCACCGCCACTCCGGATCGGGTGCGGCCCGCATTTTCGAGCTCTGGGCAGGCCCGTTTGAGCAGCTTTGCTGGCGCCGGGCGCTGGCTGATCCGAACGAACTCCGACACACACCAGTCGATGGCATTGTTGGAGTTGCCACGGTTCGGAACGGCCGGGTTGGCGATGGATTTGTCTGTGATGGACTTGTCTGAGACAGACCTGCCTGAGCGAGAATCGACTGAACGAGAACGGTCATCGACAGAATCGTCTGGCATGCGGCTGCGATGGTTCGAATCGGGGGGGCAATCCCGCCCAGCGCTGCGATTCGACAGGCGCGTCAGCAGGTCGCGGAAGGCCCAATCGGTGACACCGTCCATCGGTGCGAGCGCCAGAAGCGGTGTGCTGCGTCGTCTGCCGGAATCGATTCCGGGGATGCCATCAGCCATGTTCGTTTCCGTGCCTTTTGGCGTGCCCATTGGCGTGCCGATTGCCACACCCGCGACCGGGACGTCCGCGCTCGCTCGGCCAGGCCATCGCATCATCTCCCCATTGGTACCCGGAAATCTCGCAGAAAACAGCGTGGCAGTCAGGGAGCAGAACCAAGTCTTCCCCCCAATAGCGCACAAGACCTATGGTATGGGTTCGTCCGGACGTGTGTTCGGCGCGGCGGAGACCTGGGACATGCTCGATGTGAAAATCTGCGGCGGAACCGTGATCGATGGCACCGGGGACGCGGCTCGCCGCGCGGATCTCGGCATCCGGGGGGGGCGAATCGTCGCGATCGGCTCGCTCGATGAAGACGCGCGCGAAACAATCGATGCCACTGGCAAGATCGTGTGTCCGGGCTTCGTTGACGTTCACACCCACTACGATGCGCAGGTCTTTTGGGACGGAACGCTGAGTCCATCGCCGTATCACGGTGTGACCAGCGTTTTCGCGGGAAACTGTGGTTTCAGTATCGCGCCGCTTTCTCCGGAGGCCGGCCCATACCTGATGCGGATGCTCGCGCGGGTCGAGGGGATGCCGCTCGAGAGCCTCGAACAGGGCGTGCCGTGGGATTGGACGAGCTTCGCAGAGTACCTCGACCGGCTCGAAGGCAAGCTGGCCGTGAACGCGGGCTTCATGGTGGGGCACTCCGCCATTCGCCGCGTCGTGATGGGTGAGCGCGCGGTCGGCGAAAAGTCGACCGACACTGAACTGGAACAGATGAAATTGCTGCTGCACGAATCGCTCCGCGCGGGTGGAATGGGTTTTTCGAGCACGCTATCCGTGACGCACAACGATGCAGACGGAAAACCGGTCCCGTCACGACACGCGAGTCGCGAAGAGATCCTGGAACTCGGACGAGTCGTCAGCGAGCACCCCGGCACGACGATCGAGTTCTTGCCAGGGCTGGCTCCGTTCGACGACAAGACCCGGGAGCTGATGACAGACCTTTCGCTGGCGGCCCAGCGTCCGGTGAACTGGAACGTATTGGCGGCGAACGGCGCTGCACCCGAGGCCGCGGAGCACCAGCTATCGGCGACCGACCACGCGCGCGAGCGGGGGGCCGAGGTCATCGCGTTGACGGTCCCGCAGGCCATGACGGTGCGAATCAACCTGCACGCGGGTTTCATTTTCGACGCATTTCCCGGCTGGGCGGAGCTGTTTCAGATGTCGGTCGCGGATCGCATCAAGGAACTCGAAAATCCGGCAAGACGCCAAGAACTCGACGAGGGAGCGAATTCGGACGAGGCAGGCATTCTGCGCGGTTTGGCGAATTGGTCGATGCTCAAAGTGGGCGAAGCATTTTCTGAACAGACTCGTCCTTTCGAAGGTCGTTTGATCGGCGAGATCGCCCAGGAACTCGGCAAGGCGCCGTTCGACACGCTGCTCGACATCGCTCTGGCCGATGGCTTGAAAACCTCGTTCTCGCCGATATCGATTGGCGACGATCCCGAATCGTGGGCGCTGCGTGGCAAGCTATGGCAAGACGACCGCACAGTGATTGGTGCGTCCGATGCGGGTGCTCACCTGGATATGATCGACACATTCGCGCAGACCACGCAGGTACTCGGCAACGGTGTTCGCAAGCATCAATTGCTGAGCCTCGAACAGGCCGTCCATCAATTGACGCAAGTCCCAGCGAAATTGTACGGCCTCAAAGAGCGAGGCGTGCTGCGACAGGGGTGGTATGCAGACGTGGTGGTGTTCGACGCGGATACCGTCGACGTCGGTGAAACCTACACACGGTTCGACCTTCCGGCGGGTTCGGGGCGGCTGTATGCCGAGGCGGAAGGCATCGAGCACGTTTTTGTAAACGGTGTCGAGATTGTTCGCGGCCAGCAACACACGGGTGCGATGCCGGGGATCGTGCTGCGATCCGGCCGCGACACCGAGACGGTTTTGATACCCGCCGCGCAGCGCGACTGACGAACACAATGCCGCACGTTATTGCACCCGCGCAGGAATCGCTTTGCGACGACGACGCCGTCGTCGCACAGGCCCTCGAACACGCCAGTGTTCCGGCACTGCTGATGTCGATTCTTCACATCACCGGCGACACCAGCATCCTCACCGGCCCGATACGTCCGGGACAGGCAACGATGGGCGAGTTCCAGGGCAGGCTCTCAGCAGAGCAGAAGGCAGAGGTACGAGCGCGCGCGCTGGACGTCCTGAAGGAATATCGGGACCGCGGCTGCACACTACCGCCGCCGCCCTCACCTGAGACGGTTCGCGAGATGATGAGCTTTGCGGTCGGCGAAGAAGTGCCCGACGACTACGTGCCGATGATGCGGGAGGAGCTGGCTCTCGATGGAGTCGATTCCAGGGCCGTCGATTCGAAGATCTCGGACGCGGTGAACCACGACTTCGCAGTGCTCATCATCGGTGCCGGGATGTCCGGGTTGTTGGCTGCTATTCAACTCGAGGACGCCGGTATCCCCTACACCGTGATCGAAAAGAACGACGGGATCGGAGGCACCTGGCTCGAGAACAGCTACCCGGGTTGCCGAGTCGACGTCGGCAATCACTTCTATTGTTATTCCTTTGCGCCGAATCACGACTGGTCGGAATACTACTCTCAGCGGCGCGAACTGAACGACTACTTCGAGAGCTGCGGCACGAAATTCGGCGTTCGAGATCGGATTCGGTTTCGTACCGAAGTCGTGAGGGCGCGCTTCGATGAAGACGAATCAAAGTGGTTCGTTGAGATCCGGCCACAGGGGGGAGGGCCCGAAACACTGCGCGCCAACGTGGTGATCAGCGCTGTCGGTCAGCTCAATCGGCCCAAGATCCCGGATCTCGATGGGCTGGCGTCGTTTCGCGGGCCGGCGTTCCATTCCGCGCGCTGGGAAGCTGAGCACGAACTGGAGGGCAAACGGGTTGCGGTGATCGGAACCGGTGCGAGCGCGCTCCAGCTGGTTCCGGAGGTCGCCAAGAGAGCGGAGAAGTTGTGCGTCTTTCAACGCTCGCCCGGTTGGATGCTGCCGAATCCCAACTACCACAGTCCGGTCAGCGACCAAGTCAAGTGGCTGATGAAGAACGTCCCCTACTACGCGCGCTGGTATCGGTTTCTGATTTTCTGGCCCGGTTCGGACGGTCTGTTGCCTTCACTGAAAGTCGATCCCGAATGGCCGCACCCGGCTCGATCGATCAATGCGATCAACGATGCCACGCGCATGGCCTTCATCGCCTATATGAAAGAGCAGCTCGGAGGCGACGACGGGCTGCTCGAGAAGGTGACCCCCAGTTATCCGCCATTTGGCAAGCGGATCTTGCAGGACAATGGCAGTTGGCTGCAAACACTCAAGCGCGACAATGTAGAGCTGGTCGATTCGGGCGTTTCGAGCGTGACGCCGGACGCTGTGGTGGGCGAAGACGGTGAAGAATATCCCGTCGATCTCATCATCTTCGCCACGGGTTTTCATGCGAATCGATTTCTGTGGCCAATGGAAATCACCGGCCGCGCGGCTGCGAACCTGCGTGAGCAGTGGGGGGACGACCCCGAGGCCTACCTCGGCATCAGCGTGCCGAATTTTCCGAATCTCTTTCTGGTGTACGGACCCAACACGAACCTCGCCCACGCCGGAAGCATCATCTTCCATTCCGAGTGTCAGGTGCGATACATCATGGGCTGTATCCAGGCGCTATTGGCGGGCGACCATGCAGCGATGGAGTGTAAACAAAGCGTGCACGACGAGTACAACGCGCGTCTGCAGCGAGAAGCCGCGCAGATGGTCTGGGCGCACCCCGGCATGGACAGCTGGTACAAAAATGCAAAGGGCCGGGTCACTACCACGTCCCCTTGGCGGTTGGTCGACTACTGGGCTTGGACACGCGAGCCGCAGCTGAGCGACTATCTGCTGACACCGCGCGCAAAGGCCGTGCGGGAATCGGCCTCGGAGTAGTCGGGCGCAAGCCCGACGTTGCGGGTCGATGGATCCCTATAGCGGGAGCCATACGAAGCCGTCGTCGCTTCGGTAGAAGACCCGGGTGGCTCGCGCGTACAGGTCGTCGACTTCGACGAATCCAAAGTAGCGGCTGTCTCGGCTGTTTCCACGCGAGTCACCCAGCACCATCAGCTGTCCTTCGGGGATAGTGGTCGGCCCGAAGTCTCGGCCTCCACCGTACGCCAGACTGATGCGAGCCGTGCCGGCTGCGAAGTGCTCTTCGGCCGCGCCGTCGCCGTCCGATAGACTCTGGCCATTGATCTGCAGCCGACCGCTTCTCAGTTCTACGCGATCACCCGCGAGTGCTACGACGCGCTTGATCAGCCGGATGCCATCTTCGGGCGAATCGAAGATCACGACATCGCCTGCCAGCGGCGAATCGCCCGGAATCAATACGATTTCGGAGAACGGTAGCCGGATGCCGAAGCTCATCTTGTCGACCAGTACGCGGTCGCCGGGTACCAGAGTCGGTTCCATCGAGCCCGATGGAACGATGTAGTGATCTGCCAGTGAGGAGCGCCCCGCAACCACCACCAGCATGCAGACCAGGGCGGGCCAGTTTCGAACGTACCAAAGCCAGCATCCTCGCCATCGGGGCTCCCTTTGCGTTTTTCGAGCGCTTGGAATTGCGGTCATTGCCTTGCGCCCTCACTCTCGCCGAATCCCTACACCGATGACCAGGTCGGGGGCTTTCGATCGATCCAGGGTGTTGCGCGCTCGATCTGACCGGCCAACTGAAACAACTTTCCTTCTTCGCCATACGGACCGGCGAACTGGACACCCACTGGCAGGCCGGAGGCGGTTGCGTGTAGAGGCAGCGAAATCGCCGGCTGCCCGGTCGCGTTGAAGATTGGGGTGAACGTCGCGTATTCGAGCACCGGCTCGAACGCCTTGTGAATATCGGTCTCGTTTCGATCGATTGTGCCCAGCTTCATCGGCGGCTTTTCGAGCGTGGGGCAGATCCAGACATCGTAGTTCTCGAAGAACGCGCCGATCTGGCGTGAGGCGAGCTGGGTCAGCGCGATGGCGCGTTGATAATCCGATGCGCTGTACGCTTTGCCGCGCTCGTACAACGCCCATGTCAGCGGTTCGAAGTACTCCGGCGTCGGCGCGCGACCCGACGCCAGCTGCAGCAGGTCGATCGTACCGGCGGCGCCTGCGGCCCAGATGGTCAGAAACGCGTCGGTGATCATGTCCATATTGACCGGCGGCACGGCCTCCGCGACTTCGTGACCGAGTTCGGCGCAAAGAGCGGCTGCCTGTTCGGCGGCGTCGCGGCAATCGGCGTCGATCTCGGCCCCGCGCATGCTCTTCGACCAACTGGCAATTCGGAGCTTTCGGGGTTCGCGCGTCACCTCGTCGAGGTACGGCCGCTCGGGCGCGGCCGGGTAGTAGGGGTCGCCCGCGGATGGACCCGCTGTGCAATCGAGCAGCGCCGCACTATCGCGAACCGTTCGCGAGACCGCGTGCTCGATCACGAAGCCGCCCATTACATCGCCGATCAGCGGGGCCAGCGTGTTGCGGCCACGCGTGGGCTTCATTCCTACCAATCCACAACAGGAAGCCGGGATACGAATCGATCCGCCGCCATCACTGGCATGCGCGACCGGTATGATGCCAGCTGCCACGGCGGCCGCGGAACCTCCGCTCGAGCCACCCGATGAATACTCGAGGTTCCAGGGGTTTCGACAATCGCCGTGCAGGTCGGACTCACTGGTCGGTATCAGGCCGAACTCCGAGCAATTGGTCTTGCCGATAGGCAAAAGCCCGGCCCGCTTGAATCGCACCACCAACTCGCTGTCGTGGTTCGCCGGAACGCCAGCCAGGAAGCGGCTGGCGCAGGTCGTGGGCACACCTGTGTAGTTGCCCATCAGGTCCTTCAATGCGAACGGCACGCCTCGAAACGGCGCATCACCCGCATCCGCATCCGACTTGCGCGCGCAGTCGCGCGCAATCTCGAACATGTCGAAGACGAACGCGTTGATTGCGGGGTTGTGACGTTCGGCGGCCGCGATCGCGGCTTCCACCAACTCGACCGCGCTGACGTCGCCGCGCTTGACCCGCTCGGCGAGCGCCAACCCGTCGAAACTGGCGTATTCGGAAAATGACATTGGGACCCAGTTTAACAGGCCCGTGGAAGGGCGCTGCTGATTGCCCTGGCGCTGGCTCGAGCATCCAACAGGCGATCGGTTCGGCTCGATACCCCCTGGACCCGATCCGAAATTCTGGGCTCAGCGGGGAGCGCGGAAGTGGCTAGAGATGGCCAACCTGCGCTGTCCGCCCTTCGGCGGATTTGGGCCAGCCCCCGCCGCTTGCTGCACGATGGCGCGACCGGTAGCTTCTGCGGCCTTCATTTCGGGTGCTTCCTCGATTGAGGCGATTGGGCGCGCGTCGGCGGGGAGCGCCAAGTCGGAGCACGCGATGGACCTGCGCTACACGCCGGAGTACGAGGCCTTTCGCGCAGAAGTGAGAGAATTTGTCGAAGCAGGCTGGCCGCTCGGAGGCGAAGAGGCGGCCTTACCGCTTGCCGAGCGCGAAGCGCTGTTTCGCGAACGTGCGACCGATCGCGGTTACCTGTATCGGACCTTCCCGAAGGAGTACGGCGGGTCCGAACAGCCCTCCGATATTTTGCGCTCCAACATCATCCTCGAAGAGTTCGCGCGCGCTGGGGTGCCGGGCGAGTTGTCGGGTCAGGGTGCGTCGATGCTCGCACCGACGTTGTTGGAAAAGGGCACGGATCAGCAGAAGCTGCAATACATTCCACCGACACTGCGCGGTGAAATGACCTGGTGTCAGGGCTACAGTGAGCCAGCCGCCGGCAGCGACCTGGCGTCAATCCAGACCCGGGCCGAACTCGACGGCGATCATTGGGTCGTCAACGGCCACAAAATCTGGACGTCCGGCGCCCACGAGGCCGACATGATGTTCGCGTTGGTCCGAACCGAACCCGATGCAGGCAAACACGCGGGGATCTCGTACCTGCTCATCGACATGAAATCTCCCGGTGTACGAGCGGCCACGGTGATGCAGATGACGCGCGCCGAAGAGTTCTGTGAGGTCTTCTTCGACGATGTTCGCGTGCCGGTTGCGAACGTCGTCGGCGAGCGGGGTGAGGGTTGGGCGGTTTCGCGTGCGACGCTGATGCACGAGCGAAACCTGATCGGAAACTCGGACCGCATGAAGGCCAATTTCGCGGCCCTGGTGAAGCTCGCGCAGAGCGTCGAGCGAAACGGTCGGCCCGCGTCGGAGGATGCGAACATTCGCCAGCGGCTCGCCGAGGTTCAGGGTTACGTGGCGACGCAGATCTATTCGGGCCACCGGATGCTGACCTGTATCGCCCGTGGCGAGATGCCTGGGATCGACGCAATGATGACGAAGATCAACTCGACGAATATCGGTCACATGATCTCGAAGCTCGCGCTCGAACTGATCGGTGACAGTGCCCTCGAGGCAGCTTCATCGCTGGCCTACTCGCCGGTCGACGATGGAAAACACGCGTCGTGGCTGGGAGACTACGTGTGGTCGCTCGGGATCGCGACCGCCGGTGGCACGGCCAACATCCAGCGCAACATCATCGCAGAGCGGGGGCTCGGCCTACCGCGCCAGCGCGCCGCCAACCCGGGGCAGAAATAGCTAAGCCATGGATTTTGGACTCACCGAAGAACACAGACTGTTGCAGGAAACGGTCCGCAATTTCGTAGCGAACGAGTGCCCGCTGTCGCGGCTGCGCGAAATCTACGACAGCGATTCGGATTTCGATGAAACCATCTGGAAGGGTCTTTTAGAGATGGGCGTGGCGGGTCTGCTGATACCCGAGTCTTACGGGGGCGCCGGGCTCGAGATGCTCGATCTCGCATTGGTGGCCGAGGTTCTGGGGGCGGGCGCGGTGCCCTCGCCGCTGCTCGGCCACTCGCTCGCCGCGCTCGCGCTGCTCGAAGGCGGAAGCGACGCACAGAAGGAGCGCGTGCTCCCCGATCTGGCAGAAGGAAGTCGGATTGCTGCGATCGCACTGGGCGAGGGGGCAGGGGTCTGGGACCCCGACGACCTCACTGCCCAAATCGTGGATGGAACGCTCACCGCGACGAAGCACTACGTGACCAGCGCGGATCGCGCCGCACTGTTTGTCGTAGCGCTATCGGAGGGCAAGCTCGCGTTAGTCGATGCAGACGCTGCTGGCGTCAAGCTGGAGCCGGTCGACAGCGCGGACCGGACGCGTCGGAGTTTCAGCGTGACTTTCAACGAGACCCCGGCGGAAGAACTCGCCGTTGCCGCGGGTCGACGCGTGCGCGATGCCGCGTTGATTTTGCTGGCCGCCGATGCGTTCGGCGGTGGCTGGCAGCTCGTCCAGTTCTCGACCGAGTACGCCAAGACCCGCGAACAATTCGGCCAGAAGATCGGCGAGTTCCAGGCCGTCAAGCATCAACTGGCCAACATGGCGATCGACATCGAACCCGCTCGCGGCCTGTTCTGGTACGCCGCTCACGCGTTCGATCACATCCGCGACGAATCCGCACAGGTCGCCGCGATCGCCAAGGCGCACCTCACCGACCGATACGCTCAAGCCGCGCGCGATGCAGTCGAGATCTACGGCGGAATCGGGCTCACCTGGGAGTGCGAAATCCACATCTGGCTCAAGCGCGCGCTGTTCGACCGCGCCTACCTCGGCACCCCAGACGTTCACCGCGAGCGCAGCGCTCGATTATCGCACTTCAGCTGATTCCCGACTGAATGACCGGGATTCGATTCGAGCGACCCGCACCTCCTCCAAGTCGCCGATGTTGCCCGGCGCGTCGTGGTTCAAATCAGATTCATCCGCATCCCACACAGCCGAATCTGTCGCTCCCCGCTGACGAGACCACGCGCGGCGGCGGCCTCGAGAATTGCACCCACATCGTGGGTTTCGAGATCGATCCCGCCGAGACCCTCGGGGCGACCGTCCGAACACGGCACGAATCGAATATGCGCATTGTCGAGCGGCAGCCGTGGATGACCGTTGGGATCGGCGGAGAGTTCGATTTCCGCGATCTGCGACCAGCGCCCCGCGACCTCTAGCGGGTCGGCGGCCTGAATCTCCGCAGCCGCGATGCCCGTCACGCGATCGAGCCGTCGGCTCGCCTTCCAATCGGCGCCCGCCGGTTCCCACGGTCCGTCTGGTGCGTGCGCGTCCGGTCCGAGCTGCTCATCGATCTCGAAGAACGAACCACCCGTGTCCCTTGGGTGCAGTTGCATGTTCTGAAATTCTTCGGTGTTGAATTGAGTGACGATGCGAATACCCAGCTGCTCGACGCGTGCGCGGCGCGGCGCGTGATCGTCGCATTGGGTGATGACCATGTAGCCACCATCGCCGCCGCGCCGCTGGAGATAGCGCCCTCCGGCGGTGTCATCCCGAATCGGCGCGACGACTTCGAGCAGCTGATTGCCGATCGGCAGCAGAATGTTCTCCAGTCCGAAGTGGCCGACACCCGGATCGCGGTAACAGACTTCGATGCCGAGGATTTCTTCGAGTTGCGTTTGGACGGGAGCGAGTTTCTCCGCCAGCAACGCGATCTGACGCAGTCGCAGCCACATGAGTTCTCTCCGCTATTCGTCGCTTGCATTGACGTTGTGGAATCGTTCAGCCGCCGCGAGGCTGATCAGCGCACCTTTTGAAAGAAGGCGCGAATGTCTTCGACCAACAGCTCCGGCTCCTCCATGGCCGCGAAATGTCCGCCCGAAGGCATTTCGGTCCAGTGGATCAGGTTGTAGCTGTGTTCCGCCCAGCTTCGCGGCGTCAGCGCGAGTTCGCCCGGAAATATCGCGGCGCCGGTGGGAACACGGCTGATCTCGTCCATTCCGCGGCTGTGAGTGTGTTCGCGATACAGACGCGTCGAGGACGTGATGGTCTGCGTCACCCAGTACAGGGTGATGTTGGTCAGCAGTTCGTCCTTGCTGAAGCGTCGTTCCACATCGCCATCGCAATCGCTCCAGGCGCGGAATTTCTCGACGATCCAGCCTGCCAGACCGGCCGGAGAATCGTTGAGTCCATAACCGAGCGATTGGGGCTTCGAGGCCTGGATTCGGAAATAACCCATCTGTTCAGCGGTGAAGCGCTTGCGGTCGGCGAATCGGGCGAGCTCCGCTTCGCTCAAGCCTTCCAGGGGATTGCTCGAATCCCTGGGTGGACGCGCAGCCAACATGTTCAGGTGGATTCCAATGCAGTGTTCAGGGTCTACGACACCCAACAGCGTCGAAACGGAGGATCCCCAATCACCACCCTGGGCGCCATAGCGACCAAACCCGAGCCGAGCCATCAACTCTGAGAAGTGTTCCGCGACACGCTTGGCGTCCATACCCGGCTCTCGTGCGGCTTCGGAGAATGCGTAGCCGGGAATCGACGGACACACGACATGGAACGCATCGGAAGCGTTACCGCCGTGCGCGCGGGGATTTCTCAGCGGTTCGATGATCTTGCTGAATTCGGCGATCGAGCCCGGCCAGCCGTGTGTGATCACCAGCGGGAGCGCGTCGGGCTCCGCGGAGCGAGCGCAAATGAAGTGCAAGCGGAGATTGCCGATTGTCGTGGTGAACTGCTCGAAGCGATTCAAAGCGGCTTCTCGGGCGCGCCAATCGAACGCGTCGCGCCAGTAGGCGCACAGCTCCTTCAAGTAGTCGAGACGCGTCCCGTAGCTCCAATCGGCGTCATTGACTTCGTCGGGGAAGCGCGTGCGCGCCAGTCGGTCGCGAAGATCGTCCAGCACGGCGTCTTCGATGTCGATTCGGAAGGGTTCGATGGCTTCTTTTACAGGCAGAGACATGGACATTGGGCTGGAGGGTACCTTTCGGGCGGGACCCGGTCGGCCGAAAAATCACAAGACTGCGCGATACTCCATCGCTCGATCATAGATCATTCCGAGACCGTAGAGCACTGCGATGATCGTGACGGCGATACCGACGTACGGCAGGGCGGTGACGAGAGACAACAGTCCGAGGCCTACGAGCAGCGCTACACCAAACGGAACGATTCCGGGCTCGCTTCCCATGACCCGGCGACCGATCAACGACCCGACAGTGATTTTGGCCGCATACAGCGTCACGATGTAGACGAAGCTAGCCATGACCGCGATGGGAATGCCGATGATTGTCAGCCCGCTGCACAAGATCAACAGCGGTGCTGCGATGACGAAGACGAAACCCGTCGCCATCGATCGAAACAGCGAGCGGGTCGTTGGAAGTCGGTTGTCGAACAGGCCTGGAACCACTGCATAGAGCAAGATTCCGAACAACACTCCAGCCGCGTAGCGCATACCCAGGAACAAATAGAACGCAGGCTGGGAATAGTGACTCAGCATGTGCTCGTCCATGCCCTTGGGTGCGGTTCGCGACGACTCGCCACCGATCACGGCGCCCGACGCGATTTCGATTGCGTCGGCCTCCAGCACCGCGGCGACGTCGCCGCCGATACGGGCGCCATCGCGCAGCGAGAGTCTTTGTGCGTAGCGAACTTCGACGTTGCGGCCTACCGGGCCGCGGATTTCGAGCCATCGGCCCGCAAAGTACACGTCGCGTCCGATCTCGCCGTCGAATGCGGCTTCGTCTACCCAGAGCGCAACGTCACGCCCGATTCCAGCGTCTGCCGCGATCGAGAAGTTGTCGCTCGCGCCGTAGACATTTCCGCCGACGCGGCCGGTAATGCGCGTCCGCTCGGTTCCCGCATGCACCGAACCGGTCACTGTGCCCGAGATCTCGAGGTCGCGGGTGAGAACGTAGAGGCTGCCGTTCACCGTTCCGCGAATCGTGATGCGTTCTGCGACGGCGATCAGATCGCCATCGATTACTCCGTCGATGTCGATCAAATCGCCACTCGCCGCCAACGCTTCGCCGATTCGTTCACCGGGCGCAATCTGGACGTCCTGATCCATCCGAAGGTCGAGCGCGGAGGCGTGATCGGGCATCGACACCAGCGCGGTAGCGAGCAGCAGCAGTGTAGACGAACGCCCGACCCGCGCGACGAGCTGTGTGACGCCGAGGCTGAGCAGTGCAGACGCCGCAGCGACGGTACCGAGCGCCAGTGCGAGTTCCGGCAAGCCAGGTACCTGATCGCGCAACATGAAGACGAGATCGAAAGCCAATTCGAAAGCTCCTTTCAGCCGCAATGGGTTCAATAAGCTGAGTCCACCCGGCCAGCGGGTTTCCAGTAGGACGCCGATGACGCTGATCACAGCGGTCACCGCTGCGATCGCGAGTGGCAAGCCGAGTGCAAACGATGGGCCCATCCCAGCCGATGCTGGTTGCCAGTTCGGTTCTCGTTCGTGAAGGGCATCGGACAACAACCCGGCTTCGTCTCGCAGGGACGAAACAAGCACCCGACACGACCGGCACCCGACCAGATGCGCGTCGACGCGTCGCCGTTCGTCGGCCGGCAATTCCCCGTCGACATAAACCGAGTAGGTGAACTCGGCAAAGCAACTCATCGCTGTGACCCACGCGAAGCCATCCGGATCGCCGCCGGAGCGGCAGTGGTGGCCGCGTCCGAATCGAGCTGCTCGCGCAAGCGCTGCTTGGCCCGGTAGAGCAGCGTGGCGACCTGGTTGCGCGTCACGTCCAGGATTCCTCCGATTGCGTCGTAGTCCAGGTCGGCGTAGTAACGCAGCACCAGTGGGGCACGGTAGCGATCGGGCAGCGCCGCAAGTCCTTCGAAGATCTGCTGGCGCACCTCGGCCTGCAGGCGCTGGTGGAGTGGGGTAGGGCTCTGTGTCGCGAGCTGTTCGGGGTCGAAATCACTCGGGTCGAAAATGCGCTGCTCGGTCGAGCGTCGCCGCAACTGGTCGATGCAATGATGTGCGGCGATCGCAAGCAACCAGCTGCGAAATGATTTCGAACTGTCGTAGCTGTCGAGCGCCCGATGCGAGCGCAGGAACGCCTCGCTGGTGGCGTCTTCCGCCTCGCTGGCCGACGCCAGCAGTCGCGCACACAGCCTTTGCACGTCTGGACGGAAAAGCTGAAAAAGCGTTGCAAACGCGTCCGCGTCGCCGACGCGGGCTCGCTCCACCGATTTGCGGACTGCCAGTTCGTCCAATTCTGCTCCGCGACGAGTTCGGTCATCGTATCTTTCTACGAGCGAGAACGCAGAAAATTGCAGATCTCCATGAAAAAGATCTGAATGAGACCATCACAGGCAGGTGCGGGCGCAAGTTCGGCCGACACGAGCGTCGGCCGAACTTGCAGCGCTGTGGGGGCAGGCGACTGGCCGACAGGCGGCCTAGAGCTGATCCAGAATCGCCTCGGCGCTACTGACCTCGAACTTCATCGGTGCTTCGATCTGAACGTTCTGGACGACACCGTCTTCGATGATCAGCGCAAAACGCTGCGCGCGCACACCCATGCCGAATTTGGACGCGTCGAACTCCAGACCCAGTGCGCGGGTGAACTCCGCGCTGCCATCCGCGGCCATCACGACCTTGTCGCCCGCGTTCTGGGCCTTGCCCCATGCGTCCATCACGAACGCGTCATTGACGGCAAGACACACAATGGTGTCGACTCCTTTGGCCCGAATTTCGCCTGCTTTGGCGATGAAGCCGGGCAGGTGCTTCGCGGAACAGGTTGGCGTGAACGCTCCTGGAACCGCAAACAGCACGACTTTCTTGCCGCCGAACAACTCGTCGGTCGTCACATCCTTGATACCGTCGGGTGCCGCTACCTTGAGCGTCCCGGCCGGCAACTTGTCGCCTTTGGAAATTGCCATGGTTCGTTCTCCTAGGGTTCGCGCTGTGCGCGAACCGTTACTGCGGCCGGATCAGTCCGGCCGCGTTGTCGCGCATGATTTGACGGATCGCGTCTTCGCCGAATCCCTCGAGCTCCGTGAGAAACCCGAGCGGTTCCGCGAGGCCCTCGGCATGCGGAAAATCGGAGCCGAGCAACACACGCTGCGTCCCGATCAGGTCGGCCAGGGCGCGGATATCTTCTTCGCAATAGGGGGCGACGGAGACATGCCGCTTGAATGCCTCGATGGGAGGCTGCCCGAACGAGGCGACCGACATCCGCTCCGCCTTCGCGAGCTTTTTCAGAAGCGGCGCGACCCAATCGGAGCCGTTCTCGATGCTGCAGACCCGGACGTTCGGGAAGCGGTCGAATACACCGTGAATGATCAGCGCAGCGATCGCATCATAGATGGCGCGATCGGTCTGGGTCACTGAGCGAAACGGGGTGCCCTTGAACGCTTCGAGGTCGGCTGGTTCACCCCAGTGGGCGGCGTATTCCCCGTAGCCGCTCTCACCCGCGTGCATCGCGACGCTGATACCCGATTCGGCGATGCGCGCCCAGAACGGGTCGAACAGCGGATCGCCGAGCGAGCGTCGTGTGGGGCCAGGCACCGGTGCCGCGCGCAGATGGACCAGCCTGGCGCCGCGTTCGAGCGCCCACTCGAGTTCTTCGACCGCGCGATCGATGTCCATCAGCGACATCAGCGGGGCCGCGAACAGGCGCTCTTTGTAATGAAAGCCCCAATCTTCGTCGAGCCATTCGTTGAATGCGTGAAGCGTCGCATACGTCAGCTCCGCGTCGTGCCGCAGCGGGTGTTCGATTCCGACCCCCAGTGTCGGGAACAAGAAACAGCCTTCGATTCCCTGGGTGTCCAACACCGCGAGGCGCGCGTCGCGGTTGCGGTAGGCCGGCTGGATCGGCTCGAGTTCTCCGAACGCAGCGCGAATGTCCAAGCCCTCGGGGTTTCTGCCCCGGAAGAAGTCATCCAGAGAACCGGGCCTGGCGACCGGATCGAAGGTGGGGTTGGGGATAAAGTGATTCACCTTCTCACAAACCAGCAGACGCGTTCGCCCGTTGATCTCTGCCCACTGGACGGCGCGTCTGGCGAGCTTGGGGTCCATGTAGCGGGTAAACGCGTCGAGGGCTTCGTAGTAGTGGTGATCGGCGTCGAAGGCCGCGTAGGGGAGTTCGGACATGGAGGCTCCGGTTTCGCAATGGGTGGGCGTCGATGCATAGCGGTTGTGGGCGGGGATTGTGGGTGAATATTATAGGCGGGTTTGATCGAGGATGTGCTGCGCGACGTAGCGAGCGATTGTCTCGTAGACGTGTGCATTGGGGTGGTGATCGTATGGGGACAACTCGAATGGAAGTTCTCCGTCGCGCCGCTCGGGCATGATCCGGCTCATGCGGTGGACAACGAGATTGCGTCTTTCCAGGCCCTCCCAGAACTCGGGTGGGGGTTCGCCGCTGCGATCCCAGATGATCGAATGAAACGAAATACCCGGGAACTGCTCGCTCAGGCGCAGCTGCGACGTGCCGACAATGGCGTGAAAAATCGCCATTTCGTCTGGCGTCACGGCGTGTCGGCGTTGGCTGACACGCTTGGCGATCAGCGACTTCTGCGACTGGTCCCAGAGTAGCTGCTCGAGTGGGCCGACCTCGTCGTCGAAATTTCCGTCCCGTACCGCCGAGCCGTCTGCAGCCAGCCGGTAGCGGGGACCATGCCGATCCCAATAGGCGATCCCGACCGCTCGATTGACGTGGTCGACGATTGCCTGATAGATCGCATGCGTTGGCTTGCAGTCGATCACACGCGCAACATGTCCGCTTTCGATCGCGGAAAGCATCTGGTGAGGTCCGTAGCCGTGGAAACCGAAGTTCACGATGCGCGCTCCCGTGCGAAGTCCCACCCGCCACGGCAGCGCCTCGTGATCCTCGACGCCTTCGCCGAACGTATGGGAGCCACCGAAAAACAGCACGCACGCCCCGCTGGTCTCGGCGTTGGATCCCGGTGCGTTCGAAACGCGCAGGTGGTTCGAATCCAGCGTGTACACGACATCGAATACCAACTCGTTGCCGTAGAACCTCGCCACGGGAATGCGGCCAGTCAGAAGCGGCGCATACCCGAAAAGATCATCGCGTCCCGAATAGATCCCGGTGCGGTCCGGTTCGTAGCGAAACGCGGTCTTGAACTGTGCGTTGGCTTCGAGCAGGCCGATCAGCAGGAAGGCGATTCCGACCGTGAACCACGTCGCACTTCGATTCGGACTCAGCCAACTCGCCGTCCATGACACGCAGAACCAAGACACTCCGATCCACACCCAAGGCGCCGGCAGCCATGCCAGGCAGAAGATTCCGCTGGCGACCAGGCCGCCGAATGCCATGCAGAGCCGCAGCCAGACGCTCAGCTCGCGAAGCCGGGTAATCCTGTCGGGAGCGGGAGATCGGGTGGCCGTGGCGAACCCCTTACGCGTCGCGTCTGCGGCGGACCCAGAGGCTCGATAGGACAACGATCCCCGCAGCCGCCACCAACAACAGGATCCATCGCGAACCACTGCCAGCCGAACCGGAGGGGGAGCCTGGGACGACTGCGATGCGTCGGGGCGAATAGAAAATGGGTCCCTCGCCGACTTCGGCGGACGAGACCACGACTCGATCACCAGTGACTGGATCGATTCGAAACAATCGGTCGTGTCCGGCGTCGATGACCAGCAGTGAGCCGTCCGCTTCGACCGCAATGCCCGTCGCGGTACGCATCTGGAGACCGGCTCCGGCGGTCGCTCCGGAAAACAGCGACCGATCTCCGCTCGCCAGATCAACACGCAGCACCCCGGGTCGCCGCTCTCCTCGCGCGATGATCGGCACGCTGTCTACGACCAGCGCCGATCCATCCGAAGCGACGACGATGTCGAAGGGGTCCACGTAGCGTGGGCCTGTACCGACCTCGTTCGACGACACGATCGTTCGGTCCCCGGTCGCGAGGTCGATCCGAAAGATGGCGTCCAGCTGGCTGTCGGTGGCCACGAGCTGGTTGCCTGGAAGCAGCGCAAGCCCGAGTACGTTGCCGATATCGGGACCGGTCCCGATTCCGCCACCGGAAATGTTGGTCCGGTTTCCAGTCGATAGGTCTATTCGCAGCAGTCTGTCGAGCATGCTATCGGCGACGATCAAGCTCCCATCCCGATCCAGCTCGATGGTTCGCGGCCCCTGAATCTTCGCGCCGCTTCCAACTCCGCTGCCGGCGGCTATGCTGCGGTTTCCGGTTGCCGGATCGACACGCACGATGGCCTGCAAGTTGAGGTCGGAGACCAGCACGGACCCATCACTCGGAAACTGGATCTCGAGCGGAAAGACGAATTTGCGCCCGGTCCCGACTTCTTTCGAAGAGAGGATGGCGCGGTCGCCGGTTCTTGGGTCGACCCAGATCAGCGCGTCGAGGTGGGTGTCCGCGATCAGGATGTCGCCCGGAGCAAGATCGATCGCGAATGCGCTACGCGGCATGGCGAAGGTTGACAGTGCCAGCAGCAGCGCACCCGCCGTCGCGGAAGTAAGCTTCATCGAGTTCTCCTGTTGGGAAGGCGGCGGTCAGCGCGCGCAATCCGATCGCGCGACCAGACTGTACCGGTGCCGCCCGCACCCCGATCGCGCCCCGCGGGAAAATTGCCTGGGGGAACGAAATATTCTGGTGCAGAGTCCAACTGGACGAGGCGAGTCACCAGGGCCTCGGAGCGAGG
Organism: Deltaproteobacteria bacterium; assembly: GCA_032128375.1. Taxonomy (GTDB): domain Bacteria; phylum Myxococcota_A; class UBA9160; order UBA9160; family SMWR01; genus JAJDAM01. The sequence goes on along the minus strand of JAQBGU010000210.1, from coordinate 23,877 downwards.
CTGGCTGAGCGTGTGGGAATGTGTGAGCGTCACAGGGCGAAATTGTGACTGTGTGACAGAGCCAGAAATGAGAGGAGTCGAACATGTCTAGTGGATACGAACTGCCGCAGGGATACACGCCGGTCGCAGCGATCGGTGTTGATGCGCGCGCCACCTTCATCAACCGAACCTACAACCATCTGATGGCAGCGATCGTCGGATTCACGCTGATCGAAGTCTGGCTGTTCAGCAGTGGCGTGGCCGAGGGCTTGGCGCAGAGCATGCTCGGCGGTTCGTGGATCATGATTCTCGGCGCGTTCATGCTCGTGAGCTGGTTCGCGACGCGAATCGCTCTGACTTCCGATTCCAAGGCAGCGCAATACGCGGCTCTTTCGGGATTCGTGGCGGCCGAAGCGATCATTTTCGTACCGATGCTCTACTTGGCCGAGGCCTACGCGGCAGGCACGATCCAGAGCGCCGCCATCGTGACACTGATCGGATTCGGTGGTCTGACTGGGGTGGTCTTCGTCACGCGCAAAGATTTCTCGTTCATGCGGGGAATGCTCATGTGGGGCGGCGTTCTGGCACTGGTTGCGATCATCGCCGGTGTGTTGTTTGGCTTCGAGCTCGGCACCTGGTTCTCGGTCGCGATGGTTGGCTTCGCCGGCGCTGCCATCCTGTATGACACGTCCAACGTGTTGCACCACTACCCAGAGGATCGATATGTCGGCGCCGCACTCCAACTTTTCGCGTCAGTAGCGATGCTGTTCTGGTACGTGCTCCGTATATTCATGTCGCGCGACTGACCCGGTGCGGCAGCGCCGTGCGCGACCGTCCGGCTCTTACCGGATGGTCGCGTTTCGATGACGCGCGGATGGATGCGCGCGGATGGATGCGCGCGGATGAAGGTAGTCGAAGGGCCGGGCGGGCAGCCAGCACTTCGCGGCTAGCCGGACTTTTCGCCACCAGGCCATTCCGGCCAGTCGTCGACGACGCTGAGTTTCCATTGCGCGGGCCGGCGTTCGAGATACGCCATCACGCCTTCGATGGCGTCGGAGCGTCCCATCACGTGGTGGTGTAGCTCGGTTTCCTTGTGCCCGGTCTGCTCGCGGGTCAGTGGGGGGGTTTCCCACAGTAGGCGTTTGCTGATCGCAACCGATAGCGGCGCCGTGTTGTCGGCGATGTCTCGCGCGATCGCCGTGGCCTCGATCAACACCCGGTCTGCCGCGAACGCGTGGGTCGCAATCCCGATTTCAGCCGCCTCATCGCCGCGAAACAGCCGTCCAGTCAAGAACAACTCGGTCGCCCGCGCGAAGCCGACGGCGCGCGGTACGGTCCAATGCGAGTAGCAATCTGGGATGACTCCACGGCGTACTTGCACGATTCCGTACTTCGCCTCGATCGCCGCGAGTCGAATATCGCACTGCATCGCGAGCGTCAGTCCGATGCCCACGGCGTGTCCGTTCATGGCCGCGATCACCGGTTTTCGAACTTCCCAGGCCGGCGGTTCGATTCCGGCGCCGGCGCTGAAGGTCTGTCTCGCCTGGCTCTGGAACGTGGCACCACCACCACCCAAGTCTGCACCGACACAGAATTCGCGACCGGCGCCCGTGACGATGACGGCACGCACGTCGTCGTCCAAGTCGCAGCGCTGATAGGCCTGTCCGAGTTCTGTCCCCATCGTTGCGCTGAATGCGTTGCTCTGGTCCGGCCGATTCAGCGTGATCGTCGCTATGCCGTTTTCGATGTCGAATTGGATGTCCCGGTAGCTCACGTGGTCTCCTGGTTTCGCGAAGCGGGCTGTCGAAGCGCGTGCTGGGTGCCGGGTGCCGCGCAGGTTGTGGTCACACGTCGCCGCGCAAGTGCTTGTCGCTGGATGCGGTTGCGATCCGAAATGCGCGCTCGACAATGGCGCCCGATTGGCGAGTCATTCCCTCGAATCCCTTCCCCAGTGTCTTGCCCTGTAGGTAGCGCGCATAGATCCCTTCGGAGATCACCGCCAGCTTGTAGAGCGCGAGAACCTGGTAGAAGTCGACGCTCGCAGTGTCGCGGCCGCTGCGCTTCGCATAGGCGTCGACCAGTTCGGCTCGGCTCGCGAATCCGGGCAACGCCGTCGGGCTCGTCAGCCCGGCTTGGTGTGGATCATCCGCCTCGGCCCAATAGATCAGCGTGTAGCCGAGATCGGCCAGCGGGTCGCCGAGCGTTGCCATCTCCCAGTCGAAGACTGCGACCACCCGTTCGGGATGCGTCGGGTCGAGCGCCATGTTTCCCAGCCTGTAGTCGCCGTGCACGATCGTCGCTGGTGGTGAAACCGGAAGTGCGGCGCGCAAGCGGCAGATCAGAGCTTCGATCTCGGGCAGTTCGTCGGTCTTCGACCGCTCCCATTGCTGCGACCAGCGGCTCACCTGACGCTCGAGATATCCCTCGGGCCGGCCGAAATCGGATAGTCCGACCGATTCGTAGTCGATCGCGTGCAGCGCGACCAGCGTGTCGACCAACGCGAGCGAAAGGCCCCTGCGCTCGGCGTGCGTGGTCGCGAAGCCATCGGGCAGCGCGTCCCCGAGGATGATCCCTTCGCGGTATTCCATCACGTAGAACGGAGCGCCGTTCACACTCTCGTCTTCGCACAGCGCATACGTCCGTGGCGTCGGCACATCCGTACTGGCCAATGCGCTGAGCACACGGTACTCGCGCGACATGTCGTGCGCCGTTGGAAGCACGTGGCCGAGCGGTGGCCTTCTCAGCACCCAGTCTTTTCCGCCGCCGCGAACGCGATACGTGAGGTTCGAGCGTCCACCGCTGAGCAACTCGAACGCCAACTCGCATTGGGCGCCATCGACGTGCTCTTCAAAGAAGCGTCCCACGTTTTCTTCGTGAATCCCCTCGGTCACTTTGGCTGCTCCTGTTCGATGCGCAGTGGGCTGCGTAGATCGGCATAAAGTACACCGGAGTCGCGACCGATGAGATGGCGGGGTCGTGCCTGGCTGGACGGAATCTTCGTCAAGCAGCAACTCCGTTTGGCCGAAGGGCCAAGCGAGGGAATCTGTTGCTGTGCCGGAATACTCGAGGCCCAATATTCGCAACGCCACCGATGTTCTCAGGGGCGCGCTCCAAGCCGCGCTGCGAACTCCAGCTCGCAGTCTAGCCTCGAAAATCGTCTCGTTCGTGTTCGTCACGGCGCTGATCGCGTCGCTGGCAGTGACCTGGCTTTCGGCACAGTCCATCCAGGCGTTCCTGCGCGACAAGATCGATCAACGCCTGCCAGCGGTACTGGGAAGCGTCAACGAGCGGCTCGCGTCGTGGTACGACGAGCGAGAACTCGACCTGCGAACTTTCGCGTCGAGCGCAACGCTGCGCAACAACGTCGGTCGGGTCGCAGAGAGCCGGCGCGCAATCGACGAAACCGAGCAATACCTCAGCTATGTGCTGATGCGCTCCGGCCAGTACCGATCTCTGTTCGTGTTGAACGCAGGCCGTGACCCTGTTCCGGTGGTCTGGGTCGGGGGAGCACTCGAACTTCCCGATGCCGTTCGCTCGCGACTCCGCGGTGTCACCTCGACGCGAATCGGCGCGGAATTCGGCGTGGGCGGGAGCCGCTATCAAGTCGTATCGGCGCCCATCGTCGACGCTTCCAAGCGTCAACTGGCGTCGCTTCACGCGATCATCGATTTGAGCAAGCCGCAAGCGGAAATCCACCACGATGGCCTGAGCCCGAATGGCATGGTCTATGTGGTCTCCGGCGACGGGGTGGTGCTGATGCAGACCCACTCGGACGCGCCTCGGGACAGCTTCACACGTCAGCCTCCATTTCGCGGGGCACTGCCCGCGGTCGAGGTATATGACGTCGATGGCGGCAAGAGCGTGGTGGGGAGTGCGGTGCGATTCGAGCGGTTCAACTGGACGATCGCCGTCGAAGAACCGGCTACACAACTCTTTGGTCCGGCGGTCGAGATCGTTCGCAAGGTCGTCGTCGTCAACATCGGGATCGTGTTGTTGTGCTCGTTGATCGCGTTGCAGATCGCCCGATCGGTCGTAAGGCCGATTCAGGGCCTCAGCGAGGCAGCGGAACGGGTCGCCAATGGAGAAGCCGACGTCACGTTCCCGGAGCAGGGCAGCGATGAGATTGGGGTGCTCGGCCGGGCATTCAATGAAATGGTCGGTCGACTGGGACACAACCAGATCGAACTCGAAAAGAACCGTCTCGAGATCGAGGACGCCAACCAGAAGCTGGTCAGCCGAAATCAGGAGCTGCAGCGCATCAACGAGGTGTTCCATCAACTATCGATTACCGATGAACTGACCAAACTGCACAATCACCGCTTCTTCCAGGATCATTTGCCGCGAGAGATGAGTCGTTCGACCCGGACCGGTGAGCCACTGTGCTTGTTGCTGATCGACATCGACGATTTCAAGCGGCTGAACGATCAGTACGGTCACTCGGTGGGTGACGCGGTGCTGAGGAAGACTGCTGCCGTGATGAACGGGGTCGTTCGCGACATGGATCTGCTTACGCGCTATGGCGGCGAGGAGTTCGCGTTGCTTGCAAGCCAGGCAACGCTGCAGGGGGCGATCGGGCTGGCGGAAAAGCTTCGAATCGCCGTATCGCTGGCGCGCTTCCCGGTGGTCACCCTCGAGGGCCGCAGCGAACTATCCATAACGGTTTCGATTGGCGTCGCGGAGTTCAGCGGCGATCGGAAGGCGCTGTTCAACGACGCAGATCGCGCGTTGTATCGGGCCAAGGCACAAGGCAAGGACTGTGTGGTTGCAGAGGAACAATCAAAGCTCGAGTCCGCATAGCGGCCACGCGCAGCGGACCTACTGTAGTAACTTGGCGTGCAACCAGCCGACCTGGCCAGAAGGGGTACTGACCAACCACCAGGGTCCCTCGAGTCGCTCGGTCAATACCGGGGTGTTGCGCGGCAGGACTTCGAGGATCCTGTGCTGTGTCGATGGACCCGACCGAAGGTTGACACGCTGGGCGCCGATGAGTCGCGCACCCGGGTGGGCAGAGATGCGCTGTGCTTCGTCGATGAGCGCATCGCCGATGCGCTGCGCGCGGGATGCGAAGAAGATCGCAGTGCCGAGGTTGCCGGCCTGGAGTTGTTTTTCCGCTTGCTCTAGCTTCGTTTGGGCTTTCGTCACTTCGAGGGCTCGCCAGGGCACGTGTTGCCGAGCGCTTTCGACCGAGATGCGCGCTTCCGCGAGCACCGAGACGGCATCCGCTCGGTTCTGGTGACCCAGCATTCCCGACTCGATGGCAATCATCGCGGCCTCGGCCTGTTCTAGATCGACCTGTAGCCGCATGGCTTCGCTCACGAGATGCGAGGATTGCTGCTCGGCTGCGCGCAGCGCAATCGGATCTTCGCATTGCGGTGGGCTGACTGCTGGCGGCGGGATCGCGGCTGGCACAGCCAACTTCGCGCAGGCGGAGAGGGAGAGCGCAACGCCGCCGATCGCTGCAATCCAGGCGGCACCGTGCGAACCAGTGGCAGCGCGGCGACGAATTAGCGGGTCACGCATACCGGACCTATCGGCTAACGCGATGTTCGGCTGAATGCGACGGGTCGCACGATGCTCCGCTCGTGTCGACTCCGGCGGCGCGTAGGTTTCGGGAATTTGGTACATTTCGGAGGATTCCTGCGATGAGCCGGGCAGCTGCCGAGCCCGCAGCAGCGAACGGTCCGATCGAACAGGACGAACCGAACCGAGTCGAACGAACGGAGAACCTCCGCATGAAGGTCTCGATCACCTATTGCTCGGTCTGAAATTATCTTCCTCAGGCCACCAGTTTGGCGGCCGCAATCAAGCGCGCGACAGGGACCGAAGCCGAATTGATTCCTGGTGGCAGTGGGATCTTCGATGTGATTGCAGATGACCGAATGGTCTTCTCGAAGCACGAGGCGGGGCGATTCCCGGAAGAAGACGAGGTGTGCGACGTGCTCGGCCGCAGCTGAGATCTACGCCGCCGACTCAGCCATCAGCCATCCTTGCAGTAGCTGACGCAATTTCCCGGGCTCGTTGTGTTCGGGATTCGCCGCGATCTGTTCGGACAGATAGGCGACGGCACGCCCGACTCTCGGGCCCGGTCCACATCTCAGCTCGCTCATGATTTGTTCGCCATCAATCGCCAGGCGTACGCGCGGTTCAGTGGAACCCTGTGTTCGCAGCTCCGATAGCCTTTGCTCGAGGCTGTCAAGCAAGTTCAGCGCGCCGGCGGCAGCATGCCCCGCCAGTCGGAGTTCGGCGCGTCGCAACGCGACAAGCGCCTTCAAATCGCGTGGGCTCTCGCGTCGCGCAAGACGAGCGATGACAGGCAACTTGGATGGATCCACGCGGGTTTCGATTGGGTGGAGCTGCAACAAGTGCTCGACGCGATCGATGAGCGTGCGCGAGAAGCGCAGCCGCTGGAGCGCACGGCGCGAGCGCGCGCCGGATAGCCACGCACACAGGCGCAGCGCGAGTTCGCACGGCAATTGTTCGATCAGCGCGCCTGCATCGACTCGCGCATCGGGTGCCAGGCTGTTGGAGATTCCGCTTTGTTCCAGCACGCTCCAGGCCTGACGGACTCCAGGCGCGAGTATCGTCGCAATCAGTTCCTCTCGGACCCGAATGCGTGGGATGGCCTCGAGTAGCGGACTGATCTCGGCCAGGGCGACTTCCAACGCCGGGTCCAGCTTCAGTCCTCGCGTGGCGACCAATCGGATAGCGCGCAACCCGCGCAGCGGGTCCTCTGCCAGCCGGTCACCGGCGCATCGAACCGCGCGTAGCCGTCCAGCCTCCCAATCGGCCAAGCCGTCAAACGGGTCCAGCAGTGTGCTCTCGCGCGAATCGTAGGCAATCGCATGGATCGTAAAATCAACGTGAGAGAGTTCCGCGTGGATTCCGCGGCCGCGCTGGTAGGGCGTTGCATCGATCGGCCCAGCGGGGCTCGGGATCATCACGGTTCCGCCCGAAACCGCGAGCGGGACTGCACTCGGAAATAGCGACGTCAGCTGCTGTTGCGATGCATCGGTCAAGAGGGAGTACGAACCGGGGCAGCTGCCCTCGAGCATCCGCAGCAGGCTGGGGCCGACCCAATAGGCCGAATGACCCAGGTCGGTCAGCAGGTCCGCGATGGGGCGCAGCGCGTTCGGAAACGCGGAAAGCTCGAAAGATCGGGCGGCAGCAGTTTCGGGGGGAAACGGGTCGACCATCAGCCGATTGTAACGGGTGCGTCGGCTGCTGGGGTCCGCTGCGGTACCTTGTCGCATGCCCCGGCTGTGGACGGATCTCGCCGATTCGCGGCGGAGTGCGGAGGGACGGACCGATGGTGGCCAGGCACGGCGTGGACGTCGAGTACCGCTCGGGTGATCGCGTCATCTCGGCGTACGTCGCCAGTCCGCATTCGGGCACAGGTCCAGGGGTCCTGGTCGTTCACGACAAGTGGGGACTCAACGATTTCGCCAGGGATGTATGCGACCGGCTGGCGCGTGCAGATTTCGTCGCGCTCGCACCCGACATGCTGCGTGGGCAACAGGCGAGCGACCTCGCGACAGCCGACCGGCAGGCAAAGGATCTCGATACCCGCGAAGCGCTCGCGCTTCTCGATGCCGGCGTCTCCGAGCTGTTCAATCAACACGGTACAGATGGAATGCGCGTCGGGGCGTTGGGTTTCGGAATGGGCGGCCAACTGGCCTTGGCGCTCGCCGGCCAGAATCGCCGCGTGGGGGCTGTCGCCGATTTCTATGGCTGGCATCCCGATGTGAAGCCCAATTTCGATGCGCTCGTGGCTTCCGTACTCGCGATTTTTTCCGGCGAGGATCCGGAGCCAGATGAGTCGCTCGCGGAACAGCTCGAGGTGAACCTGACCGCGGCTGGTGTTCGTCACAGCGTGCAGACCCGCGACGACGTGCGCGCCGGTTTCATGGACGGCTCCCGGCCGGACGTCCACGACGCAGTCGCAGAGTTCGAGAGTTGGGACGCGCTGCTGGCATTTTTTCGAGCGGAGTTGCCGTGAGCGAACAATCGCGCCTGGCGCTGGTGCCTGAAACGCCCAAACCGGACAACGGCTGGTCGCTCCGCAACCCGATGCGGTCGCTCCTCGAAGAGATCGACAAGCGTAACGCCCAACTGCCGACCCGGCTCAACGAGTACGGCTTCGATCCGTTTGGCTTCGATCCGAACTACGCGCGCAGTCTGATCGCGGCGATGGTGCTCGCCTATCGGTACTGGTTCCGCGTCGAAACATCGGGCATCGATCGCGTTCCGAAGGGGCGCGTGCTGTTGATTTCGAACCACGCGGGCAACACATTCGCCTGGGACGGCGCGATGCTGGGAATGGCGCTGTATCTGGAATCGAACCCGCCGCGGATGGTGCGCGGAATGGCTGAGTACTACCTACCGACGATTCCGTTCTTCGGAACCTTCATGCACCGTTCGGGTTCTGTCGTCGGTACACCGGGAAATTGCATTCAGTTGCTCGAGGAAGAAGAGGCGATCATGGTCTTTCCCGAAGGCGCACGCGGGTTCATCAAGACTTTCGACAAACGCTACCAGCTGCAACGCTTCGGCCTCGGATTCATGCGGCTGGCGCTGGAATCGGGCACGCCGATCGTACCGGTCGGGATCGTCGGCAGTGAAGAGCAGTCGCCCGGCTTGGCAAACGTTCCGCTGTTGGGCAAGTTGATTGGTGCGCCCGCGTTCCCGATCACACCGACGTTCCCGCTTTTTGGATTGGGTGGCTTCTTGCCATTGCCCGTCAAGTTTCGCATCCGGTTCGGAGACGCACTGCACTTTGACGGTGACCCAGCCGAAGACGACGCGACCATCGGAGAGAAGGTCGACGTCGTCAAGGACGCGATCCGAGGCCTGGTCGCCGAAGGGCTCGATGAGCGAGACGGCTGGTTCCGCTAGCCAGGCCGCAGACCCCAGCGTCCGCTGACCGATCGCGGTGTAGAGACCGCGCTGGATTCCGATCATGAGTGACGCCTGGAACGCGAGAGCGCGCAGTTTCGACGCCCGTGCCGCGCAATATGACGATGTCCGGCCGGGCTACCCGGTCGCAGCGATCGATGAGATCCTGCGTTTCGGCCAGCTCGGCCCAGCGCCACGCGCGCTGGAGGTAGGCGCCGGAACGGGCAAGGCGACGCGGCTATTCCTCGATCGGGGCATTGCCATCACCGGACTCGAACCAGGCCCGCAACTGGTCGAAACTGCGCGTGCCGCGTGCAACGGTCCGGTCACGTTCTACAACACGAGCTTCGAAGACTGGCCGCTGGAGAGGGGCGCCTACGACCTGGTATTCGCCGCGCAGTCCTTCCACTGGGTCGACCCCGTTGCGGGCTACGCGAAAGCCGGAGAGGCACTGCGCGGCGGCGGCACGCTTGCGTTGTTTTGGAACCGCACCCAGATCGTGGCAAGTCCTCTGCAGACACAGCTCGCGGCGCTCTACGAGCAATGCGCGCCCGATCTCGACGAGCTGACGCCGACGCTACTCGCCGCGATCGAGGAGTCCATCGCCGGTAGCATCGCCGCTACGGAACTGTTCGATGTCCAGACGCGGCCGGGCTTTGCGTGGAGAGACCGCCTGGTGACGCATCGCTACATTCGGCTGCTCGAGACTTATTCGGCTCACGCGGCTCTTCCGGAAGCGGAGCGTAAACACTTGCTCGACGGCGTGAAGAAGCTCATCGATGCGGCGGGTGGTGAGATCGATATCCACTATGAGACGGTCGTCCACCTCGCGCGGCGCCGGGCCGCATGAATCATCGGCGAGCGTTGGGTGGCGATGATGCGCGCATCCGGAATGGGTTCTCTTTTTTCCTCGAACCTCTAATGAGGGAGAATCGCTACGACACAATCGCGACTCGTGCCCGCATTTTCCGCGAAGCCATCATTCGTTATCCTTCCTACGCACGAGCATCGAACGCGAGAGGGACCCACGAGGAGACCCCCATGAGCATGAACGCAAAAAAGAAGCAGCGAACGACTCCGTTCGGCCGTTGCCACAGCGCGAAAATTCGCAAGGCCAAGGTGGAGGTGTATCGCCGGGTTCTCCTGTTGATCGGCGACGACTCGCACGGCGACGCCGCCGAGCGGATGGGCCTCGAGCGCTACGACGTGAAGAACATCCTGAACGGCTACATCGGCTTGGATCTGGTCATCAAGTTGGTTCGCAGTGGACGTTATGCGCCTGAATCCCTGCTTCAAACGGGGAAGCCGCGGCGCCTCGGCAAGGCCGTATCGACCAGGAACGTGCAGAAGCGGTTGATAGCGTCGCGAATCCGAGAACTCGCGAAAGATGGGACGATCGCCGAGTTGGCAGACAAGACGACACTGGCGGCGCCCACACTCTATGGACTCCGGTACACCTACTCGAAGGTGGGGCTGGAAGCAGTGCTGGGCTTCATCACCAGCGGTGTTCCCCCTCGCCGGATTTTTTTCGGATAGGAAGATCGTCGGAAGGCAGATGCGTCGTTCACGACCAAGAAATTCACGACCTTTGGCGTGAATACCGAGTCCACGTACAACTGGCAGGCGGAAAATTGGACCGTGCCGCTGAACTTCACCGTGACCCAGTTGCTGAAGGTCGGCAAGCTGCCAATCACGCTCCAGTTCGGCCCGCGTTATTATGCCGAGGTCCCGCAGCGCGGACCCGACTGGGGATTGCGCTTCGCGGTGACCTTGCTGTTTCCCAAATAATCCAAAAATCATCCGACACGCTCAACCCAACGCGGCAGCGTTAGATCCCGGTTCAGGTGCGCCAGACGGAGATGTTGGTTCCCAGGTCATGCACGCCGGCGTCCTCCATGTGTTGGAATTCACACGGAGATCCTGCGCTGCGTCCGCACCTCACTGCGAATGGCGGGCAGCCGGAAGACAGAGAATACTGGACGACGGCCCGGTGCTGACGAGCCGGGTTTGCGCGGTGGGCGGCCTGAATTGGAGAATCTTCAGGATCGATGGCCCCAGAATCCACGCCTTGGCGCGGACTGTGAAGAGGAGACGGATCATGGAACGCGATCGCTACGCCCTGGTCACCGGGATTCTCGCAGCCGCCCTGATGCTGGCGGTCCTCGCCGGAGCACCAAAGCCGATCGCCGGCGGGCAGGAATCATCGATTCCTTCAGCGGAAATCGGCACGAACCCCAACCCCGAGCGGAACGCCTACTTCGGCGAGTTGCACATCCATTCGAGTTGGTCGATCGACGCCTACGTGTTCGGCACGCGACTGGGACCCGACGATGCCACCCGCTACGCGATGGGCGAATCGGTAGTCCATCCGGGCGGGTTCGACGTCAAACTCGACGAGCCGCTCGATTTCAGCGTGGTGATGGATCATTCGGAGTATACCGGCGCGTTGACGATGGCGGACGACCCCGAATCGCCGCTTCGGAAGAACTCCCCGCTCGTCGCCAGCATGCTTCGGTTCGGCACATGGGCGAGTGGCATGGATCTCTACAAGGTCCTCTCGGTTTCGATCGTGAAGGACATGCCCATCCGGGAATTGCAGGGGCCCGAAGTGGCCGGGCATGCGTGGATGCAGATCGCCGATATTGCGGAGACATACAACAAGCCCGGCAAGTTCACGACGTTTCCCGGTTGGGAATGGACTTCGACACCGGACTACAAGAACTTGCACCGCATCGTGTTCTTCAAGGACGCCAAGCGCGTATCGACAAGCGCGTTCAGCTCCATCGATTCGACCCGCCCGGAAGCACTTTGGAAGTGGATGGCCGCGCAGCGCGAGACCGGAAATGACGTGATCGCAGTCACGCACAACGGAAATCTCAGCAACGGCGCGCTGTACCCGAGAAAGATCAATGCCGCCGGCCAAACGATCGATCGAGCTTACGCCGAGACGCGGATGCGCAACGAGCCGGTGTCGGAAATCAACCAGGTGAAGGGTCAATCGGAAACGACCCCCTACCTCTCGCCGCAAGACGAGTTCGCCAACTTCAACATCTTCGTGTGGCTGCTGCTGGGCGCCAAAGGCGTCCCGACGGACTACGGCAGCTACATGCGGTTGGCGCTACGGGACGGCATCGCTATGCAGGGCGCGCTCGGTTTCAATCCCTACAAGTTCGGCATGGTGGCGGGGTCCGATTCGCACAGCGCCGCGTCGGCCTACCGGAACGACGATTACTTCGGCGAGCACGGGACCATCGACGACACCGTCGAGAAGCGACTGAGTTCCAAGAAGCTCTTGAACATGGACAACCGGGAGGTCTGCACAGCTGGCCTGACCGGCGTGTGGGCCGAGGAGAATACGCGCGAATCCATCTGGGACGCCATCTGGCGCAAGGAGACCTACGCGACGAGCGGCCTGCGCATGCAGGTGCGGCTGTTCGGTGGCTGGGCGTTCGATCCGGCGGTCGTCGATCAGCCCGACTGGGTGAAGATGGGCTACGCAAAGGGCGTCCCGATGGGAAGCGACCTGCCCGAGCCGGCGGCCGCGGCACCATCCTTCATCGTCTGGGCCGAAAGCGATCCGAGTAGCGCCAACCTCGACCGCGTGCAGATCGTCAAGGGATGGGCGCGCAACGGCCAGAGCTTCGAAAAGATCTACGACGTCGCGTGGTCGGGCGATCGGAAGCCCGATCCGGTCACCGGCAAGCTGCCGCCGATCGCCAGTACCGTGGACATCTCGAAGGGAACCTACGCGAACAGCGTTGGCTCGACGGAGCTGAAGGCACTGTGGACCGACCCGGATTTCGACCCGGGTCTTGATGCGTTCTACTACACGCGTGCGCTGCTGATTCCCACGCCGCGCTGGACCACCATCCAGGCCGCCCAGCAGGGCGTGGTTCCGCCGGACGTCGTTCCGCTGACGGTCCAGGATCGCGCTTGGTCCTCGCCCATCTGGTACACACCGGGTGCGAAGGCGCGCAGCGCCGCCAAGCCGGGAGTGACCGTGGCGGAACTCCTGCGCCAGGGCGCGGTAGCCCTCGACGATGCCAAGCTGAAGGCGACGATCGTGGGCAAGACGGCCCGCGTGCACAATCTCGTCACGGGCCAGCGATTCGAAATTCTCTACGGAACCGAGGGCCAACGCCTGATCACCTCCGTGGACGGAAAGACGCCGGGGCCCGAGGTCATGGGGGATCTGATGTTCGATCCGCAGGTCGCGTACGAGATTCGCGAAAGTCAGATCAACATGACCATCGGAGGCACGCCGTTCGAGGTGGTCCTCTACCAGCTCGGAAACCGATATCTGGCATCCCGCAGCGACGAGTACGGATACGCGAACTACGAAGTCACCTTCTGAGCAAGCCCACTACTCCCGCAGCAGGCGAGCCAGCTCGGCTTCGGCCTGGGCGCTCCGAGCCGCTTCGCCAGGCAGGCCCGCCACCAGGTTCGCCTCGTGATCCTGCGTCACCGCCACGAAGGTGGAGGCGCGATCGATGTCCTGCTCCTCGAGCAGCGCCGGGCTGGAACGGACCCTATCTCAAGCAGATACCGGTCGATCCCTGGGGACAGCCCTATGGGTACAACGTCCGGTACCTCGATGCGGCAGGCGTGAACGGGGGGAGGCGAGCCGGGCGGCGCTCGGTCGGCGGAGTCCCCGCTGGCCGGGTGTTCGCATCCCTGCGATTCGCACCGTCTCCGGCTTCCGGACTCCGCCTCCGGCCGTCAGAGAGCCACCAGCCCCTCCCGAATGGCAATCCGCACGAGACCCGCCGTCTTCTTGACATCGAGCTTCCGCATCAAATTCGCCCGGTGTGTCTCGGCTGTGCGGCCGGAGATGTGAAGATCCCGGCCGATCTCCTTTGCGCTCTGCCCCTCGGCCAGCCGCTGGAGGATTTCGGATTCACGGGATGTGAGCGCGGAAAGCGGCCGCGCTCCCACCTGTTCCGGATGGACCAGTCGATCCATCAGCGCTTCGGCCACACCCGGCGAGAGATACTTCCGACCGTTGTGCACGGCGTCAACGGCTGCGATGAGTTCCAGCGCCGTGGAGGATGTCGAAACACAACCCGATGCGCCCGCCCGCAGCGAATCCTCCGCGAAGTGCAGATCTTCCCGCGGCGCCAGCATCAGAACCCGTACGGTCGGGTGGTCTTTTCTGATTCTCGCGGTTGCAGCGATCCCCGACAGGTGGGGCAGACACATCGCTATGACGAGGACGTCGGGCGAGAGCTTCTTCACCTGTTCGATCGCACTGGATCCGTCGCTCGCCTCCCCGACGACCATGAAGCCCGGCTGCCGCTCGAGGATCAGCCGCAGACCTTCACGTACCATCGTCTGGCCGTCGGCCAGCAGAATCCGACTTTCCGTCATGGTCCCCCCGCACCCGACACGAAAAGTAGCGACTGCGTACCTGCGTGAAATACGCAGTGCCGCGTACGCATCTGCCCCTACTTTCGAGCTGAAAGATCGGCAGGCTCGCGGAAACCGGGGCGCAGAGCGCCGAAAAATGGGCTCGAGCGGGATTATCCCTCCATCGCGAGCAGCCTGGCTACCTCGGCGGCCATTGCGTGGCGGAATGCGTCCCCTCGAGGAAAGAAGAACAGGCCCGTCTCGTATCGCGGCTCGGGATCAGCCACTGCCCTCGCGTGCACGATCCTCCCCTCCACCCGATGAGTCGCGGTGGCGAGCGATGTGAAATCGAATTGCAGCGACACCTTGGTGTTGACCGGCAGAGCCTGGTTGCACGAGAGCCCCATTCCTCTTTCCGAAAGAGTGATCGCACGCGCCGTGAAGACCTCGTCTTCGACGGCGACTTTCACGGGGAAGTCGCACAGGACCCTTCTGTTTACCCTCGCTCCCTTCCCGCTGAACACCAGTTGGGACACTCGAAAGCGAACATGAGCGGGCAGAGCGCACCGGTCGACCACGCCGGCGACGCCCAGCGCCCGCAGCTGCCAGAGATCGAGCCCCTGCGTGCCGGACGAACTGACCCCCAGAATCGGAACGGCGGCGAGCCAGTCGATCTCTCTGGCCAACCGGAGCGACTCCAGCATCGGCGTCGGTGTGACGTGGAAAGGCACGATCATCAGCGCCAGCGGCGGACCGGCAGCGCGAAGCGCGTCGACAAGATGAATTCCGTCGGCCAACACCGTATCGTGTCCACATTCCGAAACGATCGTCGACAGGCGGGTTCGATAGAAGTCCGCTTCCTCGTACAGAAAGACCCGCTTGGCCGGGCTCGCTGATGACATCCTGGTCCCTCCCCGGTCGGCGCGACATCCGGTAACTCGTTCATCGATCCACGGCGACTCGAACTTGACTCGGCATACCGCGTCGATTCCAAATTCGATGTTAGGCTGAACCTGCGATCCTCACATCAGTACTTCGATGTACGCAGAAACCGCATGTTTCCGGCTGGAAGCCGACGTCGGGTACCGATTCGTCGATTTGTTGCACACATACTCGTTTCACCCGATCCGTGCGCGGCCATGTCGTGCCGAACTCACTCGCGGAAGGAGGGACGGGATTGGTGCATCACGACCTGATCGTGATCGGAGACGGCCCGGCCGCTCACACTGCCGCGCTCGAGGGGAAGAGGCTGGGATGGGACGTCGTCCTGGTCCTCCCCCCGAACCCCGACCCGACACCCGGTCAGCCTTTCTCGATGGTGAGGCGTGCGCTGGCGTGCAGGATCCTGACCAACGGCACTGCCGGACTCCGCCGGCGACCGTCGAAGAAGCAGATCCGACTCGCCGCATGCGACGCACTGCGACGGATCCAGGGCGCCTTCGTCGAGCATGTCGAGAGTCTGCGGCGCAACCTCGAGGAATCGAAGGTCCGACAACTGACGGGCAGCGTGCGGTTTCGGGACCCCTACACGATCGAGATCGGTTCAGAGCTGCACAGCGCGGGCGCCGTGATCCTTTCGGAGCCAAACCGGCCCCGGCGCCCGCGGCGATTCCGGTTCGACGACCGGGCGATTTGCGATGACAGCTCGATTTTCGACCGGGACGCGCCGCCTCGAAGTCTGGTGGTGATCGGGGCCGACGAAACCGGTTGTGAGCTCGCATCGGTGTTTGCGGCCCTGGGCGCCTCGGTCGTTCTGATCGACAGGCGCAAGCAGCTGATGAGAGGCATCGACCGCGACCTGCTGCGGATCCTGAGGCCGAGCATGCACGACGCTGGCATCGAAATCGTACTCGACGAGGAGATCAGCGGAATCGAAGTGGTCGCCGATCCAGATGAGCCCTACGCGCGACTGAAACTCGGCAGCGGAAGAATCGAGAAGTGCGAGTGCGTGGCGGTGTGTGCCGGACGCGTTCGCGACACGTCATTCACATCGATGGATGGCGTCGAGCTGGGGCGCGACTCGCGCGGTTTTCTCCTCACGGATGAAGTGGGCCGCACCTCACTGCCAGGGATCTATGGGATCGGTGACGTGAGTGGTCTCTCGCGCAACCAGGCAGTCCAGAATCATCTCTCTCGCGTCGCAGTCCTGCATGCCGCAGGATTCGAGCCTGAGCTCGAGGATCAGGCACCGCATTTCATCCACTCGATTCCAGAGCTCGCCACCGTGGGACTGAGCGATGAGGCTTGCGATCGGCTGGACATCGAACACGTCGTCGGAATGACCGCGTATCCCCCGAACTGCGGATGGGGTGCGGGATCCGAGGGCGGGCTTCTCAAGCTCGTCGCGCAAGCCGATAGCGGCCGCGTCATCGGAGTCCATGTCATCGGATTCTGTGCGGGCGACACGCTCCAGCTGGGTTTCGAATACGTGCGTCTGGGAGTGTCAGTCGGCTACCTGGCGGGAGCGATCTTGAATTCGCCAGGCCCGGCGGAAGCGTATCGACTCGCAGCGCGCGACGCGCTCTCACGAATGGAGACGGGGGGTATCCCGCAAGGTTCCAGGTAAGACGACCAGCGAACTAGTGGTTTCCACTGAGTCGTGGATCAGTACAAAATCTTTCGAAAATACGCAGAACGTAGAATTGGGGCGATTGCCCGACGGCCGAATGGTGGAAGGAGCCGATCACACGGCGAACGACGGAGAACCAGATGCAGACATCGATCCTGATCGCAGACTCGCAACGCATGTTCCGCGAAGGCCTCCGGGGAATCCTGGAATCGCAGACTGAATTCGAATGCGTCGCGGAGTGCGAGGACGGCCGCGAAGCGGTGTCGGCGGCCGCTGAAATGCGTCCGCACATAGCGCTCATCGACACGCGCCTCCCGCGCCTCAGCGGGATCGCTGCCATTCAGCGGATCTGCGGGGCGAGTCGACACACGCGCTGCATCGCACTCTCGGGCGTAAACGGTCCGTCAGACGTCACACAGGCGCTGATCGCAGGCGCGTCCGGCTTCGTTCCCAAGAGCGCACCGGCGTGCGAACTGGTCGAGGCGATCCAGAAGGTGCGTGCGGGCGGATCGTATCTCTCGCCATCCGTCGCTGGGGACATCGTCGATACGGTGACTTTGAATTGGAAAACTCCCGGCCGGACGGGAATCACGAGCCGCCAGCGAGAAGTTCTACAGCTGATTGCAGAGGGTCTCTCCGCTCCCGTGATTGCCACTGAACTCGGGATCTCGGAAAAGACGGTGCAAACGCATCGAGCCGCGTTGATGTACCGGATCGGCGCGCACAAAGCGTCCGAGCTGGTTCGCTACGCGATTCGCGAAGGAATCATCGCAGCCTGATCACACTCCCCCCGGAGGAAATCGGCGGTGACGACCTCACGACCCCGACTCGCGGCATCGATCGCGCGCTCGACGACACATGAATTCCGACGGATCGCATCGGCGATGCGGGTGAACCATTTCGTCGACTCGCAAGCAGGCCGCCGATCATGGCAGTAGCAGAAATATCGGCTCGGGGTTCGCTTGCGGACAGTGCCGCCAGGCAGATTCTGGAAGCGCGGTCGGATCCGCGGGTGGCCGTCGATTTCCCGGTCGAACTTCTCGGATCTGATTTCTTGACGCCACTTCCCGGGCACGCCCGAGACGTTGGCGTAGGCGGCCTGTGCGTAGCCACGCGCTCGATGTTTTCGCTGGAGTCTGTACGCCGCGTGGCGATGCATCTTCCCCAAGGCGAACTCAAACTGGCGGTCGAGGGACGCTGGCAAGCCGACTCGGACAGCGAAGATTGCTTTCTCACGGGGATAGCGTTCGACGAACCGGAGCCCACCGCAGTCCGGATGCTCTGGGATCTCGTCAACCGTGCCAGCAACGAACTGGCGCAGTTCCTCCATCAGCAAGCATTTCTGCGCTGTCTGGGAGTGGACGAGGCCATGGGAATCGCGCAGATCAGCCGGCTGCGAAGAGTCCCGAATTATCGCTGCATCTACCACCAGCACAGAAGAACGCCGGGTGACGATTCCCTGTTCTTCCTGCGTGGCGGCGCTGTCACGCTTCACCACCGGTTCGGCGAGGCAAATGACGTGACCTTCGCAACGCTCGCACCGGGCAGCGTTTTTGGAGGGCTCCCGTTCGTCGCGGACGTTCCCAATCTGGAAAGCGCGACTGCCTGCGGCACGTCCGTTCTGATCGAACTGACGCGAGCCGCCTACACACACCTTCGTCTCGCCAGACCGCTACTGGCCCACCGGCTGACCGAGATCGCCGTTCGTTGTCACTCGGAGCACGTCACGAATCTGCTGAGGTTGGCGGCGCGCCGTCTGTGAGCGAGTCCAAATCCAGACAGAGACGGGCGAGTGCGACGACGCTCGTCACTTTCATCTTGTGCATCAGGTGTTGGCGATGGATCTCGACCGTGCGCGGGCTGATCGCGAGTGCGATGCCGACCGCCTTCGTGTCAGAACCGGTGATCAGCATTTCGAGCACCTCGGTCTCGCGGGGCGTCAGGCGAGCGAGGAGTGTTCGCAGTCGATCGCCTCGCACCTGGCGCAGCTTCCCGCCGACGCTCCGCGCCACCGCGACGCGCACGGCTTCCAGCAAGGCGACCTGGCGGAACGGTTTCACGAGAAATTCCACCGCGCCGGATCTCAGCGCCGAGGCGACCGCTCTCGCGTCGGCGTACCCGCTCATGAAAATGAGGGGCAGGTCGGGATCCTCGGCGCATAGCCGCTGCTGCAGATCGAATCCGTTGTCTCCAGACAGGCGCAAATCGATCAAGACACACGCGGACTTCGAAACCGCGTCCGAACCCAGCAACGCTTCTGCGGAGTCGAATCTCGCCACCTCGTATCCGGCTGCGAGCAGCGTCCTCCCGATCACGTCCAGAAGCGCTGCGTCGTTTTCGACGATCGAGACGAGAATCCCGGATTCCCGCGCCGGCGTGTAGCGCCCCCCAGCCCCGACTGAACCGGAGGAAATGTCATGCTGGACCGGAACCATCGACTCCCTCGTCCTTGTCTGGAGAGTCGAGTCGGAGTTTATCAGCGTTCGCAGACGCGTCGAGGCCGCAACCGGCCTTGCACGCCGAACGCGCGAGCGAGATCAGCGCTGGCCATTGTCGGAGTGCTGGGCCTGGCCGCGATTCTGTTCGGCTCGCAGGCCGACGCCGAATCACTACAGCACGCACCAACGGACGCGGTCGCGCACGCGCGACTGGCCGAGCTCTCGGGCTTCGCCCCCATCCACGAAGCTCTGGTTCCGGAGGCCGCGATTCGCCGGGCCTGGGCGCACCCCTATGATCCGGCGGCCTTGCTGGGCGGCGCCATCGCTCTGGCGAACGCCCAGCAACTCGCAGAGGCGACCGGCCTGCTGGAACGAGTGGTGTGGCTCGCCGATCTGGATCCGGAGTCGGCTCTCACGGCGCTCGAGATCCTTCGCGATCGGGTGCCGGGCTGGCGAACTCGGCGAATCGTGCCGGTGCAGGTTCATGCCGACGCCGCGACGCGTTCGACACAGGGGTGGCAGTTCGTCGTCCGAGCATTGTGGTTGTCTGCGTCGAATTCTCTCGACGGAATTCTGAGGACGCGCTTCGTTCCGATCGTGATCGGTGATTTCGATCCCGAGCACACCACGGGCGACCTGAACGCGATCCACGCCGAGTACGTCGAAAGAGTCGAACCGCCGGCCGAAGGAATCGCCGCCGTGATGATCAGTCGCCCGGGCGCGACTGCCCAGGGTGAGCCGGAAGCCGGCGTCGCCGAACTGCTCGGCCGATCGCTGGCGATTCGAATCACGCCTCGAACCGACCCAGGCCGTGTACTGATGCACGAGATTCTGCACCTGTATGGCGCGATCCACATTTCAGCAGCCGTCGACTCGCTGATGAACCGATCCGGTGCGTCGCTGGAACTCGATCCCGTCACCAGGCGAATCGTGACAGCGACGATCGCGCGCGCATTCGGGCCCGGCGGAATCGAACGCAACGTGTTTCCGCACGTCGATCTGCGGGAGACCACCGATGCATATGTCGACGCACTGGAAACGAACCGATCGTTTCCGGATACCCGAGTGTCCCGCGCGTCGACACTTTCGAGAATCGGCCGTGCGAGCGGCGCGCGGCCCGCCCCATCGCTCGATCCCCATTTCGCAGACGTCGCCAGAATCGTTGCCGTGATGCTGCTCGCGGATTCTCGTCGGGAAGAAGCGCTGAGATTGCTCGACCAGGCGGTGGATCTGTATGGATCGGCCGTTTCGGAGCGGGCTGCACAAACGGCCCGCGCGGCGGACCTGTTGCGCCGCGACCTCGCGCGGTCGCAGCTCGCTGTTGCGGACCCGGGCAGTCGGGCACGGCTGCGACGCGATCGATCTGACACACTCTTGGGGCGCGCCGATCAGCCCGCGAGTAGGTAGAACTACTTAGACGCGAAGATCCTCGTTACCAGCGAGCCGTCGGCGGGGCGACTGAAAGTCCTCCCGCAAGCCCCGGAAGCGACTACACTCATCGGATGACGGCTCGGGGCTGGTCGGCTCGTTTGTCTGTTGCACTCGCCGGACCTGGCCCGAGCGATCGCAGCGCTCGATCGCTGAACCAGATCCTCGGGCTCCTCTTTTTCGCGTCCGTTGCTTCGATCGCTTTCGTGCTGGGTTTCGACGTGGGCCCAACGCACCTCGCCGTTTCGCTGGTCTCGTATTCGGTCGCCTTGCTGGCGCTGCATCGAATGACCGCGCGAGGATATTTCCCCATCGCGAGCCTACTCACGGTCGCGTCGACCTGTGTCCTGCTGGCCTACGTGGTGGTGCTCCACGGAGTCCGATCACTGGCCGCGGTCGGCTACGTCACGATGGTGATGGTCGCAGGCGCGGCTCTGGGGAGCCGGGCTTCACTGGCGACTGCCGGCATCGCTTCGGGGTTGCTGGTTTTGGTTTGCTGGGCCGAAATCACGGGCTGGATCACTCCCGATCTACCAAGCCTCGCGGATGGGGTCCACGGGCTCATCGTCTCGTTTCAGATCGCTATCACAGGAGTATTCGTCTGGGCGATCGTGCGTGCGCGAGACCGCGCCAACCTCGAGAGCGCGTCTTTCGTAGAGAACTGCCCCGACGGGATGCTGACCGTCGATTCGCGGGGCGTCATCTTGGCTGTCAACCCCGCATTCTGTGAGATCGCCGGGCTCACGCGGGAGAAGCTGCTCGGCCGAGGTATCGAGGGGTTCGAGACGATGGACGTGGGGACGACGCAGGCGGTGTTTCGCGGTATCGGGCAGATCATTGATGGAGTCGAATCGGCTCACATTCCGGTGGAGATTTTCGCCACGCGGAGCGACGGAACCGGGGTCTGGACCGAATGCAAGGCGAGTCGGATCGAACTCGAGAACGGGTCTCCTGGTGTGCTGATCGTGGTGCGGGACATCAACCGGCGCCGCAAAGCCGAAACTCACATGCTCAATGGCGCGCGACTCGATTCGATCAACCGCCTGGCGGGAGGCATCGCGCACGATTTCAACAACATCCTGATGATCATCCTGGGCAACGCTGAGCTGCTGTGCACCGCAGACGCCTCACGAAAGAACTCCCCCGAAGTAGACGCGATCGTCGAAGCTTCCGAACGCGGGGGTCGCCTGTTGCGCCAGCTCCTGCTGCTCGGTCGAAACGAGACCGCTCCCTCCGCGCCCGTCGACGTCAGCACACTGGTTTTGGGTCTTCGAAACCTGATGTCGAGCCTGGGCGGTGAGCACATTGACCTGAGAATCGACGTCGCCCCCGATGCGCGCGTCCGATGCGCTCCCATTCAACTCGAACAAATCCTCGTGAACCTGGTCATGAACGCCAGAGATTCGATCGGCTCGCAGGGTTCGATCAGTATCTCGGTTCGAAACGAACGAGGGAGCCAACCTGAGGCGGACACCGTCGTATTGAGCGTGACCGACGACGGATCCGGGATGACCCCGGAGGTTCGGGCTCGTGCGTTCGAACCGCTGTTTTCGACCAAGCAGGCCGGTTCGAATTCCGGGCTCGGCCTCGCGGTGGTGAACGAAACCGCTCGGCGGCTCGGTGGCCGTGTCGCAATCGATAGCGAACCGGGGCGTGGCACGACCGTAGTGGTCGAGTTTCCCGCCACGGCCGACGCGTTAGCGGTAACCGAGCCTGCCGACGAAAATCGACCGCGGCACGGCCGTGAGACCATTTTGTTGACGGAGGACAACGATCCGGTGCGCCAAGTCGCGCTGCGCCAGTTGCGATCGGCCGGCTACGCCGTCCTCGAGGCCGCGTCGGCGAGCGAGGCCGTCGTGGTGAGTGACTCGTATTCGGGAGAAGTCGACCTGCTCGTGTCCGATGTAGTCATGCCGATCGTGAATGGAGTGGAGTTGGCGATGCAGCTGCGCAGCAGGCGACCCGACATGAAGGTGTTGTTGATATCTGGCTATACGGGCGACGCATTGAAATCGCATCTCGATGTGGATTCGGTCACCCCGCTGCTCTACAAGCCATTCAGCAGCCAGGCGCTGCTGATGAAGGTGCGCGAAGTGCTCGACGGGCCGAGCGACTGGTCATCGAGCCGGATCGGCAACGCGTGACCGACGGGACCCCAATTCTCCCGAGCGCGCGGGTAGCTCGGATCGAGCGCGGTCCGACCTGTCGCGCCACTTCGAAGACCATCCGGGTTCCACTGAGACGCTTGGGTTGCGCCTGAACGTCGACATCGTCTGCGCGGGAACGGCGATGTCGACAGCACAGACGCTTTCGCCTCCGAGTTCATTGCGGACTGCGACCGGCCGCTTCGCGAACTCCGCGCAGCGCGCATCACGCCCACCCTGCAGCCGTCCGAGCAGCTGGTGCGATACCTGCCGCTCGGCGCTGGCGCGATCGCGAGCCAGGTCCTGGAGACGGTTGTCCCAGCCGGTCCCGAATCGAGGTAGGTTAGCGGGGCTGCCGCGTGACCCGGCACGTCCTATCAGGAGAATCCCATGAGCGAAGCGACCGCGACACTGTTCCCGTCGAAGGGCCAGGCTGGCGCCGATCCATACTCGATCCCGCTCGAACAGATCGACGTGTCCGACGCCGAACTGTTCGAGACCGACACGCTCTGGGGATACTTCGAGCGGCTGCGCAGCGAAGATCCGGTCCATTACTGCGCGGACAGTGAGTTCGGTCCATTCTGGTCGGTCACGAAATACCACGACATCGTCTACGTCGAGAAGCACCCCGAGATCTTTTCGTCGGTGCCGACGATCGTGATCGCCGATCCCGACCCGGAGTTCCCGCTGGCAGCCGGCTTCATCACAATGGACGGCGCGCGCCACCAGGCGCACCGCGAGACCGCACAGCCGGTTGCTTCGCCGCGAAATCTGAATCGACTCGAGCCGTTGATTCGCGAGCGGGTCTGCGAAATCCTCGACGGGTTACCGATCGGCGAGACCTTCGACTGGGTGGACCGCGTGTCGATCGAGGTCACCACGGGCATGCTGGCCACCCTGTTCGATTTCCCCTACGAGCAACGGCGGAAGCTCACGTTCTGGTCCGACATGGCGACCGCCAGCCCTCTGATGGTCGGCGCCATGGGTGTTACGGAAGAAGAGCGCAAGGTCGCGCTCACGGAGTGCCTCGAGGCGTTCACCAAGCTCTGGAAGGAGCGGGAGGGGGCGGCCCCCAGCGGAC
>JAQBGU010000209.1:0-96500 GCA_032128375.1 Deltaproteobacteria bacterium | reverse complement strand
GCGGGTGAGGTTTTTGTTACGGTGATTTCTCTTTGAGGGATGGGAACTCGGTGCACCGCTGTGCTTGACTTCCCCTCCGGCCACCTCTGGCCGCCTCCGCTTTCGGATGTATGGTGAATCTTGGGCTAGCAGATTGCCTCGCGGGAGGTAGGCGCGGTGGCCCGCGGAGTTGGTTTCGAATAGCTTCGTTTTTTGGTTTCGGACACTTTAGTTTCGGACACTTTAGTTTCGGACACTTTAGTTTCGGACATAGTTTCGGAGTCTTCCCAGGGTTTCTATTTCGACTTCGATGACGTCTCCGTCGTGCAGCGATCGGGGTGTGGTAGCCATCGGTGTGCCCGTCAGCACGATGTCACCCGGTTCGAGCGTGAGCTGCTGTGAGATGCGGGCGATGAGTCCGGCAACCGAGATGCGCATCTCCTTGGTATTGGCCGATGCAAACGCATCCGCGGCGACACCGGTTCGCAGCGCGAGTGCGTTTGGCTCCGGAACTTCGTCTGCGGTGATGAGCTCTGGGCCCAGCGGGCAAAAGGTGTCGTGCGACCTTCCGAATTTCGCGGGGTCGTTGGTGTCCGGCGCGGATGCAGTGATGTCGTTGGCGACGCAATAACCCGCGACGCACAGAAGTGCGTCTTGTGCAGAAACATGTCTTGTGCGCATTCCAATCACCGCTGCGAGGCTGCCTCCCGACAATACGTTCGAAGCGTCGCCGGGGAGCAGTACTTCGTCTTCGGATCCGATCACCGACGACGGCGCCTTCAGATAAAATGTCGGCTCGCTGTCGAGCGCACCAAACGCGTTGGGGTAGTTCGAATCGACCCCAACGATTTTTCCCGGTCTTGGGACCGGCGCGCGCAGGCGCAATCGCTCGATGGGTTCGACAGCGCCGGCGCGCAAGATGTCCGGCGCATCGTAGTCGGCCAGCGCCTCGATCGCGAAGTCCAACGCAACGCGCGCGGCCGCCATTGAGCTGGATCCCAAGCGCAAGAAACCCGCCATGTTCGCGGGGACGAGCGAATCGGCCTCGGGTTCTGGCGCTCCCACATCTTCGTAGGCCAGTTTGATCGCCAATGCGCGGTTGAGGTCGACTACCCAGCCTGCTTGCGGACCCAGCTGCAGCACCGCGCCCAAGCGTTGTGACCCGGGTCGCCCCGGTTCGAGTGCCTCGAATCCCAAGACCTCGTCTTCCAGGCGTCTAGGCTCGTAGTGTCGTTCCCGATGTCGGTCTGCGTGTCGAGGTTGGTGGTGACCGCGCCGAGCGGCGCGGCTGGGTGCTTCGAGACGCTCGAAACTGACCAGGTGCATGGAAGCCTCCGAAGCCGAGTCGGGATTGGCGACGGCAACCGGTACGCAACTTCGGCGCAAGACCAGCACAGCAGTGACGCAATGGCGGATTTCGAGTTCAAGTTCGCGGCGCAGTGCACCGATTCCAGACTCGGCAGATTACACGCGCCAAAGGTACCACTGTCGGCGCCGATTCCGGAGGCTCTGATGTCATTGTCGAGAAGGTCACGATTGACGGCGAAAGCGACCCAGCGGTTGGTGGACTGCAAAATAGCCTGGGTGGTTGCTGCGGCCTTCTGCTTGCTGCTTTTGTCTACCCCGGGTGTGAGCGTCGTCCGGGCATCAGACGACATCGCGTCCGCTCAGCGCGGCCAAACCTGTGAGAGCTCTGGTTCGGAAAAGTTTCACACAGTCATGGAATTCAGGCTCGATCGATTGCGTCGGGACAAGACCTCCCAGCCAGCTCCATCGGGCGAACTCATCCATGGGCTCAACAACAGCGGCTTCAACTACCGCCCCGCTCCGGTGCTCGTAGCACCCCAGAGTAGCCGGGGCGCCCGCTGACACCTCGATAGCGGGGCGTCCTCGCGCGATCCTTGCGCAACGTGGTCGGCTGAGGCTGGCGCATCACCGCATAGGCTTCTAGCCTCTCCAACGTGCCGTTGGCCGCATGAACGCTTCAAACCTTCGAATGCGCAAGATCACCGCGGCCCTCGCGGTGTGCTGGGCCGCGACTTCGATCGTGCTGTCCCTGGCTGCGCTTCTGAACCCGGGCGAACGCATCACTCACCCATTTGTTGCGACGCGCCTCGGTGGGGACGTGGTTCTGTCGGACGTCTCGGAGACCGCGACCGCGGCCGGAATCCGCAGCGGTGATCGATGGCTCGCAGTCAACGGCGATTCGATTCTGCGTGTAGCCCGGCGAGGCGTCGATTGGATGCAGCTCGACGTTGCCAACGCGTACTTGATCGAGCGTCCGAGTGGAGAGCGCTACATCGCCGAACTCGTGCCGGTCCCGTTCTCAGAAGTTCGCGGAACCGCGACGGGGCTGTTTCACTTCTTGGTGGTCCTCGTTTCGGGCATCTACTTGGTGACGGGGGGTGCAGTGTGGTGGCTTCGGCCCGGCAAATCTGAAGCGTGGGCGCTGGTGCTGTTCTGCTCGGCGATGAGCGTGCAGTTGTCGACCTCGATCGAGATGGACGCGATCAGCTGGGCGTGGCCTCGGCTCTTCGTGAATGTCCCGTTTATCGGTGCCTCTGCATTTCACTTGTTCACCAGCTACCCGATCGAGCCGGATTGGCTGGTCAGACACCGACGCATCCAGCTGGTCCCGTACGCATTCGCGTTCGGGCTTGCAGCCCTGACCCTGCTCGCGGAACCGTTGAATCTGCCCCTGGGCCTGTTGTGGTTTGGCGGCATCGGATTCACGGTCGCGCTGTTCGTGGGTTCGCTGGCAATCGTTGGGATCGAACGCGCGAAGGCCAACGACCACATCATTCGGGATCACGCAGATGTGGTCTTTTGGGGCGCGCTGCTGAGCTTCACACCGGTCGCGGCCGTGTTGACTGCTGAATGGGTCTTCAAGCAACCCTACGACTATCACCTGGCGTTGTTGTGGTTGTTTCTTTTTCCGGTCGTGATCGGCTACGGGATCGTTCGCAAACAGATCTTCGATCTGCGCATGCTAGCGAGGTCGTCGGCTGCCTATGGCGCCTCGAGTTTCGCGATCACAAGCGTGTTCGCGCTGCTGATCACGTTCGCAGATGTGCTGGTTACGTGGCTCGAGATCGACTTTCTGTGGTTTCAAGTGACGTTCTTGTTTCTGGCGATCTTGCTGTTCAACCCACTGCGCGACCGGCTGCAGGAACTGGTGGATCGCTTCTTCGATCGCGACCGTGCCTACAGCGACGCGGTACGAGAGATCTCCGAGGCGATGGTTTCGATGCTCTCGTTGACCGAAATCACGGATCGGATTCTGGTGGCGCTAACCGACTCCATGGGTGTCGATCGGGCCATGGTGCTGTTAGTCGAAGACGAGGGAAAACAGTTGCGCCCGATGAACTCGCGCGGCGACTGGTCCGAGAGCGCGCTCGACAGCGAAATCCCATCGGGTCATCCGATCTGGAAGCACCTGTGGATGCGGCGCGAGGAGCTGTCGCGCGCCGATTTCGATGACGAGCCCGACCTCGAGAACCGCGAGGCCTGTCGCGACGTATTCGATGCGCTCGAAGTCGAGCTGCTGGTTCCGATCCTCTATGGAGTCGACCTGCTCGGCTGCATCGCAGTAGGCCGCAAGATTTCCGGAGAACGGCTGGCCGGTGACGACCGGGTGCTGGTGCGTACACTCGCGAACCAGAGTTCTGTCGCGATCGAAAATGCCAAAGCCTTCGACGAAATCGCTGGACTCAACGAAACGTTGGAGGCGCGGGTCGAGCAACGGACCGCCGAGCTTCGCGCGACCCAGGTGCAGCTGATTCATTCCGACAAGATGAAATCGATCGGCCAGATGGTGGCCGGTGTCGCCCACGAGTTGAACAACCCGATCGGCTTCGTGCACGCGAACCTGGTGCTCATCGACGAATTCGTGAAAAAGCTCGTCGATCCGGAACAAAGCCCGAGCGAGATCGAGCGCACCCAAGAGAAGATCCAGAAGCTGCTGAACAGCAGCCGGGAGGGGACCAATCGCGTGAAGAAGATCGTCCAAGATCTTCGGACCTTCTCGCGGATGGACCATGCCGAGCTGCAAGAAGTGGATCTTCACGAAGAGATCGATCGGACCCTCGAGATCATGGAGCCACGGTTCAAGAATCAGATCGACGTCGTCCGCAGCTACGGAGACATTCCGCGCGTCCACTGCTACATCGGACAACTCAATCAGGTGTTCATGAACCTGCTCGGGAACGCCTGCGACGCAATGGGGTCCGAAGGGACGATCACGATCACCACTCGTACCGGCGAGAATGGCATCGAATTGATCTTCGAAGACGATGGTCCGGGGATACCCGAAGAATTTCGCACCCGGATCTTCGACCCGTTCTTTACAACCAAGCCAGTCGGCGTCGGAACCGGATTGGGCTTGTCGATTTCCCACAGCATCCTCGAGCGGCACGATGGACGCATCTCGGTCGATTCCGAGTTCGGTCGCGGCACTCGCTTCACGATCGAGCTCCCGATCGATCAAGTACCCGGGCGGATCTAGTTCGTGGCAGGCCTGAAGCCGTTCCGGGACGCAGTTATCGAATGCGCGAACCACTCTGGCGCGGCCATCCTGTTCGAGGACAGTGTGGTCTCGTACCCGGACTATCTGCAAGCGTGCGCGGACCGAGCCGCGTTTCTCCTCGCCAATCGAAACGATGGGCCGCTCCATGTCGGTGTACTGCTCGACAACATCCCGGAGTTTCCGATGTGGCTGGGTGCGACGGCACTCGCAGGGGGCGTCGTGGTGGGGATCAATCCGACACTGCGGGGCGCAGAGCTGGCGCGGGATATCCGGCATACGGATTGTCAGTTGATTGTTTCTGAAAGCCGGCATCTTCCACTACTCGGGGGGCTCGACACCGGAGTCGATGACTCCCGAATCTTCGATGTCGAGTCCGACGCCTATGCTCGAACCATCGCCGAGCACGCCGGGGCATCGATTCCAGCCGTCGAAGTACGCGCAGAGGACACCTTGCTGCTGCTGTTCACTTCGGGGACCAGCGGCGCCCCCAAGGCGGTCATCTGCAGCCAGGGCAAGCTCCACCTGGTCGGGCAGAGTCTGGTCGGAATTGCCGGGCTCGACGAGACCACGGTGTCCTATCAGGTGATGCCGATGTTTCACTCGAACGGGTTGTTCACGGGTTTTGCGCCCACGCTGATCGCTGGCGGAACGATGGCGCTGCGCAGAAAATTCTCCGCGTCGGGATTCATCGAAGATGTTCGAAAATTCCGGGCCACGTACTTCAATTACGTCGGAAAGCCTCTGACTTACATCCTCGCGACGCAAGCCCGCGCAGACGATGCCAATAACACATTGAAGTTCGTGTTTGGCAACGAGGCCGCGGACCTCGACATCGCGCGCTTCTCAGCGCGATTCGGAGTCGAGGTGAAAGATGGCTATGGCTCCAGTGAGACCGGCGCATCGATCAGCAGGACCGACGATATGCCGGCTGGCGCATTGGGTGTGGCGGCAGAGGGTACGCTTGTGCTCGATGCCGAAACCGGCAGCGAGTGTCCACCCGCCGAGTTCGATGCCGAGGGCCGGCTGTTGAATTCCGAACATGCGATTGGCGAGATCGTGAATACGGTCGGCCGTGCGCTATTCGAAGGTTACTACCGCAACGACGAAGCCGATGCCGCTCGCATGAAGGGTGGAATGTTCTGGACCGGTGACCTCGCGTACCGCGACAAGGAAGGGTATTTCTATTTTGCCGGACGCGACTTCGAGTGGCTTCGAGTCGATGGAGAAAACTTCGCAGCGGCTCCCGTCGAACGAATCCTCGCCCGATTCGCCGGGGTCGAACTCGCGGCTGTCTACGCAGTCCCAGATTCGGAGGTCGGGGACCAGGTCATGGCGGCCCTCCAGATGTCGGACCCCGAGGCATTCGATGCGAGCGAGTTTTCCCGCTTCCTCGCCTCACAGTCCGATCTCGGAACCAAATGGACGCCGCGATATGTTCGGTTGACCGTCGCTCTCCCCATCACGCATACCAGCAAGGTAATGAAGCGCGAATTGCGGGCCGAGCGCTGGGAATGCGACGAAACGGTCTACTATCGATCCAATCCCGAGTCCGATTGCTACCGGCCGATCGCAGAAGACGAAAAAGCGGCGATCCGGAGCGAATTCGAACGGCGGGGGCGCGGCGCGCTGATCGCTTGATTCGTGCCCCGCCACACGACTTCATTCAGTCCAGCAATGATCATCACGATGGATCCGCCAAGACAGATGAAGATCCGGGGGTTGGTGGCGCGGGCTCTGACGCCACGTCGCGTTGCGGGAATGGAAAGCCAGGTTCGTGCGATCGCCATTCGCCACATCGATCGATTCGTCGATGCAGGCGCGGCTGACGCCATCACAGATCTCGCAGCTTCTCCCGATGGAGGTCATCGCGGCGTTCATTGGCGTCCCAGACCAAGACCCGCAACAGATTCGCGTATGGACTGAAGGAAGGCTCCACCGCGAGCCCGGCTCCTCAGAGGTTCCCCCGGCCGGGATTGCCGGGTTCCGCTCGCTGGATGACTACTTCCGCAACGATCTGGGTCGCCGGCGTGCTCAGATGGGCGACGATCTGGTGAGCGGCCTGCTGACCGCCGAAATTGATGGTGAGCGTCTCAGCGACGAAGAGATCGTGGGTTCAGATGACACGCACGTTGACCCGCGACGTCCAGCTGCACGGTCAGAAGCTCGAGGTGGGGAAAGCTGTATCTTGATGGCTGCTAGTTTTGTACTCTGCTCATCCCGATCTCTCCCAACTACCAGAATCCCGATAAGAGGTACCCCCATGCGACTCGGTCTGCTGGCCGGCCAGTTCGGCCCGAATATCACGATCAACTATGACCTGATCCTCGAGGCCGAACGCCTCGGCTTCAGTTCGACTTGGACCGCCGAGGCGTATGGGAACGACGCGATCGTTCCGCTGTCGTTCATCGCCGCAAAGACCACGAAAATCGGTCTCGGTACCGCCATCATGCAGATGCCTGGGCGCACGCCGGCGATGACGGCCATGACTGCGATGACCCTCGACAAGCTCTCCGGTGGCCGCTTCACGCTAGGGCTCGGGCCGTCGGGCCCGCAGGTCGTCGAGGGCTGGCACGGCGTCGAGTACGGTCGGCCGCTGACACGAACCCGCGAGTATATCTCGATCTGCCGCAAGATCATGGCGCGCGAGGCCCGGCTGGAGCACAAGGGCTACCACTACGAAATTCCCTTCATGTCGGAAGGAGCCACCGGGCACGGCAAGCCGCTGAAGAGCATTCTTCATGGTCGTTCGGATATGAAGATCTATACCGCGGCGATCAGCCCCAAGGGGCTGGCATGTGCCGGCGAGGTTGCCGACGGCGTGTTCCCTGTCTGGATGGACCCGGAACAACCCGACGCGTTGGTTCCGCACATCGAAGAGGGCATTGCCAAGGCTGGGGGCGGAAAATCGCTTGCCGATTTCGACATTGCTCCGTTTGTGACGACCATCCTGGGTGACGACATTGATGCGTGTCGAGTTCCGGTCAAGGGCATGCTGGCACTCTACATCGGTGGCATGGGCGCTCGGGGACACAACTTCTACAACGACTACGCGAAGCGCCTCGGTTACGAAGAGGCCGCAGAGCAGATTCAGAACCTCTACCTGGATGGCAAGAAGCAGGAGGCAATGGCCGCCGTCCCGAACGAACTCGTCGACGCGGTGGCGCTGGTCGGTCCGAAGGAGAGAATCATCGATCGAATCGGTGCCTGGAAGAATTCTCCGGCATCGAACCTGCTACTCGGAGCAGGCCAGCCGGACGCGCTGCGTCTGGTGGCTGAACAGGTCCTGTAGTACGGGAGCGCCAAGCGCGCGCCGACCACCAGGCCCACAGCGCCTGGTCCCCAGATCGTTACGCTCACCGGCGTTGACCCAACGTGACCTCGAATGTCATGCGCTCGCCATTGCGAACAGCGATCACCTCGACCCTCTGGCCCGGGCGCGCCGCGAAAAGCAGCGCCGCGTACTCCTCGAGGTTCGCGATCGCAGCGCCATCAAAGCCTACGATCCGGTCACCACCGAGGAGTCCGGCCTTTTCGGCCGGACTGTCTCCGCGAACCCCCTGCAGCAGCACTCCGCGCTCCGCCATTCCGCCGAAATCCGGAATGGTGCCGAGATAGGGGCCATAGCCTCCCCCGCTACCCTTTTCGGGGGGTGCCGCGCTGATTACTTCCGGGCGCTCGTCCGCGTCGAGCAGTTCGCGAACCACGCGATACACCACGCGCAGTACGTCGGCCTCTCCACTGGAATTGATCTGGTCGGAGTCATCGTCAGGGGTGTGATACTCGCTGTGGCTGCCCGTGAAGAAAAACAGCACTGGAATGTCGCGCGCATAAAAGCTCGTCTGGTCGGAAGCGGAATAACCCCCAGCCGACAGCTCGGCGCGCAGCGGAATACCCCGAGCCGCGCGGCCTACCAAGCCGGGGAACGCGCTCGACGTCTCGACTCCGAATACAACGAGCCTGCCATCGCGCAGACGCCCGATCATGTCCATATTGACCATCGCGACGGTGTCTTGCACCGAAATCAAGGGGTTCCGAACGTAGTTTGCTGAACCCACCAAGCCGACTTCCTCGCCAGCGAATGCGGCCAACACGAGTGTGCGACGGCCTGCGGGCTGCCGCCCGAAGGCTCGCGCAAGCGCCAACAGTCCCGCTGCACCGGATGCATTGTCGTCCGCGCCGTTGTGCACATCGCCGCGGCGGTCTGGCGCAAGCGAGCCGAAGTCTCCATGACCGAGGCCGTCGTAGTGCGCGCCGACGACAACCGCTTCATGCCGAAGCTTCGGGTCCGTCCCCTCGCGAATAGCAAGGACATTCGCGACGGTACCGACTTTCCTTTCGACCTCGACCGTGACCTCGGCCATGACCGATTGCGTCGAGTCTTCGATCCGCATCGACATCGGCTGGCCAGTGGCGTCGATCCGTTCTTGCAGTTCCGAAAGGGCTGGACCCGACGTGGGAAACATTCGGTCTGCGACAGCACGGCTCAGACTGATCGCGATCACTCCACCAGCCTGTGTGGTGGGGTTGTTGGACTCATTGCCGGCATTGCCGGGAAGGTCTTCCGCATCGGGTAGCGAGGGCACGAGCAGCACCGCTGCCGCACCGTGCTTTTTCGCGTTGGCAAATTTGTAGGAACGCCTGAGAAATGACGGGCTGCCGCTCCCATTCCCCAGTTCGATGTTGGGGCGGTCGGCGATCAGCAGCACGATCGCGCCCTCGACATCGATCCCCGCGTAATCATCGTAGCCATGCTCCGGTTCGGTGATTCCGTAGCCCGCGAACACGAGCTCACTGGCGACGCTGCCGCTGGCGCTTGTGAGGAATGCGTCGAAGTCTGTACCGCGAACCAGTGGTTTGCCGGCTAGTGCCATCCGTGCATCGATCACCTCGACCGAACTGGGCATCTCGAATTGCGCCAGAAACGAGCCGTCGTCTCCGCCGGGCTCGAAGCCGGCACTGCGAAAGCCCGACCCGATGTAGGCCGCCGATTGCTCGAGACCCAAAGATCCGACGCCGCGCCCAGCTCGCGCATCATCGGCCAACCAGCTGATGTCGGCTTCGATCGCCGAAGCGTCGAATGGCGGAGCCGCGGGCAGCAGCGCCCCAAAGGGGTCGCCACCCGCGCAGCCGAGCAGGAGCCCTGTCAGTGCAAGGCCCGATCGCAAGATTCCCATCGTCACGATCATAGGCGAGAGCAGGATCTAGCGACTCTAGTTTCGCAGTTTCGCAGTTTCGCGCTCTGCGCTTTCGGGAGGCAGCTTCCACCTCTCCGCACGATCCCAGACGGGTCAGGCTCCTATTGGTTCTCGCACCATTTTTGAACGGACCGCAAGCGCGAGTCGATCAAGGCGGCCGTCAGCCTTCTTACCTCGAAGCGGTCGATCGTACCTCCGACGACAGGGATCGAATTCGATGCCGTCACTCGCAGACTGACGCGTGTGCGTCTCGTGTCTTCGGGATCGCTCTGCAAGGCATAGGTTTCATCGAAGTGAAACAAACCCAGACGGATCTCGGACTGCAGTCGCTCCCCGAGTTCGATCCGCCGAATGGTCTGAGTGGCAGTGATCTCGACCGAACCCATCAGGTAGCGCCACCGCGAGCGCTGGCCGACCCGCGGATACCCTGGTGCAGGTTCGACCAGCGAGACGATCTGATCGTTCCAACGAATCAGTTCGCTGGGAGTTGTCAGTGCGTGCCATACGCGCTCGCGACTCGCACTGATCGCGGTCGATATTGCGCTGGTGATCACGAGGAACCGACACCCGTTCGCACGCCGGCAAGATGGTGCGCAATTTCGGATTGCGCAAGTCGCGGAACGGGATCAGGCGGTAGTCGGGGGGCCGATCTGCGCGATTCAGGGGCCGATTGGCGCGACTAACCCCCCGCGCCAGATCTCCCGCCAGACCCTGCGGCCAATTGAGCCACGCCGCAGCTTGCCGCGGCCAGATTCAAGTGCGCATCCGGCTCTCCGCTACGCGTACCCTCGTGGCAAGTACGCGAAAAATTTCGAACGAGATCTCTGGCATTTGCATCACCAGTTCGCGCAGGCTGCGGCCATCCAGAGAAAGCAGCCGAGAGTGTCGCGAGGCAACGATAGATGCGCTGCGGGGTTCTCCATCGAGAACGGCCATCTCGCCAATGTAGGTCACCGCTTCCAACTCGTTGAGCACGGTTTGGTTCGCGTTTCCGTAGTCTTTGTAGACACAAACGCGACCTTCGAGGAGCAGATAGAGCTGGTCGTCGTGTTCGCCCTCCTGCATGATCAGCTCTCCTTCGAGGTACTCGACTTCTTGGCTGATCTGATGCACGGCCTCGAGCTGGTCCAAGCTCAGCCCGTTGAACAGCGAGATCTGCTTCAGTGCCAGCAAGCGTTCCATGTTTTCTCCCTCCGGGTGCGGACTATCTTCCGCGGCCTGATAGACGGCGGCGCCTCGTTGAATCCAGATGCCACCCGATGTGAGCGAGGCCTCGATCAACGCCGCCGGGTCGCGCGGGACGTCGATCGATCGGGTAACGATCTCAATCCGCTCGGGTAACGGTCCCGACTCGTGCAACGTGACCAGATGCTGTGCGGACACTCGATCACCCAGATGGGACATCACTTCCAGCGCGTCGCCCTGCGATCGGGGTGAACCGAAGCGCAGCGCCTTTTCGACGTTCTGAACGATGCCAGGGCCCTCGAGTTGTTCGAGGATCTTAAAGCAGAATCGGCGACTCCGCGCGATTGTATCAGAGTAGGCGGCGTGTAGAAATCGGCTGCCGAGGCTGTCGTCAACCGGAACCCGATGATTTGCGATCACCCAGTACCAAAGCGCGGAAACCCGATCGCGCATCTCGCGTTCGAGGATTTCCTCTACGCGTTCCGATCCAGAGCGTGCGATGACGCGCAAGGCGGCCTCTGCGGCGCGTTCGATTTCATCGGAAAGGTAGCGATCGACCGCTTTGATTCCTGCATCACCTAGCGAACTCAAAACCGTCTCGGCGACGAACTGGACTTCGCCAGACGGGTCGCCGATAACGCTGGCGATGGACTCGATCGCATCGCGGGAACCGATATTCGCAAGTAACAGTACCGCTGCTCGCCTCACGCGAGGATCGACGTGATCGAGAACCTCGCGGGCCCCTGCGATGCCGATCTGCCCGGTTCCGGATCGGGCCACGAATTCCAGAGCAGCCGCGCGAATTGCCGGCTCTTCGTCGCGTACCCGCAGCATCACCGCGCCAATCATCGACGCGGGGGCTGTCGTCAGCGCGGCAACGCAAGAGGCGGTATCGTCGGCCGCGATCATCTCTTCGATCATGTCAAGACATCCCGCGCGAAGAGCGGCCTCGACGCGTATCAGTGGATCTGGATCGCTCATCAACCGCCGATTGGTATCGGCGGATAGTGCATCGTCGCCGAGCATGAGCAGGCCGCGTATCGCTGCCAGACGCACCCGGGGTTGCGGATCGTCCAGGGCTTCGGTGAGCGTGAGTTCCACGCCCACTGCACGGACGCGAGCAAGTTCGCTGAGACACGAGAGCCGAACCTCAGGTTTCGGATTCGTCGCTGCGCGGCGCAATGGTTCAATGATCCCGCGCGAGGCGAGGTTGGGGATCATCTTGAGCAGCGACGAGGAAGGGTGTTCTCCTTCGTCGTGGAGCAGCTGTTCCCAGAGGTCCGCGAGTCGGGCCGCCTCGAAGTTGCCGATTTCCTCACCGAGGTCAGAAAGGTCGAGCCGGCCGGCACGCAGTTGGTCGATCAACGTGCGCAGGTATTCACGACGCACCCCTACGTTAGCAATCAGGTAGATCGCTCCCGCGATTGCTCCAGCGATGGCCAGTGAGCGAGGATTGGGGGCCGCGACAATCGCGAGCGCGACCCCTCCGATCGACATTGCACCGTAGAAAATATTCAGTTCCAAAAATGCCTTGACGCGTCCGCGGAAACGCAGCGGAATGGCATTGCAAAGAAGCACGCGAATCGGCTGGGCGAGGGCGTTTTCGAGCATCTCCCCGTTCATTCGCGCAATCGCACCGGTGTACACATTGGATTGGACGGCGAGTCCCGCGAAGCTCAGCATCGTCAGCGCGGGGTGCGCGAGATTCGCCGTCGGTACGCCGACCCTGCGGATCAACCAAGGGACGACCACCAGCAAGATCGCGATCTCGATGATATTGGTTGCGGTGAGGAAGACGCCGATGAACGACGCCAACTCTTCGGGTTTCGGAAAGCGCTTCGCGAACGCCTCGAGCCACATGAAGCGCGCAACGACTAACGCCAGCACCATTCCGACCGTGGATACCACCAGGGCCATTCCGAGCGCTGACGCGCGCACGTAGCGGATGGCACCTTGAACTCCTTCTACTGATGTCTCGTCCGCCTCCTCGATCTCGAGCGGTCCCCAACTTCGAAGTCTCCGACGGCCGAATCTAAGCAGCGTTGCGGCGATGAGTAGAGACAGAGCCCAGCCCGCGATCACGGCACTTGGATCGATTCCGCTGCTGATGGCGATCGCGAGCCCACCACCGAGTACGCCGCCGAGACTCCATCCGAGCGTGAACAGGGGGAAGAGTCTCTTGCTTGCAACCGTATCGAAGTAGTCGACTGTGAATGTCGACCAGTGATTGAAGAAGATCGCTTGGGTTACGAAGAAAAAGCACATCAAGAATGTGGAAATCCATGGAACGTCCAACGCGAGGCCGACCGTTGAAAGCACGAGCAGTGTGGCGGCTCCGAGCAACATCTGGATGAACAGCGTGTCGTTGCGCGCGTCGCCGACCACAGCCGCATATGCGAACGAGCCGAGGACCGTGGCGACTGAACTCCCGATGATGGTCTCGGCCAGCCACTCGGTCCCGTATTCCGACATGAACAGGGCTTCCGCGCCAGTCAACCCGAGCGTCTGCGCGATGCCGACCAGGGTCGCGAGGCCGGCGAAGAACAGAAAGCGCGAGCGCTCTTCGACGCGCACATCGTGTAGCGGACCGCGCCACAGCAACTCGTTCATTCCCGACATCGGACTCGATTGGCTCCCTGATCATCCGAGGTAAATCGCATCAATTGGCGGTCGATGGATGCGGGGGAAGGATATTGCGCCGTGCCGGGGCGACAGCATACCCCAAGCTGTGCGAGCGATAGGGGGTGCACAGCCGCCCGAACCGCGAGGATCTTGTTGCGGATCGGACTCCTACAGACCGGACATGGGCTCGATGACCTCACCAGCGAAGCGCTTCAGGCCCTCGAGTTTGTCGGCGAGTGTGGCGCTGGCGCCGCTGTAGAATAGCCAGGGCATCGTGAGCACATGGGTGACGCCGGCTGCTTCGAGTCTTCGGTAGCCATCGATCCCGAATGCGTCGCTACACGCCGCTACGATTTGAAGTGGTTCGTCGCCGCGCCCGAATTCAACCCGGTAACCGCGAATCTCGGCGATGATCTTCCCCAATTCGTCGGTCGTGTGAAGATCCGAGATCCAACCGTCGAGCACGCGTCCGACTCGACGCAGAGCCGGTCGTGACAATCCACCGCCGATCAGCGGAACCGCTCGAGTGGGTGCGGGTGTCATCTGAAGCCGTTCGAAGTCGTAGTGGTCTCCGTGGAACTCGACCATTCCGCCCCTCCACAGCGTGCGAATCACTTCGATCATCTCATCGGTCCGCTTTCCGCGATTTTCGAAGTGTTTGTCGGCAAGCAGAAACTCGTCGCGCATCCATCCCACCCCGAACCCCAGCGATACGCGGTTGTGGCTCATGACTGCCGCGGTGCCGACAGCCTTTGCAACCGCGAACGGATCGCGAAGGGGAAGTACGTATACGCCCGTGAGGAAACGGAGTCGCTTGGTCACCGCGGCCATCGCGGAAATCGCGACCCACGGATCGGGCCAGGGCGCCTGCGCGTCCCAGCGGGTTTCCCCGTCTGGGGTGTAGGGGTAGGGGGTTTCGATCTTTTCTGGGTAGACGAGGTGGTCGGATACCACCAAAGTGTCCCAATGGTTCGCGTCCGCGCAGCGTGCGATTTCGCAAAATTCGGTGGGGTCGACATAGGCCAACGATGCAGCGAACTTCAGCACGGACCTTTCGCTCATCGGGTCTCCCGGAAAATGGATCGAACCGCCGATCTGCCAGAAGCGCTCTTGCCGCCTCGCGGCGAGGCTTGCGCGCACAAAGCCTGCTAGGCGCTGACGACGAAGCTTCGACAGGAAAGTGCGCCCAGCGCGAATTTTCGATAGCCACCCTGGAAGAAGGTCGAGCAGCGCGTCGAGTGGGCGAGTGCCCGCTCGGTCGAAGTCCGGTGCACTTGTTGCCGGAACGATCCGTCGTCGAACAGCCTGTA
Source organism: Deltaproteobacteria bacterium (assembly GCA_032128375.1). Taxonomy (GTDB): domain Bacteria; phylum Myxococcota_A; class UBA9160; order UBA9160; family SMWR01; genus JAJDAM01. The sequence continues at coordinate 81,684 of JAQBGU010000209.1, read as the reverse complement.
GTGTCCAAAACCACCGGGGTAGTCCTTCGTACAGCAGACCTCGATGAACGGCACGTTTCCTGAGCCTGCGTAGCGTCGAACTCGGTTGCGATGGGTGTGCCCGATCAGTACGCCGCGTACCTGCGGATTCGATCCGATCAATTCGAATAACGCGAGCGAGTCGTGTGGTTTGATCCCGATCGTATTCGGGTAGCTGCCCGCATGTTCGGGAGGGACCGGCTGGTGATGCATCATGATCAGTGTGGGCATCGCCGCTTCGCGCGACTGGGCGAGAGCTTGGTAGAGCCAATGGAGGCGCTCGTCATCGAACTCCCCGTGATGGTCGCCCGGGATGGCCGTCTCCAGCAGAATCAGCCGCCATCCGCCCAGGTCGACTGAGCGGGGTGCCGGCGGCTGGCCGAGCAGCGCGTATCCGTCGACTTCGCGACCGTCGTGTCCTGAAACAGAATGGTTTCGAGCGTAGTAGTCGTGATTGCCGAGGAAGGCGTGATGCGGCATTTCAAACTTCGAGAATGCATCGGCAGCCGCCGCGAACTGCTCGGGCAACCCGCGATCGGCGATATCGCCCTTGATAAAGGTGGCATCGACGTCGAGCGCGTTGATCCCGGCGATCGCATCCTCGTTCATGAACTTCCAATACGGCACTTCGCCCTCGGTTTCCTCCACGAATCCCCAGCCGGGGCGGTCTTCGGCCGGCTCGCCGTCTGGAGCCAACACCCCGCCGACGCGCGGTTCACCGAAGTGGAGATCGTTCAGCGTCGCGAACGACGCGGTGAGTTCGCCACTCGGTTCTGGAAGGGTCCTCGCGGTCGCCGGGAAAGGATCGTCGTGGATGGCCCTCGAGCCATCGAGTGTCTCGATCTCGAGCTGATACTCCGTGTTTGGATCCAAGCCGTCGATCTGGACCTTTCGCGTGCCAGCAATCCCCTCGCAGACACCGCGAATCTCTCCGTCGATCCGAACGCTCGCGGGGGGCATCGATCGGTCCAGCGTCCGCCTCGACGGAAAAATACAGCGTCAGGCTGGATTCGGTGATCGCGAAGAGTTCAGCGTTCCGAACGCGCACAGTCATGACGCGAACATAGCATCGGTCGATTCAATCGAGCAGCGACCCAGCGTCACTGCCGAAGCTCGCTTTGCCAGGTTCCGACGAGTTCAGCGTACATGCTGCGGGTGGAAGGAACCAACTCCCGCAGATTTTCGAGTGATTCCAAGGGGATCCTTCGTCTTGCGAACAGAGCGAGACTGGCCGGGACGCGACCGCCGAGCTCCATCGACAACGTGAAGGCGACTTGCGTTCCCCGATCGATCTGTTCGAGACGGATATCGCCACGCATCGATGGCATTCGGATGATGCCCTGGACGGGAGCCTCGAGATTGGAATCGACGTTTCGCATCTGGACGTCGGCCGATGTCACCCGTGGGTCCAGTGTGACCCGTGTTTCGACGACTACGTCGCGATCCGAAAACGGCCAAACGGCGAGTCGGGTGTAGCTCAAGCGATTCCAGCGGCTCCGCTTTGCGAGTGAGCGGGCTTCGACACAGTAGGCCATCCATTCGGTGCGTCTCGCATCGTCCTGCAGAAAGGCGAGGATCTCCAGTACTGTTGCGTCGATTTGCGTCGTCGCTCTGGACTGAACGGGGTTCCCTTCGCCCGCCGACCTCTCGTGCACTACTACGCCGCCACGTTCGAGCACTTGCGTCCAGGCGGGTTCGCTGGCGGCGGTCGAGTGAGACAGAGAAACCAGCCAAAGCCCGATCCACAGCGACACTCGCGCCTGCATGTCAGGCGTCGTGAGCCTTGAGGTCCCGAACCACATCGGCCCACGCCTCCGGATCGGGTGCGTAGGCGGCGACCAGACTGACGCGGTCAGCCACACCACCACAGCGGACGCGGATCTTTTGGGCGAGTTCGCTTGGTTTGCCACAAATGGCGATTGATTCGAGCATTTCGTCGCTGATCAAGCCAATCATCTCGGACCATTGACCCAGCTTGGAGAGTCGATTGAGTTCGGGTTGAAGGTCGCCCCAGCCTCGAGACTCGAGCACACCCCGATAGGCTGGTGTCGAACCGTAAAACGCGATCTGGCCGCGCACCTGCTTATCCGCATTTTCGAGCGTCTCGTCGTCATGGCCACTCACCACCATGACCTGGAACGAAATTTCGAAGTCCTCGCGCTTGCGTCCTGCCTTCGCCAAACCCCGTTCGAGTGCCGGCAGTGTCGTGTCCTGTATTGACACGGGTGTGTGGAACGGATGGATGATGAAACCGTCAGCGACTTCGCCTGCGACTTCGGTCATCCGCGGCCCGACGCCGGCGACGAAGATTCTGGGATCGCCGAAGGGGTTCGGTCCGGGATTGAAAAATGGCGTCATCAGCGTGTGTTGGTAGAATTCGCCACGGAAGTCGAGTTTCGCGCCGCCGCTCCAGTCGGCCCAGATCGCGCGAATTGCCAGCACCAGTTCGCGCATCCGCGCCGCCGGCTTCGACCAGGGCATCGAGAAGCGTTTTTCGATGTGCGGCTTGATCTGGGAACCCAGACCGAGGATGAAGCGACCCTCGGAGATGGCCTGTAAGTCATGCCCGATATTCGCCAGCAGCATCGGACTTCGGGCAAACGCGATCGCGATCGCAGTGGCAAGTTCGATTCTGCGTGTCTCGCGAGCGGCGAGAATCAGCGGGAAGAACGGATCGTGCGGCCCCTCGAACGTGAATGCTCCATCGAAGCCGAACTCTTCCAGACGCCTCCCCACCTCGCCAGCACTCGTGGTTCCGATCAGCGGACCGTCGATGAGCACCGTATTCTCCTTCTGAGTTGTTCTGAGCCGTTCTGAGTGGATTTCTATCTGCGTGGAACGGCCGTCCGCTGCGCGTCGCCATGGTACAGTCGATGACTCGTCAGGTGAACGGAGGAAACCGCATGGGCGAAATCCCCGCAGTTCGAGTCGACCGCTCGGGCCCGGTCACGACCGTGATCTTGCACCGACCCGAACGCCGCAACGCGGTCGACCGCCCCACCGCCGATGTTCTCGTGCAGGCGTTCCAAGATTTCGAACGAGACGACGACGCGAAGGTCGCCGTCTTGTTCGGCGACGGAGGAACTTTCTGCGCAGGTGCAGATCTGAAGTCGGTCGGAACAGGCCAGGGGAATCGGGTCGTTCGCCCGCAGACGGGCTCGGCCTGGAACCCGCTTTCGCTCGACGGCCCGATGGGACCTTCGCGAATGCTGTTGTCGAAGCCTGTGATCGCGGCGATTTCCGGCTTCGCGGTCGCTGGCGGACTCGAACTCGCACTCTGGTGTGACATGCGTGTAGTGGAGGAGGACGCGCGCCTGGGTGTCTTTTGCCGCCGCTGGGGAGTACCGCTAGTCGACGGGGGGACGCTTCGATTGCCGCGAATCATCGGACACGGCCGTGCGATGGACTTGATTCTGACTGGCCGAGAAGTTGGCGCTGACGAAGCGCTCGCGATGGGCCTGGCCAACAGGGTGGTCGCCGTGGGGACCGCCCGAGAGGCGGCTGAGCGTTTGGCAAATGAGATCGCGCGCTTTCCACAAATTTGCATGCGCGCCGACCGCCGCTCTGCCTACGACCAGTGGAGCTTGCCGTATGCCGAGGCGCTGGCGCGGGAGTTCGAGTTGGGGATGGGAGCGATCGAGTCGGGCGAGACGGCCGAGGGCGCGCGCCGTTTCGCCGCCGGACACGGACGCGGCGGACGCTTCGACGATATTTGAGCAGGAGTTCCGCCTGGCGTCTTGGGTCGGCCGACGACGTGGAGGCGTTCGCCGCGGGAGAACGCGAAACGAGTCCTGGTCAGGGCAGCGGTTCCTCCACGTACGGGTCAGGTGGCACTCTGGTCCGCATGCGCGAATCCCACGCTGCGATCTGAGCGCTGAAGCGCGCAACGAGCAGCGGCTCTTGCAGTGCGAGATCATGCGTTTCGTCCGGGTCATCGACTACACGGTAGAGCTCGGCAGGTCGGGTCGAATATTCGATGTAGTGCCAGGTATCATCTCGATAAAAGTAACCGCCGGGTGCGAGCCGCCGATTGGAAACGTGTTCGCCACTTCGCGTATCGGAGCGGACCACCTCCACGTTCCCGATCTGCGGCTTTGGCTCCAGCAACTCGGACCCTTCGATAACCGAACGCAGGTCGCGCCCATCGCGGTTCGGCACGGCTTCGATTCCCGCAAAGCTCAACAGCGTGGGGAACACATCCGCCAGCGATATCAAGGTGTTGATCACGCGATCCGGTGGAATTCGTCCCGGCCAGTCGAAAATGACTGGGGTTCTGAAGCCCGGGTCATAGAGTGACATCTTTCCACTGGGCCCTCCCATGGACGCCACCTGTTTGACCAGGGGTTCGGGACCGGTCATCGTCAATTCTTCCCAGCCGTTGTCGGCGGCGTAGACGACGAGGGTCTGGTCGCGGATCCCGATCCGATCGAGGTGATCGATGAGCTGTCCGAGACCCGCGTCGAACCACGACACGGCTCCAAAATAGGTCGCGACATCGGCCGGGAGACCTCCTGCGAGATAGGGGCGAACGAACTCGGGCGGTGGATCGTGAGGAATGTGAGGCAGCTGCGGCGCGAACCAGACAAAGAATGGCCCGTCGCGATGCCGATCGATGAAGTCGAAGACGGGATCGAGTCCTGCCCGCCCAATGCGAACGCTCTGCTTCCAGCCCTCGGTTGTGTCGACTTTGAGCATCCCCTCGTCGAATCCGGCGTCCGCGTAGGTTCCCTCCCAGTGCTTCCCGCTCTGAAAACTCGAGTATCCGTGGGCACCCAGGATGCGGGGCAGCGTGGCGATGCGCCGAATGCTCTCCTGCTCGCCCCGCGCGCGGCCGGTTCGCGGCGCGTCCGCAGTGCGCGCCGCGAACTGGAGCGGCTGAAGCCCGGTCAGCAGCGTGCGAAGCGAAGGCTGGCAACTACTCGCGGTCGAGTAGCCGTGCGTGAACACCGTCGCCCCAGCGGCCAGTGCGTCCAGTCGAGGCGTGATCGCCGTGTCCGAACCCAGAAATCCAAAGTCGCGATAGCCATGGTCATCGCCGATGACCAGGATGATATTCGGGCGCTCGGTCCTGGTCGCCGGATCCCGCGGGTCGCAGCCCAACGATCCAACGAACAGAGCCGTAATGAACAGACTGGTGATGATCGGCGGGCAGCACATTCGATCGAGGGTCTGCGGACGCTATCGACCTTTGAAATCGGGCTTGCGCTTCTCGAGGAAGGACTGCATTCCCTCGGCAAAATCCTTGCTTCGAAATAGCGGCATCAACTGCAAGAACACGTGGTGAACGTGGTCGTCGAATTGTTCAGACAGACCCATCCGCATCATACGCTTGGAGGCGGCGACGGCGAGCGGCGCATTCGCGGCGATTTCTTCCGCGAGTGCGCGGGTTTCCTTGATCAACATGTCATCCGCAACGACGCGGTTCACCAAACCGAGTTCGAGACACTCGTCTGCCGACAGCGTGCGGCCGGTAAAGATGATCTCGGATGCCTTCGCCCAGCCCACCAGGCGAGGCAATAGCCAGGTGCCACCGCTTTCTGGGAGCACGCCGCGCTTGGTAAACGCAGCGGCCAGCTTCCCGCTGTGCCCCGCGATGCGGATGTCGCAACCCAACGCGAGGTCCATCCCGTAGCCGGCAGCGCCCCCGTTGAGAGCGCAGATCGTTGGCGTGTCGATTTTGTGAAGAACGGTCGGCGGTGCATCACGCAAGTCGAGATTGACCGCTGGTCCCCCACCACCGGAGCCGATACCGGTCCCGGCCGAGGCATCTTGCAGGTCGAGTCCGGCGCAAAATCCGCGTCCCGCGCCGGTCAGGATGATCACGCGCACGTTTGGGTCGCGGTCGCACGCGACGAGCTGTGTGGCGAGATCGTCCAGCATGGAGACCGAAATGGCGTTCAGTCGATCCGGTCGATTCAGAGTCAGCGTCGCGATAGCGCCATCCGTTTCTACCAGCAGTTCTTCACTCATTCGAATTCTCCTATCGCCTCACGCGCCTCACGGTTCCGGCGCAGCAGCGTGCTTGCGCGAGCCGGTCGGATCAATCGGTCCGCCAGACCCGCTTGTCCATCGAGCCGAACATCTTCGATAGTTCGACACGCGATGGAGTAACTTTGACGAGCGTGTAGTTGGGATCCGTCGGGCCTCCCGACCAGAACTGGGAAAGGTCGTAATCGATCACGTCCCAAACCCGCTTCTTCTCGACCTCGTCACCGACGATCTCGGCCTGGCCGCGAACCAGTATGTGGACGAAATCGGGCGGAGCGACCTGGAACTGAATGTCGATGCTCGAATTGGCTTCGATTTGCTGGTGCTTGGGCGATCCGGTTCCGGTCGCAAACCAAAGGGTCTCGCCTTCCCAGGTCGGGTGAACCATCCGCACACGCGGCTCGTCGTCGGCGACCGTCGCTACCGCGCACCAGATGGCGGTCTTGCTCGCGGCGTCGATCGCTTCGAAAAATTCGCTCTTCTCGTTCTGTGTGACATTCGCGGACATGTCGGCTCCTCGGTGACGCCGCCGGAAGCGGCTGGGGATCCCACTTCTACTCGCCGCCTGCTCTCGAGTCAACAACGCTTTCGCGATACCAGCTCGGGATCCGCCATTTCGGAAGTGAAACTGCTGGCGATTGGAGCGCTTTGGTGATGCGTGGGTGTTTCGATCGTTGGCATCTCAGCCCCGCGCGAGTCGCTGCGCTGGAATTCGCGCACAGCGGATGTGATACCTTGAGGATCGCCATCTCAGAACTGGGAGTGATCCTCATCACTCCGTGAAGGTGATTCTGGACCGCAAGAAGCTCGCTTGGAACGCGCTGCTCGTCTCTTCTGTGCTGCTGTTCTGGAAGTTTCGAGTCATCGACTCGGCCTTGTCGTGGTTCACCGTATCCAATCTCGACATTTTTGTGTCGCAGCAGCCGATGACACAGTACGCCGTGGAGTCGCTCCGTGCGGGCCGCCTTCCGCTGTGGAATCCCCACCAGTTGTGCGGGCTGCCCTTCATGGCGATCCCTTACGTCGGCCTTTTCTACCTGCCGAACGCCGTGTACCTGGCGGGAACCGCACTGGGCTTCGAGCTCTCGTATGTGCTTCACATGAGTGCCGCGGCGATCGCCACGGCGTTGCTGGTGCGCGCGCTCGGGCTCCCGTGGGCCGCGGGGTTGACGGCGGCCTTGACGTTCTGCTGGTCGGGCCGCCTGATCGATTGGGTCAACCAGCCGTTCATGGTTGCCGGATTGGCGTGGATGCCGATCACCGTGCTCGCCGTCGAAAAGGTCGTCAGGGGCTCGCGTGCGGCGCGGTTGGGGCTTGCGGTCGCCGTGGCATTCCAGATCTTCAATGGCGCATCGGAAATTTTTCTGCACACGATGTACGTCGCTTCCGCCTACGCGCTATTCCGCCTGGCCCAGCTCGCCCTCGACACGAACGTGCGCACGGCGCTCGCGTTGGGTGTGACCCTGCTGGTCTGGGTGATTGCGGGTGTCGCGCTCTCGGCGGTGCAGCTTCTCCCGACGCTCGAACTTGTGTTCGAAAGCGTGCGAGGACCCGGAGAACTCGAACTCGTCGAGATCATGCGCTTCGGCTCGATGAGCTGGTCGCGTTTCGGTCACTCGATCGCGTCGGGCTCTGATGTCGCCGCGGTCGGAGCGCTGGGTGTCCTCGCGGTGTTTGTCGGCGCCGACTCGAAGCGGCAGCGTTGGCCGTGGACCTTTGCACTGGTATCGGCCGCCATCGCCGTGTTGATCGCCAATGGCGGCTTCCTGTATAGCGCGTACACCGAACTGCCGGTGGGGGCGCTATTCAGGCGTCCTGTGAAGTTTCTGACCATCTACGCGTTCGCTCAGGCGCTGCTCTGTGGACTCGCCGTTGCCCGACTGCACGAGTTGGTTGAAACTTCGAGCCGTGCGACCTGGCGATACGTCGGCTGGTGGCTCGGGTTGGCGGTGGGCACTGGTGCCGCGCTGGCGCTGATCGCAGCCGGCGAGGTGAATCTATGGCTGTTCGGTCTGATCGGACTGCTGGTGCTGTTCGGCCTGTTACCCGCCGGTAGGCCTCGTCGGGTGGCGGTGGCGGCTGTGGTCGCGCTCCAGGTATCGAGCGTGTTCGCCGGATCGGCCAACCGGGACGTGCGACCCTGGCATTTTCCGACCTTTCTCAGCGATCACGCCGACCGTGTCGAGGTCGACCAGATCCGACAGATTCTCAACGGGGATCGGCTCTACATCTCTCGCAGGATCCAGCTGATGAAACTCGGCATGTATTCCGACCTGCTCGTCGTCAACGACTACGAGCCGCTGGCGCCGATTCGCTACGCCGAGTATTTCGAACTGGCCTCGGGTGAACACCGTGCGGTGCCATTCAACGGGAAGTTCGAACTAAATTCCGACAGCCGTCTGCCGCTGCTCGATCTGGCCGGTGTGCGCCTCTACCTGTTTCCGGGACTCATCGCGCCGGAAAGGCTTCGTTCCTGGGTGCCGGAATCGGCGGGCCTTCGCAGGCATGACTCAACGTTATTTCAGTTGTACGAACGCGATGAGACGCTGCCGCGGGCTTTCTTTATCGCCCGTGCCCGCTCAGTCGCGGACGGGGCGGCAGCCCTAGCCGCGCTCGCTGAGGAGCACTTCGACCCCCGACGGGAGGTCGTATTGGAGGTCGCAGCCGAGACCGTGACGGAGATACCCGACGCTGCAGCGAGATTCGCACCAGCGACGATTCACCGCTACCAACCCGAACGTGTCGTGGTCCGCATCGAGGCCCCTACGGCGGGCTACCTCGTGCTCACCGACTTCCACTATCCGGGGTGGAAAGCGACCGTCGACGGGCGCGAGGTGCCGATCCTGCGTGCCAACCACCTGTTCCGTGCGGTGCGCATCGACGCCGGGAAGCGCGCGGTGGAATTCCGCTACGAGCCGCTGAGCTTCCGCCTGGGGTCTGCACTGACCTTTGCGACGGCGCTGTGCATGGCGCTGATCACCGGCTGGTGGCGATTCCATCCGCGTGCCGCCGGTTCTCCGAATCAGCTTCGCCCGCAAGCCGAGCAGCGAGGCTGAATACTCTTCGAGTCGCCGCAGTTCGCACTGTTTTCATGATGTGTTCTGCCAGGAACGGTCTTGATTCCGGCTCGGGTCGCGAGACACGCGTTTCCTTCTCTCAGGGCTAGCACAGCCCCAACCTCTGCAGTTGCTCGGCCGGCGCTTCGACGCCGACCAGTGCCGCGCGCAGCTTTTCTTCCATCTCGCGTTTCAGAGCAGAATTTTCGAGGTTTCGTTCCTCCGTCGGATCTTCTCTCAGATCGTAGAGTCGGTCGCCCGTGAAACGGCCGAGCGCCCAGAACGGACGATTGTCCTCGGCTCCGAAGGGTTGCCGAATCACCGGGATGTCCGATCCGGGCATACGGTCCAGTGTTGCGCGGTGGTCGGGGCTGGGCAGTTTGATATCGGGAAAGCGATGAATCGGCATCGTGGACCACCGATTCGACCAGATACTCAGCGGTGCGTTCCCAGCGACCGGCGCGCGCGCGTACTTGTGTTCTCCGTCGAGGACATGCACCTCGCGCGCCCAGATTCCCGATAGCGCAAGATCGCGGATGCGGGTCTGCCTGCCATCGAGCAACGGCACGAGTGATTTTCCGTGGGTTGCGTGAGTCGAACTCACGCCAAAGATATCGAGCAGCGTCGCATAGATATCTACGTTGGTCGTCAGAGCGGGAATCGGCGCGCGCTCTCGCGAGCCGGGCCAAGAGATCATCAGCGGAGTGTGGCCGAGAGTTTCATAAATCGGAACGGCCGGCTTCCCCCAGGCGTCCTTCTCACCCAGGTAGTGGCCGTGATCGGTGCAGACGATCACGGCCGTGTCGTCTGCGAGTTGTCGAGTCTCGAGCGCGTCCAGGATGCGACCGAACCAGTGGTCGATCATCGTGAGTTTCCCGCCGTAGCAGGCGCGAATCTGATGTGCCTGGCGAGGCGTGAGGATGCCGTCGGCGAAGCCGGCCCCGGTGTAGGGAGGCCAGATCAGGTGGGCATCGGGCCAACTATCGTCGTACATCGACGCGTACGGTTCCGGCGTATCGAAAGGTTCATGAGGGTCGAACTCGTCGACGAACAGCAGGAAGCGATCGTGGTGCTGGGCTACCTCGTCGATCCAACGGGCCGCCGCAGCCATCGTGCGCGGGCCGGGGAAGTCCGTTTCGTCCTGGAAGTGGCCACGCGACAATTCGTAGGGCATGTCCTTGCCGCGACTGAAAACCGGCGTGCCGATCCAACTGGGGTCGCCGCGCGTCTTCCATGGGTCACTCTCGTGGCCGCGTTGGTAGTCCCAAGCCGTGAAGTCACAGTGGTAGTTTTCACCACCGGTTTCGAACAGGTGCGGGTGATCCGAGATCAATTGAGTCGTCACACCAGCGCGTCGCAGCGGGACCGTCAGCGGTTCCTCCCAGAGTTCGATGGAACCCCACGGCTTCCACAGGAAATCGAGCGCACCGCAGAGAAGATCGTGCCGCGCAGGCATGCACGGGAGCGAACCCGTGTAGTGATTGTCGAAGCGCGCCGCCGATTGCGCGAAGCGATCGAGGTTCGGCGTGTCGAATTCGCCGCCTCCGTATGCGCCCAACATGTGTCGGTTGAGGCTATCGAGCAAGATCACCACCGCGCGCTTCGGCATGCCGCGGTGGCCGGTTTCTTCATTCGAACCATTTGAACGCGTTTCGCTCATTGCGACTCCGTGGTCTTGGCCCATCGAACTGTATATCGACTCGACCAGCGATGGTCGACCGAGGTGGTATCCTTGACCCTCTCTTTTCGGCACAGGGCATGGCGAGACCGTAACACGACCCTGGGCAGGTCCGGAGTTGAATCGATGCAGGTCGAGGGTCTCACCCGCGTGGCTACCTACCGACGAGAGGTTTCGGCGTCCGGCGAGCGCGTTTGGGAGAACGTGCGCGATTGGGAACACCTCCCATGGCTCCACAACGGTTCGTTTCTCGCGCTCGAGCACATCGACAGCGGCGACTGGGGGTGGCGGGTAGAACTCACGCTGGCGTCTTCCGATTCTCGAACAATCTCGCTCGAGTTGATCATCGATGCGCCGCGGTCGCGATACGTGTCGCGCACGATCGCCGGCTCGGGAACGGGCAGCGAAATCTGGACGACGGTCGAGCCGATCGACGCGAACCGCACCAACATCGAGGTGGAGTTTCATCTGCCCGGCATCGAACCTGGCGCGGTCGACGCGATCGGAGCCGCGTACACGGCGCTTTACAGCCGGCTCTGGGACGAAGACGAACTGATGATGATGCTTCGGGAGTCGCGGCTCGCCGGCCGGGCCGTTCCGATGAAGGGAACCCTCGCGTTGGGAACCGAATCGGAACTTCGCAAGGCGTTGCCCATCGAAGTCGATTTCAGCGGTCGCCCGTATCGCGTGGTGGAACTCGACGGGGAGCTGGTTGTGTATTCGTCGATGTGCCCACACATGCTCGGTCCGCTCGGCACTCCCGACGCGGTGGGCGAAATCGTCTGCCCGTGGCACGGGTATCAGTTCGATCTGCGCAGCGGGCGTAGTTGTGACGGTCGAAAGGCGCAGCTCCTGCCGACCCCACAACTCGTCGTCAACGCTGAGACGAAAATGGTGTCGTTGCGCTCCCGATAGAAGGCGCGCGATCGACAGCCTCACAGCAGCTCACCAATCTGACACCAGCAGCCAACGACTAACACGCAGTGCGCGCAAGCGCACACCAACCGACACCCCATCTTAGGAGTCACCCGAATGCCGCGACTGAAACAAGTTCCCCGCGCAGACGCCACACCGGACATTACCCAGATGTATGACCTGTTGTTCGGCGATCGGGATCCGGTCGCCGAGCCGGGCACCGCAACCGGGACTCCGGGAGATTGGTGGACAGTGTTCGCTGTGGTTCCGGACGTCTTCAACCACGCCGTCGCAGGCTTTGGTTTGTACCGAAGCAAGAACCGAAAGATCGACCCGAAGTTGCGCGAACTGGGTCAGATGCGGGCAGGCTTCGCGGTCGGCAGCCAGTTCGTGTTCTCGCAGCATTGCAAGGCCGCGAGATCTGTCGGGCTGAGCGAGGAGCAGATCGAGGCGATTCCGTCATGGAACACCGCGGAGTGCTTCTCACGACAAGAAAGGGCGGTACTCGCGTACACCGACTGCCTGGTGCTGTCGCACGGTCGCGTTCCCGACGGCACTTTCGAGTGCCTGCGCGAGACGCTGTCCGACGAGGAGATCCTGGAATTCAGCTACGTGATCTGTACGTACGCGTTACACGCAACGATTTGTCGCGCGTTGAAGCTCGAATTCGATGATGTACCCGAACGAATCCAGGAAGTTCCGGCCCCCGAAGGAGCGGGAGCCGAATTGCGCATCAGTCGACCGGGCGACGAATAGCGCCGCGCCGGAACTCGGGCCGGCTACGCGGGCCGCAATCGCTCGCGGAACAGCCCGAGAACCTGGTCGAGTGCCTCTCGGGTGGGATGCCCTTGCTCGTCGACGAGGTCGGCGGTTACGACGGAGTGCGCACTTCGTGCGATCCCGTGCGCGTTGCCGGGGCCGGAATCGACTTCGATCCCAACGAAGCCGTCGCCGAGTTCGCGCCTCAACGTTTCGAAACGCTCGCCTGGGCACATTGGGTCCGCGGTAAAGCGCAGACCGAGGACTCCGCATCCTGCTGCGGCGCGCTTCTTGACGATCTCGAGGTCAGCGTCGGACAGGTGAAGTGCGGCGCGATGGGCCGCCGATACACCGAACGGCAGTGAGGGTTGGCTCAGCACGGGCGCCATCACGGCTTCATCGACCATCAGCGCCAGTGCGAAGTTCCCGGTCAAGCACATGCCGATGGCACCGACCCCGGGGCCACCGCATTCATCGTGCGCCAGGCGACAAAGAGCTCTCAGCCAATGGGTGATATGGCTCGACTCGCCCTTCGCGAGTACCGAGAACTCTCGGCTGATACACGCCCGCGCCATCTGTCCTGCAACGTAGGGGAGCGAGAAGGGCTTGCCGGGTTCACCGAACATGTGAGGCAGGTAGGCGGTGAAGCCGTCGTCGACAACGCGTCTCGCAAACGCGGCGACCTCGGGAGTGATTCCCGGAATTTCGTGCATGATGACGACCCCGGGGCCGGTGCCACTCTTGTAGACCGCTCTGGTTACACCATCGTGAGTGAAAGAGAAATCCGCGAATCCTTCGAGTGCCATACAGTCCTGCCTTTCGTTCGAATGGGTGTGCTCGCTTCGACTGGCTGTCGCCGAAGCTACGAGATCGACTTGGCTTCGCCAGCACCCTATATCGGTTCCATCGCTGTCCGGCGCGTCGATTTGGCGCTTGGGTGCTGTCATTCTAACAGCTGCGCGGTAGGCTAGGCGCCGTGGATGGCGCCCCTCCCGCGTTGACTCTCGTCGTTGCCCTCGCGGTCGGCATCTTGATGCAGTCCGCCTCGCGACACCTGCGCGTGCCAGGGATCGTATTGTTGTTGGTGGCTGGCGCCGGACTCGGGCCCGATGGCCTGGCGTGGATCACGCCGCGCTCGCTCGGCGAGGGTTTGACCGCAGTGGTCGACCTCGCCGTCGCCGTGATCCTGTTCGAGGGAGGGCTCAACCTCGAAATTTCGCGGCTCCGACGCGAGCAGACACCGATCAGGCGGCTGGTGACCTGGGGAGCCGTTGTCACATTGATCGGCGCGGCGGTTTCAGCCCACCTCGCTCTCGGTTGGGCGTGGATGCAGTCACTGCTCTTCGGCGGGTTGGTCGTCGTCACGGGGCCGACAGTCGTAGGCCCGCTGGTTCGGCATCTCCGCTTGCGACCCCGGTTGGTGACCGTGTTGGAAGCCGAGGGCGTGCTCATCGACCCGATCGGCGCGATTCTGTCGGTGTTGCTACTCGGCATCGCACTGCAGGGCAGCGATTCAATTTTGACCGCGCCGATGTTGCTGGTGACGAGCCTGGGTTTTGGGGCCGTCGTCGGTGGCGTCGCCGGACTCGGACTTGCCCGAATTCTACGGATTCGGGGCTTCGTCCCGGAGGGCCTGGAGAATGTGTTCACGCTGGCCGCGGTGCTGCTGATTTTTCAAGGCTGTGACGTCATTATCCACCACAGCGGAATCCTCGCGGTTACGGTCGCTGGCGTGGTGGTCGGCAACCTGCGCACCCGGGTCGACCGCGACCTTCGCGAATTCAAAGACCAAATAACGATTCTGCTGATCGGCTTGCTATTCGTGCTATTGGCTGCAGATGTGCGGATCGAACATGTGCTGGCACTCGGCTGGGGTGGCATCGCGGTGCTGGCAGCGCTGGTGTTCGTCGTGCGCCCGATCAATGTCCTTCTATCCACCCTCGGATCGGAGCTCACGACCCGAGAGCGCCTGTTCGCCGCCTGGGTCGCGCCCCGCGGCATCGTCGCCGCGGCGGTCGCTTCGCTGACCGCGACAGCACTCGAGCAACAGGGGATCGCGGGCGGACCCGAACTCCGCGCGATGGTTTTCTTGTGCATTGCCGGAACCGTGGTGCTGGCGGGGCTGACAGCCGGGCCAATGGCAACACTGCTCGAGGTACGCCTGCCGGGAAGAGACACCGTGGCGATCCTCGGCGCGCAGGGACTCGGGCTGGAACTCGGCATTCAACTGCGCACCGGCGGCGTCCCGGTGGTGTTCATCGATTACAATCCGGGTCACTGCCGCCGGGCCGAAGAGGCGGGCTTCCGGGTGATCTTCGGCGATGCACTCGCGGAGCGGACGCTGCAGCGCGGTCGTTTCGACCTGGTGGGTTCCGCGATCGGCCTGACATCGAACCAGATGCTCAACAGCGTGTTCGCCAGCCGCGCGCGCCAGTACTACGGGGTTCCTCGCGGGTACGTTGCAGCATCGAACCCGGACGTTGGCCTCGCACCTGAACTCGTCGCGCGCGAAGATGTGGTGGTTCTGTTCGACGGCCCGCACGATGTCGAGCGTTGGGAGGTGCGCGCTCGGCACAACGAACTCGAGGTGACCTACTGGGAATTCAGGGGACCGGAGCAGTCGACTTTTGACCAGGGTGGGACTTCAGAGCTGGCCTCGATCAAAGAACGTCTGGTCGTGCTGACGATTCGTTGCGGAGAAAGGGTGATGCCGATGCACGCGGGGTTGAAGCTCAAACAAGGCGACGTTGCCGCGGTCGCGATACACATCGGTGAACGGGAGCTCGCTCGGTCGATCTTGGAAGCCCGCGGATGGCGGGAGCAGCCGGGTGATTCGGCGGTATGTTAGGCGGTACCGCTGTTCCCCGTCCTCAATTTTCGACACTTCGTCAGCTGACTTGCCACTCCCCAAGTAGTTCGATTTGATTCAGGAGGAGCGAAGGATGCCATCCTTGGTCGTAGGCGTGCTGTTTGGCCTGATCATCTGGGTTGGCTCGTCATCTTCCGCCAACGCGAGTGCCACAATCGACCTGCTCTGTGCCGGGATTCGTCACGAGCTGCGATCTTTTTTTTTACCTGTTCGCAAGCCGCCTCTATGTAGGCCTTGCCGTCAGCCCCTTGGCTGACATTTCGATTCTACATAGCGATGGCGCTCACTCCTCAGGGTAGATCGCGCTGGCGTTCCTGGCGGATTCTGGGGTGGTCCGGACCACGCCGAACAACCTTCTATCCGTGCCGACGGCGTTGCGTCGGAACGCCCAGCCCAAACCAAGTCAGACGAGTAGGTATTGTTGGAAAGGTCGAGTGAAACCAACTGCTACCGAGACACCACGCGCCACACCCCCCGCGACTACTGCTTCGACAGCACATTCTCCGCGAGTTCGTTCAGCCCGCGCCTCAAGCCTTCCGGGTCGAAGCCAGGCGGCGGGATCACCAGGCGCGACACGCCGATGTCTTCGTAACGTTTGATGGTGTCGAGGTCGAGTTTTCCGCCGGCGGCCGAGAGTTCGATCTCCGACGGTTTGCGGCCGACCTTCGCGCACTCGTCCGCCACTGCGTCGAACAACTTTGGCAGCGTTTCGAGGCCGCCCTTGGCGGGAAAGAAACCGTCCCCGATTCGCGCGGCGCGGCGGGCTGCTCCCTCGACATGGCCGCCGACGACGATCGGGACGCCGCCGGGTTGCACAGGCTTTGGATTCGATTCGACGGGTGGCCAGTTGTAGAACTTGCCCTCGAACGCTTCCGCCTTCTCGCTCCAGAGCGAACGAATAGCGCGAACCGACTCTTCTGTGCGCGCCGCGCGCTCCTTGAACGGGACGCCGATTACGTTGAACTCCTCTTCGAGCCAACCGATTCCGATGCCGGCGATCGCGCGACCGTTCGAGAGCAGGTCGAGGCTCGCGAATTCCTTCGCGACGTAGGCCGGGTGGCGTTGGGGGAGGATCACGATTCCGGTCGCGAGCCGGATGTTCTTCGTGATCGCCGCCGCATACGCGAGCGGGAGTATGGGGTCTGGAATCGACGAATCTTCCGGCCCGGGCATGCGGCCATCTCGGCTGTAGGGGTATTGCGACTCGTATCCGACGGGCACCACGACGTGCTCGACGGTCCAGATCGACTCGACGCCGACCTCGTCCGCCGTTCGGACCAGGACTTCGAAGGTTTCCGGGTTGGAAAACGGTCCCGAGTTGGCAAAGAACATTCCGAACTTCATGGGGGGCTCCTCGAAATTCGATCGCGCTCATTGGGTTTCGCTGGATCGAATCGGACGGTTCTGGATCCAGCCGGATGCTGGATTCCGAAACGGAGCATGGCGCGAGTGGTTCGGCGCCGCCACTCGCCTCGGTACGCGCGATTGTCCGGCCGCACCTTCTGGCTGTAGGCGCCGAACGCCGAGCCCCGAGTTTTGACTCCCGCAGGAGCGATCGCGTGTGGAATGCACCCCCGACGCGAATCGTGTTCGCGCGACTCATCAAACCCCACCCATCTACTTCCCGACCCATCCACCCTCCACCCATCTACGAGGAACCGCAAGGCAATGGACGAAGTGCTGGACCTTCATGGTGTCGAAAAGGGTGTCGAGTAGATTTCCCGGATCGCGACCGTGAACTACAGTTTCCAGATCGTCGGTGCGATCATCTTGTTGGCTGGGATGGTCGTGTCGCGTTCGGTTGCTCGCATGGCGGTCGCGATGGCCGAACGTCGGGGCATCGACATCACGCTCCGCTTGTTCCTGGGGAACGCGCGCCTGGTCGTGCTCGGCATGTTCGTCGTCGTTGCACTGGGCAACTTCGGAATCGAGCTCACGCCGCTGGTCGCCGCAATTGGCGCCGCTGCATTCGGGTTGACGTTGGCGATCCAGGGCCCCGTATCGCGGCTCTCTTCAGGTCGAGCTCAGACCCAGAGTGACCGGCAACACGTGCCTGGCCAGTAACTCGATGCTGCGTCGGAACGCGGCCGCATCTTCGTATCGACTGGCGTGGATGAAGTGCGTGACGCCGATGTCGGCGAGTGCGTGAACCTGTGCGGCGGCTCTCTCAGCGTCGTCGACCGGGAAGCCCGTCATCAGTACCACCGCTGGTGCTGGCTTGTTGGCCGCTGCGGCCAGCTCGCACAGACGCTCGATCGGTTCCGCGAGCAACTTCGGATCGCCACCCATCGGCAACCATCCGTCCGCGTAGCGAACGGCGCGTTCGAGCGCGTGCGGCGCCGCGCCGCCAACATAGATGGGCGGCCGCGGTGGCCGAGGCAGGAACAGGAACTTCTGGCCGTGTGCTTCGGCTTCGTCGTCTGCGAAGCAGCGGTTCAGGAATTCGAGCGTCTCGTCGCTGGCGGTACCGCGCTGGGATCTGTCGAGGCCGAGCGCGTTGAACTCGGAACGCAACCAGCCGATTCCGACCCCGAGCAGCAGTCGCCCGGCCGATAACTCCTGAATCGTCGCGACCCACTTCGCGGTCGCCAACTGCTCCCGGTAGGGAAGGATCAGCACGCCTGTACCCAGCCCAATTCGCCGGGTGGCGCCCGCGAGGAACGCCAGCGTGGCCAGCGGATCCAGATAGCGTCCGCCCGAACCCTCCGCGTCGTCGGGAGCGATCGCGATGTGATCCTGTACCCAGACGTCGTCGAAGCCGGCCGACTCGGCCGCGAGCGTGCATTCGAGAACCGCCGCGGCGGTCGACTGTGGACCCATGCTGCGAAGTGCGACTCCCAACTTGATGCGCGGTTCGTGCGACTCCACTGCTCGGCCCTCCGTTGTCGGCTCGATTGGGTCGTATGTTGCGATTCACGCGTCGATCGCGACTCCGGCGGATCCTTGACTGAGGGGGCGCTATTCTGTCGGCCAGGTGGACGGTGTTTGCCGGCAGACCGCCGCAAACCCGCCACGAGCCGGAGTCCTCATGGAAGAGTATCGCAACAAGGTCAGCCGCCGAATTACACAACCGAAGATCCAGGGAGCATCGCAGGCGATGCTCTACGCCACCGGCATGACCGAGGCGGACATGAACAAGCCGCAGGTCGGAATTTCCAGCGTCTGGTACGACGGCAACTCCTGCAATATGCACCTGAACGCTCTCGCGACAGTGGTCAAGGAGGGTGTCGTCGAAGCGGGTCTGGTGGGTATGCGATTCAACACGATCGGCGTGTCGGATGGCATCTCGATGGGCACCGAAGGGATGAGCTATTCGCTGCAGTCCCGCGACCTGATCGCCGACTCGATCGAAACGGTGATGTGCGCCCAGTGGTACGACGCGAATATTTCGCTGCCCGGATGCGATAAGAACATGCCCGGCACGCTGATCGCGATGGCGCGTGTAAACCGACCGTCGTTGATGGTCTACGGTGGCACCATCAAGGCCGGCAAGAGCAGCAGCGGCGAGACGCTCGACATCATCTCGGCGTTCGAGAGTTATGGCCAGTATATCGCCGGGAGTATCGACGAGCCCAAGCGCAGCGATATCGTGCGCAATGCTTGTCCGGGAGCCGGTGCGTGCGGCGGAATGTACACCGCGAACACAATGTCCTGCGCAATCGAAGCACTCGGCATGAGTCTGCCCTACAGCTCATCGAGCCCGGCCGAAGACCCGGCGAAGCTGCAGGAATGCCGGCGGGCCGGCGCCGCAATCGCACTGCTGCTCGAAAAAGACATCAAACCGAGCGATATCATGACCCCAGACGCCTTTCGCAACGCGATGGCGATCGTAATGGTGCTGGGTGGTTCGACTAACGCCGTGCTTCATCTGCTAGCGATCGCGCATGCGATCGGTGTTCCGCTGACGATCGACGACTTCCAGCAGGTCAGCGATCGCTTACCGTACCTCGCCGATCTCAAGCCCAGCGGCCGCTACGTGATGGAAGATCTCCACAAAGTCGGCGGGACGCCCGCGGTGATGAAACGGATGCTCGAAAACGGCGCGCTGAACGGCGACTGCCTCACGGTAACCGGCAAGACACTCGCCGAGAACCTCGCGGGTCTGCCGCCGCTCGCCGACGGCCAGCAGGTGATCCGTCCATTTGGAGACCCGATCCAACCCCACGGCCACATCCAGATCTTGCGCGGCCGATTGGCTCCAGAAGGATCGGTCGGAAAAATCACAGGCAAGCAGGGGTATCTGTTTTCGGGCCCGGCGCGGCCGTTCGATTGCGAAGAGGACATGCTCGCTGCAGTAGAGGCAAAAAGGATCGTGGCCGGCGACGTAATCGTGATCCGCTATGAAGGACCGAAAGGCGGACCCGGAATGCCCGAGATGCTGACCCCGACATCGATGCTGATGGGGGCTGGACTCGGGGCCGAGGTCGCGCTGATTACCGACGGGCGGTTCTCCGGAGGTTCTCACGGTTTTTTGATCGGTCACGTGGTTCCCGAAGCGCAAGACGGTGGTCCGATCGCACTCGTTGCCGACGGCGACGTCATCACGATCGACGCCAAGAAGGGGGTGATCGACTTGGACGTCAGCGACGATGAACTCGATCGCAGGCGAGCGCAATGGGCCGCACCCCCGCTGAAAGCTACCCGCGGTACGCTCGCGAAATACATTCGCTGCGTGAGTTCGGCGTCCTTGGGTTGTGTAACCGACGGGACCGAGTAACGGACAGCGTGACGGACCGAGGCGACGACTGAGATCAACGATTGCGATAAACCAGCCAGGCGCGATGTGTGAGAAGCATCATCACGCCACTGAATAGTGATACTGTGGGGTAGATGTAGCGGGTGCTGAAGGCGGGGAACGACGACGCATCCACCATCGTCAACAGTGCCAGCCGGCTAGCTACCGCGACGCCCATCAGTGCGATAGCGACGAGAGCGGCATCCCAGGTGCGACCGCGCGCGCCCGAGAGTGTGATCAGCGATACGACGCCGGCCAGACTCGCAAGCCGGATGAGACCGGCATGCACTGTCCAAAGAGCGCCGCGCACTCGGGTCTGCGCGGCGCCGACCGGCTGGGGTTGATCCCATCGTTCGGTTTCGAGCGACACGCCGTCGACTGTGCTGGAGGCACCGAGCAGCGGAATCGGGGCGCGCGTGGTCGCACCGGATGCGCGCTCGAGTTCCACGACCGGATAACGCGTGAGCGGCCGTTCGTCGAGCTGCTCGGCCTCGAACCGGAGCCGGTATCCCCGCTCGGCCGCGTCTTTCTCGACTTCTAGAGGAACCTCAGATCGATGCCCGGCGATGTCGAATCGGGCCGAGACGATCGGATCCGCCGTGGCATGAGCCCACACGACGATGCGGTCGCGACGAAGATGAGCGAACTCGGTGCGCCGATTCGCGACGTAATCGAATTTGTCTTGCAGATTTATATTCAAATTAACGGCGTCTCTGGCAGGTGCACGATCGCGCACACCGCCGGAACTCGCCATGCGATTGAATACCCGACGAAGCGAATCGAGGAGATGTGGGATGTAGGTCTCGGGGTAGGGATGGAGGAAGCTCGATAGGGAGCGCTGACACTGCAGGGCGCCACTATCACACGCGCGCTCCAGCTCGTGCGCGATCTGAGCCAAACCCGCGTCGAGCGCTGCCGCGGAGCGGCTATCGACTTGCTGCGCCACGGCCTCCCGCAGAATCCAGCGGAAGTAGCCGCCGGCAAGGTCGTCGCAGACATCGTCCATGTTGCAGCTGACGCCTCGAGCCCAGCTGGGTGCTTCCAGGGCAGGTCGCAGCGCCGCGAACGCGGGGCTCACCGCGTAGGCACGCTCGCGAACGTCGAACGGCACGGGTACCAACCGTCGCGGGTTTTCGTGAACGATCGATAGCAGCACCCGACTCGCGGCCGCGAAGCCGGGCGCCTTGTAGTCCGAGGTTCGCCAAACGCCATAGTGGGCATAATTGAGGGCCGCAACTGAACCAACGACGAACCCGATCCCAGCCGCGAGCACGGCCATTGCCAGCGCAGAGCGCCCGAGCGCGGCCCCAATGGAGGTCACACTGCTGCGGGCCAGCGCGAAACGGCAGGCGCCAAACGTCAGCACCAACACCACGATCAACATCTGCTCGGGTCGAGTCGTCCACAGCATTCCCAACGCGATCGCGGTCCAGATCAGATGGACCCGTTGCCAAGCATCCGTTCGCGCCGTAACGCTGAACAGCATGCCCGCGAGTGAAACGAGCAGAAGCGCAGCATAGAAACTCGATGGCAGCAGGTCGCGCATAACGAGCATTCCGTGCGGTTGGAGAGCAAGGGTGGCGAACAGGAGGCCGGCGATACCTGCGGGAATACCGGAACGAACCAATGCCAAGCACAGCAGCAGGCCGGCTCCCATCAGCAACAGCTCGTTTGCGATCCGCAGCGGCATTCCCGTGATGTGCACGGCGGCGATCCACGACGGATACCCCACATCCCGTGTGAGCGTCATGACGTCGAAGGGGCCCAACCACTCGCCGTCACCAATCGATTCGGCCATCTCGAGATATCGGATCTGGTCGTAAGGATTTGCGCTGGCGACGATCTCGCTGGGGAATGCGAGCCAGAGCTGGAGCGTGCAGACAGCGGCTACCGCCAACCAAAGCGGTAACGCCGAAACGGTCATCCCGGCAGAGCGCGCGCTATCGACCCTTGAACTCAGGCCGTCGCTTCTCGAGGAACGCCGCGATTCCCTCGCGGCCGTCTGCGTTTCGGGTCATCTCCGCTATGGCCGCCGTCTCGGCGTCCATCTGGGACTCGAGTTCCGCCGTCGCACTGTCGATCAATAATCGTTTGGCGGCGCCGAATGCGAGCGTCGGGCCCCGACTCAGCCTGGTCGCGAGCTTCTCGGCCTCGGCCATCAATTCGTCATCGGGCACCACGCTTTGCACGAGGCCCCAGTCCAGTGCCTCAGCGGCTGACAGGCGCCGGTTGGTGAGGATCAACTCCCTGGCACGTCGCGTTCCGACGGCCCGAGGAAGGTAGTAGGTCGAACTGCCATCAGGCGTGAGACCCGCTGCTGTGTACGCCATCGTGAAGCTTGCAGATTCCGCCGCGATCGCCAGATCGCTCATACAGACCAGGCTCATTCCCGCGCCGGCGGCCGCTCCGTTGACTGCGACTACGAGCGGCGCATTCATTCGGGCCAACTTCGAAATGCCCGCATGAAGCGTGTTGGCGAGTTGGGTCAGATGCGCGGCGACCTGGTCACCCGCGTCGGCAAAGCTGCGCAGGTCCCCACCGGCGCAGAACATCTTGCCAGAGCCGCTGAGAAGCACCGCGCGAATCGACGAGTCTTCCGAGCAGATTGTCGCCGCTTCCAGGAGTTCCTTGGCGAGATCGAGATTCAGTGCGTTGGCGGCCTTCGGCCGATCGAGGGTCAGGCGAGCGAGTCCCTCGCTCGAATCGAACAGGATGTTGTCGAATACCATCAATGCATCTCCCGGTTTTGGTGCGCGATACAGTAGCAGGCCACCAGACCGCATCTGGACCCGAAGATCATCGTATTTGTTCAACTCTTCAACGCCATCATTCACGCGCATCTACCGATACGCCGATAATCGATTGATCCAAAGCTCCGGCAGGTCGATGAACACAGAGATGTCACGCTTGGCCGCAAAGGGTTCTAACGGGTTGATCCTGGTTGTCGACGGGGATCGGCTCATCAGAACCCTCGCGCGGGAAGCACTCGAAAACGAGGGGTACTCGGTCATCGATGCCGCCGATGGGCGCGAGGCGCTCGAGATTTGCGAGCAGCGCGAACCCGACCTGGTGCTTCTGGAACTTTCGCCGCCGGAATCTCTCGGCATCGAGTTCTGCCGAAGCCTTCGGCAGCGCGAACGAGAATGCGAATCGTTGGTTGCGAGACATACGCCGGTATTGGTGATGGCTTCGACGCAAAGCGTCAAGGAGATACGTGAAGCGCTAGACGCCGGTGCATCGGATTTCATCAACAGGCCCCTCAGTTGGCGGCTACTCGGGACCCGGGTCGCCTATCTGATGCGTGCGAACAAAGACGTTGGCCAAGTTCGTCGTGGTGCGGCGTCGCTCGCGACTGCAGCCCGAATCGCCGGGCTTGGGAGCTGGGAGTGGAGACGCACGACCAAGGACATGCACTGGTCGCCAGCGGTTTTCGTAATTCTCGGGTTGGATCCGAAGCTCAGCGAGGCAAGTTATCAGCAGTTCTGGCAATCGGCTCACCCCGACGAACGCCAGGCCGCACGTGAGGAAATCGGCGAGGCGCTGGCAACACAGGGACACTTTGCGATTCAGCAGAGGATCGTGCTTCCGGGCGGGGGCGTCCGATACGTGCGGTTACGAGGTGAATCGATCCAAGGCGATGACGAGCCCGACTCGTACGTTGCCGGGACGATTCAAGACATCACCGATCAGCACGAAGCGGAAGAACGAAACTGCTATTTGGAGAAATTCGACGGCCTCACTGGGCTTTCGAATCGGCGTTACTTCAATGAGCAACTCGAAAGGGAGATCGCCGAATCGATCGAGAACGACTTACTGCTGGCGCTGCTCTACATCGACCTCGATCGCTTCAAGCGGCTCAACGACTCGCTCGGTCACTCGGCGGGCGATCGGGTTCTCCAGATCCTCGCGGAGCGTCTGAGCGAATACGTTCGCCGCAACGACATCCTGGGCCGGTTCGAGATGGCGGATTCGGAGCCGTTTGAGCCGGAAAACTCGGTATCCCGGCTCGGAGGAGACGAATTTTCGATCATTCTGCCGAAGCTTCGCGACGCGGAAGTGGTCGGTGACATCGCCGAGCGGCTGCTCGCCGAAATCACCGCGCCGATCCGTATCGACCGGCACGAAATAACGGTTACGGCGAGTATCGGGATCGCTGTGTTCCCGGCAGACGCTGCGTGTTCCGAAGGGCTGCTGCAGCACGCCGATCGCGCAATGAACTCGGTGAAGCAAGCCGGGCGCAACGGTTACCGGTTCTACAAAGCGTCGATGGATGCGGCGAGCGACCGCCGGTTCCTGCTCGAGCGTCAGCTGCGTCACGCTATCGAGCGCGATGAGCTGCGAATGCTCTATCAGCCCAAGGTCGATCTGGCCACGCGTCGTGTCATCGGCATGGAGGGATTGCTGCGTTGGACGAATGAGGAATTGGGCGTGGTGTCGCCCAGCGAGTTCATTCCCATCTGCGAAGAGACGGGCTTGATCCTGCCGATCGGTGAGTGGGTGTTGCGGACTGCGTGCCGCCAGAACAAAGCCTGGCAGGAAGCCGGCTTCGAGCCGATCCGCGTCGCTGTGAACGCGTCGATCGTGCAGTTTCAGCGCCAGAACATCGGTTCGGTGATCGCTGCAGTCCTGCAGGAAACTGGTCTAGAACCGTGTTACTTGGAAATTGAGATCACAGAGAGTGTGATGCTGCACGACGCAGAAGCGATCGCAGTGG
The DNA here is from genome assembly GCA_032128375.1 of Deltaproteobacteria bacterium. Lineage (GTDB taxonomy): Bacteria > Myxococcota_A > UBA9160 > UBA9160 > SMWR01 > JAJDAM01. The sequence continues at coordinate 56,952 of JAQBGU010000209.1, read as the reverse complement.
TCTTGCGGGACCTGCGGCATATCGGGGTCAAGGTAGCTCTCGACGATTTTGGAACCGGCTACTCGTCGCTGAGCTTCATCGCCAACTTTCCATTGGACTCACTGAAGATGGACCGCTCGTTCGTGCGCGACGCGGATTCGGATTCCGCGACTGGCGCGATCACCACCGCCGTAATCAGCATGGCGCAGGGTCTGGGTCTGAGGGTCGTTGCGGAAGGTGTCGATCTCGAGGCGCAAGCGGTCTTTTTGAACGAACAGGGTTGCGACGAGATGCAGGGCTTCTTGTTCAGCGGCCCGGTGCCAGCCGAAGAGTTTGAACAGTTCCTATCCCGAGTCCGTTCGGACCCGGTCAGCTCGGACTGATCAGCGCAGCGGTCTTCTCGATGAAATCCACGATTTCGTCGGGTTTCCAACTTCGCGGCAACAACAGCACCATCCGATCGACGCCGAGATCTTCGAAACGATGGACCTCATCCGCTGAAAGTTTCACGAGCGGAGCAACACTAATTTCGAGTGCTCCCAGGCTCTGGCGGTCGCTGGTACTTGCGGCTCGCCTGCTGGATTGCTGCGCGACACTCTGGGTCTTGTCGGCATCGAGTGCAAAACCGAACCAGCCGTTACCGTGTTCCACTGCTCGGCGGAACGCAGCCGGGCTGTGTCCGCCGATGACGACCAGTGGTCCCGCCGCTCGAAGCGGATTGGGCTTGGCCTGGATGCCGGAATATCGCACAAATGGGCCGTGGTAAGCGGGCTCGGCGACCGCGCGACACGACATCTAGACGGGCCAAGTGCTTCGCGACCACCAACGGGTTCCGTTGCGGCAAGATGATGATCCCGGTTCCGAGCCGGAGTGTCTTTGTGTGTGCGGCGATATACGTGAGCACGACCAGCGGGTCCAGCATTTCGAAGTGAGGGTGGACAAGGCGACGGTGGGTGCTGGGGGTCGTGTCCCCCATTTCGTGTTAGCCTTTCGGTGCCGCACCGCAATCGCGAACTGGTGTGAAGATACGCGAAGACGCGTGAACATCAGCAGTCACGCATCGTGACACGTTGAGAGGGTCCCAACCACCAATGCCGGCAGTGTCGATCGTAATCCCCTGCTACAACGAAATCACGACTCTCGAACAAGTCATCGATGCCGTGTTGGATTCGCAGGTACAGGACAAAGAGATCATCATCGTCGATGACGCCTCGACCGATGGCACGGCGGAACTGATCCGGACCAAACTGGAATCGCGTGTCTCGAGGGTGATTTTCCACGCGCAAAACGCTGGGAAAGGGGCGGCTCTTCGAACCGGTTTCGCCGTCGCCACGGGCGACATCGTGCTGATCCAAGATGCCGATCTCGAATATGATCCTCGGGAATACGAAAAACTGCTCGCGCCGATTCTCGAAGGCAAGGCCGATGTGGTGTTTGGTTCGCGCTTCGTGGGAGGCGAATCTCATCGCGTCTTCTACTTCTGGCACTCCGTGGTCAATCGGCTGTTGACGCTACTTTCGAACATGTTGACCGACTTGAACCTGACGGACATGGAGGTCTGTTACAAAGTCTTCCGTAGGGAAATCATCCAACAGATCCAGATTGAGGAAGACCGGTTCGGTTTCGAGCCCGAGATCACTGCCAAGGTCGCGAGATTACACTGTCGCGTGTACGAGGTCGGCATCTCGTACGCAGGCCGAACGTATTCCGAGGGGAAGAAGATTGGTTGGAAGGACGGTGTGCGCGCGGTCTGGTGCATCTTGAAGTACAATCTGCGACCTTAGTGTTCCGAGTCTGAAGTTCACCGGCGAACCTTACACCCGGAACACTCGGGCTCTACCGAACGCCAGACGCGACGATTTCTCCGATGCGACCCAGTGCATCGTCGATGTCGTTCTCGCTCACATCGAGATGGGTCACGGCCCGGTACTCGTGCGCCCCCACCGGGTTGATCAGCAACGAGCGCTTGTGCAATTCGGACGCAAATTGGCGCGTCTGTTCGACACGAAACAACACCATGTTGGTCTCGGGCGCGGGATCGACGGTGATTCCGAGTTTCTCGAGCCCGAGCGCGAACCGCAGTGCGTTGGCGTGGTCATCCGCCAGCCGCTCGACATGGTTCTCGAGCGCATACAACCCGGCCGCAGCGAGAATTCCGGCCTGCCGCATCCCGCCGCCCAATCGCTTTCGCGCCCGGTGCGCCTGATGAATCGAGTTGGCCGAGCCTGCCACCACCGAACCGACCGGCGCTCCGAGCCCCTTCGATAGACAGAATGTGACCGTGTCGAACGGCTCGGCCCAGACGGCGGCGGGGATCTGTGTGGCAGCAACTGCGTTGAAAAGTCGGGCGCCGTCGAGGTGCACCGCAAGGCCTCTTTCTCTCGCAGCACCGGTGGCCTCGCGCAACAGATCGAGCGGGAAGACTCGGCCGCCACTGCGGTTGTGGGTATTCTCGACCACCAGCAGTCGTGTGGGTCCGTAGTGGGCGTCATCGGGGGCGATGGCTGCGAGCACGTCAGCGCGGCCGAACATGCCCGCGCTTCCAATCGGGTTGATCTGCACTCCCCACAACGCTGCGGGTGCGCTCCCTTCGTACAGAAGAACGTGCGCACCCGTTCCAGCTAGCATGACATCGCCCATTCGCGTTTGCGCGGCGATGCAGACCTGGTTGCCCATTGTGCCGGACGGGACGAACAGCGCAGATTCTTTCCCCAACAGGCGAGCGGCTGTCTGTTGTAGTCGGTTGACGGTCGGATCTTCACCGTAGACGTCATCACCCACCTGCGCGGTAGCCATCGCGTCGCGCATGGCCTGCGTGCGACGGGTTACGGTGTCGCTGCGTAGATCAATCGAGTGCATCGCGACATCCTATCGCGACTGCCCCGCTCGGACGGGTGAGATTTTCTCAGCGTCGCCGTCTGCGAAAAGCGCTGGCATGGCGTCGGCGAGTAGACTAGAGAGTCGGCCAGCGGTCGGCCCATGGCCTTTCGCGTTCGTACGCATACGCGGCCTGTAGCACCAGGTCGTCTCGGTGGCGTGGCCCGACGATCTGCAATCCCACCGGCAAGCCCGCCAGCGAGAATCCGGCGCGGACGGTCGCCGCGGGGTGCCACGAAAGATTGAACGGAATCGTAAAACTCGCGACGCCAACCGGCGGTTGGGGGCGTCCGTCGGTCTGGCTCGGAAACGGGCCGCGTGCAGGTGGCGGATCGAAGGGTACTGTCGGAGTGAGCAGCAGGTCGAAGCGGTCGAATATCGCAGCGCACCAGCGGTTGAGGTCTGCGCGACGGCGTCGCACTTGACCCCAGGTCTCGGCGTTCATTTTTGTACCGGTCTTCACGCCGGCAATGAAAGAGCGTCCGAAATCGTCCTCGCGATCGGGAAGCAGATGGCCGAGCTGGCCCAACTGTTCGAATGCGCCGACCATCCCCCAGTCGCGTCCCATTTCTGGAATCCCTTCCTTCAGCTCTTCGAAATGGTGCCCCATCGCCTCGAAGCTCCGCGCTGCGTCGAACACAATGGACGCCACATCTGCCTGTACGACGGCAAAGCCCAGGTCGGCCGAGTAGCCGATGCGAAGCCCCGTCGGCAAGTCGGCCAGTATTTCGCGGTACGCAATCCCCGGGTGAGGCAGGGAATTGGGATCGAGTGGATGGCTCCCCACTACCGCATCGAGATGCAGTGCTGCGTCTTCTACGCAGCGCGTGATCGGACCGTGCACGGCTGTGTCACTCATCGGCCATGCTTGCACTGTTTCGTGTGGGATTCGGCCATAACTAGGCTTGAGACCGAAACAGCCGGTGAACGAAGCCGGAAGACGGACCGAGCCACCACCGTCGCTGCCAGTCGCAAGCGGGATGACACCGCCGCAGATCGCCGCCGAAGATCCGCCACTCGACCCCCCAGGCGTGCGATCGAGGTCCCAAGGGTTGCGGGTCGCGCCAAACAGCAGGTTTTTCGTGATTGCGGTGTAGCCGAACTCGGGAGCGTTGGTCTTGCCGACCACAATCGCGCCGGCGGCGCGGAGTCGTGCGACTTGAACGGAATCTGCGGTAGCGGTGTTGTCCTTGTACGGGATCGAGCCCATCGACGTGACGAGGCCCTGCGCGTCTTCTAAGTCCTTTACGCCCAGCGGGATGCCTTCCAGAAGCCGTCCCTCGCCCCGCGCGATGCGTTCGCCAGCGGCGTCGGCATCCGCGCGCAGCTCGTCACGATCACGCAACGCCACGAACGCGTTGATGTTCTCGTGCGTCGAATCGATGCGGGTGAGAACCGTCTCCATCAATTCGAGCGGCGACAGATCGCCAGCGGCCAGCAGTCCGATCAGTTCGTGAAGGGGGCGATACACAAGATCGTCGTGTTGAGAGTCCATGGAAGTGGAGGTTCCTCGTCGGCAGCGGACATTGTTCCGCTCCAGGAATTCGCAGCATACCAGCGTTGCGCGACTCGTTGGGAGAATCCTTCGATCCGCCAAGTCACGAAAAACGGCGTTTCAGAGCCTCTGGAGGCTGTTTTCTGATTGCGAAGGCCGCGATAACGCCTATGCTGCGCGCCTAAACCATGCCGTACGGCACGTCATGGGGGTGAATGCCGGCTTTGCTCGCAAGCGAACAAAGAACTGAACCGGTGCATTGGAGGAACGCATGGCAGCAAAGAAAAAGAAGGCAGCAACAACGAAGAAGGCTGGCGACCTGATCATCTCGAAGTCGCGCACGAAGGCTGCGACCAAGAAATGCAATGTGAGTAGCGACTTCTACGGCGCACTGGACAAGGTCGTTCGCGACATGATTGCTGCCGCCGAAGCGCGCGCAATCGGCAACAAGCGCAAGACCCTGAAGCCCGTCGATCTGTAATCGCAGACGATCCGGATGTAAATGAAGCTCGAAGCAAGGCTTCCGAAGGCTCGCCGATCTGATCGGCGGGCCTTTTCCTTGTCTGCTTCTTGGCTCAGAGCTGGTCCAGAGAATGTCCTGTCTACAAGAAGGGGCCGGGTTTGGACGCTTCTGGGTCCAGATTGGCCCCCACCGAGAACAACCGCTCGACCACCACCTTCCCGATTACATCGACCGGATCACGTCCGCTGCTCTCACAGATATGCGCCAGGCCCGCCGATGCGAACCTCGCCGCTTTGTCGATCGCGCGTGGCGTAGACTCCGCGTCCGACAGCTCCATGCGGTCGGCGACTGCGACCTTGTTGGCGAGCGCGAAAAAGGTGAACAGCGCAGCCTTGCGCTGCTGTTCGTCTAGTTGCGCCAGAGTTCGAAACAACAGGTACTCGTGGTCGAGCGTCGTAGGGAGCCTCGGTAGCCAAATCGGAAGGTCCCACGCGTTTACATCGAACGGGTCGGTTCCGTCGTCAATTAGCGTGCGCTCCTGTGGCCGAATGAAATTGTAGATTCGCATGGCTCGATCCCAGGGGGGGAAGCCCAGGTCTTCGAGCCGCCCAGTTCGCCAGCGCAGCGCCCATTCTTCGTTGGCGGAATCGAGTTCATGAATGACCGCGAGCATCATTCGGAAGTACGTCCAATAGTCCCCGACGAACAACGACTTCAGCATGACGATGATCGAAGCGATGTCGTCGTCTTCCCGGATCGGGACCAGATAAAACTGGCCGTCGATCGTCAGACCGCCGTCGGGGTCTTCCCAATCGTCGTCGTCGTCGGGCTTCTGGATGCAGTGGACTCGGTGCTTCAAGTACATCACGACGATCTCGGGATCGAGCCCGAGCACCGAACGCAAGAAATGTTCTTCGTCGCCCTCGGCGAGTGCGTCCAACCAAGAGTCGAGCGCATCGCGATCCGGTAGTGTTCCCTTCCAGATGTCGAGGTCGACACACGCCACGACCTGTTCGACGGTCGAGTAGTCGAGCAGCCAGACGGCATCGCTGATGCCCATCGCTTTCACGGTGAAGCAGAGTTCCGCCTCGGGTATCAACGGGATCACGTCTTCGGGCCGCGGCAGCAAGCCCAGCATCTCGCTGCGGCGCGACAACGGTGTGCTGCAGACCAACGCGACCTGCGCGTCGAGATCCAAGTGGCTGAGCTGCGCAGTTGCCCCGGCTCGGTCGTTGATCGCCACTGCGAGTACGCGCTTGCTGATGCCACTGGTACTGGTGCCAAGTGTGCCATCGGCCATCGTTGCCGGCCCCGCTCGCCGATCCGTGTTCAACGGTAGGCGTGTCGATCGCATCGTCCGCGAATCGGGCGGCGCGTCCGCGAATCGGGCGCCGCCTGCATACCTTAGCAGCCCGTCCGCGAGCCCGCGTCTTCGCCGCTGACTAACCTTTTGCTCCGAAGCCTGGGTTGTACTGGAAGTTCCGCCGATTGTCTGTCGTTCGGTGACCTGGAAATGCGGTTTTGCGACTTGGCTTCGGCTCTCTCTACAAAACTGAAGAGGCAGGTATGTGGGCTCTGGGCTCGCGCGCGGCCTGCTGCTGCCGGGTCGAGTATCTTCGAGCCATGGCACCGATCGACAAGATCCGCAGCGCATTGGCGCAGTATCGACCCCAAATCGTCTCCGATCCGCCCAAACGCCGCGCGGCGGTGGCGATCGCGCTCTGCGAGCATTTGGGCGAGCTCCAGGTCTTGTTCATCGAGCGGGCCAACCGGCAAGACGATCCGTGGTCCGGCCAGATGGCATTCCCGGGAGGTCGCGTCGATGATACTGACGCGAGCCCCCAGGCCGCGGCACAACGCGAGACGCTCGAGGAAGTGGGGCTTTCACTGGACGACAGTGAGCTACTCGGCCAGCTGGACGATTCGCCAGGCCTGCCGGGGACGGCTCGCGAACTGGTTGTCTCGGCATTCGTTTTTCACGTCACCGAGCCGCAACCGCTCGTTCCGAACCACGAGGTTCGTCAGACTTTTTGGTTTCCGGTCGAATCGCTTCTGGATTCGCGATTCCATATCGAGCACCCGGTGGTGCGTGGAACCCGGAACCGTTTCCCCGGCATTCTGGTCGGCGAGCCGGGCCGGCATGTCGTCTGGGGTCTCACTTACCGTTTCCTGGAGAGCTTCTTGGAGATCATCGGTCAGCCTCTTCCGGAGCGTTGGAAAATCGATCAGGAATGAGGATTGCCGTCGGGCCTGCGATCGCAACTGGGTTCGAATCCCTCGCACGCATGCATCGGTAGCGGCGGGTACCGCATGAATTTCGAATTCGTCTCAGAGAGTCGACATCGCCAGAACGCACTACCGCGTGCGCTCGTCTGAGCCGATGCCTGGCGACAGTCACAGCACAGCCCCACCCGGGCGCGTTCATCTGCTCCTGGGGATTGGAAGTCCGTCACGAAAAGCTCCGAAGTAACCGACCAGGCGCGCGGTCGCCTGCCTCAGTCTACAATCCGCCAGCATGGGTCAAAAGGAAAAGTGAACCGGAATACAAGCCAACAGAGACGCTGGTTTCGGCTTGGCCGGATTTTCCGACTTGCCGAGCAGGTTCTTTCGGACCTCGCCGGTGAGCCCCCGAACCAGGAGATGTTCGCTCGGTACCGCGCGTTTCGCTGGGAATCGCGCCGCGGGCGCGGACGTGTGCTCGCGATCGAGGAACCGATCGAGTTCGACCTCGAGGACCTGATCGGGGTGGATCGCTCGGTAACGTTGTTGGTCGAGAACATCGAGCAATTCGTCGCTGGCTTTCCCTCCAATCACGTTTTGCTGTACGGGGAGCGAGGCACCGGCAAGTCGTCAGCAGTCAAGGGCTTGCTGCCCCGCTTCGCGAGCCGCGGGATGCGCATGATCGAGGTTCAGAAATCCGACCTGATGGATCTGCCCTCAGTGCTCGCCGCGTTGCGAGGTGCCCCGTATCGCTTCTTGCTGTTCTGCGACGATCTCTCGTTCGATGCCGGCGAGTCCGACTATCGCGCGCTGAAGGCGGCGCTCGAGGGCAGCCTGGTGTCTCCTCCTGACAACGTCCGAATCATCGCTACCAGCAATCGCAGGCATCTGTTGCCCGAGACCGGCGTGCAAAACGAGTCAGTTCGACTCGACAACCAGGGTGAACTCCAGCTCGGTGAGGCGATCGACGAAAAACTGGCACTTTCCGACCGATTCGGGCTCGCGCTCGGGTTCTACGCGTTTACGCAGGACACCTATCTCGCGATTGTTTCCCACTACGCGGCGAAGCTGGGCATCCGAGCACCCGCGTCCGAGTTGCGGGAAGAAGCGCTGCGCTGGGCACTGCGGCGTTCCAGTCGATCGGGCCGAACGGCACGCCAATTCATTGACGATTTCGCCGGCCGCGAGTCGATCCGCCGGGCTTGACGCGCGCTTCAGGGAACTGAGCGCTGGCGAGGGCGTCAGGGGCCTTGCGCTGGGCGCCAATTTTCGGGTGAGCCACTCGGCCCGCCAAGCGTCAGATGATGCCCATCTCACGGCCCACCGAAGCGAATGCTTCGAGCGAGCGTTCGAGTTGCTCCATGGTGTGGGTCGCCATATAGGAGGTGCGCATCATGGAGCGTCCAGGTGGCACCGCCGGGGAAACCACCGGGTTCGCGAAGACGCCCGCTTGTTGCAGCTTGGCCGTCATCTTGAATGCATCGAGATCCTCGCCGATCACCAGCGGGATGACAGGCGACTGCGAGCCGCCGGTGTCGTATCCGAGTCCCGTGAGTTCCCTTCTCATGAATTCCGTGTTCTCCCAAAGCTGCTTGCGCCGCTCCGGCTCGCGCTCGACGATTTCGAGTGCTTTGATCGCCGCAGCAACCGAGGGCGGCGGGGGCGCTGCGGAGAAGATCGCTGCCCGCGCCTCGTGGCGGATGTAGTCGATGATCACCGCGTCGCCGCAAATGAAGCCGCCGACGGTCGCCAACGACTTCGAAAACGTCCCCATCAGAAGATCGACTTCATTTTCGACGCCGAAGTGCTCAGCACTGCCGCGCCCATGCGTTCCGAAAACGCCGAGTCCGTGAGCGTCGTCGACCATCAACCGGGCCCCATACTGGTTTTTCAGGCGCACCAACGACGGGAGGTCTGCCAGGTCGCCCTCCATCGAGAACACGCCATCGACGACGATGAGCTTCGCCTTGTCGTCATTGCCCGTGTTGCAGGTATTCTCGAGGCGCTTTTCCAGATCGGCCATGTCGTTGTGGCGGTACTTGTAGCGTCTGGCGAATCCCAATCGACAGCCATCGATGATGCTCGCGTGATCGAGCGCATCGAGGAACACCATGTCCGACCGTCCCAGTAGACACGAAAGAACGCCGAGATTTGCTTGGAAGCCGGTCGAGAACACGAGCGCGTCTTCGCGACCCAGAAAAGCAGCGAGGCGACCCTCGAGCTCCAAGTGTAGGTCGAGCGTGCCATTGAGTAGGCGCGATCCGGCGCAGCCGGTCCCGTAGATTGCCAACGCAACCGTCGCCGCCTCTTTCACCTCGGGGTGATTTGTCAGCCCGAGGTAGTTATTCGAGCCCAGCATGACGAGTTCGTCGTTTCCAACCGTGACGACAGGATCTTGTCCGGAAGAGATCGTTCGGTAGTACGGGTAGATTCCTTCGTTGCGAACCTGAGCGTAGTAGCTGGCCGAGTCTCGACACTTCTGAAAGATGTCCACTCGATGGCCCTCCTAGGTCTGTCTTTTTGATTCTGTGACCGGAAATCCCAATCTGGAACGCGAACCTGCTGTCTGATTCGATTCCGCCAGGTACGTCGCAACTTGCTTGTCGACGTACCTTTTCGGCGTACCTTGATGTGGGAGTGAGTCCTTTGCTGGGGGGCGGAGCACGTTGCTTGTCGCCGGGTCGGATATCTGCCGCGACGGCCCGGAGCTTACCGAGCGATTCGACCCATGTCACCGGATCTGGACCCCGCGGGGAGCAACCCACGCGAATCGCTGGACTGACCCCCGATTCGCTGGACCCGCGCGCGTGCCCGCCCTAAGCTCCCGGAACTCTCTAGCGACCAGCGTGAGAGTTCTCCCCGCTTGCGCAAATTCACCTGCAGACCCTCTCCATTATTCTGGAGCCTGGAGAATATCTGATGAGTAAGGCACTGCGGGCCTGGGTGATGCTCGTGCTGCTGATGGCAGTCCCGCTGCTAGCCTCGGCGGGCGCGATCGAGAGCGGATCGGCGGAACCCGCGCAGCGGTCGCTCCCTCCGGTCTCGCTGGCCAACGACGCCTCTGAGAATTCCGTGGTCGCGAGCGAACCCGCACGGGGCTCGCTCGCCCCGGTCCCGCCGGCCGCCGGTGCTTCTGATGTACCCGTGGTTGAGATCGCCACCATCGAGGATCCGCTGCTGGATGCGGAGTTCGACGAGGCCATCGAGTCCGGAGACAAACAGACCGTACCCGACCCGTTCGAAAATTTGAATCGCGTGCTCTTCAAATTCAATCGGGGCATGCACCGAATGGTGCTGTCTCCCATTACCAAGAGCTACCAGTTCGTGGTCCCCGAACCGGCCCGCAAGGGGGTGCGTCGAATTTTGATCAACCTCAATTCGCCATCGACCTTGGTCAACGACCTGCTGCAGTTTCGCGTCAAGGACGCCGGCGAGACCCTGGGCCGCTTCCTGCTCAACTCCACGATCGGTTTCGGCGGTCTGTTCGATGTCGCCGTCGAGGCCGGTTGGAAACATCATTCGGCAGATTTCGGCCAGACCCTTGCGCGTATCGGTGTCGATACTGGGCCGTATCTCGTGGTCCCGATTCTGGGCCCCAACACCGTGCGCGACGGATTGGGCGGCATCGTCGATATCATGTTCCAACCGCTCACGTACCTGGTGGGGCCGAGTCTGAACCTGTTCCTCGGTGGCGGTCGCGGCTTCGTTGAATTAGAGACCAACGCTGCAGCGATGGAGGCGCTCGAGGGGTCATCAGTGGACTATTATGCAGCTCTGCGCAGCGCGTACATCCAGAATCGGAGGGCTGAAGTCGAACTGCCGAGCGCGCGCGGGTTCGAATAGTCGCTAGGGTCTAAGAAGGGCTCTCTGAACTCTCTGACTCGAGATCCGAGATGCGTTCGTCGAGAGCTGTCAGGAGCGCATCAAAACCTTCCCGCTGAATCAGCGAAGAATACTCCGATCGGCGAAGCGCCAGCTCGCTGACTGTTCCGTTCAAATAGACGTCGATGATGCGCCAACTGTCGTCGACCGGCCGGAGCCGGTAATTGAGCTGCACGGTTTCGCCATTCGGCGTGACGAGTTTGGTGTTCACAAGAAACGTCCCGTGGGTCGACTCAGCGACCTTGAGCGTTTCGAAGTACTGGTCCGAGTAATCGGAGAAGCGTCCAGCGTAGTTGGCGACGGTAAAGCGCTCGAAGGTCGCCAACAAGCGCGCCTGCTGCTGATCATCGATGGTCTTCCAGTGGCGACCGACGGACTTTTTGGCCATGAACGGGATATCAAACAGTTCGTCGAGCACGGGTTTCAGACGCGAAAAGCGACCTTTGTAGCCGAGCGTGTCAGCTTCCTTCATCACACCGAGCAGTTCGTTGTGCAGCGAGTCGACGATTTCGCCGGGCTGCTTTGTGGGGCCCGCCTGGTCGGCGGACGAGACTCCCGCTACCCCCAACGCCAACGACACACATACGGCAAGGCCGGCAAGGTAAGCATCGCGCTCGTTCGTTAGCTGACCCACGAATTTCTCCTACCGTTTCGTACGCTCGGCTTGTCGAGTCCCGGTCAGGGGCGGTCCAGCAACGCGCTCGCTCCCGACTCTGTGTCTTGGCCCGCTGTGACTGTTGGAGATGAGTCTACGGATCCGAAGACCAGTCGGCCATCATCGGGTAGACTCCGGTACCCCCTATTCCAACTTGGTTCGCCGATGTCACACAAATGCGCCGGTCTCCGGGAGACGCGTCGACTGTGAAAGGTTCGATAGAGGACGCAATCGGGCGAGGGCTCGCGGCGTGGGTGAATGTGGTGAGCCGATTCGCGGTCTGGGTGACCGTGGGCATGCTGCTGCTGACGATCGGCATCGTATTCTATATCTCTGGCCATTTGGGTGTCCACGGCGATACGGAGTCGTTGTTCTCGCAAGACCTTCCGTTCAAGCGGATCGAACGCCAATACCACGATGCGTTTCCCATCTTGTACGAGAACATGTTCGTCGTGGTCGACGCGGCGACGCCCGAACGCGCAGGTGAGGCGGCAGCGGCATTGGCAGCCCGGCTGGAGGCCGAGCCGCGGCTGTTTCATGGCGCTTACCTGCCCGGCGGCGGGGAATTTTTCGAGAACCACGCTTTCCTGTATCTGGAAACCGAGGAACTCGAAGACCTCGCAGATAACTTGGCGGGCGCCCAACCGTACCTGGCCGAGCTCTCTCGTGACGGGACACTTCGCGGTCTGGCTTCGATGATGGCGCGCGGTGGGCGCGCGGTGCGCGAAGGCGACGTAACCAGCGACCAGCTGCGATCGCTGTTCGACCGAGTCGCCGATGCGATTGCCGCACGGCTCGAGGGTCGGCCGTTTTCGTTGTCGTGGGCTGAAGTGCTCGCCCAGAGAGACTTCGATGTCGATTCGCGCAGGCGTTTCCTGCTCGTACAACCTGTGCTCGAGTTCAACGAGCTGCAACCCGCCAAACGATCCATCCTGGCGGTCCGCGAGATCGCCCGAGATCTCGGGTTCACAGGCGATTCTGACGTGACGGTCCGGATCACCGGTGACGTCGCGCTGTCGTTCGAGGAGATGCAAACCGTTAGCGCGCAAGCCGGCGCCGCCGGTGTCGCGTCGTTGGTGATGGTGGCGGTGATCCTGATGCTGGGACTCCGCTCGATTCATCTCGTTCTTTCGACGCTGGTCACACTCGTCGTTGGGCTGGTCTGGACCGCCGGCTTCGCGGCCGTAGCAATCGGTCACCTCAATATGATCTCGGTGACTTTCGCGGTCTTGTTTATTGGACTCGGTGTGGACTTCGGTATTCACATCTGCATTCGATACCGCGAATTGATGGCCAGCGGCCGCGAGCACGACGAGGCGTTGTCAGAGACCGCTCGCGACGTCGGCAGCTCGATATTCATTTGTGCGATCACCACGGCGATCGGTTTCTTTGCGTTCGTTCCTACGGATTTCGTAGGAGTCGCAGAACTCGGGCTGATCTCCGGCGTCGGGATGTTCGTCAGTCTGTTTTGTTCGCTCACGCTGCTGCCGGCGCTGATGAGCTTGCCGCCGGTTCCAGCCGGTCGGGGCGTCGTCGCCTCGGTCGTCTGGTCTGGTGGGGGACTGGTGAGTCTGCCGATCCGCCATCCGCGAGCGGTGCGCAGCACAGCCTTGCTGATGGGTTTGTGTGCGATGGTGCTGTTGCCGCGAGCGCGGTTCGACAACAATCCGCTCAACGTGCGCGATCCGTCCAGCGAATCGGTCCGGACGTTCAATGAACTTCTCGAGAAGGGCAGCTCGTCGCCGTGGACGCTGAACGCGGTGGCCCCGAGCCTCGAGTCTGCCGAGTTGCTCGCTGAGCGGTTGCGCGGCCTCGATGTGGTGGAGCGGGTCGTCACAGTTGCCGACTATGTACCATCCGACCAGGAACAGAAGCTGGGGATCATCGAGGACGTCGCGATGTTTCTGGCGCCGCCGCCGGGGCCGGACGGCCGCGTTCCATCACCCGAGCTCGCCGAGCAGATCGCTGGACTCGAAGATCTCGACCGGGAAATGGAACGTCTGCTCGAAGAATCCTCAGATGGCCCCCTCGTGACCAGCGCAGCGAAGCTGCATACCGCGCTCGGCAGCTACCTCGATCGGATCGCCTCCTCGCGTGATGCGGAAAGCGAAATTGCAGCGCTCGAGGACAGCGTGCTCGGCACGCTTCCGGAACAGCTCCGAACACTCGACGAAGCACTCGATGCGGGCCACGTTACGCTCGAAAAACTTCCCGAGGCGATCCTCGAACGGATGATCACCTCCGACGGTCGCGTGCGAATTCAAATTTATCCCCGCGAGGATCTCAACGATCACGCTGCGCTGGCCGCGTTCGTGGAGAACGTCCAAACGATTACGCCCGAAGTGGCTGGCTCCGCATCCGAAATCCTGGCATCCGGGCAAGCAGTCGTTGCCGCGTTGACCGAGGCGCTGGTATCCGCCTTCATCGTGATCACCGCCTTCTTGTTGTTCTTGTGGAGGCGCATCGACGACACCGCGCTCGTGTTGATCCCGCTGCTATTGGCCTCTGCGTTGACCGTTGCCGCAGCGGTATTGTTTGACATTCCGTTCAACTTTGCGGATGTGATCGTGCTGCCGTTGTTGCTCGGCATTGGTGTCGATAGCGGCATTCATTTGGTACACCGCGCCCGTGTGGGCGCTCCCGGCGATTCGAATCTGCTGAGGACGAGTACGGCGCGCGCGGTAGCGTTCAGCGCGATGACGACGATCGCGAGTTTCGGCAGCCTGGGATTCGCGACTCACTTGGGCATGGCGACGCTCGGCCAGCTGCTGACGTTGGGGGTCGGCTTTACGATTGTGTGCAACCTGATCGTGTTGCCCGCGCTGATCCCCCTTCGCCCGGGCCGGCCGAAGCTGGTCAACTCGGTCGAACGGGCCGCCTAACCCATTCTGATCACGCCAGCACGAATTCGTTGACCGCGTCCCGGAAACCGTCCGGGTTGTCGGTCATCACGGAGTGTCCGGCCTGGGCAACAACCGCGAGTTTTCCGTTCGCCAATACTTCATCCACCATCTTGTCGGCGATCTCCGGCGAAAGTATGTCCGATGCGGCACCGCGCACCACCAGCGTCGGGCACGTGATCTTTCCCAGCGCTTCCCATTGTGCTTCGGGAGAGGTGACGTCTGCTTCGATGACACTCGGCGTACCTTGGGAAATGACTCCGCGAAGCGCAGGGTCGATCTTCAGTACCAGCTTGCCGTCCTCGCTTTCTCGCAGGCCGTGGCGGGCCATTCTCATCAGCGTGTGAGGCCTGGCGGCCGGGTAGGCGAGCGATAGAGCCGCGGCGTACTGCTCGACGTTGGCAAAACTGGGGGTTTGATTCGATTCGATGTCCTGGCGGATCCGAGTGGTGCCACGCGCGTCGACTTCGGGACCGATGTCGACGATGACGAGCCCGGCGAGCCGCTCTGGATTGCGTCCGGCAAAGATCGTCGCGATGCGTCCCCCGAGTGAGTGCCCGATCACCACCAGGCGATCGATCCCCAGCGCTTCGGTGGCCGCCTCGACATCGCGGACCATGTCGTTGTGGCCGTAGCGGCCCTGTGGATCCCAATCAGAGTCACCGTGACCGCGGTGGTCGAGCGCAATCGTCGCGTAGCAGGGTGCGACTTCGGGTGCGTAGTCGTCCCAAATGTGTGCCTCGTTGCCGAAGCCGTGTAATAACAGCAGCGAAATCCCGTCGGCACTCCATTCGAGCAGATTCAGTGTGATCCCATCGGCGCCAGCCACCCGGCGAATCTTCGGTTGTTTCACGAGTCGTTTCTCCGTTTCGATCATGCCGGAAGAATGCGCTGTTCGAGACCGATTCGCGAGCGGGCTGCGTGCTACGCTGCGCGGCCGTGCCGGCACCTGCAGCAGTCCTCGATGCGATCCAAGGACGCTTCGACGCCACCATCGACGAGTTGATCGAGCTGGCTCGAATTCCCGGCGTGTCGGCGGCGGGTTTCGACCCCGCCGAGGTCGAACGCTCCGCAGTTCACACAGCGGAATTGTTGGACGATGTCGGTCTGCGGGGCGTCGAGATCCTCCGGCTCGATGGCGCACATCCCTATGTGGTCGCCGACTGGTTGGATGCGGGACCAGACGCGCCCACCGCGCTGATCTATGCCCATCACGACGTGCAGCCGCCCGGTCGCCCGGAATACTGGGAGAGCCCCGCCTTCGAGCCGACCATTCGCTCCGACGGTCGTCTCTACGGACGCGGCGTGGTCGACGACAAGGCCGGTATCCTGCTGCACGCTGCCGCGCTTCGCGCCTGGCTCGAGGCGACTGGATCGCTTCCAATCAATGTGAAATTGATCATCGAAGGTGAAGAAGAAATCGGCTCCGAGCACCTCGCTGAGTTTCTCAGTGCACACCGACACAGATTCGATGCAGATGTACTGATCCTGTCGGATACAGCGAATCTGGAAACAGGCCTGCCCTCTTTGACGACGAGCCTGCGCGGACTGGTCACGATCGAGGTGACAGTCAGAGCGCTCGATCATCCCATCCACAGCGGGATGTGGGGCGGGCCGGTCCCAGACGCAGCGACCGCGCTCGCGTGTCTTTTGGCCCGCTTGATCGACGCGACCGGCGAGATCGCGGTGCCCGGTCTGCTCGACGACGTACCCGAGCTGACACGGCAAGAGCGCGCCGCGATCGACGCGCTGCCTTTCGATCAGGCGAAATTCCGCATGGACGCGGGTCTGCGATCCAATGCGCCTTTCGCCGGCGACCGGCGCTTCTCGGTCTACGAGCGAATCTGGCGGAGGCCATCGCTCGCAATCACCGCGATCGAGGGAATGCCGCTGGCCACCGCGGCCAACCAGCTGATCGCGGTCGCGCGGGCGCGTGTGGGCGTTCGGCTGGCGCCGGGCCAGGATGCCGATCGCGTCGCGAAGACCGTCATGAATTTCTTGAAGACCGACCCGCCGTTCGGGGTACAGGTCGAAGTCGAGTCCGCGACCGCCGTACCTGGCTGGCTGACACAACCCGTTGGTCCAGCATTTGATGCAGCGCGTCGGGCACTGGCCGCAGGTTTCGGTCGAGAGCCGGTCATCATTGGTTGCGGCGGATCCATCCCGTTCGTGGGCCCATTTAGCCAAGTATTAGGGGGAATCCCCGCACTTCTACTGGGACTGGAAGATCCGCCATGCAATGCGCACGGCGAAAACGAGAGCCTCAATCTGGATGATTTCCGAAAAGCCGCGGCTGCCGCCGCCCACTTGTTGGCAGAACTTCGCTAGCCGATGGGCAGTCGCACCTTGGTGATCCTGAACCCCCGAAGCGGTAGGACGCAGCGCCGCTGGCCCGAGCTCGAGCCCAAGCTTCGCGCGGCACTTGGTCCGTTCGAACTCGAGCGGACCCGATCCGATCGCGATGCCGAGCGCATCGCCAAAGAAGCGGTGCGCTCCGGGGTGGACCGCTTGGTGGTCGCGGGCGGGGACGGAACCCTCAGCGAAGTCGTCACCGGACTGTTGTCCGCCAAGCTCGGCCGCTACGCGCAGCTTGCAGTGCTGCCGCTCGGGACCGGCGGAGACTTCGCGCGCGCGCTCGGCGGTTCTGGCGACCTCGACACGGCGATCGCCGCGCTCAGAACCGGCAGAACCCGCACGATCGATGCGGGCCGCATCACCTTCCGTGTCGGCCCGGCAGACGCAATGGGAGCCGCAGCGAGCGGAGCCGATCGGGAAGCAACGAGCTACTTTGCCAACGTTGCGAGCTTCGGGCTCAGCGGGCTCGTCGATGAATTGGTCAATCGGTCCAGTAAAGCATTTGGCGGCCGCATAGCATTCTTGCTCGGAACGCTTCGCGCGCTTTCGCGGTACCGGAGCGAACACGTGTCGATTCGCGTGGACGGGAAGCCTGTTTTCGAGGGGGGATTGGTGTTTGCCGCGGCGGCAAACGGACAGTTCTTTGGAGGGGGCATGAAAGTGGCGCCGGATGCCGAACTCGATGACGGAAAGCTGGATCTGGTCGTTGTCCCTGATCGATCGAAACTTCGCCTGGCCGCGCAGCTTCCGAGTCTGTACCGCGGTTCGCACGTGAACGATCCGATCAACGTAACGGCGCGCGGAACGACAATCGAAGCCTATGCTGAGCCGGGACGTGTCCGGCTGGATATCGACGGCGAACCACTCGGAACCCTACCCGCGCGCATCGAGTCGCTGCCGAACGCGCTTACGCTGTTCGGGATCGAGACGACAGCTGAGACGCTGGCCCCGAACAGGGCTCCGAAGTGAGCGCCGAATTCTTCCAGAAGATTCGCTCCGGCTGCGAGGCTGTAGTCGACCGAGCGCGCTGGGTGCGAATTGATGCGCACGCGCTCGAAGCGTTCGCGAGCGAGATGTCCGGTGGGCCACCGCCGCCGCAGATCAACCCAGCACATCACTATGTGGGGGAGCCCGACGCGACGGTTGCGTTCATTCTGTGTCTCGACGCGATCAACTTTGGTTCCGGCTACTTCCCGTATCTCGCCAAACGCCCCGGGCTTTCGGGGTATTTCACGGTGGCGACCTCGCTGAAGGAGCTGTGGGAAGACAAAGGCGCGCTCGACGCCAAGCAGCTAGCGGGCCTCAGCGCGGCAGACTGTGCGCGCATTATCGGCCAAGAAATCGCCGTCCCCGAAGTTGCAGAGCTGATGGGCTTGTTTGCGCGTGCGCTCAACGACATGGGGCACTTTCTGTCCGAACACTTCGACGGCGACCCAACCGGTCCGATAACCGCCGCCGACGGTTCGGCCGCTCGTCTCGCGGAGCTGTTGGCCGAGATGCCGCTATACCGCGATGTTTCCCACTACGACGGACTCGAAGTGCCGTTTTTCAAGCGCGCGCAGTTGACTTCGGCCGACCTTGCTGCGGTGTTCGATGGCAAGGGATACGGGGAGTTTCGCGATCTGGATCAGCTGACGATCTTCGCCGATAATCTGGTCCCGCACGTGCTCCGGCGCCTGGGCGTGCTCGTGTACGAGCCTGAGCTCGCGAAGCGGATCGACGGCGAGCAGCGCCTGGAGGCCGGCTCGCAGCAGGAAATCGAAATCCGTGCGGCCGCCGTCCACGCAGTAGAGCGCTGCGTGGGGCTGCTTCGCGACGCTGGCATTGACGCAACTGCACAGCAACTCGATTACGCGCTTTGGACACGCGGGCAGTCGCCGGAGATGAAAGCGCACCCGCGCCATCGCGCGCGTTCGACCTATTATTGAACGAATTCCAGCATTGTTGGGTTAAGCTGCGTGATTCGGAGGCCGCTATAAGCTATTCAAGCGCCGAGGGGGTCATATCAATGGCACAAGCTTCGTCAGTAACAGGGCCGATCGCAGCGGCATTGATTCTAGGTGGATCGCTGCTGGGTGGGAGCTACCTCATCGCAGGCTCGATCGACCGCGGTGCGACCGAACTCTCAAATCTCAAAACGGCCGTTCAGACCGCGGCTGCACAACCGGCGGCTCGAGCCGAGGCCCCGTCGCCCTCTCGTCGCCCCGATCCCAGCAAGGTCTACGACGTCGAGGTCGGGAGCGCGCCGGCCAAGGGCGCCGCCAACGCGGTGGTCACTGTCGTCGAGTACTCCGACTTTCAATGACCTTACTGCCAGAGAGTCGGTCCGACTCTCGAGAAGGTTCTAGAGCAATACGCGGGCAAGGTTCGCGTCGCGTTCAAGCACTTGCCGCTTTCGATCCATTCGAAGGCTCTGGCCGCCCATCAGGCATCTGAGGCTGCCCACCAACAGGGCAAATTCTGGGAGATGCACGACAAGATCTTCGAGAATCAGCGCGAGATGAGTGAAGCGAATTATCTCGTCTATGCGAAACAGATCGGACTCGACGTCGACAAGTTCAAAGCGGATCTCACGGGTGCGAAAGTGAAGGCGCGCATCGATGCCGACAAGAGCTCCGCGAGCGCGTTGGGAGTCACCGGCACACCGGCCTTCTTCATCAATGGTCGGTACTTGTCGGGAAACCAGCCGCTGGATTCGTTCAAGGCATTGATCGACGAGGAACTGAAGAAGAAGGGCTGACGCCTTTTTCCACCGACACTCGCGTGCGCTCCGAGGCCAGCTTCTACTGCTCCGTTTTTGCGCCAGTTTTTGCAGCAGTTTTGCCAGAAATTTTTGCAGAAGAGAGGGCGGTGATCGCATCGGCGATCGCCCACTTCGAAGCTTCGGATAGCCGGGGCGTTCGCAGTTGGTCGAGAGCGGCAGCGCGAACCGCGTCGCCGGCAAGTCCCGCCGGCAAGCTCACCAGTAGCTGGCCAATCCGATCGCCGATTCGCAATAGTGCGGGCCGCAGCTCGGTCTCGAGGTTGGGTATCGGATCGGGTGGCGCGTAGAGGGGATCCTGAATCGCGCTCCACTGGACCTCTTTGGCGGCTTCCATCTGCGCGCGAAACAGGCGCTTCACTACCAGCGCATCGGGGGTCGCCGCGCCGAATCGTTCGGCTGCGATGCGCGCACTTTCGACCGCCGCATCGAGAACGACCCCCTCGCGCTCCGGAACTTCGAGTGGCATCCCCGCCGCACGCTTCGCGACCGCCACCAGCGGCATCAGTGACAATCGTTCATCCATGGCGGCCAACAACGAATCGAGCGGGGTGAAACTGCGGGAATATCCAAGGCCGAAATGCTCGTGTCGCAGTGCCTGCAAACTGCCGTCGGCTTCTCGCTCGAGCAGCCAGGCGTCGAGGTCGGCGGCGAGTCCAGGCCGATCGGCTCGCACGAGGTAGGCCTTGCGATCGGTCGTGAACGGGCCATGCAGGTCGATGTCATCGGTTCCCTCGAGCCAGTGCTGTGCCTCCAGCGTGTCGGTGACCGCCGCGTCGAGATTGCCTGCGAGCAACGTCTCCATGATCGCGGTGTTGTCAGGAATCGCGATCACTGTCGCGATCGCGAATCTCTCGGTGGCGACTCGTTCGAGATGGCCCCCAGCGTTGACGCCGATTCGAATCGTCAGACGATTGAAGTCGCCGACACTGCGAAAACGCCCTTTGGGTCTGCCGAGCACCACCGCACCGGTTTCGGCGACGGTGACACTGAAGCGCCCGAGCGCAGTCCGCTCGGGCCGGATCGTTACCCCCGACATCGCGATGTCGAACCTGTTGGCAGCCAGCGAATGGGACAACTCGTGCCACAAAAATCGCACGAATCGCAATTCGAGCCCGCGCTCCGCCGCGTAGGCGCGAGCCACCGATATGTCGAATCCAATGTACTTGGCGGGTTCTTCGCGAGAAGCGCTGCTAAACGGTGGATAGTCACCGCTGGTTCCGACCCGAAGGATGGAAGGCACGCGCGGCGCGTCGGGAGCATCGAGCTGGCCCAGCGCAAGATCGCAATGCCAGCAAGTTGCCACGAAGAGCGCAAACGATAGCCAGCTGGGTCCATGCGATCTCAAAGACGGATTCTCCGGGCGTTACGCTAGCAGCCGGGACGTGGTCGTTGGGCTCGGAGATCCGATTGACCGGGCTTAGTTGATCCTATAACCTGCCGCCTCTGTTGCATTTCTGGTGACTCCACACAACGTGTGAGCGCCCAATCCATTTCCGGCACGAAGAACGTTCTTACCCCATGCGGGGTCAGGTTGAACTGACGCCGGTTTCGGATGTAACGCCCTGGACGCGGGGCATTCGCCTCGAGGTTTCCACATGTTGACATTGGAAGAAATCGAATCGGGGACGCTGATCACGCACCGCAATACCGGCTTGCGTTATTCGGTGGTCGATCTCGGTGACGAAGAAGTGCTGCTGAGCCCCGAGTCCGACGGCATGCAGGACCTCGTGGTGCCGGTCAAGCTGTTCAAAGATGAGTTCGTGCTGAGTGATCGCTTCAGTACGGGGGGCCGCGGCCGGCGCGGCGGCAGCGGAGGCGGCCGAGGCCGCCGCACGCCAGCCCAGCGCACCGCCCCGTCCGGTCCGAAAGTCAAGGGGAAAATCAAAAAACTCGTGCGTGATCGGGGCTTTGGCTTCGTTCGCGGAGACGACGGTCGCGAGGTCTTCTTTCACCGCTCCGGCCTCGGTCCGAGCGACTACGACGGCCTCAATGAAGGCGATATCGTCGAATACGTCGTGCAAGAGGGCCCGCGGGGCGCGCGAGCCGAGAATGTCAGAGCCATTTCCGACGGGGACTGACGGTTCGATCGCGGTGGCCCCTCATTTCCCGACAGCGGTTCACTGATAGCGCTGGACGATCGGGAGACGGCGCCCGCTTCCAAAGGCCTTCGAAGAGGTTCGCAGCACCAGCGGGGACTGGCGGCGCTTGTATTCGTTTCTGTCCAGTCGCCCAGCGATGTTCCTGACGACTCCCCTGTTGGAGCCGGGCGGGACCGGGATACCTGCCGCGCTGAGCCCACCCTCTATGGCGCCGGCCAGTATCGCGTCGAGCACGTCGTAGGTCGGGAGGTCGTCGCTATCGAGCTGGTTCGGCGCGAGTTCCGCCGACGGCGGCTTTTCGATCGTGTTGATCGGGATCCTGACTCGGTCTCGGTTCGCATGGCGTGCCAGTGCGTACACGTCGCGCTTGTACACATCTCCTAGAACCGCCAGCCCGCCGACTGTATCCCCATAGAGGGTGCAGTAGCCCACGGAAAGCTCGCTCTTGTTTCCGGTGGCAAGGACCAACCGGCCCTCGGCATTCGAGACAGCCATCAACATTGCGCCGCGAATTCGGCTCTGGATGTTCTGCTGAGCGATCCCGTAATCGTCGCGCTCACCGAGCACGGCTCCGAAGGCGCTGAGGTAGGCTGCATAAATTGGTGTTACGTCCACGCGCCGTACCTCGATCCCCAGCGAAGTCGAAAGCGCCTCTGCGTCGGCCACGCTGTGGTCTGATGAATACGGGCCTGGCATCGCGATTCCAACCACGCGGTCGGGTCCCAACGCGAGCGCAGCGAGATGCGCAGTCACAGCTGAATCGATCCCGCCAGACACGCCGACGACTGCACCAGGCGGCAGGTTCTGCTTGCGAAAATAATCCCGGATCCCCAGCACCAGCCCCGCTTCGAGTTGTTCGATCGCGCCCGGGTCGTCGACTTGCTCAGCGTTGGGTTCGGAATCGTCGCGAACTTCGACGATGTCGAAATGTGATTCGAACAGCGGAAACTTCGCGAGGGTCCGGCCGCGCTTGTCGCTGACGAATGATCCACCGTCGAAGATCAGTTCATCGTTGCCGCCGACTTGGTTCACGAAGCAGATCGGCACCTGATGGGCCCGGGCGAGCGCCCCGACCATCTCTCTGCGCTCCGCGGCCTTGGAAACGTGCCACGGTGAGGACGACAGGTTGAGAATCACGCGCGCGCCGGCGGTCGCGAGCTCCTCGATGGGGTTTGTCGCGTATCCCATCATCTCGACCCAGGCGTCTTCGCAGATCGTCAAGCCGATCTCCGGCCCACCGTCGTACAGCGTTGCGGTTTCTCGCGAGGTCGCGGGAGCGAAGTAGCGGCGCTCATCGAATACGTCGTAACTCGGCAGCAGGCTCTTGATCCGAACCGCTCGCTGCTTTCCATCGGCGAGTAGAACCGCGGCGTTGTGCAAACGCACGCGTCCCGCGCCTGCTCGGGGAACAACGGCACCGAGGGCGATCGCCACACCGCGCGAGGCGGGACACAGCGCATCGAGTTCCCGCAATTGATCGCGAACGAACCCGTCGCGCTCCAGCAGGTCCATCGGCGGATAACCGGTCAGCACCATCTCCGGAAGTATCACCACATCTGCCCGTTCGCTCGCCGCCTTGGCAGCCGCTTGCTCGACGAGCTTGCGGTTGCCGATCAGGTCTCCGACGATCGGGTTCAGCTGTGCGATCGCAATCCGCATGGCCGCAGGATCGGCGTCACCCATCGGTGCGTCAAGCCGCGATCGTCACGGATTCGTCGGTCTTGGGCCGGGCTTGGCTCGAGTTCGGCTCAACTCGGATAATAGACGTATGTCACGTAACCGTGGCACGCGGGCTTCGCCGAAGCTTCTACTTCGATCCGAATCCTGAACGTCGCGCGGACCCCGCCACCCTGCAAGTCGCGGGTTCCAGACAGCTTGGCGGACATCCGCACTCTAGATCCCGCCAAGACCGGCGCAGACAAGCGTAGCTTCTCGAGGCCCGTATTGATCACCGTCTCGCAACCGTTGACGATCACCAGCTCCGCGAGCAGCACCGGGGCCAGCGAAAGTGTCAAGTAGCCGTGCGCGATGGTTTCTTTGAACGGAGATTCGCGGCGCGCGCGTTCGACGTCGCAGTGGATCCACTGGTAGTCTCCGGTAGCGTTGGCGAAGGTGTGGATGCGCTCCTGGCTGATAGTAATCCAGTCGCTGGTGCCGAGAGGCTTGCCAACGAAATCCTTGATCGACGGAATGTCAGGGATGACAGTGGGACCGGTCATCGTGTCCTTGTCTGTATCGCGGCCCCTCCGCCGCCTTCGAGCTCGAGGTCATCCCCAGCCAAGATGTGAAAGCTAGGAGTTTGGCGAGGCGAAGGCCAATCATCCACCCCAAAAGCACAAAATCAATGCGTATACTGCGTCGACCGGGCCTCCACCGCGAGGCCCGGCCCCCGGCGCCCTGTGAAAGTGTGCTCAATTGTCCTCAATTTTCCTCAATGGAAGGAAATGGAGGTGTCATGTTCGAACGAACGCGAACCGTGATCTGGGTGACTTTCGCTGTCGCGGTCTGTACAGGGTACTTCGGCGCTGGCGACTACATGTATCGCATGGCGATTGGGCTCGATCCCAGCGCTTTTCCGGGCGGGGAGGCACTCCAGAGCCTGGCACTGTCTGTGAATCAAGATCTGACAACGACCGTGGCGGGCGCCTTCTGGATGCTATTTTGGATCGGTGTGGCGGGTACCGCAGGTTTCTTTCTGGTTCGCGGAAGGATCCGCCAGCGCGCCGCCCTGGCCGATCCTGCGCGTCGCGGCTTCCTGACCGGCGTCGCGTTCGGATCGCTCGGCGGTCTTGCCGCAGCACTCGTCGCGGGCTTGTCGGGTGCAGTTCACGCTGTGTTCGGCGTCGGGCGAAGCGGCGATGGCTGGGCGGGCGTCGCCCAAGGAATCGGCGCCGATGTGGTCAAGACCCATCCCGAGTGGAAGCCTGCTTGGAAGGAAAGTCGCATCACAGCACACAGGCGCTTCGGCCGCACCGGTTGGGACGTCTCTGACATCGTTCTCGGCACCGGCCAGATCAAGAACGGCAGCGATGGTGAACGCATCGCGCGGCTCGCGATCGAACGCGGGATCAACTATTTCGACACCTCGCCCGACTATTCAGGAGCGGGTAGCGAGAACCTGATGGGCCAGACGATCGCCGGCGTTCGAGACAAGCTGTTCATCGCAACCAAGTTCTGCACCCCGACCGGGCATCTCCCGGCCGGTACCCCGGTGAGTCACTATATGGCGGCGTTCGAGGCGAGCCTGAAGCGACTCAGGACCGATTACGTCGATCTGTGCCATGTGCATTCGGTCGACAGTGTCGATCGGCTGATGGACGAGAACGTTCACGAGGCGTTCGACCGGCTCAAGCAGCATGGCAAGGTACGCTTCATGGGGTTCTCGACACATACACCGAATCTGGTCGAAGTGGTCAACGCTGGGATCGATTCAGGAAAATTCGACGTGATGATGGTTGCCTATCACCATGGAATCTGGCCGGTCCTACCACAGTTGATCGAGCGCGCGCACAAGGAACAGGATATGGGCGTGATCGCCATGAAGACCCTGAAGGGTGCCAAACACCACGGGTTGTCGGGCTTTCGAACAGAGGCCAACACGTACTCACAAGCCGCACTGCGCTGGGTGCTGTCGAACCCGAATGTGTCAGCCGCGGTGATTTCGTTCTTCGAGTTGCAACATGTCGACGAGTACCTGGCGGCGTCCGGGACGCAACTCAATGCAGACGATATTTCAATCCTGAACAAGTACGACCAGATGGTTGCAGGTACCTATTGCGCGCCCCACTGCGGAGCATGCCTCGACTCGTGTCCTGAGGAGTTGCAGATTCACGATGTGCTGCGTCACAGGATGTACTTCGAAGACTATGGCCGAGAGAAGGAGGCCATGCGGTTGTACGCGAACATGGACGTCAAGGCATCGGTATGCGCATCGTGCGACGCGCCCTGTCTGGGTAGTTGCCCGCTCGGAATCTCTATTCCGCAACGAACCAGTGGAGCACACGAGTTGTTGTCCATGAGATGATTGTCCAGGCGTCGGGTAGGAGGAGTCACGCCATGTGTTGTCGACCCCGCTCACCGACCGCGAGATCAAACGACAGGTCTCCGTCGCCACCCTGAAGAAACGCCGCCAACACGCTGAATGCTGACCGCGAATACCGATGGAATCGACAGGGCGTTCGCACGGCTCGGGCGAGCGATTCCCTGTCGTCGCAGCTCGCTGCGCGGCTCAGGCTGGGTCAGCCGCCGTGGATCGCGTGGACGAATGCGCTGTGTAGCGTCGAGCGGATCTGCTCCCGCGTCGCGCTGCCGTACGTTTCCCGGAATGCTCTTACCGGGATGATCCCCTTCGCCATCGAGCGATGGCCGCCCCCTACGCCGAGTCCCTCGACTACTGCCCGCACCACCTCGCCTGCAGCGCGCACGTAACCCACGTTGCGAACCGAAAATACGAGATCCTTGCCCACGATTCCGGCGGCGATCGCCCATTCCGCACCCTCCGCTTGCAGCGCGAGATCGGCCACCTGGGGGATGACTTCTTCTCCCACCCGGCCTAACACCAGCAGATGAATTCCCTCTTCGACCGTGGTGTTGGTCAGGGCTCGACCGAGAGCGCGGAGTCCATCGGTGGGCAGCGCCGGACGCTCGATGCGGCGCAACAGCGCAGGGCTGTGCCAGGCGTGAAGGTAGGCGAAGGCGTTGATGTCCTCTCGGCTGGTCTGGCGCCCCAACAGCTGCGTATCACTCTTGATTCCGTAGACCAGCGCGGTGGCGAGCCGAGAGAACATCTCGAGCCCAGCGGCGCGAATGTACTCGGTCAGGATCGTCGCGGTCGCGCCGTAGCTGGGACGGATGTCGCGAAATACGGCGTCGTAGCCGGGTCGCTCCGGGTGGTGATCGATTACGACGTCTACCGAGCGCACGCGGGCCGGCATGTTCTCGCCAAAGACCGCCGGCTGCACGTCGAGCAGCGCGAGACCGTCGAATTCGTCGAGGTCTTCTGGCGTGACGGTGCGGACTTTGATCCCGAGCGCGTTGATCATCGCGATGTTCTCGGGACGCCTGACTTCGCCAAATGAGATCAGCGGCGCGGTCGGGTTCTTGCGACCCAGCAGCGCTCGCAGCGCGTAGCCGCACGCGATGCCATCGGGGTCGGGATCCGGTTGAAGCAAGATCCCGAGCTTCTCGCGCCGGTCGACCAACAAGCGAAGCTCGACGACGCGGCGCAAATTGGCGAGGTGTGAGAATTCCTCGTCGATGTCATCGCGGATCAGTGAGCGCAAGCCGGTGCGCAACAGGCACGGATGTTCCGGCAAGTCGTCGTCGGAAACTTTGTCGGACAAAAGCAGCAGGGGCGCACCGGGGTGCGCGTCGGAAAGGACCGATACAGCCGCACGGACAAACGGCAAGTCTTCGCTGACGAGAGCAAATTCGTCGCCCTCTTTAGGGTTCAGTTTCCCGATCGCCTCTACGCTGAGGCCTCCCGGAAGCGAATGGAAGCCGGGAGGCCGCGCGCGAGGCTCGTCTTCCCGGGGAACCCAGGTGAGTACTTCGTCATCTGCGGCACCGATCCGGCCCCACAATCGAGCCAGCTCCGCTCCGTCACAAAGAATGATACGACGCCCCACTCAAACTCCAATCTCGACGGTCGCCGATGGCAGAACCGCCTCCCGAACACTCGCTTCGCCTCTTGCGTCTCTACGGTCTCAAATTTCCTTGTCGTCTGACTCGCTCGTACGGCGGCACGATGGACAACGGTGATAGCCTCAATCCGTTTGCCGTTCGCTGGACCTTTGCTGGACCCCGTTCGCTGGACCGAGTTGGCCGAGTGTAGCGGGATCCTGTCACGTGCGCGGGCACCGGGCACCAGCTCGCCAGCGGTGGATATTCTCGGGAATCGTGGCGGTGGCAGTCTCGTAGGCGCAATTTTCAGCGTCACGCAACTAGCGAGAATCGCGAGTCAGGAGAAAAATGAGAAAAATTTCGATTGAATCTCGAGAATTTCAGGCGTAAATTGAGAGGGTACGCGTGGGTCCACGGTGCAAGGAGAACCGAGGTCCCGCTCTTGTCGACCGAATCACAACGCCGTTTGGGCCACGTACGGACTGAGTGTCGTCGGGTGCGGGCAAACGATCAGCGGAGCCGAGCGCAAGAGTCCGGCTCTGGGGTCGCAGCGCGGGAGGTCTTCCCAGACCCGGGAGCTTCCACATAGTGCTCGGAGCTAGAGAAGAGTCTTTTGGGGCCAGAGCCAGTGATGGGGCCTCATCCAATCTGGATAGGAACCGGTTCGTCAGGGCCAGCCCGGATTCTCTTCGAAGGCGCACATTGGACTTCGATTTGGACATCGATTAGGACATCGATCCGCCCGGCTAGCGTTCTCATGTTCGCGACCCGACGAAGTCCGGAACGCCGCTTCGGCCAACCTTAATACGGCCTGCCCCGTCGGAGGCCTGGGAGGGCACCCGCCGCCTCGGAAATCTGCCACCAGCGCAGACGCGCTGGGTTGAGGTAGCTACACTCAGCGCCTCGCGGGGCAGCTGTAGCTGTCTCATTGAACGGCAATTCTCACAAACCGATCGATTCTCGCATACGGATCTGCTTCGCAGACCGATTGATCGTTTGCGCACCAGGTGGAGTCTAGATGCCGCGCGTCGATATCCCGGCCCCGTACCGTGGCCCCACCCGTGGAGAGGCCGTTATCGACGTCGACGGCGAAACGGTGGGCGCGTGCCTTCGAGAAGTCGTGGACCGTTATGAGGGGCTCGGCGAGCTGGTATTCGACGCCGATGGAGCGGTGCTCCGCTTCGTCAAATTGTTCGTCAACGGGGAACAGATCGAACGAACCGCGCTCGACATGCCTGTCTCGGGCGACGACGAAGTCCTGATTCTCGCCGCAATCGCAGGTGGATGATCGGCGGCATCTGGCCAGCATTTGTGGACCCGCTCCATCCACTCCGACGCAGCGACGTGCAGTCGAGCTTGCGAGAGCGGAATCCGTAGAGGTAGTGACGAGGCTGCCGCCATCTTGGTAAGCTGAGCGGTCTCACCAAGCCGGGAGTCCCGAGATTCGGGCCGGCGATACGGAATCGACGGCCGTTTGTCGGCCGCTGCGCAGCTAGGGGGCACGACCGAAATGAGCGGACCGACCGGCGATCGCCTGATCCGAGTCGACATGACGAACCTGACAGCGACTACAGAATCGTTTCCCGAGCAATGGAAACTACTCGGTGGTCGTGCGCTATCTGCCAAGATTTTGCTTGCTGAGTGCGATCCAACATGTGACGCGCTCGGGCCGGACAACGTACTCGTAATGGCTCCCGGCGTGATGTCCGGATCAGCAGCGCCCACATCGGGCCGGATTTCGATCGGTGGCAAAAGTCCGCTTACCGGTGGCATCAAGGAGGCAAACGCCGGTGGCAACCCCGGCCAGGACCTCATGAGGCTCGGTTTCCGCGCAGTCATCGTGAAGGGCAAGGCTGCGGACCCGGACAAGCGTTATGCGCTAGACGTCACCGCCAATGACGTTGCGGTCAAGGAAGTTCCCGATACCAAAGGGATGTGGAACTACGCGCTGATCGATCACCTGGCAAAGAGCTACAGCGCCTCCGCGTCGTTCATTTCGGTGGGACCGGCAGGCGAACAAATGCTGAGCGGCGCCTCACTGGCCTGCACCGATGCGGATCAGGCCCGCCGCCCCGCCCGCCACGCAGCGCGCGGGGGTCTCGGCGCGGTGATGGGAAGCAAGGGGCTGAAGTATGTGTCGATCGATGCGGGCAAAGCCAAGCTTCGACAGGCTACAGATCGCAAGGAGTTCGCCAAGTTCAACAAGGGGATGAGCAAAGGCTATCTGGACGGTCCACAGATGTTCAAGACCGGCACGAGTTCCTTTGTCGGCATCGCGAATATGCTGAACACTTTCCCCTACAAGAACCGCACTGAGGGCCAATCGCCCGATGCCCATAACCTTGACGGCGCTCGAATCGTCGAGAGCTTCGAAACAAACGGCGGTGGCATGCACAATTGCATGACAGGCTGCATCGTGCAGTGCTCCAATATCGTTCACGACGCTGACGGCAACTACAAGACGTCGGCTCTCGAGTTCGAGACGCTGACACTCCTCGGTTCCAACTGCGCGATTCAGAAGTGGGAAGACGTCGCGGACCTCGATCGCCTGTGTGACGAGGTGGGGCTCGACACCGTCGAGACCGGCGCTGCGATCGCGATTCTGATGGAATCGGGTGGACTCGAGTGGGGCGATGCTGAAGGTGCCAAGAACCTGCTGCAGGAGATCGCCGACGGCACCGTGCTAGGTAAGGCGATCGGCAACGGCGCGGATGCCATCGGCAAGCATACCGGGCACAAGCGCATCCCGACTGTGAAGGGCCAGGCTATCCCTGCCTGGGATCCGCGCCCGCTGAAGGCGACCGGGGTCACCTACGCGACCAGCCCGATGGGGGCCGACCACACGGCGGGGCTGATCATCAATCCTGGCATGCCCCCCGCGGAGTTCGCGCGCGCATCGCAGGAGATCCAGCTCATCAATGCGGTGACCGACTCTTCGGGCTTCTGCCAATTCTTCGGGCCGACGCTCGACGAAATCCGCAAGTACTATGGATTGCTGTACGGCGAAGAGATCACGCGTGAACAGATCAACGACCAGGGCTGGCAATGCCTCCAGGACGAATGGGAATTCAACAAGCGTGCCGGCTTCACCGCGGCAGACGACGTGATGCCGGAGTGCATGCAGACCGATGCGATTGGTCCAGCGAAGGTCGTCTTCGACGTTCCGGCTGACATCATCGCGAGCGCGTACCAACGCTTCGAGGCCCGCGAGGAACTCTTCACCACCAAGCCCAGCGGCTAAAATCTCCAGATCAGGATCTCCAGATCAGGATCTGCAGGTCAGGATTTCGAGGTCAGGATTGCTGAGGACAGATTGCAGCTGATGAGCAGGGAGGCCACGGTCTTCCTGCTCTTGCTGTTTTGGAGCGCGGTAGCACCGTCATTCGCAATTCGGGTTGAGGGCGGCGCAGATGCGTGACGTTCGGATGAGAGGTTTCGCCCGGCGCGCGGACGTAGAGGAGGTTGAGGCCTTCCTGCGCGATTCAACCCGTGCTCTCGGCGCGGAGTCAGTTGATCTACTCGAGTGTGTCGGTCGAACGCTGGCCGAAGAGGTCCAAGCCGAAGTCGACGTGCCAGGCTTCGCGCGCTCCGCGATGGATGGCTACGCGGTTCGCGGCGAAGACACCTTCGGCGCCAGTTCCTATTCTCCTATCCCGCTCGTGCTCGATGGCCAGTCGCTGCCGGGCCAGCCGTTCGCCGGTTCCGTGAACGCGGGTCATGCCATCCGGGTGATGACGGGTGCTCCCATGCCCGACGGGGCCGACGCCGTGGTGATGGCAGAAGTCTGCGAAGAGATAGACGGTCGCGTCGAGGTCAGCGAGCCGGTGGCTCCGCTCAAGAATGTCGGCGCGATCGGTGAGGACGTTCGCAAAGGAGACACCGTGCTACGCGTCGGCCGGCGGCTGCGCCCTCAGGACGCCGGTATTCTCGCATCCATCGGCGTCGCGCAGCCGCGCTGTGTCCGGCGTCCTCGGGTGAGTCTCATCATTACCGGCGACGAGCTGCTACCGCCCGGTAGCCGGCCCGCAGGACCGAAGATCGTCGATAGCAATTCCGTGGTGCTGCGCGCACTGGTGTATCGCGACGGCGGCGAAGTTTTGCCATTCGAAATCCTGCCCGACCAGCCGGATCAGATCCGGCGTGCTCTGCGAAACTCCGAAGCTGACGTCATACTGGTAAGCGGTGGGAGTTCCGTCGGAACCGAGGATCACGCGCCTCGCCTGGTCGCGGAGATCGGCAGCCTCGATTTCCACGGTATCTCAATGCGGCCTTCGAGCCCGACCGGAGTCGGCCGAGTGGACGGGCGCTTGGTCTTCTTGTTACCGGGGAACCCGGTGAGTTGTCTGTGTGCGTACGAATTTTTCGCGGGACCGAGTCTTCGCGCGCTGGCCGGACGCTCGCGGGATTGGCCGCATCGCCGCGTCCTGCTGCCTCTGGCAAGAAAGATCACGTCCGCAATCGGTCGAACCGATTACGTGCGCGTAGCGATTGACGAGGGAAAAGTGACGGCGATCGCGACGGCCGGTGCGTCGATTCTCTCTTCGACCGTGCAGGCAGCGGGCTGCGTGATCGTGCCGCGCGAGCTGGAGGGGATTCCGGAAGGGGGCGAGGTGGAAGTTTTGCTGTATGACGCCGATTGATGGATGACAATAGAGCGGCAATCACGGCACGCTATGCACCACGCTGAGACAGCAATGAAAAGGTTCAGAATGGGACGAGGAATCGGCTATGAGACAGCGGCTATGAGACAGCGCCTATGAGGCACACAATAGACGTGAAGATGACATGAATCCGATATGAAGCGCATGAAACTAACATGCAGTTCACATAGAACACCTCGAATGAAACTCGAATGAAACTCGAATGAAACAACAGCAATTCCTCGAGGTTCTGGATCGCGATGAGGCGGAAGCGCGTTGGCGCGCGGCTCTCGAGGTCGGTGTGCTTTCTGCCGAATCGGTTTTGCTCGACGCGGCACTGGGACGTGTCCTGGCTGAGGACGTGCGCGCCGAGGTAGACGTCCCCGGCTTCGACCGGTCCAACATGGATGGCTTCGCGGTGCGGGCCGAGGACACCTACGGTGCGACCGAGGCCACGCCGGTGAAATTGGTCGTGAATTCCGAGTCTATCCCGACAGGAGTATTCCCAAAGCGCGAGCTGAAGTCCGGTACAGCGACGCCGATCGCGACCGGTGGAATGCTGCCGCGCGGAGCGGACGCAGTTCTGCCCGTCGAATTCACGGATACAGAACACGGCATCGTGATCTGCCGGCGCGAACGCGTGCCGGGTGCAGCGGTCTCGTTTGCCGGGACCGACATCGGTTGGGGCGAAACCGTACTCTTTCACGGCACGCCGCTCACGTCGCGAGAGACGGGCGTGCTGGCGGCGATCGGTCGAGAACAGGTCTTGGCCGTGCGCCGTCCGCGAGTCGCGATCATCTCGACCGGGGATGAGATCGTGCAACCCGGAGAGGCGATTCGCCCGGGGCTGGTCTACGACAGCAACGGCCGAATCCTGGCCGATGCAGTCCGCGAACTCGGGGGCGACCCCGAATTCCTCGGAGCATTTCGCGACGATGAGGCCGCGTTGCGCGCTGCCGTCGAGCGCGCTCTCGCGTTTGCAGACCTGGTGTTGCTATCTGGTGGAACCTCGAAGGGCGAGGGCGACCTGAACGCTCAGGTGATTGCAGACCTTCAGCCGGGGATCATCGTGCACGGCGTTGCGCTCAAGCCCGGCAAACCGATCTGTCTCGCCGCCAGTGGCAAAATCCCGGTGGTAATCTTGCCGGGCTTCCCGACCTCGGCAGTGTTTACGTTTCATGAGTTCGTTGCACCGGTGATTCGAGAACTCGCCGGGCGCCCTGCCGGCCAACGCGAAGAGGTGCGCGCCGCGCTTGCGCAAAAAACCGTCTCGGAGCGCGGACGCCTCGAATACCTGCTCGTTGGATTGGTGCGTCGTCCCGGTGGCGGGCTGGCCGCATACCCGATGGGTAAGGGCAGTGGCTCAGTCACGGCATTCAGTCGGGCCGATGGCTTCGTTCGGCTGGGCCGCAATACCGAGATCGTCGATGCGGATACCCAGGTGGGTGTGACGCTTCTGTCGCGCGAGCATCCGGTTGCTGATTTTGTTGCAATCGGCAGCCACTGTGTCGGGCTCGACGCGATCGCCGGGGCGTTGGCTCGGGAGGGCTTCACCATCAAGTTGATGGCCGTCGGAAGCCAGGGAGGCCTGGCGGCAGCACGGCGCGGGGAATGCGACGTCGCGCCGATCCACCTGCTCGATACCGAGACTGGCGAGTACAATGCGCCATTCCTTGATGCATCGCTTCGTTTGCTCGCGGGTTATGCGCGGGAGCAGGGCGTCGTCACACGAATGGACGAAACCCGCGACACCGAGGCTTTGCTCGAAGATACGGAGCTGCGCATGGTCAACCGAAACCGGGGCAGTGGTACGCGGGTACTGATCGACGAATTGCTGGGAGAGCGTCGACCGGCTGGATATCCGTACGAGCCGCGCTCGCACTTCGCGGTCGCTGCTGCGGTGTCACAGGGTCGAGCCGATTGGGGAGTGACGATCGAGACGGTCGCGAAGCAGTCGGGTCTGCGTTTTCGGCCGTTGCGTGCCGAGCACTATGACTTCGCGATCCCGGCGGACCGGTGGGACCGCCCCGCCGTGATGGCGCTCCGGCGTCTGCTTGCACCCGGTTCCGAATTGCGCGCGAGCCTCGCTGAGCTGGGGTTTCGCGAGCAAGGGCCCGCCTGACTTGCCGAGCCGATTGCGACGCGGTTCTCGCCTGGGGAAATACCGGCTCGATAAACGCATCGGGCGAGGCGCATTTGCGGAGGTCTGGAACGCGCGCGACACGGTGGAAAAGCGCGTTGTCGCGCTGAAGCTGACCCACCCCGAAGCTGTGGCGGAATGGGGGCGCGAGACCATCGAGCACGAGGCGCGGATCACGAGCCAGCTCGACCACCCGGGGATTGCCTCGGTCCGCAACGCGGACTGGATCGATGGCCGATTCGTGATCGCTACGGATCTCGCGGTCGCGAACTTGTGGGAGTACACACGGGCACGTCGATCGGGAAAGGTTGCGCTCCAAATCATTCGCGAAGTCGCAGCGGGCCTATCCTACGCGCACGAGCGGCGGATCTTTCATCGCGACGTCAAGCCAGAGAATATCTTGATCTTCGACGATGGCCGCGCGGCGCTCGCGGATTTCGGTGCGGCGCGTATCGCGAAGAGCGCCGAGAGGACCGTTACCGAAGCCGGTACCCTCGGTTACATGGCCCCGGAGCAGGCGTATGGCCGAGGGCGCCTGACGTCTGATGTGTTCTCGTTGGGGTTGATCGCGTATGAGACGCTGACGGGTGTATTGCCGTCGTGGCCGTTCGAATGGCCACCTCCCGGGTTCGACCGCTTCGAAGCGAAAGTTCCCGAGTCTATTCGTCCGGTGTTGCGGAAGGCAGCACAGTTCGATCCGCGCCGCCGCTATGTCGATGCTTGCGATCTTCACGAGGCGCTCGAACGAGGCTTCGAACAGGCGGAAAAAGTCGATAGGCCCGCGCCAGCTCCGCAACCGCGCGTCCGAAAGGCGACTCCGTCGTCGCTCGCAGTGCAGGCGGACGCGTTCCGCCGAGCGTACGGCAAGGCGCTCGGGATGCGCTTTGCCTGCTATCGCTGCGAGGGCCCGATCGCCGAATCGATGACGTTTTGTCCGTGGTGTGGCAGCGCTGAGAATTCCTATCGCTTCCTGACAGAATTTCCGCTGGTGTGCCCTGAATGCGAGAAGGGGGTCCGGCCAGAATGGAATGCATGCCCCTGGTGCTACCCCGGACGGTTCGTGAGCAACGGGCGAGAACCGCCCCGGGATGCTGAGGAGGTTCGAAGCTGTGCGAAGCGTGGTTGCAACGGTCGTCTGCATCGATTCATGCGGTACTGCCCGATTTGCAAGCGAAAACCGAAACGTCCGTGGTCCCACAAAGAGTTGCAGGATCGTTGCCCGCGATGTCGGTGGCCAACCTCGCACGCCTTCATGCGGTTTTGTCCGTGGTGCGGCCGTCGCGAACCGCGTGCGGGCTCGTATATGCCGACGCGCTCGTGAGATCGGGCCAGGCGGTCAGCCTTTGGGGGTGGCAGCCGCGCTCGGCGCCGCGAGTTGTGGAGAGAGTGGGGGGCCTTGGAAGTTCTGATTCTGAGTTTCGAGGCAGATGACAAGCTCGCCGACCGCGAAGCTTGGCAGGCCTACCCCGACGAACTCGGTCACCCCTGCCGTCGCTGACGCATGGCTGCGATGATCACCTGGCCTTTTGGGTTCACGCAGATTTCCGCACGCAAGGTCGCCGTGTTGAGTTTTCGCCAGGCCGGCCGTGTTCGCGGTTGTTGGCCTGTCGCGATATATTGGGCTTCCACAGCCGAAGGGGGAGTTCTTGCGATACCTGATCCTCTTGGCCGGCGCTGTCGTCGTTGCAGTCCTGGGCACCTCGTTGTGGTTCGACGAAGGCGAAGTGATCCAGCTGGTGACGTTCGACTCCGAGACACAGAAATTCGAGACCGGGCTGTGGATCGTGGAAGTCGAGGGGGTTCCGCACCTGCGCGCTTATTCGCAGCAAAGCGCGTGGCTTCGCCGCCTGCGAGCGGCACCGGAGGTTCAGTTGACGCGCGGCGGAAAGCAGAACTGGTATCGCGCCACTGCAATCGATGATGATGTGTTGAGAGACCGAGTGACCGCCGCGATGGCTGAGAAGTACGGTCGACTCAACGATGTTATGCTGCTGTTTCGAGATCCATTAGGCGCCGTTCCGATTAGACTGGATCCCGTTGCCGGGGATCGCACAGTCGGAGCGGCTCGATAGCCCGCCGCCGTCGTCGATCGGGCCGCGCTGAAGCGGCCGACAATGCGGTCGAATTGCAGATCGACGAGCTCGCTGCGGGGGGTGACGGCGTAGGCCGCGCGTCCGACGGTCGGGTCGTGTTCGTCCCGTTCACCGCGCCTGGCGACCGCGTGCGGGTCCAGATTGTCGATCGCCAAGCGCGCTTTTCTCGGGGTCGGGTGGAAACGTTGCTGCAAGCAGGCCCGGCGCGGATCGATCCGATCTGTCCGGTGTACGGCTCCTGTGGCGGGTGCGCGTGGCAACACGTCAGCTATCCCGCTCAGCTCGATGCGAAGCTGGCAATCGTGACGGCGGCGTTGCGTCGGATCGGCGGCCTTTCGCCCCCGACGCCGACGATCATGCCATCGCCCAACCCGTTCGGCTATCGCTCCCGCAGCCGCGTATTGGCTTCTCGAGGGCGTGTCGGTTACCGACGACGTCGATCCCATGCGCTGTGTGCGATTTCCCGCTGCCCGCTGCTCGTCGACGCACTAGACCAGAGTCTCGCCGCGCTCGCTATCGAGTCCCCGCCTGATGGTGAGTGGGAGCTGTCTGTTGGACACACACCGAACGGCGATCGGACGTCGCGCGTATCTCGACTGCCGGGTCGCAAGGGCGAGCAGATCCCAATGAAAGACAGTCAGCGACTTTCGCTGCAGGTCGGTGGCAACCAGATCGGATTTTCCGAAGGCGTGTTCGTCCAATCGAACGCGTCTTTGCTCGGGCCCCTCGTCGATGCTGTGCATTCCGCAGCGGGCCGAGGGCAGCTGGCTTTCGACCTCTTCGCTGGCGCTGGGTTTCTCACGCTGGGTTTGGCGGCGCAGTTCGAAGCTGTCCTGGCGGTCGAGGCCAACCCTACCGCTGCACGAGACCTCGAATGGAACGTTGCAAGCGCTGGCATCGACTGCGTGCGCGTGGTGGCCGAATCCGTCGAAGTCGCAATCGCAAATCGCAGATTCCGAGACCTCGAGCCGGACGTAATCGTTCTCGACCCCCCACGTACCGGTCTTCCGGACGGAGCTGCTGAGTTCCTGGCGTCGATCGAACCAAAACGTTTCGTGTACCTCTCCTGTGACCCGGCGACGCTCGCGCGTGACCTTTCTTTATTGGCGTTTTGGGACTACGAACTGACGTCAGTGCAGGCCTTCGACATGTTTCCCCAGACACCCCATGTCGAAGTCCTCGCAGTCACGCAACGAAAATGATCGTTCCTACTCGATCGGCCGTACCCTCCCGATCCCGTCTGCCTTGAATCTCGCTCAAACCTCGTTTGGCGGTGCCTCCCTACGGGACCTCGCGACAATTGCAGGCTAGGATCGAAGCCAGTGTTCTTCTCCGGGGGGATCCGAATTGGCGCAAGTTGACCCCGTTTCCGGCCCCCTCGACGACCGAAGCGCTCAATTCTTCCTCTACGTCGAGGGTCCGAGAGACAACGCGATCCTGCGCGAATGGGCTTACCGCCTCATGCCATCCGTCGCGCGTCGGCTGTTCCGCGCCTCAGTGATACTGGGAGGCCGCAGGCCGGCCCGGGCGATCGAGCACTTTCGCCGGGCCGGTGGCCTGAAGCAGGGAATCCGTGGTTTGTGCATCCTCGACCGCGATGACGGCGCTCAGCCGGAGACCGACAACGAACCTGGACTCGAGTTCTTTACCTGGGGGCGCCGGCACATCGAGAGCTATCTGCTGGTACCAGACGCGATTTGTCGAACGTTGCAGAACGCCGCCGACATTCCACGCGCCCAGCGCGCGTTGAAGGAGCACCTACCCGCCGCGTCGGACGAAGCCGCGTACCGCTGTGTCGACGCCAAGCGATTGCTCGCTCCCAAGGGACCGTTGCCGTCCGCACTGGGCTATCCGATCTCTCTGCATGGGGTGGCGCGGGCTACGCGTCGGCACGAACTTCACCCGGACGTTCACGTTGTGTTCGATCGGCTGCGCGAGCGACTCGGTGTGGCGGACCACCCGCTGGTGAAACCCTAGACTTCGGAGAACCTGGGTGACCGATCAGAGCGGCTGCATCTTCTGCAGGATTGTGGGTCGAAACGCACCTAGCTTTCAGGTCTGCGAAGACGAACTCACGATGACTTTCATGAACATTTTCCCGGTGGCGCCGGGACACAGCCTGGTGATCCCCAAGGAACACTACGAGAACATTTTCGAAATACCCGCGGAAACTCTGGCAGCGGTCGCGCGCGCATCGCGGCGTCTCGCGCTGGCGATCCGCAGTGAGCTGCAGCCTGATGGACTCGGTCTGTTTCAGCTCAACGGGGCGGCCGCTGGACAGACAGTCTTCCACTACCACCAGCATCTGATTCCGCGCTCGTCGGGAGAAACGCTGAAACTCCACACGCGCGTTCGCGGCGACGACGAGGAACTACGTGTCGTGTCCATCAGGCTGGCGGAAAAGTTCGCGGCCGAGTCGTGAACCTCGATCCGGCCGAGCGGGCTTCGCTCGCGGCTTCGGTGACGAGAGCGCTCGGCCATTCGTATCCCGAATCGGCCAGTGGACTGCGAGGTTCACTGGCAATCGCGACCGCCGATCCATACAGCGATATCGATGTGTTCTGGGAACTTCCCGATGCTGTGTTCGAAGGCGCAATCGATCGACTCGACGATATTCTCGCCGATGTGGCTCCGCTCGATTCGCTGCGCAGCGACCCGATGCTCCAGAATTCAGGGAAGCGACGACTCGTGTTTGCTCAGTTCGCCGGTTTTTCACTGTTTTGGCGCGTTGATATCGAAGTCTTCGCGAAGTCGATCGATCGCGACGAAAGCTACGACCTCGACAACCCGATGGCCCGCGGTCGCGAGTGGTCCCTGACCGAGAGCGCATTGATGAACTCGGTCGCAGCCATGAAGTACCTGCTGCGCGAGGATCGAGATCGAGCGGAAGAATCGCTCGAACGCGCCTTCGCTCGGATCGATGAGCGAGTCCCGGACGGAGAGCCGTGGGATGCGATCGCCGAACTCGCCGAAACGGTCGGCCGACTGGATCTCGAACAGGCAGAGCTGGTCAGGCGCGTGCAACTTTTGCACCGTGATGCGTGGGCTAGCGTCTGTCGCCGCTAGCCCTCAGGCTGAACTACGACTGCGGTTTCGCGCCTGAGTCTCGGCGCCCTCGACATCGAATCGAGACAGACCCGCAGCCGCCTCGACGGGGTTCTTCATCGGGCTGCTAGACTCGATGCGTGCCCCAATTGCTCGCGCTCGACTTCGACGGGGTCATCTCCGATAGCGCTCCGGAATCATTTACAGTCGGGCTGCTGACATACCTTGAACTGGTTTCCGATTCTGGCTACGGAAACCGGCTCACCGGGTTTTCGGTTGGACGCGCACCGCTACTGGCATCGGTCGCAAGCGATCCGCTCTACGACGCATTTGTCGAGTTGATGCCTCTGGGCAATCGCGCAGAGGATTTCGGGGTGGTGCTTCGGGCCCTCGACGCGGGCGAGCAGCTTCGCGAACAGAAGGACTACGATCTCTGGCGCGCGACGCTCGACCCGGCTTGGCTCGCGTTGTTTCACCGGCGCTTCTACGAGATCAGAACGCTGCTATCGACAAACGACCCGCAGGGTTGGAGCCGCCTGATGAGCCCATATCGGCAGTTTGTGGACCTTCTGCGTCGCAGATCGAGCGATACGATTCTGACGATTGCTACCGCGAAAGATCGACGGAGCGTCGAGATTTTGCTCGAAGACTATGGGATCGTGGACTTGTTTCCGCCTGCTCGCGTGTTCGACAAGGAAGCCGGCGTCCACAAAGACCAGCACTTCGCAGCGCTGCGCGATTTTTCGGGGGTCGCATTCGACCAGATGGTCTTCATCGACGACAAGCTGAATCACCTCGAGGTCGTCGCGAAGCTCGGGGTGCGTTGTGCGCTTGCAGCTTGGGGCTACAACGGAGCGCGCGAAGCCGAGCTGGCGCGCCGCGCGGGCCACGCTGTGTTCGAACTCGCGACCGTCGAGTCGATGCTATTCGATTGAGGCACCGGTGTCGCTCGGCTCGGAGTCGGTCGCTGCAGCCTTCAACACGAAGTGCGGGTGCCAATTGAGAAAGGTTCTGGGCGTCCGCGGCTGAGTCGCGCCCCGATCATCTGGCGAGCGGCGAAGCGACGGCGCAAATCCCTACTTCGACCTCGAGGTTGGAAGAACTGAACCGCCGCCGCCCTTGGCTCGTCAGCTGACTCGCTCTACCTTCGTGACTTCGCCGCGGAGGTGCGCAAATGCCCCTACTGAGTTCGGAGCTACAGCGGGGTCTGCGTATGCACGCCGAGCGGACTCCCAACCCCGACAGTCTCAAGTGGGTGCTCGGTGAACCGATTGCCGCAGCTGGAACTGCAGCGAACTTCGAATCGCGCCCCCGGTGGGACGTGTCGCCACTGGCATCGGCTTTGTTCTCTGTCGAAGGTGTTGGTGGGGTCTTCGTAGCAGCGAATTTCGTCACAGTCTCCAAGACCAACGCGGTCGAATGGCTCGACATCGCGCAGTCAATCGTCGAGGCGATCAGGGCTCATCTCGCTTCCGGCGATCCCGCACTCGGTCCGCGCTACGAAACGCCGGAATTGTCTCTTCGTGATGGGCAGGGTAACGAGTTGGTGGCTCACATCTGCCGGGTCATCGACGAACAGATCCGACCGGCCGTTGCGCGCGACGGCGGGGACGTTGTCTTTGTCGGATACCGCGATGGAATCGTCGAGCTTCAGATGAGAGGTGCCTGCAGCGGATGCCCGAGTGCGTCCCTGACCCTGAAGACTGCGATCGAGACCCGATTGAAGCAAGCGATTCCGCAGATTCGGGAGGTTGTCGCGGCTTAGGCTGAGTAGCCTTCAAGGGCGTGCGACGGGTACGCCCGGCAGATCTTTCGCGGAGCATTGCCTTGGGCCAGTTGATCTTGTAACCAATCAGTGCGCGGTTTTCGCGCCGGAGGCGTTCCCCCCCCAACAGTTTCACCAACGATTGAAATCCATCGGGGGAGTCTACGGCTTGAAGTGGGGAGACCGATCTGGAAACGCCGACGTCGAGTGCCGCTGGCGCGAGTCGCAGCACCGCCGGCAGCGCAAGGTGAGCCAGCGTGGTCTCGCAACCATCATGACGACTCTTTTGGGATTCGTATTGGTTGCATGGATCGCCTTCGGTTCGTCACCCGAGCCAGAGGTGACCGCGCAAGTGTCGCTACGGACGGATCAGTCCGTCCCCATTCCGGATCGTCCGCCAGATTCACTGTTCGAGCGCCTTCCAGTCACCCAGGCCGTACTGGATCTGGCCGTCGGTCCGAACCAGCTCGGAGCGGATCGTTTCCACGAGATGGTTGCCGTTGCCGACGCGACCGGAAATGACGCCGAACGAGATCTCCGCACGGTTCGGGTCGATTACACGTTCGATCCAGATCTGACTCGCAGCGTATTTGGTGTCTTGCGCAATGCCAGAGTCGCTTTGGGGCATGTGATCTTGCTCGACCCGAAGACTGGACGAGTGCTCTCGTATGCCTCGACTGACACTGATCGGTTTCCACCGACCCGTGCCTATCCCGCCGCTTCGCTGATCAAAGTGATTACGGCTGCGGCAGCGCTCGATCGAGATCCGGGCTTGGCTCGCTTGCCATGCCGCTTCAGCGGGAGCCCCTACCGATTGACTCGCTCGCGAATCGATCCCCCCAAGGCGGGCAATGAGGTGTCGCTGCGCGGCGCACTCGCGAGTTCGAACAACCAGTGCTTCGCTCAGCTCGCGGTTCACGCGGTGGGGGGCAGCTCGTTGATGGAGGCGATCCTGCGATTTGGCTGGTTATCGGAACCCGCACCGGCCCACTCGGCGGGGAGCGCCGATCCGGGCGAAGACAGCTATGCGGTGGGCCAACTGGGATGCGGGTTGGCGGGCAGCTTGATTACACCGCTACACGCAGCACAATTGGCGTCGACGCTGAGTCGAGGCGAACTGTTGGAGCCTCGCTGGATCGAGGGCGTATTCGACGATACGGGTCGAGAGCTGCCGCTTCCGGCGGTTGGCCCGATACGGCAGGTCATGACCCCGGAACTCGCGGCCGAACTGCGCGAGATGCTGGTCGACACCACGACGAAGGGCACCGCACGTCGAGCGTTTCGCAAGCGGAACGGGATGGCGCTGTTGGGCCCAGTTCGGGTGGCCGGTAAGACCGGCAGCCTTTCTGGTGACGATCCCAAGGGTCGCTACGAATGGTTCATGGGTGTCGCGCCCGCCGATGACCCGAAAATCGCCATTGCAGTGCTGTTGGTGCAAGGCGATCTGTATTGGCGAAACGCATCCCAAGTAGCAGCTGAGGTGTTGCGCAGTGTTTTTTGCGCGAAGAGCGGGTGCGCTGCCGGTGTCGCTGCACGTTGGGTGAAAAATCCAACAGAAAATGCCAGCCAACTCACAAATTCAGCCGCAGGAATCGCCAGACAACCGAATGCCGGCTGAAATGTAGCTAGCCAACGGGGTACTGTGGCTTCGGAGAGTACCATGCGGACCGGGTCAGAGTGCGAGGCTCGCGCAAAAGGGAATTTGCGTTTTGCGAAATCTCAGTTGTCGCGCGAGAATCTCGGAACCTTTCAGCATCGCGACACTTCGGGAGAGTCCAGATGAGCGACTCCCAGACATTGGCCGAGCCGGCCATTCCTTCCAGGCAGGAAAAGGATCGGCTCAAGAAGCAAGCCCGGAAGCTCCGGAGAAAGACCCGTGCCCGCGGAGACACGGGACAAAACCGCAGCATTGGGCAGCAGGCAAACTCCATTTATCGCGCCGCGATCCTGCGCGTGGGGAAGAACAGCCGAAGCCGATTCAACCGAATTCTCGCCAGCAGTTCATTGGTCGGTGATCCACCCTGGTTCGAGCGAGACGAGTTCCCGTGGATGAAAACGTTGGAGGAGAGCTGGCAGACGATTCGCAGGGAGGCGGAGGGCGTTCTCGAAGCGCGCGACTTGCTGCCGGCGATTCACGAAATTTCGCCCGATCACGATCGGCTCAGCCACGACGGAACCTGGAAGACTTTCTTCCTATACGGTTATGGAAGCCGATTCGATCGCAGTTGCTCGCGTTGTCCGGAAACCGTGAAACTGCTGGACTCGGTACCCAACCTGTCGAGCGCGTTTCTGTCGATTCTGGCTCCCGGCAGCCACCTTCCGCGTCACCGCGGCCCCACCAAGGCCATTATCACATGGCACCTCGGGTTGATCATTCCCAAAGATCGGGAGAATTGCTGGATCGAAGTCGCTCGCGAGCGCCGATGCTGGGCGGAGGGCGAGAGTCTGATCTTCGACGACGCGCAGAAACACGAAGTCCGCAACGACACCGATGAGGAACGGGTGGTATTGCTGCTCCACTTCGAACGTCCCATGCGGTTCCCCGGCTCTTGGCTGGGTAGCCTTCTGATGCGTGCGATTCGTTGGAGTCCGTTCGTGCGCGACGGTCGCCAAAACAACCTCGCCTGGGAGGAAGCGTTCGAAGCGGCGCTGAGGAGTGGACAGCTTCACGAAGCGAGTGCGAGCAGCGCGAGCCCGTCCGTTTCGCAGCACTAGCGACGAACTCGAGGATGGGGCCCGCTTGGTGCGGCTTTGAGTTTCTCGACGTCACGGGTAGGTCGGCCGAATTTCCAGGAGTACTCATTTTCGATTTCGATCTGAATCGGCGTTCGAGTCGCCGCCACCGTTTCGAATGATGAAGTCGCGGATGATGGGGATCGCTGTAGCGGGGCAATCGCGGTAGGCACCGTGGCCGCAGTCCGCGAATCGGTGAAATTCGACGAGTTCGGGGCGCAGGTGCGCGACGATGTCCTCTTGGTCTTCGATCGGCGTAGTCGGATCCTCCTCGCCACCCAACACGAGCGTTGGGCAGGAAATCCTTTCGAGGTCGGGGAGAAAGTCGAATTCGAGATACTCCGTTTTGAAGAAATGAAACAGTACGTCGGCGCGTACGATGCCTCGCTTCATTCCGTCGGGATCCGAGAATCGCGTGTTGTAAAGCGTCATGCACTCGGTGAGAAA
The DNA here is from genome assembly GCA_032128375.1 of Deltaproteobacteria bacterium. Lineage (GTDB taxonomy): Bacteria > Myxococcota_A > UBA9160 > UBA9160 > SMWR01 > JAJDAM01. Next base: position 12,778 of record JAQBGU010000209.1, on the reverse strand, counting down.
ATCGGGCAGGGTTTCGGCGCAGGCGTTTTCGTAGAATCGTGCGGCGACTTCTCTCGCACGCGCGCCACCGAGTCGTTCGAACACTGCGAGATTCCTCGATGGCTTCGCGGTCGCTGCGGTGCTGGAGAGAATCAAACCGGCCGGGTGATCGGGGTGTCGGGTTGCATAGGATTGGGCAACCATGCCGCCAAACGATTGTCCCATCACAATCGGAGAGGACACGCCGAGGACGTCGCACACGTTGCGGATGTCATCTCCCCACTGGGCCAGGTTCCAGGTCTGCTCCGGACCGGAATCACTGCGGCCGTTTGCGCGGTGATCGATGTAGACCAATTGAGCGATGTCGGTCAGGTGCCCGAGTTCGAGCTTCAGACTGGAGTGGTCCATGCCGGGCCCACCATGCAACAGGATCACAGTTGGCCGCTGTTTCATCTGCGGACCATCCGCGGTCAGCGAAGCTCCATCGATATCGACGAAAAGCGCGACGCCGTCGTCCATCTTGATTCTCATCGAGAATTCTCCCGGTATTCGTGGGCGTCAACAGGTGACTGGTGGCGGCATCAGCACTCGAGAATCGACGACGCTTCCGCCGATTCATCGGGGCAGTGCGAGTAGCAATGCGAAGGGCTTGTGCAAGATACCAGAGCTCTATCATGTGACCCGATCCCAACGCTCCGATCGAATCGCGACGCAAGCGACCCGCGGAGCACGGAGACTGGAGGTGAGGCCCAGGTGATTGACGATAGAGGATCCGAATCGACGCGCGGGATCGGCATCTCGCCGACCGGGTCCAGAGCGCCATGGCGCGTAGAGGCGCAGAAACTGGCCGATGAGCTGCGCGCGATCAGTCTGGCGCTCGCGGTCAACGAACTCGATGCGGCCGGATTGAAACGGGCGACCGAGTTGGCGCAGCAAATCCGCGCACGGATCGACGGTCCGCCGCGCGCGCGTTGGTATGCTGGCAATGCCAGCACCGCGGCATGGCGCGGTGAGTCACGTCAGGTATATCTCGAACAGAGCCCTGTACGCGGACAGTTGAATCCGATTGCGCCGCCGCTGTTCACAGACCGCGGCGAGCGGCCCGACGGTACGCCAATCATACGCGGATTGGCGCGACTCGGCCTTGCCTACGAGGGGCCTCCACACGGTGTCCACGGGGGTTGGGTAGCTGCGTTGTTCGACGACCTGTTGGGTGCCACCCAGGGGCTCGCGGAGCGGCCCGGGGGCACCGGCATTCTCGAGGTGAAGTACCGCGCGATCACGCCGCTCGACTGTGATCTGCGTTTCGAAGGTTGGATCAGCGAAGACAGAGGACGCCGCATCATGGTGCGAGGAACCTGCCACGCGGGCGACATTCTGACGGCAGACGCGAAGGCCATGTTCGTGCGCGTTGACTTCAACGAAATCGGTAAGCAATCGAGCAGGCCCGCGACCGAATAGGCCCTCTTCGGGTGCGGCTATCGCGCCAGTTTTCCGGCGAGCCTTGCGCTGATTTCGCCCTGTTCGTACAACCAACGAATTGCATCCGCGATCGTTTCCTGGGTCGGCCGGAACGTGACATCGAGTTGTTCGAGCGTTGGGCTGCTGTCGCACGGTACGAATTTGGTCATCATCAGGCTGGCCTCATGAGTCAGCGGGTATTCGAACGGCACGAGCTTTTTCGCCAGGTCGAGCAGCTGCGCGATTCCACGCAACACCAGCGGTGGCAAATGTACCCGTCGGCTGTGGCGGCCTGTGATTTCGTCGCAGATGTCGGCGAATCGTGGCCAGCTGATGAAGTGGCCCCCGGCCATGAAGCGCCGCGGTCCCAGCCCTGGTTCCAAGCATGCAATCACCAAGCTCGCGAGGTCGCGGACGTCGATGATCGACACACCGGTAGCGGTAATCGGCCAGCCGAAACGAAGTGCGTCGCGGAGCCCCTTCAGCGGTTCGCTCATTCCCGGATCGTTTGGGCCGTAGATGCCGGCCGGGTAGATCGTGACCACGGGCTTCGTAGCCGCTTGGAGTTCCCTGGCATAGCGCTCGCCTTCGGCCTTCGACCGACCGTAGGTCGTTTTCAAGTTGACAATAGGGTCATCCACACCGATGACGTCGCCCGGCGGCGGATACATCGCGGCGATCGTGGAGATGTACAAGATCGGGTCGAGACCGAGCTCGCACGCGATGCCGACGGCGTTTTTGACACCGCACACGTTCGCGTCGAGTACCGCATCACCGCCGTACAGGTTGGCGGCCGCATGCAGTACGGCGTCGCATCCAGTCATCGCGTTCCTGACGGCGTCTGCGTCCGCCATGTCGCCAACCGTGTGGCCGGCGATTTCGATTCCGCGCTGTTTGAATACCGCGTCGATCTTCGTCGGGTTGCGCACGAGCAGGTGCACCTCGTGACCCGCGGCGACCAGCGCCTCCACTGCGTGAGAGCCAACGAATCCGGTTCCGCCGGTGACCATTATTTTCATCTGGAGCCCTTCACAGTTAGCCCTCTAAACAGCATTGACTACGCCAGCTTCTCTGTAGGTTGAGTCTTCGAGTTTGAGGATTCGAGCACAGCCAGGTCGATCCCGCGTAGCACGGGGCTAGCGACGTACCAGATGATCGCGCCCACCAATACGACGGCCGATGCCGCGGCCACAGCGGTCGGAGCGCCGACTCGTTCGGCGGCAATCGCCATCGGAAGCGTGCCAAGCGGCGTCAGCCCGAACGACATCATCAAGAATCCCGAGATCCTACCTCGCACCTCTTCGGGCACCAGCAGTTGGATCGCGGTGTTGTTCAATATTTGGAACATGCCAGCGAAAACGTTCGCGGCGAGGATCAGCGGTAGTGCGATCAGGAAGCTCGGGCTCGCCGAGAACATCAACAAGAACGAACTGAACGCGATCACGCTGAGAAGCATCAGCCGAAGTCGGGCCGGTCGCTCGCCACGGCGCGCAATGACGAATGCACCGAGCATTCCGCCCAGCCCCGCCATACCTTGCAGAATTCCGAAACCGCGCTCGCCGACTTCCCAGACTTCGTCCGCGAAGACTACCAGCAGCGTCTGGAATGGCATTGCGAGAAACATCGGTAGCAAGCCGAACAGCATCAGCACCATCACAGTCGGGTGCGAGCGCATATAGCGAACGCCCTCTCGCACGTCTTCGAGCAGTGACTCGGTCACGCCGGTCATGGGAGGAGGTGTCGAATCGACGCCCAACATGAACAGTGCGGCGAGCACATAGAGCGACACGCCTATTGCGTAGGTTCCGCCGATCCCGAGTGGAGCGACCATGAAGCCGGCCATCGCCGGCGCGACGATGCGCATCGCGTTCATCCCGCCGGAAGTCAACGCCATCGCGCTGCCTAGCGTGTCCCTTCCGACGATTCGCACCACGATTGCCATGCGCGACGGCATAATGATCGGAAAAATGCAGCCCATCAGGAACGCGCCGACAACCAGATGCCAGAACTCCAACCGGCCAGTCACCAGCAGTGTCAGTAGGATGATCTCGTTACTTGCAAGGAAGGTCTGACCGAATAGGATCAGTTTGCGGCGGTCCATCCGGTCGGCGATTACGCCCCCGAAGGGCGAGATCAGCACCATCGGTACCGCGACTGCGAAGCTCGTATAGCCGAGCATCGCCTTATCCTGCGTGAGTTCCCAGACAATCAACAGGCGCACGACCATCTGGCCCTGCATCGCAAAGAAGAACGCCATGTTGCTGGCGAACAACCAGCGGTATTGAGGGATGCGCAGCGCAACCCATGCCGGACCTCCTCCACCTGGCATTTTCGGCATGCGGACACCAGGCCCCATGGAGTTCTCCAGGTGGTTGGGTGGGTTGGGAATGGCTGGCGCGGGGAAGCGATTGTACTCGGTCCACAACATCGCGCCGGCTCGGGGATGCCGCTGGAAAATGCCATCACGCCGTGCGAGGGTTCCGTGTAACGCAAGGGGAGGGCCGGATGGGAACGCGCGATACAACCTGCGAATCGGGTTACGAGACACGTTACGTCGATCCCCACGCGGCTTTGGGCAATGCCCTCCAAGCTACCCACCGCGCTCCCCTACGTCCTACCGGGAAGTAGCTTCACTGAGCCCGTTCTTTCCGACCTTTGTTCCGCTCGCAGTCGCGCTCTTCTTGAGCCTCGCGATCGGGCGCGCTGCGTCGCGCTTCGGTGTCCCTCGCGTAACGGTCTACCTGCTGGTGGGTTTGCTTCTCGGGCCGCACGTGGCACTCGGCGTTGTTGAATCGGATGGGCTCGCTGCTTCGCTTCTGCTCGGTCCCGCGACCGAGGCGCCGCTGCGCGTGCTGCAGGAACTCGGGGTAGGCTTCATATTGCTTGGTATCGGGTCGGCGTTTCAGTTCTCGACGTTTCGAGAGGTCGGACCGAAAATTCTCGGGGTGTCTGCCGCGGAAATCGGTTTGACCTCGTTGTTCGTCGGCACAGCGGTGTATGCCGTCTCCGGAGACTGGCGACTGGGATTGATCGCACCCGCGTTGGCGGTATCGAGTGCACCGAGTGCCACGATGGTGACGTTGCGAGAGGTGGAGGCCGAGGGTCCGGCATCCCGTCTCTTGATTTTGTGTGTAGGTCAGAACAACCTGTTCGCGCTGCTGGCGTTCCCATTGCTGCTGAGTCTGGCGTTCGGAGTTGGAGAACCTGGCCCTGCAACGGCCGCTGCAGTAGTCGCACTACTCGGTGGCGGGGTGATCGGATTTGGCGCGGCAATCTGGCTCGAGTCGATTACGGGCCGCCGCGAAATGGTGCTTCTCGGAATTCTGGTGGTGCTAGCGCCGATGGGATTGGCGCACATGGTACCCGGGGGTGGCACCTCCATGGGGATGCTCGCCTGTTTTGGTGCCGGGGTGGCACTCGCGAATGGGTCCCCGCACGCAGAAGAGATGTTTCGCTATCTCGAAAATACCGTGTATCCCATTTATGTGTTGTTTTTCATCGCGGCTGGTCGCGATCTTCACATTGAAGCGCTCGGACAGGCGGGCGTGCTGGCAGTTCTTTTCGTCTTCGCGCGCGTCGGGGGCAAGGTCATCGGAACGCGTCTGGGGTTGCGCGTGACTCATCTGGACGAGAGCCTGCCGCCGATGTTGGGCGCGGGCTTGCTCTGCCAGGCGGGGATCGCACTGGGGCTGGTTGCGACCCTCGAGGCGTTCGTGCCGGCGGAGTCAGAAACACTTCGACACGTGGTGGTGGCATCGGTCGTGGTGTTCGAACTCTTCGGGCCGTGGCTGGTGCGCCGAACCGCGATCTCTGCAGGCGAGGTGAGGCTCGCGAATCTTCTGCCGCACGCAGAGGCGAAGGGTGCAGAGGCGCTGCGCTGGGTGTCCATCGAATTTCGCCGAAACATCGGCCTGCTCAAGGGTGACGTCGAAGCCAACCAAGATGCTCCGACTGTTGAACACGCGATGCGCCGCCGTCCGAAGACTGTCCCACTGTCACTGTCGTTCGAAGGGGTTCTCAAGTCACTGGGAGAAACCGGCGCCGATCTGCTGCCCGTCGTCGATGGCGACGGATTATTCAAGGGCGTGATTTCTTACGAAGAGGTCAAGAGCACGCTGTATGACCCGATTCTGCGAGATCTCGTCATCGCCGAGGACCTCACCAGCAACGTCGATGATGCGCTGAGCACGACCACCTCGCTGGCCGCGGCACTCGAAATTCTGGACCGCCATCGCGTCCAATCCTGGCCAGTCATCGAAGACGGCCATCTGCTGGGAATGGTGCGACGCACCGATATCTACGCCCTCATGCGCCGCTGAGAACCTGTCGGCGAGTGTCGCCGAAGGCATCTTGAAATAGATTTTCCGAGAAACGCGAGTGCTGGTTCGCGCAGCGATCGACATGGTGGTGTTCTAGTATTCGAGAACACCCTGCTCCTGATGGAGCTCAGCGTCGCCAGTCTGCGCGAGCGGGACCGGCTGGAGCCCCAAGAATACTTGCGCCGCGTAAAGGACTTGAATGCGGCCGGCCAATGGGTGCTCCTGAGCAGACTGGCAGCGAGCCACAATCTGACTGCGTACTTGCGACGCTACTCCCAGGCACCCATGAGGTTTTCGATGGGAATCTCGACGCTCGCCATGTTGTTCGCCGAGGAATACTTTGCAGACCTCGCCGGCGGGTTACTCGAAGCCATCGGCCGTGTTCGCGGACAACGTCAAGATCTATTTGCACGAAATGGATGCGTCGGCGTTCCACTCGCACCTCGACTCCTATCGCACCGATCTGAACTTCGTCAGCACCCAAGAAGCCGGGCGCGTTACGGTCGAAAATTTGAGCCCTCGCGCCCCCTTCGATTCGCTGTACCGGTTTCTCGTACAGTCCGGTCTGATCGTTCCGGTTGCTCGAGATTCCCAGGTTGATTGACAATGTCGCGCTCTACTCATCGCGAGTGCCGCAGGCGGCCGACAAAGCGCTCAACTGTCTGATTGTTCTTGGCCGTTGAGGAGATTCAACGCGACGAGCCGCGCGACCAGTACGGTCAAATAGAGCTGTCCCACGATCGCATTCGACATGGCGAGCGCGTCAGCACGTGGTGTCAACGGCACTACGTTTCCATAGCCGAGCGTCGTGAGCGTGACAAAGCTGAAGCCCAAGAATCGCTTGTATTTGGTGAAGGAGGTTCCCTCCTCCATACCCGAAAAGGAGCCCGGGACCATCTGCTCCAGCAGCGCGAACGCGAAGGCAATTAGGAGTCCCAACAACAGATACACGGAAAGAGCTCCGCAGATCGTGTCCGTCGAGACTCTTCGACTGTCGCGAAACACGCTTCCCAGGATCAGCGCGATCACATAACCAAAAAAGGAGATCGCGAGCATCGACAGGGCGACATCGAAAACTTCGGATTCCAGAAGGCGTCGAAGCAACAACGCAATCAGTACGCTGGTGGCCAACGAAACACCGATTACAACATGCCGGCGGGTGTTCGCGCATGCGATGATTGCCGAAATCAGTGTGACCACGAGGAATGAGTCAAGGACTGTTTGGCCCACAACTCCATTCAGAAACGGATCGATGAGCAGCAGCAACGCCAGCGCGGCTAGAAGTTGGGCGTGACCGTAACGCGCCACCAAGTTTTGAATCTTATTCAAATCAGTCGCGTCCATCCGGTGAATGAGGCGTGATCGCGGCAGCCGGCGCCAGGTCGGCTTCGTCCGAGTAGAAGACCGAGAAGAGCACGGGAACCACGATCATGGTCAACACCGTGGCGAAAATCAGTCCCCCGATGATCGTGACCGCCATTGCGCGGAAGAAATCGTCTGCCAGAAGTGGAATCATCCCGAGTGCGGTCGTCGAGGCAGCCATCGACACAGGGCGCAGACGGCTGGTCGCCGAATCGATGATCGCCGGCAGCAGCACCTTGCCTTCTGAGCGCTGCAGGTTGATCTCGTCGATCAGCACGATCGCGTTCTTGATGAGCATCCCCATCAGGCTCAAAAAACCCAGTAGCGCCATGAAGCCGAAGGGCTGGCCGGTGGCGAGCAGCCCGGCGGTGACACCGATCACCGCCAGAGGCACGCACAGCCAGATGATGGCGGGCTGCTTGAGTGAGTTGAACAGGCCGATCGTGACGATCAACATGATCAGCACGAACAGCGGGATACTGCCCGCCATCGCCGCCTGCGCGTTGCCTGAGTCTTCGTATTCTCCACCCCATTCGAGCGAGTAGCCGTCGGGCAGCGCAATCGCCTCGATCTGGGGCCTCAATCTGGCAAACAGCGCACTCGCCGGGCCGGATTTTGGATCCGAGAAAACCGTGATGGTGCGCTTGCGGTCGCGGCGAATGATGAGTTCATCTTCGAAGCGCGTGTCGAAGCTCGATACCACCTGGCGAAGCGGGATCATTGCGCCCGCGGCGGGGCTCCAGATCTGCAGGTTCCGAATGCTGTCGACGCTGATGCGGTCGTTTTGCTCGGCCCGCATCACGATCGGGAGAATCAGATCATTCTCGCGGTAGATGCCGACCGTCAACCCCTGAAATCCCTGACGCAAAACATTCGCGACGTCGCTGCGCTGGATACCGTTCAGATTCGCCGTCTCGTTGGCGATGACAGGCTCGAGCACCTTGACCCGGTTCCACCAATCGGTGTGAATCGCCCTGGCGTCCACATCGTGATCCATGATCGCCAGTGCCTGATCCGCCAAGCCGCGCAATTCGTCGCGGTCGGGTCCGGAAAAGCGGGCCCGGATCTTGCCATTGGAGCCCGGACCCAACTCGAATTTGTACGCGTAACTGATCGCATGAGAGAAGTTCTCGGCCAGGTCGGCTTCGATTTCTGGAATCAGTACATCGATGCGATCCGAGCCGTCCACATCGACGAGGAATTGCACGTAGCCCGTGTTGGCTTTCTCAGGGGCGTAGGTGAGGAGGAACCGCAGCCCGCCCTTTCCGACCAGCGACGTCACATGGCTGACACCTTCTCGGTCGAGCAGGTACTGCTCGACCTTTTCGGCCTCGCTCTCGGTGTAGGTGATATCCGTGCCCTTTGGAAGCCAGAAATCGACGATGAACTGTGGGCGTGTCGAAGACGGAAAGAAGCTCTGGTCCAAGAATCCGAAGCCGTAGACCGCCAGCGAGAACATGCCCAATACCGTACCGATCGATACCCATCGCAGACGGATGCAGGCGGCCAGAAACGCCTTGTACGAGCCGTAGAACCCTCCAGCATACGGGTCGGTTTCGCTTGGGCTTTCATCGGGCTCGCTGCCCGTGCGTCCCGATGGCAGGAACATCACGCACAAGACCGGCGTCACGGTCACAGCGGTTATCCAGCTCAGTAGCAGCGAAACGAACACGACCTGGAACAGCGATCGACAGAATTCACCCGTCTTGTCATCTGAGGTCCCGATCGCTGCAAACGCGAGGATCGCGATGATGGTCGCACCCAGCAGCGGAAACGACGATTGCTGTACGACCGCGATGGCTGCCGGTCTAGCCTCTTCGCCCCGCTGCAGCCGAATCAGGATTCCGTCGACGACGACGATCGCGTTGTCGACCAGCATGCCGAGCGCGATAATCAGCGCACCGAGCGAAATTCTTTCGAGTGCCACACCCCATGGTTGCAGAAACACGAAGCTTGCGACGATCGTCAGCAGCAGGATGAAGCCGATCAGCAGTCCACTGCGGAGTCCCATGAACAGCAGTAACACGACGATCACGATCGCGACGGCCTGCAGCAGACTGACCGTAAAGCCGCTGATAGCCTGCACGACTGCATCGGATTGAAGCGAAACGATCCCGAAGTCGATCCCCAGCGGTGTCTGGGATCGGAGCTCCAGCATGCGCTTCGCGAGTGCCTTGCCCATCGTGACCACGTTTCCGCCGGGAACCGTGGATATTCCGACTCCGATCGCCGGATTTCCGTCATAGCGAATCAGGCTGCTCGGCGGCTCCAGGTATCCCCGCCGGATCGTGGCTACGTCCCCGAGACGCAGCTCCTTCCCGAGTCCGCGACTGATCAGGATCGATTCGAAGTAGGCAACGGACTGCGCTACACCGGTCGGTTCGATCGCAATGAAATCCGGGCCGACGACGACTCGGCCTGAATCGTTCACCGCGTTGCGCTCGCGGAGTTCGTCGACGATAGCGCTCTCCGGTATTCCGAGCTGAGCCAGACGGTCGCGCGACAATTCCACATAGATACACTCGGCGAGCTCGCCAACCGTGCTGATCTTGGCAACGTCGTCTACCAGAATGAGTTCCTTGCGGAGCAGGTCGACCGTTTTCTTGAGCTCGGCGTAGCTGTATTCGCCACCATAGACCGCCGCGAAGACTCCAAATACGTCGCCATAGTCGTCGATGACGACAGAAGGGCCGGCTCCAGGTGGCAATTCTCGCTGCGCGTCGCTCACCTTGCGACGCAGTTCGTCCCACACCTGCGGCAGCGTCACTTTGTTGTACCGGTCTTTAACCGTGACGGTGAGCGTGGAGAGCCCTCGATCGGAGCGGGACTCGATCTTGTCGAGCTGCCCCAGCTGTTGAACCGCCAACTCGAGTGCGTCGGTCACCTCCTGTTCGACTTCTAACGCAGAGGCTCCCGGATAGGGCGTGATGATCAGCGCGTCCTTGATCGTGAATTCCGGGTCCTCGAGCCGGCTCATGCTGTTGAATGCCAGCAAGCCGCCGCCGATCCCCGCGAACGTGAGTGTCAGGATGAAGATGCGATTGTTGAGTGAAAATTCGGCAAGGTTCAAGTCAGGTGCTCCCGGTTGGCCAGGTACTCCGAATTCAATCGGCTATCCGACGAACTTGCGTCCCTTCTCGCAACTGATGGACGCCGGACGTAACGACCAGCTCCCCGTTTTTGAGACCGACAACGATTTCCACTGCGTCCCCCGAGAGTGGGCCCAGCGTGACCGGGGTCTTGTGGACTTTCATGCTATTGCCGTCGACCACCCACACATAGGGTTTGCCCTCACTGCCCTCCAGGGTCGCTTGCACCGGGATGCTCTTGCCAGTCGATGCTCCGCCGACCCCTCGAATAATCAGCCGTGCCGTCATACCGGGCATCACATTGACGTCACTGGGAGGCGCGAACGAGAAGGTCGCCGTGAACGTCCGCGTGGTGGGGTCTGCCGCGGTCGCGAATTCCTTCAACACGGCCGGAAAGGAGCGGTCGGGAATCGCCGAAAGTACCACCTCGGCGTCGGCTCTAGCGCTTCGCTCCGCAATGGTCAAACCGGTCGGGATCCGCGCGTAGTCCTTCTCGGGCACGTTGATGACGATATCGAGCGCGCCGCCCGTCTGGAGCAACACGATGGGTTGCTTGGCCTGCACGTTGTCGAAGTCGTTTGCGATCTTGCGAGCGATCGTTCCGTCGAATGGGGCGCGCAACATTGTGTCATCGACGGCCTTCTGAGCCTTTTCGACCTGGGCAGTGAATACTCCGAACTCACGTTGCGCCTTCTCGAGTTGCTGTTTGGATGCGACGTCTCGATCGAACAGCGCCCGCATCCGGCTGTATTCCGCGCCCGCCGCACCTGCGCTGGCCTTGGCGGCATCCAGGTTGGATTGGTAGTCACGCGGATCGAGCTTCGCGAGCAGATCTCCTCGCCTGACCAGTTGGCTCTCGGTCACCGGAAAATCGATCAGCTTCCCGGGGACCTCGAACGCGACCTCTGCATTGGTCGCAGGTGACACCTCGCCCGGATATTCGATGTTCGAACCGGCGCCGGAATCGCCGAACTCGACGATCTTGACGGGTCGGGCAACCGGTTCGGGTTCGGCTGGCTCGTCCCCGCAAGCGAGACCCAACAAGAGCACAGCCGCCAACAACAACCACAACAACAACCACAACAACAACGAGACCGTGAACGGAAACCCTGTTCCGCTCGAATCGCAGATGTCGAGGCAGTCGTACCTCCTGCAATCACGCGGATTCCGCGATACGCATCGGCCCTCCCTCTGATTCGACATTCGACCCTCCGTTTGACGCGATCCTGGCGCCGCAAGTATGCCGGAGCGATGCTATCAGGTCACGTCAACTCGCAAACATCTACTCAGAATTTGGGTTCGCTGGCTTTGCGACGCCCAATCAAAACACGTGATCGGACCTCAGAGCCAACCCTGACGTTTGTAGAATGCCTCGGCACGCTCGGCGATCTCGTCGGCGATTCGGCCGGCGTCGTCATACATGGCGCCGCGCGTCTCCCTCACGATGGCCATTCCACCGCTGATCACCGCCGACGTGGCGGCGCTTCCCACGACCGCGCCACCGGCCACTGGAACCGCCATTCCCGGCATCTTGCTGCCGTGCGAATCGATCTCGGCCGCGGCGAGGCGTACCAGTCCTCGTTCCGTGGCTTGGTACGCCTGAGCATGTACCTCCAGCTTGGTGGATCCGGCTCCGAAGCCGATGACCATACGCTTTGCGCGACTGCCCGGGTCGATCGTCAGGAACTGGCCCCTGAGGACGATCGCGTTCATCGGAGGTACACGGTCGTCGCTCGCTCGCTCGGCCGGGATCCCCCGCTTGGTGAGCTTCTCGACGAGTTGCTCGGAAAGCGAATCGGCCGTCGCGTAGGCTTCCTTTTCCCCCTCTGTCCGTTTGGTGGATTCGCTCTTGAACTGGTATCCGAGCGTGTCGACGACTAGGTCGTTCGGCCCGACGGCGAAATCGTAAACGAGAACGACTCCCGGCCTGGGGATCGGTTGGTTCGTCGCCGTGGCCGTCTGTCTCACATTCGAGCCGGCGCAGCCGAGTGCAAATGCGATGAGTAAAGCCAACACCGAGTGTTTCAGATGGTCAGTCATTGTGACTCTCTCCCTCATTCAAATAGGTTGTCGGTTATCGCGGGACCGGGCGGGGGCGATTGACTTCGCCGCCTTCCGCCGCCGCTTTTCAGGTTGGGTGCGACACCGTGATCGGGCCGCCGCCCGCTTGCTCGAGCCCCGACGCTGGCGATTCAGTCAGTCGACGTGCGCGTCGCGAATGAGCGGAGAGCATACCAGCGTTTGCACAGAGGAGAGCCCGTACAAGAAAGCATCCATGCGTCTGCGCGACCGACGCCCGAGTCTCCGCTCACGCCGAACCGAACGTTGGATACTGCACCCATCAGCGTCTGAGCGGGCAACGGTTCGGCTTAAAATCACCACAGGTGTTCCATGAACGCCGTCGGCCACCCACGAGGCGCGTTGCGTGCCGCGACCAAGCAGGCTCGACTACTTCATAACCGAGTCGACCTGCGAGTCGCGCTTTCGCCGCTGCGCGGCGAAAGCTTCGGCGTCGTTCCCCGACCCATCTTGGGTCGGGTTCCTAGCTCTCGTTTTTGGTAGACCTCG
>JAQBGU010000208.1:0-2763 GCA_032128375.1 Deltaproteobacteria bacterium | reverse complement strand
GCTACTCGTTCGGCGCCGCCACTGCGCTGCGGGTCGCGCGCAACAATCCGGCGGTTCGACGGCTGCTGCTCGTGGCGCCGCCGCCGAGCCTGTTGGACGCGGCCGCGCTCGCGGCGTTTCGAGGACCGCTTTTGATCATTGCGGGTCAGGCCGACACGATCGCGCCGTCGGCGGCGCTGGCAGAACTCGCCAGCAAGGCCGCGCGCGGCAGATTCGAGGCGATCGCGGACGCCGATCACTTCTTCGCGGTCGGCTTGAACGAAATCAGCCGGATCGCCGCCGACTGGCTCGATCGATGAGTCGCGCCCCGCAACCGGCCCGCGGCTTTCGGGTCGTCGTCAATACCGAACGCGTCAGGCTCCCCAACGGCCGCGAAGTCGAACTCGACATCGTCGACCATCCGGGCGCCTCGGCGGTAGTTCCGTTCATCTCGGAGACCGACATCCTGTTGATCCGCCAGTACCGACACGCGACGGGCGGCTTCATTCTCGAGATTCCCGCCGGCAAGATCGATCCCGGCGAGACGCCCGACACGACCGCCGCCCGCGAACTGGCCGAGGAGGTCGGACATCGGGCCGGCCGCATCGAGTATCTCGGCTGGATCTGGACGACGCCGGGCTTTGCGAACGAGAAGATCCACCTGTACGCGGGGTTCGACCTGACACCGGTCGATCTGCGGCCCGGCGAAGACGAGATCATCGAGGTGATCCGCACCCCGTTCGACGAGGCCCTCGAACTGGTCTGGAACGGCACCCTCACGGACGCGAAGAGCGCGATCGCGCTGCTCCACGCGGCCCGCTACCTGAATCGGCTGGGTCCGGCCGCGGTGACCCGACCGCGACCGCGATGAGACTCGGCGTCGCGTTCGGCTGGCACGTCCACCCGTGGGAGACGCTGCTCGCGCTGGTACGGCACGCCGAAGCGCGTGGCTTCGCGGCCGCGTTCGTGGACGGCGACATCTCGATGCTCGCCAGTACGCGACGGGCCGACGTGCTGCACGGTTGGACGGTCACGACGGCACTGCTCGCGCACACCGAGAGCATCCAGATCGGGTCGATCCGACTCGTGCATCACTGGAACACCGCGCAGCTCGCGCAGGCGGTCGCCAGCCTCGAGCGGATCCATCCCGGTCGGCTGCGCTTTCTGATCTCGATCGGTGACCGGCCCAATGACGATCGCTTCGGGCTGACGACGCCCAGCCAGCGCGATCGCGTGGACTGGCTCGATGAACCGCGACCTTCCGACGGAGCGGGCGGAGGTGACGGTCGTGGTGGTCGAGTAAACGATGCAAGGTTGGTGGGCTATGATGCGTGACTCTATTGCCATGAGAAGCCTCGTGCTGTGTGGAGTGCTGTTGGCGATCGGTCTCCTCACGGGTTGTGGAGGGAAGGCCGACGTGAAACCTGCTTCGCCTCCCTCGGCCCCTGCTCCCAAAGCTATTATCAAAACTAAGTTTGGAGACATCCATATCAAGTTGTATCCTGATGTGGCCCCGAAGCATGTTGAAAACTTTATCAAGCTGGCCAAGTCCGGGTTTTACGATGGGACGATCTTCCACCGGGTTATCCCAGGTTTTATGATCCAGGGTGGTGATCCCAATACCAAGAACTCACTGCGCAAGGACACCTATGGGCAGGGTGGGCCTAAAAATGAGAAGGGAAATCCCATCTTGCTCAAGGCGGAGTTCAGCGATATTCCTCACAAGCGGGGCATTGTGTCGATGGCGCGAGCGAACGAGCCTGACACCGCGGGGTCGCAGTTTTTCGTTGTCGTCGAGCAGTCCCCCTTCCTCGATGGAAAATACACGGCGTTTGGTGAGGTGATCAAAGGCCTTGGCGTCGCCGATAAGATTGTGAGCGTGCCGAGAAACGACCACGACCTACCGAACGATCGGATTGAGATGACGGTGACGATTGTCGAATAGCAGCGCAGTCTCACGGACTCCCGTGCTCTAGCCAGCACAATAAGAATGTGCTCACTCGATGTGCGCAGTTGGAGTCCATGAGACCGCACTGTTTGTGGAGTGTGGAAAGTTGAAGAGAGAACGCTATTTGATTTTTTCGATGAATGTGCGGAGGCGGGCTCGCTCGGACGGGAAGAACAGAATGAAGCTCAGGCCAAAGGCACGGCCTGAAACCCAGCGCACTGAGGCTCGTTCGACTTTCACTGGTGGTGACTGGTCGGGAAGCTGAAGTATGACCTGAACGTCGAGTCCTTCCGCCATATTGATGTCAGATTCGGCTCGACAGCCGGACGTCGAGATGTTTGTGATCGTGGCGTCGCCTTCGACCTCTCCGGAAGAAAATCCCAGGGTGCAGCGCAACTCCACCCGGCGTGCTTTTCTAATCTTTCGTTCTTTATCTGCATTCATGGTGTGGTCACCCATTTTCGGGAGTGGCTACCCGTCAGTGGTGGTGTTGACACCCCGGTTCATGGGTATGGGGTTCAGGGGCCGCGGGGGGTATGAACTGTTGTCCAGGCAAGATAATGTGGCCAGGTTCACGTTGCTTGGTCAAGTGCTCCGCAATTTCGGGATGGTAGGCTCGCACATAGCCGATGAGTCCGCCGAGGAACCGTTGTGATTGGAAGTCCGTACCGGAAAAGCGGGAAACGAAAGTGATCGTACGATCCAATATCTCTGGCGCGGAGGACATATCGGCAATCTGTTGAGGGTTCTGCTTCTTGAACGTGTCATATTCCTTCTTCAGATATTCCGCGAAGACCGGCATCGGTCCGGCAGGCACATGGAGGGGGCTGAGTGTT
>JAQBGU010000207.1:0-3142 GCA_032128375.1 Deltaproteobacteria bacterium | reverse complement strand
TTCGTGCTCCGCAGGCTGTGAAGGAGATTTCCTCTCACTCCGAGACGTAGCAAGGTGAGGGTGTCTTCCAGGCCTTCGAGAAGCGAAGCAGCCGCACCGGGATACGACTGTTCGAGCGACCGCGCCAGGTTCTCGAGAAGCCTCTTCGCTCGCGCTGGGTCCGTCGCATTCCAAGCCTCGTCCAGCGCCCGCTTGGTGCTCGGACGAGCAGACTGCGGCAGATGACCGAGCACGTTTCGGCGCTTGTGCACGGGGCACCTTTGGATCAACGCGAAGTCACCGAAGGTCTTCTCGATCGCGTGACGCAGTGCCTTGGAGCCGTCGATCACGAACACCAGCGCCCGGTCGGTTGGGAGCCCTCGTTCGATGAGGTCGGCGAGTAACGCCTTCGCGACGGCAGCGTTCTCGGTGTTCCCCTCCCGAATGCCCAACGGATGCTTCTGCCCGTCGGAATCGACCCCCAACGCCACCAAGATGCAGTGGTCGCGAAAGTAGATGCCGTCGAGCATCACGACCTTCAAGTCCAATTCGTCAAGAGGCTGGCTGAGCCATTCGCTCAGCTTCTCCCTGGTCAACGCGACAAAGCGGCGAGAGACGGCGCTCTTGGATGTCGATCGTTCCGTCTCCGTTGCCGGCAAACGATCCAGGGTCTGCGCATAACGTCGAGTCGATACGCCCGCCGCCACCGCCTCGAACGTGTGGCGATCCAGCGGGTCCCGATCGGCTGCTGCCTCGAAGCTCGGTAGCCCGAGCTCCTCGCCTTCGATCGACCGAACGCGAGGCCGACGAATCGCGATCCGACGACCTCCCAATGTGACAGGGCTCTCGGTGCTCCCGGCGCGACGACCGAGGCGCTCTGCATCCGGTTTCCAGGGCAGACCGCACAGCGCCGTGCGGTCGTGTTCCATCATCGCGCCGAGCACTTGCTTGCCGGCCTCGATGCAGACTCCGAAGAACGCGCGGTCGATGTCTTCGAGCGCGGACAGCATCGGGAGAGGAAGTTCGACGTGAGCCGAATGCGCGACGTGTAGGTCTTGAGTGGACTTCGATTTCGTGGAATGCTTGCTCATGGTGGCTCCTTCGTGGTTTGGGTACCCCCTCCGTACCACACCTGACATTAGGACACGCTTGACACCGGGGGTCGGCTGCGGCAAGATGAGCCGCAATGTGGTTGTCGGGTCAGTGGTTCGGGTCCGAGTTGGTGGAGCGCATCGGCGCGACACTCGAATCCGAACCTTCGATCTCTCGGAGCGCGCTTTCGCGGCGAGTCTGCGAGTGGCTGGCGTGGCGTGCGCCCGACGGGAAGCTTCGCGAGGTGGGATGCAGGAAGGCGCTGTTGGAGTTGGAGCGCCGCGGTGTCGTCCGGCTTCCAGACTGCAAAGAGGTCGCGAGCTTCAAGCCTGAGGCGAGGAAGCGGATCAGTCCACCCGATGTTGCAGAGGTCCGATGCAATCTCGATGAGCTAGGCGAGGTCGCTGTCGTTGCGGTGACGAGCCGCTACAGCAAGTCATCCGAGATCTGGAACGGTCTGATGGACGCGTATCACTATCTCGGGTCCGGGCCGTTGTGCGGAGCACAGGTTCGCTACCTGGTGCAGTGTGCGAACTACGGATGGCTTGGGGCGCTGAGTTTCAGCGCGGCGGCGAGGCGGCTGAAGAGTCGGGACGAGTGGATCGGCTGGAGCGAAGGGGCGCGAGTGGCAAACCTGCAGCAGGTGGTCTGCAACAGCCGCTTCTTGCTCGCCCCGAGTGTGGAGGTGCCGAACCTCGCTTCTCATGTTCTGGCCCGAAGTGTCCACCGGCTCGCCCGAGATTGGCGACAGAGGTACGGCTACGAGCCGGTGCTGGTGGAGACCTTCGTCGACGGGCAGCGCTTTTTGGGCACATGCTATCGAGCAGCGAACTGGGAGTGGGTGGGTCAGACCGCCGGCCGCAACGGCCCGTACAGCAACGCAAAGCGGTCGACGGGCAGGAAAGAGATTTTCGTGTACCCGCTTCGCGCCGACTGGCGCAAGCTGTTGTGCTCCGAGCCGGAAGACAGACTGGTCGTCCGAACGCCTTTGGCAGCAGGCGGCGACTGGGTGGAAGAGGAGTTCGGCGGTGCTCGAATCTACGACGAGCGGCTCCGACGACGGCTGTACACATTAACGCGGGACTTTTTCGGGAAGCCTGGGGTTCTGATCCCGCAGGCTTGCAATGGTTCGATGGCGAAGACCAAGGCGGCGTATCGTTTTTTCGATAACGAGCGAGTCGGAATCGAGTCGCTGTTGCGGGGGCACGTGGAAGCCACGGCGCAGAGGCTGCGCCAGCACGAGGTCGTGCTGACGGTTCAGGACACGACGACGCTGAACTATACGGCCCATCCGACGACCCGTGGACTTGGCCCAATCAACAAGGTGACAGACCAAGGTCTGGGGCTGATCCTGCACGACACGATGGCCTTCAGCACCGAGGGGACGCCGCTAGGTCTCATCGATGTGCAGTGCTGGGCGCGTGACCCGGCGGAGGCCGGCAAAAGCTCGAAGCGCAAGGAACTCCCGATCGAGCAGAAGGAGAGTATGAAGTGGCTGCGGAGCTACCGTGCATCGGCCGAGGTACAGGAGCTGTGTCCACGGACTCTGTTGGTCAGCGTTGGAGACCGAGAGGCGGACATCCACGAACTTTTTCATGAAGCACAGAAGACCCCGTCCGGCCCGAAACTCCTGATACGCGCAGAGCGGACACGCCTGAGAAAAGTGGGCGAAGAGGAAGCAGAGGAGCACGAGTTCCTCTGGGAGAAGATGCCCAGCGAGTCTGTGGCCGGTCATCAGGCGGTCTTCATTCCGCGCAAGGGTTCGCGAGCTGCGAGGACCGCGCGGCTGGAGGTGCGCTACGCGCCGGTGACGCTGAAGCCGCCCAAGAGCAAGGATCTCGCCTGGGTGCCTGTGTGGGCCGTGTATGCCCGGGAAATCGACGTACCCGCAGAGGTCAAGTATCCGCTGGAGTGGATGCTGCTGACGACGGTCGAAGTCCGGAACTTCGAGGGCGCCATCGAGCGTTTGCGCTGGTACACGCTGCGCTGGGGGATCGAGGTGTACCATCGCGTCATCAAGAGCGGCTGTCGCATCGAGGACCGGCGACTGGGTGACGCATCTCGTATTGAG
>JAQBGU010000206.1:0-23188 GCA_032128375.1 Deltaproteobacteria bacterium | reverse complement strand
GGCGAACGTTGCCGTGATGCGAAAGCTCCTACACGCCATCTACGGAATGATGAAACACGATCGAGACTTCGAAGGGGAGAAATTTTATGTGTTAGGCGCTTGACGGCGAATAGAGTATCACCGGCCGGGCGAGATGAGATCTTGAAGTTGTCGACGAAGCTTCGAGTGCCGCCCGAAGACATTGCCCTGGAGGGAACAAATGAGTTTCTGGGACACGAAGTGACAACAAGGCTCCGACCAAAATTCCCGATAGGTGCTTGCTGCAGGCTCGAAAGCCCGGAATCCGGAAGAGAGAAATGAAAGTCAGAGACTCGAGAGCGACGCGCTTGAAACCAACGATGCCCGCCGGGCAATCGTCAGGGTGTACGTTGCCGATCGGCCGCTTAGCGGCCGATCGCTTTCACTCGATGAATGCGACTTTCCCGGTCTTCATCTCGTAGAAGGCGCCGGCGATCTTGATCTGGCCCTGTTCTTCCATCTTTCTCAGGATCGGACTGAGCTGGCGAACGCGGTCGATCGTCAGCTGCACGTTCTTCACCGCGACCGCTTGCACGAAGTCGGGATTCGCGCTGGTGCGGTCGCCTTCATAGTCCGCGAGCGCCGCGACCGCCGGCTGGATGTTCGCGAGCATCGCGGTGATATTGCCGAGCTTCGCCCCATCGATGGCCGCCTTGATCGCACCGCAGTCTTCGTGCCCCAGGACCAGAACGAGCTTCGCGCCCGACACCTTGGTGGCGTACTCCATGCTGCCCAGGATGTCGGTGTTCTCGAAATTCCCCGCCACGCGCGCTACGAAGACGTCGCCGATCCCGCGGTCGAAGACATCCTCCACGGGAATGCGCGAATCGATGCACGACAGGATCATCGCCTCGGGATGTTGCCCCCCTGCCGCGTCCCGGACCTGCGCCAAGTGGTCGCGCCGTGTAACTCCCACCGTGGTGAAGCGCTGGTTGCCCTGCCTCAGCGCGCGCAGGACGTCGTCCGGCGTCAGGGCGGCCTGCTCCTGCTGGGTCAGCACACGCTGCGCTCGCGTGGGCGCGGCGTCCTGCGCGGGCGCCGCAATGGGAATCAAGAGCAGCGCTACCGTCCACCCGAATCGTCGCATGTGTCGTCCTCCTGTTGATGTAGGCTACCAGACGCGGGCCGCGGCCACGCGCGCTAACCGGCGCCCATTCCCTTCACGATCTCGCTGCCCGCTTCGAGGATCTTCTCGACGGCGAGCGCCGCGAGCACGATGCCCGGGACCCGAACCAGCAGGGCTGCGCCCGCATTGCCGATCAGCCGGAACACGCGGTCGGCCTGCGGCAGCAGGAGCAGCGTGGTCGCGAGCACGCCGAGCAGGAGGCCCGTGGTGACGGCCTGCTCGGCGATCGAGAGCTCGCGGTTGTCCGTCGATGTGGCAGCGCTCTCGAAACGCGAGCTCCTTCTGGGACGATTGGGGCATGATGGCCGAGCCCGCCGAGACAGAGACGCCAGAGGATCTCGCGCTGCTCGATCGCGCCGCTCGATCGCGCCGCGCAGCTGACGCTCACCGGCAACGCCGCTCACTTGGAGCTTCGGAAGCTGCACGATGAGTACACGCGATTCCGCGTTCCGCGGCAGGTCTTCAGCGCCGTCGGAAAGCGATCCGTCGATTTCGGCGCAGAGTTCGACTGAGCGAGACCGCCCTGCTCGCTACTTCTCGCCGTCCTCGTGCTCGCTCTCGGTGGCCGGGAGCAAGGGCAGCTCCGAACTCGACGGCTGCGAGAGCAGCCCCGCCTTGGTGTAGATCAACAGCTTGTCGCGGGTGTCGGCGATGTCGAGGTTGCGCATCGTGAGCTGGCCGATCCGATCCTGTGGCGAGAACACTGAGGCGCTCTTCTCCATCGTCAGCCGCTCGGGGTGATACGTGAGGTTCGGACTGATCGTATCGAGCACCGAGTAGTCGTTTCCGCGTCGAAGCTCCAGCGTGACTTCGCCGGTGATCGCGCGCGCGATCCAGCGCTGACCGGACTCGCGCAACATCATCGCCTGCGGGTCGAACCAACGCCCCTGGTAGAGCAGCCGGCCCAGGCGACGGCCGTTCTCTCGATACTGCTCGATCGTGTCCTCGTTGTGAATACCCGAGACGAGCCGCTCGTAGGCGATGAAGAGTAGTGCCATTCCCGGCGCCTCGTAAATACCCCGGCTCTTGGCCTCGATGATGCGGTTCTCGATCTGATCGCTCATGCCCAGACCGTGGCGACCGCCGATCTCGTTCGCGTAGAGCAGGAGATGAACCGAGTCGGTGTAGGTCATGCCGTTCAGCGCGACGGGCTGACCGTCTTCGAAACGGATCGTGACGGTCTCGGGGCGGACCACGACATCCTCGCGCCAGAACGCGACGCCCATGATCGGCTGCACGATCTTGATGCCGGCGTTCAGGCGCTCGAGGTCTTTGGCCTCGTGGGTCGCGCCGAGCAGGTTCGAGTCGGTCGAGTACGCCTTCTCGGTGCTCATCTTGTACGAGAACCCCGCGCGCTCCATGTACTCGGACATTTCCTTGCGGCCGCCGAGCTCGTCGATGAACGTCTGATCGAGCCATGGTTTGTAGATCCGCAGATTCGGATTCGCGAGCAGGCCGTAGCGGTAGAAGCGCTCGATATCGTTGCCCTTGTACGTGCTGCCATCGCCCCAGATGTTCACGTCGTCGTCTTTCATTGCCGAGACGAGCAACGTGCCGGTGACGGCGCGGCCGAGCGGGGTCGTGTTGAAGTACGGCAGGCCCGCCGTCGAGATGTGGAACGCACCGCACTGCAGCGCCGCGATGCCCTCCTGAACGAGGGCGCGGCGGCAGTCGACGAGTCGCGCTCCTTCGGCGCCGTACTGCAAGGCTCGGCGGGGGATCTCGTCGTAGTCCGCCTCGTCCGGCTGACCGAGATTGGCGGTGTAGGCGTACGGGATCGCGCCCTTCTGCCGCATCCAGTGCAGCGCCGCACTGGTGTCCAGGCCTCCGGAAAACGCGATTCCGACTCGTTCACCGGCGGGAAGACTTTGCAGGATGTTTGCCACGGTTTTCCTCGACTGATCGCGGGCGGTGATCGTATCCGGCTTGCGGCGCTCGAGCGAGCGGCAGCCCACGGCCGCTCACTCAGCGCTGAGACGAATCGCGAACGCGCTCGAGCTGCTTCTCGAGCTTCTGCACGAGTTCCGGATCGCCTGGCTCTCTGGCGAAGGGCAGCGCGCGTTCGGCTGCCGCGCGGGCCGCCGCGTAATCGCCGAGAGCAAGATACGCGTCGACCTGACCGCGGTAGCCAGCGCGAAGTCAGGCCGCAGCTGGACGGCCGCTTCGAACGGGCCGAGCGCCTGCTGCGCGCGGCCTGGCCGCAGATACGCGATTCCCAGGCTGCATTGTGCGATCGCGACGCTGGGGGCCAGCGCGACCGAGCGCCCGGAACGGGCTGGGCCTCCCCCCTAACGCACTCAATTGACAACTCCCCGTACCGAAGGCAGCCGCGCGTCTAATACGTCCGTCCATAGGGTCGGAGTGCAAGACGCACTTCCCGACTCGCCACAGATTCTTCAATCCGGGCGTCTGCTCCCGTTCTGGCTGGGCGGTCTCGAGTTGAGACGTGGTGCTCGTGGCTCCGCTCGAGCAGCTGCGGAACTACGAGGCTCTTTGTCTGAAGATTCAAGTCGAAGCATCGCGACTCGCTGGCAGATGTGTTCTCCACGCGATCGTGGGAAGCATCTTTCATCTGGACCTCGGTCGGCCATCGCTTCGTTCGGAACTTCTGCGAGGCATAGCTTATGCTTGGGACCGCCAGACTGTGAGCCGTAGGCCAGGAAGTACAGGGATGCTCATCCCCGCGGCCATGCAAAGCATGGCATGCGAACACTCTTTCTCTGAAATCACAGCCAGTGTGCAGCTTGCGGCATGCACATCCATGCCGATGTAACGTTCCGTCGGTGCCTCCTCTCGTTGGGGCACCAACGCAGCCCGTGAGACACGCGAAGCGGCGCTGTGAGGGGAGATCGTTCAGAATCAGCGGCTTTTCCGAATGCTCGGTCTCGGCGATGAACCGCAGTCGGTGCCGCTTCTTCAATTTCGGACAGCGCAGCTTTCCGAAGAACGGAACAAGATCAAGCCGAATGTTGATTTCGGCGAGCAGCTGCATCCGGGAACGGGTGCATCCCTACTATGCCGCTGGGCGTTATTCGAGAACCTCACGGCAGTGGCAGGAAGTGTCGCACGCAGGGCACGATTCGGGCAGAGCAATGATGCCGTCCGCAGTTGGGACTTCGACCGCAGGGGCAACTGCTCGGCCCGGCAATCCGCGTCTCGTCGTGCCCGTGGTGCGGTCGTGGTACGGCCAATCGCGCCTATCGGTCGATCTAACCTCTTGGAATCGTTACATTCAGGTCCAAAGGACGCGGGTTCGATTTCCGCCGCCTCCACGGTAAACTTGCCGATATCAATTTTCTTTGGAGAGCGCCCGCAGCGAAAGCTACGAGTGCTGCGATCAGCAACACGAGCGACGAGCCGCCCAACGCCGAACGGCGGAGATCGGTGCGCAGGCCTCTCCGAAGGTCCGAGCCGAAGGTCCGAGCCGAAGGTCCGATACGCGGCCGGGTGCCGGGTAGGGTCACCTGGTGGCATGCTGATGTCTGGCCCAGACCTCGTTCGGCATGACGATGTCGCGCCCAAATCCGAGAGCGTCGGAAATAGACCCTCCAGATTCGACAGCCCGGAACTATCATCGCCTGACCGATGGGAGGTAATGGGAGGTAGATGATGACGATCCGCTGGGCCGTGTCTGTTGCGTGCATTGCTTTGCTCTCAGCGAGCTGCGTCAGCCGCTCACGCTTCGACGAGAGCGAACAACGCTACCGATCTGCACAGGAACAGATCGCGAGCCTTCAGGTCGAACGGGATGCCATCGAGGAGCGGTTGCGGGCACTGGAAAAATTGCACGACCGCCTCGAAGCGAGGTCGGAAGTCATGGAGGAGATGATCGACACCTTGCGAGACGTGAGCGCGTGCATCCGTCGGCTCCAGCTCGAGGTCGAGGGCCAGCCCCGGCCCCTCCGGTGATCGCAGTTGTCGGATTATTGGGATGGACGGAGCGATGCATTGAAACGGATGAACCTCGTGATACTCGGACATGCGGCGGCCACTGCGCTTCTGGTATTCGTCCTCTCCTTCGTACCCGCGTGTGCGGACGAGACAGAAGTGAGTGACGTCGGCAGCGAGCAAGTCGCTGCCTGGATCGGTCAAGCGGAGGCGCCACTCCTTCTCGATGTGCGATCCACTGAGGAGTTTCGCGGTGGCCACATACGGGGCTCAGTCAATATTCCGCACGATCAGCTTGCATCGCGCATCGGAGAGATCGCGTCGCATCGCGACACAGGGGTCATCGTCTATTGCGAGCGGGGCGGCCGCGCTGCGAAAGCGGCGGCGGTACTGGGAGCGCAGGATTTCACATCGATCCGACACATGGATGGTGACATGTCGGGGTGGCGCGCCGCGGGCTTACCCACCGAATGAGACCCATGCAGCCAGCATGCAACCCAGCGCAGGAGAGCCCACATGAAGCTCGTCACGTTCACCCACGATAGATCCACGCGAATCGGTGTAGTCGTCGGCAAGGACATCGTCGACCTTTCGGCGGCCGCCCCAGATCTACCGATCGAAATGACCGCCTTACTGGGCTTGGGGGACGCTGGGCTCGAGGCGGTTCGCGCCGCCGCAGCCAAGGCTACGACGCTGGCCCTCGATGAGGTCCACCTGGAGGCGCCCATCTTGCGGCCGCCGAAGATCCTGGCGGTGGGCCTCAACTACGCCGACCACATCGCTGAGACGGGCATGGAGACGCCGAAATTCCCGATGATCTTCAACAAGCAATCGACCTCGGCGCATCCGCCGGGCGACCCGATCCATCTTCCTCGGGTCTCGGACAAGCTCGACTACGAGGGCGAACTCGGCGTGGTGATCGGCAAGCCTTGCCGTCACGTGCCGAAGGAGCGCGCTCGCGAAGTGATTGCCGGTTTTACGATCATCAACGACGCCACAGTGCGAGACTGGCAGTTCCGGGTTCCGACCATGACGATGGGAAAATCGTTCGACACCCACTGCCCGATGGGACCGTGGATCGTTACGCCGGACGAACTCCCGGACCCCCATTGTCTCGAACTCAAGACCTGGGTCAACGGTGAGCTCCGACAACACTCGAATACCCAACATCTGATCTTCGACTGCTACACGCTCGTCGAGCATCTATCCACCGCCTTTACGCTCGAGCCGGGGGATGTGATCCCAACAGGCACGCCCTCGGGGGTCGGCATCGGCTTCAATCCGCGAAAGTTCCTGGCCGCCGGCGATGTCGTACGGATTTCGATCGAGGGAATTGGCGAGATCGAGAACGCGGTGATCGATGAACCAGCCGAGACGACCCGCATCGGCTGAAGCCGCTCGCTGTTGGCAAGGCCGCCCAGTGTTTCGAGATTCTCGTTGAACGGGCGATGGGTGACGGTGGAAGCGCGCCCACTGCGCCAGTCCTGCTCTTCGAGAGACGACCACTCGACGCATCCCTGATGCCCACGGCGGCCGGTTCGGCATCTCCCGGCGGCTCGGTTTCCATCGGCTGGTGGGGGAGGTCCCCCTGTGAGCTGGTCAGATCACGCGTTCGCAATGGGACGAGTGCGGCATGGTGTCCCACGGCGGATTCGATTGCTGCGTGTGACCGTCTCTAGATGAGTCTCGCAGCCAAAAGCCCAGGCGAAATCAAGACTGAGCGATGGCACGATTGCTGCAACGCCTGCTGCAGAGATTGCCGCTGAGATCGCCGCTGAGATTGCTGCTGAGATTGCGGCAAGGGTTACTCGCAAGAGCGCCAGCGCACCCCTGCCAGCGCCGTTGAGGGAAAGTGCGGCCTGGCGATCGGGTATCGAGAAGGTTCCACCACACGAGCCGATACAACAAGCGGAGTGTCCACACGCGATGAGGAGACGCCCGAGGCGCCGCTCGCGAAGATCTCGCAGGAATGCATCCCGACGTGCGATGTGGCTGTGCGTGCTGGCCATGGCCGCCCTCGGGGCGGGGTGGGTGTCACTGATCGGGCTACTGGTAGAGCCCGGCGGTCCTGCGCACGCCGAAGACACGCCGCGGGCGATACCGAACGATGAACCGGAAGGTCTGAAGTACGCAGCCTCCTGTCCAGAGCCGTCGCCACTCGTTCCGCATGACACTGCAGAACCGGCGCCCGCAGCTGACCCGGTGCTCGCCGCGCCGGCTTCGAGCATCGACGGCCCCGACCCGCTCGAGACGGCTGCGCTCGTTTGTCCGACGATGGCCGAGCTGTTCACCTCGATGGCTGCAGACCTCGAGTCACAGGCCGTCATCGACAACGCGCGGGGCGCATTGGAGGAGAACCTTTCGAGCGATGACGCAGAGGTACAGAAAGAAGCGCTCCAGACCCTGGCGGCCGCCGCGCGCTTGGGCGATGTGGAGGCCCTCGCCACCCTCCAGAACGCGGTCGCCTCGGACGATCACAACTTGCGGCGCCGGGCCGTCAGGGCGCTGTCGACCGTCGACAGCGATGAGGTCCAAAACGCCCTGGCCGAACTGACCAACGATCCGGACGACGGCGTGCGCAGGCAGGTGGCGCGCGCTCTGAGCGAGCTGCCAAAGGAGCTGAGCGGTGACCTGCTCGTGTCCATGCTCGGAGATCCGAGCGACAAGGTCGTGGAGCAGGCGCTCATGGGTCTCGGAGATCTCCGCTACCAGACCGCTCACGAGGAGATCTCTGGTCTGATAGGGGCGCGCGATACCGGCGTCACGATCGCGGCCGGCCGCGCCATGCGCAAGATCGGCGATCCGGTGGAGACCGAGCGCGCGCGGGCCTTGGTGATCGAAGGGCTGACGGACACCGACCCCGAGATCCGCCTCGAGAGCCTGAGGCAGATTCGCGACATCGGGGGCGAAGGAGCGCTTCCCTATTTCGAGACTGCGGCACGCGACGCCGACCCCACAGTCCGCTCGACCGCACAGGAGATCCTCGACCGCTTGGCAGCGAAATAGTCATCACTGACTCCAACGAGATCGCGCTCAAGCCGCTGGAATTGGACGGCCGCGCGAACCCGCGCACGACGAAATCGAGGACGGGCTCGATCGGGAACCGGCCGCCGAGGCAATCACCCTCATTGCGCACCACGACGATTCCATTTTGTCTCATGACTGGAATCTGGGGTGCCTCCGGGTATGCTTCGCGTTGACTTTTCGTACCGGGGATTCTACGGGATGACGGGGAGCCGGGCGCCCACCGCCGTCGCGAAGGTGTTGACGCAGTTCTTCGCCAAGAAAGATTGGGTCTCGGGGAATCGACGCTCGCCCGATTGGCGGCGTCATGCAGGATTCACTTTTCTTCGACCATGAAACGGAGATCATCATGTTGCGTTCGATCGCTATTGCAATCGCGTTGCTCGGGATCGCGCTGCCCGCGGCCGGACAAACGATTTATGCAAAGGACGTTCTCGCAGCATTGGGATTCCCGGCGGACACCGAACAGCAGGTGCTCGCCGGCACACTGGTCACGACGACCACGAAGCCGACGACCGATCGCGAGCTGACGGTCGCGCTGGCCTTTCTCGTCAAGGTGCCGCCCGCGAAACTGATGGAGGAATTACGCGGCGGGTTGCTGCTCGCGACAGACCCCAACTCGAAGCATCACGGCGCATTCGATGGCGAGGGCAACCTCGCCCAACTCGCTTCGCTCGAGATTTCGCCGGACCAGCGCAAGGCGTACTCGAACGCGAAGCCAGGAGAGGATCTGAATCTCTCTGCGGCCGAGATCGAAGCCTTCCAGGCACTCTCCGGCCAGCCCGCATCACAAGTCGAACAACAGGTGCGCAAGAGCCTGCTCGCGCGCTACGCCGCCTATCGCGCTCAGGGTCTCGACGCAATCGCCCCCTACGAACGCAGCGGCGGCAAGCAGACGCCCGCGGCGGGAGACCTGAAGGCCGCCAGCGAAGCGGCAGCCGGGTTGAAGAAACTCGCTCCCAGCTTCTTCGAGGTGCTGACCGGCTACCCGAGTGGGAAGGCGGACGTCACCGAGAACTTTTCCTGGCAAGACTACGAAGCCCACGGCGAGCGGGTCTTCGTTCTGACTCACGCTTTCATGATGACCGCAGGCGACGCGTTCATCGCGTGCCAGCGCCAGTTCTACGTGAGCGGCAGCTACAACGTCGAGCAGGCGCTCGCGGGTCTGTTTCCCGTGGGTGAGGGCACCCTCGTCATCTACGTCAACCGCACGTCCACGGATCAGGTGACCGGCTTCGGTGGGGGAACCAAACGAACGATCGGCAGCCGCGTGCTGGCGTCTCAGCTCGAGGATCTCTTTGGCAAGCTCCAGAAGACGGCTGTGAAGTAGTTCGGTGAAGATCCAAATCCACGAACGCTTCGAATCCGGCCTCCCGGCCGATGACGACCATCCGTATCGCACCGGCGTGTGGCGTCCGCAGACCACTGAGTACGATGCGTGGGACCTCGATGTCGTGGGAGAGATCCCGAGTGACCTTTGTGGTGTGTACCTCCGCAACACCGAGAATCCGCTGCTGCCCGCCATTGAGCGCTACCACCCGTTCGATGGCGACGGCATGCTCCACACGATCGCGTTTGCCGGTGGCGAAGCGAAGTACCACAACCGCTTCGTGCGGACCGATGGTTTCGTGGCCGAGCGCGAAGCGGGGAAACACCTCTGGGCGGGCATCGCAGAAAACCCGAAGCTGGCCAGGCGCGAAGACGGTTGGGGTGCGCGGCCGCGAATGAAGGACGCCTCGAGCACCGACGTCGTGGTTCACAACGGTGTCGCGCTCTCGAGCTTCTGGCTGTGCGGCGATCTCTATCGCTTCGACCCGTGGACGCTGGAGGCTCTCGGCAAGGAGGAGTTCTGCGGCGAGTTTCCGCGCGAAGGCATATCGGCCCACCCCAAGATCGACGCGAACACCGGCGAGATGCTGTTTTTCAATTACGGCACCGAGGCGCCGTACATGCACTATGGCGTCGTCGATGCACGGGGAAAACTCGCTCACTACATCGACGTCCCCTTGCCCGGCCCACGTCTGCCCCACGACATGGCATTCACCGAGAACTTCGCGATCCTGAACGACTGCCCGATGTTCTGGGATCCGGATGCGATGCGTGCGGGCCAGTATAGGACGCGCTTCTTCCCCGAACTTGCCACGCGCTTCGGCGTTTTTCCGCGAAGGGGAGCGACCGAAGATGTCCGTTGGTTCGAGGCCGAGCCGACGTACGTACTCCACTGGACCAATGCATTCGAAGACGGGGACGAAGTGGTGCTCGATGGATTCTTCCAATCGACGCCTTCGCCAGAAATCCTGCCGGAGTTCAGCGCCAGTCAGAATCTGTTCCGCTACCTCGACCTGCATTCGATGGGCGCCCGCGCGCATCGGTGGCGCTTCAACCTGAAGACCGGCGCGTGCAGTGAAGAGCCGTTCAGCGATCGGATCCAGGAGTTCGGCATGATCAACGGCCAGTACGCAGGCCGGCGGTATCGCTACGCGTACAATGCGTTGCCCGCGAAGGGCTGGTTCGGCTTCGAGGGGATCATCAAGCTGGATCGCGAAAAAGGCACCGAAGAGGTCGTGAAGCTTCCCGCAGGTGTGTATGCGAGCGAGACCGCAATGGCGCCGCGCGTTGGCGCGACGGCCGAAGACGACGGCTATCTCGTCACATTCACGATGGACACGAACCGGGATCGCTCGGAGTGCCTGGTGTTGAACGCAGCTTCGCCAAACGACGAGCCGATCGCGCGTATCTCGTTGCCCGAGCGGATGTCGAGCGGGACCCACGCCTTCTGGCAGCCCGGAGAGCGCCCGTAACCGCTGTTTCGAGTGGGGATCGACATCTCACAGTGTCGCAGCGGTCTCGCGTGACTCGGACCTCGCCCCTCTGCAACCCCTCGGCTTCGACAGCGACCGCGCTAGCCGTCGGGATCAGCGCCCACCGCGATGCGCCCGACGTATTCGCGCGCTCTGTGGGCGAGAACGGCTGCATGAACGGGCCCGCGCGAACGTCGCGATACAGGCGCGACAACTGGTGGCCGCTCATGAAGGCAGTTCCGCCGCAAACATCCATCGCGCGAGACACGATCTGTATCGCGTTCTGATTCACCGTCCATTTTGCGCACTGGTAGTCGCGCATGCACGCGTGTGCGAGTTCGAGCGAGATCGGGGCAGCGCCGTGCGCTTCGATCACGGCGTCGAGTTCCGCCGCGCTTCGACCGAGTACACCACGTGCAGCCGCAAGGTCGATGTCGATTTCACCGAGCAAATGCGGGACGCCCGCGGCCTGCGCGATGGCACTGTCGAACTTCGGCTTGGTCTGCGTCCGCGCCGTATGCACGGCCAGCTCGCGCGCGCGTTCCGCAATCCCGAGAAATGCGCCAACGAGCGTGAGGTTGCCCAGCGTGCGTCCCATCAACAGGCTCGCGGTCCAACGACCCCATGGCCCGGCGATCTGGATGGAACCTGCGTCGACTTTGCAGCCTCCAATAGCGACCGACTGGCTGCCCGACGCGCGCATGCCGAGTGCGTCCCAATCGCCCTGCGGCTCGATGCCCGGCGCATCGATCGTGATGAACGCGAAGCCCATCTGGTCGCCTTCGGCTGCTGCAACGCGCACGTTCATCGCCAGAAGATTTGCGACGGGGGAGAGAGTCACGAAGATTTTTCGGCCGTCGATCGTGAAGCCGTCGGGTGTCGGCGTGGCGGTTGTTAACGGGCGAAAGAAGTCTGTTCCCGCCTCGGTGGCGGTCGAGCAAACGATCAGGTCGCCCGCCGCGATGGCGCGCAGCATGCCCTCACTGCCCGAAGCGGCTGCCGTGTCTCCACGCGCGATCGCGCCGCGCCAGCCCAATGCAATGGTGCGGCTGATGGCGAGGTGCATGTTGAGCGCGATCGCCGTCGACGCGTCTGCCCGCGCGAGCCGCTCGAGGCCGACCGCCCAATCGTGCACGGAGTCGAGCCCGAGGCCCCCCAGCTCTTCCGGCATGAATGCCGCGACCGAGCCACTCGCTTTCAGATCGGAAAAATTCTCTGTGGGAAATCTGCCAGACTCGTCATGATCGCGCGCGCGCGTCCGGAACGCATCAGTGTGGCGCTCGGCGATCTCCACGAAGCGCTCGCCCGCTCGAGTCAGCGCTCTCAGTTCCATGTCTTGAAACTCTCTTGTGCAGGTGCACGCGGCGGTCCCGCTCGATGGCGCTCTCTCTCGCTCGCTCAAACTGTTCGAATGCTTCGTTGGTCGCTCCGCAATCGCACAGTCCATCCGCGCGGTCTACCGAAATGGACTCGAACACCTGCGACCGCGGAGTTCGAATCAGAAAAGCCTTCCCGTGTTATCCTGTTGGCCCCAACCGTTCCGGAGGTCAGCATGGAGTACCGACTCTACGCCGTGCGCGTATTCGTTACCGATTGGCAGCGGGCGATCGACTTTTATACCAAGACCCTCGGCATCGCGACGACGTTCGAGAGCGCCGAGATGGGCTGGGCGCAGCTCGCGACTGGCGAAGGGCAGCTCGCGATCGAGCGTCTGGACCCGGCTGACCCCGAGGCGAAGGATCTGATCGGTCGCTACGTCGGCGTGTCGCTGGAGGTCGAGGACATCGACGAAACCTACCGGACGCTCGTCGAGCGCGGGGTCGAGTTCAAGGCGCCGCCCGAGAAACAACCGTGGGGAGGGGTGCTCGCACATCTGCTCGATCCGGACGGCAACGTCCTGACGCTGCTGGGCTCAGCCGCGTGAAAACTGTGCGCCGCGCCCGGATTCTCGAATCCGGATTGCGCCGCCTAACATCTGAATCCCGAGCTCGGCTCAACCGTTCGTCTCGCGGCGAATCCGCGAGGCCTGCCCGGTGCCGCCGATTCCTTTGTGGAGTTGCAGTGCGTCTCGGAGCTGATCGCGCGGGTCGAGCAACAAACCCTCGCGTCGTCGCGATCCGGCTTGCTCGCTGAGTTCCTCAAAGCTGGTGAGACCGCGCGCCCTCGACACGTCGAAACGCGTTAGCGCTTGACCGATCCCCACCAGGCGCTGCACCGGCCCGGCTCGCTCACGCCTTTGACGTTGAACTCGCCGAGGTCTTCGAGTTCGAAATATCCGGTGACGAGCCCGGCTGCGCTACCGGTGAGGTAAAGGGTATCCGGTGATGCCAGCGATTCCATCCTTTGGGCCAGGCCTACGGTATGACCCTGTGCGGTGTAATCCATGCGCAGATCGTCACCGATCTTGCCCACGACGACTTCACCCGAGTGAATCCCCATCCGTGCTGAGGAGCTCAGCCCATACTCGCGCTTGACCTCTGTCGCATGGCGAAGCGTCTCTTCGCGCAAGTGAAGTGCGGCGTAGCAGGCGCGCAGCGGGTGGTCCTCGTGCGCGATGGGCGCGCCGAACAGCCCCATGATGCCGTCGCCCGTGTACTGGTTGACGGTGCCTTCGAAGCGGTGAACCCCCTCGGTCAGGATCTCGAAGAAGCGCTCGAGGATCCGGTGCCACTCTTCGGGGTCGAGTTGCTCGGAGAGTTCCATCGAGCCCTTCATATCGGCGAACATCACGGTCACTTGCTTGCGCTCACCCTCGCGCACCGACTTCGACTGGAGGATCTTGTCGGCCAGATGCTTCGGTGTGTAGTCGCGAGGGGATCGATCCGTGACGACAAGCTTGGGCACGTCGGATTCGAGATTCGCGCCACACCCGTTGCAGAATGCAGAGTCGGGCGGCGCAGTGGCCCCGCAGCTTGCTTCGAGTCGTCCGCCGCATGCGTTGCAGAAAGTGGAGCTGGCCGGCGGCTCTGCGCCGCAGTGTTGACAGGTCACGATGTCGACTTCCTCGATGGGCGTTTCCGAAGCAAGCCCGGAGCCGCATGCACTGAACTCTGATCCGCCCTGAATCTACTGCTCATTGAATTCTGTCGCGATCGCGTTCGCTGTGCTCGACGCAACATTTGCCAGAAATGTCGGCCGGCGCCTCAGCTACTGCGCGACCTCGAGTCGAATGGGCTCGCCAAAGGTGTCTGCGAAGACCATCTTCTCGATCGGACGGCGCGAGATCGGGCCGTGCCCTTTGCTGGCCGGCCAGCCGATCGGGATGTACGCGCAAGTCCCCCAGCCGTCCGGGATTTCGAGAAGCTTCGCGACTTCCGCTTCGCGGAGACACAAAAGTGTCGTGAGCGTACACCCGAGACCCTCCGCGCGACACGCGAGTAGCGTGTTCTGCACCGCCGGGTACACTGAGCCGCCACCGACGACCGTGGGGCGATCGAGCGCAATGTCGGTGATCGCCATTTGTCGCGGATCGAAACAGAACACCAAGATGACCGGCGCCTCGTGGTAGTGGTCGGCCAGATGGTCCGCAGCCGCGAGCATGCGTCCGACTTTTGCCGCGACGTCGGGTCGGGCGCCGTCAGCCGCTGAACCGTGGGCGGCCGAGTATTCCTTCCATGGGCCGATGTAGAGCTCCTGGAGGCGGCGACGCTTCTCGGCGTCGCGAACAGTGATTACCCGCCACGGTTGTTGATTTCCCCCGGAAGGCGCCCAGGTTGCGGCGCGCAGTACGCGAAACAACACGTCATCCGGGATCGGATCGGGCCTCAGCCGCCGAACGGCGCGCAGTGTGCTCATCGCTTCGTAGAGTCCGATTTCGGGCATCGGGGGTCCTTTTTGGCGGGTCGGGTTTCGCTTGCGCCCATCCCCGGCGACGACGTTCGAGGCTGCGGCCTTGGCGACCGAACAGGGGGTTGTGGCCAGCATAGCGGCGCACGGCGCGTATCTGGGGCGCTGATTGCGGTAGGATCTCTGGAAATTGACCAAGTTCTCGCCGGGCACCCGTGCCGGCGACCCAAAACCCAAATCAGAGGCCTGAGCGTGAAGCAGCGACGACTTGGAAAGACCGGACTCAGCGTTTCCGAAATCTGCATGGGGACCATGACGTTCGGAAGCATGGCGGACGAAACGACCAGCCTCGCGATCCTCGACAAGGCCTATACGGCCGGTGTCAATTTCCTCGACATCGCGGAGATCTACCCGGTGCCACCCAACCAGAAATACGCTGGGCGCAGTGAGGAAATCTGCGGGACGTGGTTGAAAGACAAACCGCGTGACAGCGTGGTGGTGGCGACCAAGATCGCCGGACCGACCGGTGGCTGGTTTCTGGGGCCGATTCGCGCGGGGATGGGCAGCCTCGATCGCCACAACATCGAGCGCGCGGTCGAAGACAGCCTGCGCAGACTGGGTACCGACTACATCGACCTGTATCAGACTCACTGGCCGGACCCCGGCTTTCCGATCGACGAGACGCTCGAGGCACTCGATCGTGTAGTTCAGGCGGGCAAGGTGCGATACGTCGGCTGCAGCAACCAATCGGCTTACGGCCTGGTCAAGAGCCTGTGGATGTCAGACCGTGACGCGACCGTGCGATACGAGACGATTCAGAACAACTTCAGCCTGTTGAACCGCCGCTTCGAAGATGAATTGGCGCAGGTTTGTCGGGACGAGAAAGTCAGCCTGCTTCCGTACAGCCCGATTGCCGCGGGTGTGCTCTCGGGCAAATACGACGGAGGCGCCTGGCCAAAGGGTGCACGCTTCACGCTGTACAAAGCGGACCCCGCGCGCGGCGAGGCGATGACGAAGCGCTTCATCAACGAGCGTTCGCTCGAATCCACGGAGCGCTTCCGGAAGATCGCACAGGAGTGCGACCTGCCGATCGTCACGTTCGCAACCGCTTGGACGCTGACCCGAGATTTCGTCGGCGCAACGATCATCGGCGCGACGCATCCCGATCAACTAGACGAGACGCTCGCTGCCGCCGATGTGACACTGCCCTTCGACGCGCTGGTGAAGTGCGACGCAGTATCGACGGAGATCCGCTATCCGCTGGGTTGAGCTGGCTTCTGTGCGCGTTCGGCCGTTGGTGCTAAGCAACGGCCCGTGATCCAGCTCAATTCCGTCTCGAAAGCCCACGGCTCCCAGATCCTCTTTCTCGAGGCGTCTCTGACGGCGTTTCGAGGCGAGCGGGTCGGTCTGGTAGGCCCCAACGGTTGCGGGAAGTCGACCATTTTTCGAATGATCATGGGCCAAGAGCACGCTGATGCCGGACAACTGAACGTGGAGCGCAACGCCACGCTCGGTTATTTCAGTCAAGATCTCGGCGAAATGGGTGGCGAGAGCGTGCTCGAAGCCAGCATGTCGGGCGCAGGGGAGGTGTCACAAGCGGGCTCCGAGCTCGAGCTGCTCGAGCTCGCGATGGCAGACCCCGATCGTGCGGACGAAATGGACAGGTTGCTCGTGCGCTTCGGCGAGGTGCAGTCGCGCTTCGATGAGCTCGATGGCTACGCGCTCGAAGCCCGCGCGCGCGAAGTGCTCGCAGGGTTGGGATTTCGCGAAGCCGTGGTCGACGATGATGTAGGTAAGCTGTCGGGAGGATGGAAGATGCGTGTGGCGCTGGCGCGCATGCTGCTGATGCGGCCGGATGGGCTGCTGCTCGACGAACCCACCAACCATTTGGATATCGAGTCGATCATCTGGCTCGAGCAGTTTCTGCGCAACTTTCAGGGTGCCTTGATCATCACGTCCCATGACCGGGAGTTTCTCAACCGGCTCGTGACCAAGATCGTAGAGATCGATGCCGGAAACGTGGTCAGCTATTCCGGCAACTACGACTTCTACGAGCAACAACGCGCGATGGCCGAAACACAACAAGAGGCGCGATACGCGCGTCAACAGGCGATGCTCGCCAAAGAAAAGGCCTTCATCGCGCGCTTCAAGGCGCGCGCCAGCCATGCGGCCCAAGTCCAGTCGCGGGTAAAGAAGCTCGACAAGATCGACACCATCCAACCGCCGAAACGCCGACAGGTGATTGACTTCGAGTTCCGGGAGGCCCCGCGCTCGGGCGACGATGTGGCCAAGCTCAAAGCTGTCACCAAGCGCTACGGAGACCTCACGATCTACCAGGACCTGGACCTGTTGGTCCGGCGCAAAGAACGTTGGTGCGTGATGGGAATCAACGGGGCTGGCAAGTCCACTCTACTGAAGCTCGTTGCCGGCGCGATCGAACCGGATGCGGGTAGCGCCGAGCTGGGCGCCGGCGTGAAGCTCGGCTACTTCGCTCAGCATTCGATGGAGCTGCTGAACGCGGAGCGCACGGTGTTCGACACGCTACAGGATGCGTTTCCAGTGGCGGGGGTGGGCTCTCTCAAAACGCTGGCCGCTGCGTTCGGCTTTCCCGGCGACGACGTGGAAAAGCGCTGCCAGATACTCTCGGGAGGCGAGAAGGCACGCTTGGTACTCGCCAAGATGCTCTACGACCCGCCGAACTTCCTGGTACTCGACGAACCCACCAACCATCTGGACATGGACACCAAGGCCATGCTCGTGAAAGCCTTGCGCAGCTACGCGGGCACGATGCTGATGGTTTCTCATGACCGCCACTTCCTGCGCGCGCTGTCCGACCACGTGCTGGAGTTGACTCCCGAGGGTCTGCGAACCTACGCAGGCGGCTACGCCGAATACGTCGTCGCTTCAGGGCACGAAGCGCCTGGGCTCGGCGCCTAGCAGCGGTGTCTGGTCCGACCGCTGGCAGGCTTCTGGGAAGCTCGTCGAGCGAGCGTGGCGAGAACTGCGAGCACCGCGAGCTGCGTCAGTCCAGCTCCGGGTTCGGGTACGATCGCCACTCCGTCGACCCCTTCCAGCACACCTAGGGGGGGGCCGGTGCTAATCGTGATCACGCTTTGTAGACCCGTGATTGGCTGCATTTGCGTCACTGCGCCAATGCTTGCGCCGAGATTATCGAACTGAAGACCGAGAATTAATTCGCCATTTTCGTCAACCGCAATTCCGTCGTACTCGGGGCGAGGGGTCACCGGGAATGCAAAGGGACTGTCGACCCGCGACTGGTTGAACCCAGGAAACGGGATCCCGAGATTGATCCGAATCACCTTGGTCTGATGGGAAAGTCCGCCAGCGAGCTTGTCCCCCCGTTCGGTCGCTAATAGCAGCCCGGGTGTTTCGACGACGAGCCCACTCAGGTTGAAAAAGAAGCCACCGGCGGAGACCCGGGTCTGTACTCCGCTCACCGGATTGACCCGCACGATCGAGGCCGGGATCGTTGTGAAATTGCCGTCGTCTGAGACGTAGATGGAACCGTCGACCGGATCGACCGCGATCTGCTCAGGGTCGGTAAAGAACCGGCCAAACGAGAGCACGACCTGATCGCCTGTATTGGGGTTCACGCGAATCAGCGCCGGCGGCGAACTGGCAGCACAGCTGACACAGCGAGAGGTCGTAACCAACAGCGTTCCCGCCCGTTCGATCGCCACGCCGTCGGAATCTGCGAGGTCGATACCGCTGGCGACGGAGTCACAACTCCCATCCAGGTTGAAGCGAATCACCTCCGATGGGGCGGGCAAGGGAACTTCCGGCGGGACGGGCAACGGCACGTCGGCCACATTGACCGCGTAGACGCGCATGGAGGAGTCGACCGCGACGCCCTGCGGAGAAAAAGAGGAAAGCAGGACGCTGCACAGCGCGACGTCGCCGCGGTCGGCGAACTCGGTCTGAAGACCCGTGTCGGGGTCCACCCGAACGACATGGTTGCTCTCGTTGTCGGTCACCATGATATCCCCGGGTTTGAGCGCATGTGCCGGCAGCGAATAGAGCAGCGCAACAACAACAATCAACAGCTCGTGCAATTTCAGTCTCCTCGCGGAATGTTTGGCCCATGGAATGAATCCCCAAGGGTCGGTCACCGGACGTTTGCCCGTGTGCGGATCAAACATGTGCACCCCCTTCTTCTGAGCCAGGCTCGAGCTAGCCCATTCTTGAGGGATGCTGTCGTCACCACGCGACGTCCGCGTCATCCACGCCCTCGCGTCGAAAGCGAGGTAATTGCAAGGCGCGTGCCGGCACGGAACTGGCAATACAGGTCTCTCGACATCGAACCGGTTGAAATTCCGGGAGGCAACGCGTGATTTGACCTATCCGGAGGGGGATCTGGCCCGACTTGCCTCGAAATGCGAGTAGGGCGCTGGATCAACTCTGTAAGTATCCGGGAATATTGAACCTTCCCGCGTTGATCAGGATTTCTCTTGGTGGATCCGGGGCACGGAGCGTCGTCGTCGCGAGATCACTTCGCCAATCGATATCGCCCCTGTGGCTACCAAAACACCCCAAGCGACTGCATCTCCCATCCTCACGTACGGCGTCAGCTCCGCGTTTGGGATCACCTCCACCTCGAGCGCACCAAGCGTATGCATCGGCAGTCGACCGACGATGCGACCGCGCGCGTCGATCGCAACCGTGATTCCTGTATGGGTCGAACGCAGCATCGGGCGACGCGTTTCGATGGCCCGGAACACCGCACCGGCCAGGTGCTGCGCTACCGCGCCAGTCGTTCCGAACCAGGCATCGTTGGAGAGGTTCACCAGGATCTGTGCGCCGTCTCGGACGAGCTCTCGGGCCAGTTCCGGAAAGAGAACCTCGTAGCAAATCAGCGGTCCGACGCCGATCTCGCCTACCGCGAGCACGGTCGGGTCGCTGCCGGCGCCCGTTTTCGGTCCGCTGAGCCCCAGCATCGAAAATGGCCAGGGTGCGTACTCGGCGAAGGGAAGCCGATGCACCTTGTCGTGGTGTGAGACAATTTTTCGGTCCGGGCCGATCAAGAACGCGGACGTGAACATGCGCCCTGGCACCTCGAGGTCGGCGCGCGGAGCACCGACGATCAAGTGCCGAACCGACCCCGCGAGTGGTGTCAGCGCCGTTCGCAACAGCCTCTCGTTGAGAGGCAATAGCGCGCTGACAGCGTTTTCCGGCCAGAGCACGAGATCAATTTCCGACGATGAGCCGCTCAGCCTCACCAGCTGCGCCATCGCGCGTACTGTTCCGGGGGAACTCTGGCGCCATGGGTCCGGAACGGAAGCTTGTACAGCCACGATCTGCATTGCGGCAGGGTCGCGTGGATTCCCTGCTTCGGCCATGCGGACCGCTCCGGGAGCGAGGACGCCGGGGGCCACAAGTGAGCTGCCGCGCGCGGAGGCGAAATTGAGCGCCGCTACACAGACCGCGATGCCTAACGCGGTTGCGAGCGCCGGAACAGTTCCGTGCCGCCGCAGCGCCAGCGACAAGGCTGCATTGAATGCAGCCAGCCACAGTGACACCAGAAAAACACCGCCGAACGCGGCAGACTGGGCGAGGTCGGGAACCGGCACGAGTGCGTAGCCGAATAGCAACCAGGGGAGGCCTGTGAAGAGCAGCGAGCGCACGAATTCGGCCGCTGCCCACGCAGCGCCGATTCGCAACGAAGCGAGTGCGGGGTTGTATTGAGAAGGATCCCCAGCCAGCAGCGCGAACGCAACAAACGATCCCGCGCCGAAGAGCTGGCCGATTGCAATGGCGCAGAGCACACCGGCCCACAGCGGCATCCCGAAGTAGGCGACCGCTCCCACGGCTCCCGAAACCGCGGTTGCGAACGTGGTGGCAATGGTCCCCGCGACATAGGCCAGCAGCATCCGGCGTCGCATACTGGCGCCGGCCATGGCGTGAAACAGCGGGACCATGCACAGCCCCGCGAGCGGCCAGATGCCCCAGTTTGGCTGAGCGAGTGCATACATCACGCCTGAAGCGGCGGCAGCGAGGAACCCTGAGTTCAGCCCCAATCTTTGTGTGCTGGAACTGTCCACCACTCGCAGTGTAGGACGATCGTGTAGATTTCATCGATGGCGCCCGAGCGATTGACCCAACTGAGCTGGATTCGACAGTGGAGTCGGGTTGGCGTCGTGACGCTACTGGGCCTGATACTCGCCGCACTTCTCGGCTTGGTCGTGCGCGACAGTTTCAGGCTGGTGGGAGACGCGTTTCCGGGATTCTTGGTCTGGGACAACGGAACACTCGTAGCGTTTCACACCGAGTC
This sequence comes from Deltaproteobacteria bacterium, assembly GCA_032128375.1. GTDB lineage: Bacteria > Myxococcota_A > UBA9160 > UBA9160 > SMWR01 > JAJDAM01. The sequence continues at coordinate 2,256 of JAQBGU010000206.1, read as the reverse complement.
GTGGACTGGAGCGCGGGCCGGTTTGCCCCTCAACGGGGGACGCGTGATTTCGGTCGATGGACGTGCATTTTCGGGTGGTCGCGATCTACTAGAGACCGCGGCCTCCAGGCCGCCAGGGGAGCCGATCTCTTATGGGATCCTGCGCGGAGGAATCGTGCGCGAAGTCGAAGTCCCGACGATGCGACTCTCGCGAGACGAGTACCTGCAGACATTTGGCAACTATCTGTTCAACGCAGCGTTCTGTTTCAGCATCGGGGTGATCGCACTGGCTCTGCGACCCGACCATCCACCCGCGCGCGCACTCGCGCTGGCCATCATCAATCTGGGGCTGCTTTTGACCCTGGCGATCGATTTCCTCGCAACTTATCGGTTCGTCGTACTTTGCCAGTTGGTGGAGGCCGCCATGCCCGCGGCCGCCGTCGCGCTGCTCTTCGTGTTCCCTGTCGAGCGCGTTCATGTGACGACGCGCCGTTGGCTCGTGCCTGGGGTGTTTCTCGCGGCGATGTCGGTCGGAGCCGTCAACGCGTTCTTTTTTTACGATCATCCCGACACGGCACGGCAGGCATGGCGTCTGGCCAACGGCCTGACGGCTGCTTCGGGAATCGCACTGCTCGCCGGATTCTCGCACGCGTTGTTGCGCGCAAAGTCTCCGGAGGAGCGTCTGCAAGCGGGTGTCGTCTTCGCTGGAGCGCTGGCTGCCTTCCTGTTCCCAGCGATCGCGATTTTTGCGTTCTCGATGCTTGGCTGGAATTTCTCGCTGACCTGGGCGACGGCACTGCTGTTCCTGTTTCCGATCTCGATCTTTTATGCGGTGATGCGCCACGATCTGCTGCATGCCGAGCGCGTCATCCGCCTCACAGTGGGCTACAGCGTGGCTTCCTCGGCGATCGTGCTCGTCTACACGGCGGTGCTGATGGCCCTCGACCGGCTCGTCGCTCCGGGGGTGGCGCGCGGCCCAGCCGCGAATTTCCTGTTGCTGGTGAGCATCGCGGTATCTTTCGATCCGATGCGCCAGCGCGTGCAGAAGGCAGTCGATCGGGTGTTCTTCCGCTCGTCCGTCGAACCTGGGGCGGTGCTCGAAGAGGTAGGTGCGCAGCTCGTGCTAGTCCAGGACGAGCACGAGATCACCCGCGATGTGGGTGAGCTGCTGCGCGATGCACTCGATCTCGAATGGGCGGAGCTCGTAGCACCGAATACCGATCATCCGAGTGCCTCTCTGATCGAGCCGGTGCAGTTTCGCGGCGAGAGGCTCGGGCTACTGGCCTGCGGGCGCAAGCGCTCGGGATCGCCCTTCAGCAACTCCGAGCGCGAACTGGTCGCCGGGATCGCGGCGCAGGCCGCGCTCGCGATTTGCAACGCGCGCTCGATCCAGGTCCTGCGCGAAACCCAGGAGACCCTGCTGCGCACAGAGCGTCTGGCGGTGATCGGCGAATTCGCGGGCGCCGTTGCCCACGGCATTCGCAATCCACTGTCGGGCATTCGAGCGGCGGCGCAGATTGCGCGGGAGCAGGCAGAGGGAACTGCCGTCGCAGAGACATTGACGGGCGTGCTCGAAGAATCAGATCGCCTCGAGCAGCGCGTGCGTTCGCTGCTGGATTTCTCGCGCCCGTTCGACATCGAGTTTCAGCGGGTGGACCTGCCGGTTCTTCTGGGAGCTGTGCGCAACACGCTTTCCGGTCAGGCGGGACGTCAAGGAGTGAAAATCTCGTTGCAGATCGACAGCGACGCCACAGTGGTGGAGAGCGACCCGAATTATCTGGAAGAGGCTCTACTCGAGCTGTCGGCGAATTCGCTTCGAGCGATGCGTGAGGGTGGCGCGCTGCAGATCACCGCTGCTGTAGAGAATGAGTCCACAGTGATTCGCGTCTGCGACAACGGGGCCGGAATTGCACCGAGTGTGCAAGGCCGCATCTTTGAGCTCTTCTTCACAACGCGCGGCGACGGTACCGGAATGGGGCTTGCGACGGTGAAGAAGATCATGTCTCGACTCGGAGGAACCGTCAGGCTGGAGCGCTCCGACCCGAATGGAACGACGTTCCGGTTGAATTTCGCGCGGCCGACCGCTCAGGGATTCGGGATCGCCGCTCCCAAGTAGCGGGCAACGATGTCGGCGTCGGAGCGGTCAATGCGACCGTCGTTGTTCAGGTCGTAGCTCTGGTCGAATTCCTCGTCCCCATAGCGAACGCCGCGAAGAGACTTGACGGGCTCGCGATCTGCCCCGGTTACGCGCAACGAGTCGTCGACATCGGGATCCGG
>JAQBGU010000205.1:0-2573 GCA_032128375.1 Deltaproteobacteria bacterium | reverse complement strand
GTAGGTTCCCGCCGGAAGACGGAAGCTGGCCCGCAACGTGTTTGCCGAATCGAATCCGGGGTCAACCGCCTGCAGACGCCACAGACTGTTGATCAATAGGCCTGCGCCCGTCAGCAGCACGACAGCCAGCCCCGTCTGAATCACGACCATCACGCGCTGGAAGCGCAGGCGATCCGGAGCGGATGCCGACTGTCTCGAACCGCTCTTCAGTGCGCCGAGCAACCTGTCACTGCGAACCTGCAATGAGGGGAGCAAGCCGAAGCCGAGGCTGATCACGCCGCTGATCAACAACGCAAATCCGAGCACGCGCAGATCCAGCACTACGTTACCCAGATTGAGCACGGCTGCCGGCGCCAGCGCCAGGATAACGCGCAGCCCGATCACCGCAGAGACCAGGCCTGCGAACCAGGCAGCACCGGTCAGCATCAGGCTCTCAAAAAGAAACCGCCGCGATAGTTGCTAGGGTCCCGCGCCGAGCGCGGTGCAAACCGCCAACTCGCGACGACGGCGAGTGCCCCGCGCCATCAGCAGGTTGGCCACGTTGGCGCACGCGATCAACAGGACGGCCAGCACCGCGCCGAACAGGATCCACAGCGTCGGTCGGATCTGACCGCGCAGGACGTCGCCGAGAGGCTCGACGAAGACTCCGCGCCCGGCGTTCTCGGGATACGCGTGTTCCAGTTGAAGTGCGATGCCTTCCATCTCGGTTCGCGCGGTATCGAGTGCGATGCCCTCGTTCAGTCGCGCGACAAGCGTGACGCCGTGTCGCGATCGTGCGACCGAAGTGGGCCCGAGTTGCAGTGGCACCCAGATATCGATCGGCGCAGGGAACTCCGGTGCGCCCTGGACCACGCCGATCACGGTGACCGGGAGGTCGTCGAGTCGGACCTGCCGGCCGACAATTGCCGGGTCGGCGTCGAACGCCCCACGCCAAAGTTGTTCCGACAGCACGACCACCGACGGACCGCCAGGCTGATCTTCAGTCTCGTCCACTCCGCGCCCGCGAATGAATCTTAGCCCCAGCAGTTCATCGAAACCATGCGAAACGGAGGCGGCCTGCAGGCTTCTCGGTTGTCCCCCGGAGGCGGCGAAGTTCACCGCAGAGGTTGAGAAGGCAGCGATGTCGCGGAAGACGTGGTTCTGTTCGCGGAAGTCGTAGTAGTCGGGAATCGACGCGGCCTCACGCACCGTTCCCGAGATACGATCGTTCTCCCAGACGACCACGAGCCGATCGGGATCGTCGAACGAAAGCGAACGCAACAGCACGCGATCGACGACGGAGTAGACCGCAGCGGTGGAACCGATGCCCAGCGCCAGCGTCAGCACGACCACGATGGTGAAAGACGGTTCGCGAGTCAGCCCGCGAAAGGCGTGACGCAGATCGTGCCAGGCGAGTTCCATGGTGCCTCCGGTGTGTTGGGTGACGGCTTGCTGAGTCGCGGAGGGATGATTTCGGGCGTGGCGCCGCTCGAGCCGTTCCTCGATCGCAAAACGAATCGTAAGCGTAAGAGACTGCGCGACGTACCAGGCAGTCGCCCTCAGATCGCGACCGGGAAAACGCCGGGCCGCGCACTCATCGAGATCGCCGAGGATCTCGTCGCGCATCTCGTCAGGAACGACACGGGCCAGCAGGCGAGTCGCGAGGCGCCGCATCAGTTCTTCTCGAGCATGGGAAGAAGCCCTTTCCACATACCGAGCAGGTCTCGACGGGATTGGGCAAGATGTTCGACGCCGCTCTGCTCGACCCGGTAGAAGCGTTTGGCTCGTCCGCCGCGTTCCGGGGTGGGGTCGGACATGGACGAGCAGACCGCACCCTTCTGCTCGAGTCGGCGCAGCGCGATATAGACTGCCGCTCGTGAGAGACGTCGTTCGGTGCGCGATTCGATATCGTCGATGATCGATACGCCGTACGCGTTGTCCTCGAGGTGCAGGATGGACAGAAGGACGAGTTGTTCGACCGATCCGAGCCCGTTTCGTGCCATTTGTTTCCGGTCACGTTGTTATTTAGTCAACGTTGCTAGCATTATTCATCGACTGCGCCGCCGCGTCAAGCCGCCTGGGTCCGCTGAACCTTCTCGATCGGCTCTCGTATCGACGAGGATGATTCCTTTCGGCAAGCGAGCGCTCGCCACCCTGCTGTGCCTCTCATCGCTGTCGGTCCCCGGAGCGGCGGCCGAACCGGTCTCGGCAGGGGATCGCCTGAAGCAGCTCGTCGAGGAGTATTACGACGAGTTTCTGGCGCAGAATCCCATTCTTGCGACGTTCAACGGCGATCATCGATTCGACGATCGTTTCAGCATCGGGAACCGCCCAACGTGGCTCGAAGAATGTTGCTTTCCTAGGCATGAATCCAAGCGTAGGTCGGACTCGGAATTAGCGGGATTGCTCCCGCATGACGGGACAGGCGGATGCGGGCTGCTCTAGTCGGGTCAGTAGGCGTTTCGCAACCGGTGGCGACGGTTTCGGCCCACCGCCTCGGTCGTGAGGTCGCGTCGATAGACCCGATTCCATGACGCTGGGACGGGGATGCGCCATGGAAAGAGCCGCTGCGCCAGCACCTGACTCCAGCGCCA
>JAQBGU010000204.1:0-2807 GCA_032128375.1 Deltaproteobacteria bacterium | reverse complement strand
ACTCGCCGACGGTGTAGCTCGCCTCGATCGTGACCCCGAGTGCAGCCGCACCGATCCGAGCTTCCCCACTCTTCAGCATTGCCGTAGGTGCGAGCGCAAAATCGCGGTAGCGCATCGTCGCGCACGGATCCCCGTCGAAGTATTCGACGAGGCGAGGCGAGGTATAGGCGTCGAGGTGATCGACGGTCGCCTTGTCGCCTACGTGAATTTGTTCTCGCTCGATGAAGGTTGGAACCGGAACGACCATCGCGAACTCCTGCGGGTCGCCTTGGAAGTCGTTTACCATTGTCAGGACGGTCCGGTTCTCATCGCGGACCAGCACGACCTGCGAAGCCCGGTTGAATAGCTTGGTATCTGCCTTAGCGACGTAGAAGCCGCAAAACGCGTCGGCGCCGTCAGCTAGCAGCGCCGAGAACAGGAAGCACAGCGCCCATATCGTCAGTCGTTTCATTGCGTGTTCCTCCTTTGGTGCGGTGGGTTGTGTGATGACCCGACGTCCACTGGTAGCGGTCCGCAGGCAGCCATCGATCGAGCAGTGGCACCAGCGGCGCACACGCCAAAAGTGACCACAGCAGCGCGTTGGTCTGGTAGAACTCGAACCGGAGAACGAGCGCGGTGGCAGCGACAATGCCCGCGAACAAGACCCGCCCGGCCCGCGCGTCAGGTGTCGTGCGCGGGTCGGAAATCATGAAGAACGCGAATACCAGAAACGCGCCGCTCGAAATATGCTGCGTCGCGATCGCGATGGGGTCGCCGAGCCACCAGCTGCGACCGAACAGCAACACCAGGTAGCAACCGAGAAACGCCCAGGTAATGTCGCTGCGATGCGCACGGCGAATCACGAGCGAACCGAATCCGACGATCCACAGACCCGCGAGGGGTGCCGCCCCCCACTGCCCCGCGGATACCCACGCGTTGTCGGCAGCCGCAAGGGCGACCGCGAGCCCGAACGCGGTTGGGTTGAAAACGTGTTTGTTCCGAACTCGCAGCACGAACTTGCTGGCGATTGCCGCGGCTGCTGCAACAGCGGCCACCTCTGGCGAGGTCGTACGCAACAGCAGGCACAGCGATAATGTCGAAATCAGCGCACTTCGCAGCTCGATTCGCGGCCGCTGGTAAAGCGCCGCGAGTACCCACTCGACACCCAGCGCGGTCGCCATGATCGCGAGCACCACCGTTGGGCGAATCTCGAAATCGAGATTCGCGGCACCGTAGACGAGCAGGCAAGTCAGCGTCGCCAACTGGAACAGGCGCGGGTCGCGCAGCTGGGATCGGATCGCGGCCATGTCCGAGACCGTACCCGAGGATCGAGGGCCGTGCGTAAAGAGCAGGTAAACAGTGTCTGCCACGCGTATAATCGCGTGTGATCCATGACTCAACGACTCAACGACAACGAGAAGGAGGCGTCTGTGGCGGACCTGGCGCAAGGCCAACCTGCAATCGACTTCGACGAGTACCACCGCATCGAGTTGCCGCGTCTGCTCGATGCGGGTCGTGGTGCCGAAGCCGCCAAGGGGATCGGCAAGAAATCGCTGGCCTTCCGATTGACCGAGGGTGGAGCTTTCACGTACCGGCCGAAACCCGATGGAGTCGAGATCGTCGAGGGGGATGACAGCGCGGACACCGTCATCGAACTCAGCCACGCATCCTGGCAGGGAATCGTCAACGAACTCGATACCGGACCAGGCCTGATCTATGCGGGCCGGGTGAAATGCCCACGCGGCAATTCGATGCATCTGATCGAATGGGATCCCGGACTGCGCGCGATGTACAACGGACGACAGATCTTCAATCCCGCCGAAGCGGACTTGCGAGATCTCTACGGTGACAAGTTAGACACCGAACAGAGTTTCCGACTGGACGGCGATCGAGACGAAATGGCGCACTTCTTGCGAACGGCGGGCTTTCTGATCGCGAGGGAGGTTTTCTCGAAACCGGAGATCGCGGGCTTTCTCGATGATGCAGCGACGCTGCGAGCCGCTGCCCAACCCGGCGACAAGGTCTCATGGTGGGGCAAGAACGCAAGCGGTGACGAGACGCTGTGTCGCGTGACGAATGCGGGGATTCGTCCGCGGCTGAAAGCCCTGTACAACGACCCACGCGTCGCACAACTCGTCGGGCTTTCCGACGAGAAGCTGACCGCTCGTGCCGCAGCATCCGACCAGGGCGTCAGTGTGATCTTCAAGAACCCCGATATGACAGAAGGGCTTTCTGATATTCCCTGGCACCGCGACTGTGGGATGGGTGGGCACACCGCAATGTGTCCCGTGCTGATCGTCTCGATCTACCTTTCGGATGCAAACGACGCGACCGGCGAGCTGCGAATGCTCCCTGGGTCATTACAGGGAGTCTGTGGATTCATCGATGCGCGACATCCGGATGCACCATCCGGTGTCGGCGTCAACGGCAAGCCGGGCGATGTCTCGCTCCACTACGGCGACGTCATGCACGCAGCACCCCCTCCGACAGGCCCGGGGCCGTACCGGACGAGCGTGATCATGGCTTTCGTGAAGGACGGTGTCCGCAACCATCGCGGCGAAGGGAGCTACAACGACGTGCTGCTTTCGCGCGACGACGGCCAGGTGGAACACCTGGCCGATTTGACAAAGCGCCCTTGAGCTGGAAGCGCTGAGATAGCAGAACGGGAAATCGCAAGATAAACACAAAGGAAGATCCCAATCAATGAAGGCAGCCATTCTCGAAGCCGCCGGCCAACCTCTCGAAATCCGTGAGGACGTGATGATCGACGACCCCGCATCCGGGCAGGTTCGCGTGCGCATAGCCGCTTGCGGAGTCTGTCATTCGGA
>JAQBGU010000203.1:0-22189 GCA_032128375.1 Deltaproteobacteria bacterium | reverse complement strand
AATCGCTGGCTTCGCTCGTGCACGGTCAGCTGTCCGGGGGTTGACAATTCGCGTCCCAATACACCTTGCGCTCCGAACGAACAGGCGCGAGGGCGATCACCGCAGGAGTGGAGTCGTTGGGAAGTAACGCCGACAAGCGCGCCTTCATCCCGCTGACCGGGGCGGACTGTTTCCTGCGCGCATTCGACGCGGAGATCCGGCGAAAATCGGGCGCCAATCATGTGTCACAGCTCGTGTTGCGGCTGGGTCCCGGGTTCGACGTCGAGCTGCTGCGGAAGTTGATAGAACAGGTGGCGCACGCGCAGCCGATTGTTCGCGCACCGATCGGCAAACGCTTTCGAATCGCTGCGCCGGTGTTCCGTATTGCCGATGCCGCGCGCGCGCCGACCCCGGCGTTGAACGTGATCGATGTGGACGCACCCCAGCCGGACGACGCCGACTTTCCCGATGCGCTGGTCCGGCCGATCAACTCGCGGATGGATGCATCGCGCGGAGAGCTGCTGCGCTTCGACGCGGTTCGATACAAAGGAGGTGCTGCGGGCACGGATCTGGCGGCGAGTTGGGTTCACATGCTGCTCGACGGGTCCGGCAGCGAGACATTCATGGGATGGCTGGATGCTTGCTATCGGGGAGTATCCAGTCCGACAGAACTGCCGTGTCCGGACGAATTCGACCCCGTCGAGCCATCGCAGCTGACCCTGCGCCAACGCGGCGATGCGGCACAAGCGTGGCAGAAATGGCTCAGCGGGTTCGCGAGCGCGCCGCCGCGGTCGCTCGCCGGTCCCTTGCGCCGCGTCCCTCAATCGCTGCGCTACGAGTTGCTTACACTTTCGCCCGAACAGACGAGCTCGGTAGTGGAACGCGCAAAGCAGCGCGCCGGCTTCATGACGCCGATGCTGTTCTATCTCGCTGCGACGATTCGCGCCCATGCGGCCGTGTTCCGCGCGCGCGGCGTCGACCCGGGAAGTTTCGTGGTGCCACTGCCGGTCAATCTGAGACCTCGCGGCGCCGCGAAGGCGATGTTTCGCACACACGTCTCGCTGGTCTGGTTCCAGGCGCACGTCGACCAGACCCGAGATCTCGACGAACTCATCGCGCACCTCAAAGCGCAGCGGCTGGCCGCCATCAAAGCCGGCCACGTCGAAAACGCCGTCCACGCGATGGAATTCGCGCGCTTCGCGCCGAAGCGCGTCTACAGCCACATGGCGCGACGAGATTTCAAGGGAGAACTGTGTTCGTTCTTTTTTGCGTTCACGGGTGATTTCATGAAGGGCGTCGATCGTTTCCTGGGTGCCGAGATTCGCAACGGTTTCCACGTGGCGCCGGTACCACCATCCCCTGGCAGCTGTATTGCGATGAGCCTGCGTGGCGGGCGCCTGAACGCGACTCACGTGTATCAGGAAACTTCGGTGTCGGACAAAGAACGCGAGATTCTTCGCGAGCAGCTGCTGCGCGACCTGCTGGGCTGAGCCGTTGGCTGAGAAAAGGGCCGAGCGCGCGAAAGCATCACAGGACTTCGATGTCGTCGTGGTCGGGGGAGGCCCCGCGGGAATCGCTGCGGCGCTTTCCTCGGCCCGCTGCGGTGCACACACGTTGCTCGTGGAGCGAACTGCGCAGCTGGGCGGCAATGCCGCCAACGCATTCGTTCACACGATCTGCGGGCTCTACGAAACGTCAGATCACGCCGAGCCGTTGCATCCGGGGTTCCCGCGCCTGCTGGCCAATGAATTGCTCAGCGTCGGTGCGGCGTCTCCCCCGGTACGCGCCGGCCGGGTCTACGTGTTGCCGCTCGACCCGCCTCGTTTCGCCAGGCACGTCGCGACGCTGTGCGACAAGACCAACGGGCTCGAGGTCTCGACCGGTTCCGAGCTGGTCGAGGCCGCATTCGATTCGGGTGACCCGGCTCGCTTGTGCATCGATCGCGGAGCCTCCGGAGTCCATTTCATTGCCGCCGACATCGTCATCGATTCGAGCGGGGACGCGACCGTTGCCAGTTTGGCGGACGCACCGACCGCTGAAACGGACGCCAACCGGCTGCAACTTCCCTCGTTCATCTTCCGGATGGCCGGGGTCGATTGCAGCCAGTTGGACGGCTTCGCGAAACTCCGCGTGACACACGCGTTGGCCGCCGCGGCGCGCGACGGCGCGATTTCTGAACAGTGCGAATCGGTACTGATTCGACCCGCCACCGGACGCGACGAGGTCTACGTGACGCTGAATGTTCCGCGACCCAGCGCCTATCGCCCGCTCGATCCGCAGCACATCGACGCACTTACCGCGCAGGCCCGCGGCGCTGCCGAGCAGATCGCAAAATTCCTGCGCGAGACGCGCCCCGCCTTTGCGCACAGCCGGATCGATGCCTGGCCGCGTCGCCTGGGCGTTCGTGAAACCCGACGTGTCGTGGGCCGCTACGAGATCAGTCGCCAAGACGTTCTGATGGGACGATCGGATCCCGATGAAGTCTGCCGATCGAACTGGCCGATCGAGCTCTGGACCGATCATCGTCGAGCCCGTTTCGAGTACCCGATCGGGCCTTGCTCGGTCCCGCTCGGCGCCCTGATCAGCCAGCGCTGCGCGAGGCTCGGCATGGCGGGGCGATGTCTGTCGGCCAGCCACGAAGCCGCCGGCTCGCTGCGGGTAATCGGAACTGCGCTGGCAACCGGCGAAGCGATTGGTGTGGCTGCAGCGCTAGCGGCCGATCGGCACAGCGGCCTCGATGCGATTGCAGCTTCGGGCGTTCGCGCCCAGATTCTCGACTCGAGCGCCGACCTGGCATCGGGAGGGAACTGAACGTGAATGTCGTCGATCGGATTCGCGAACACGCGGTGCGCGCAGCCGCCCACGCGGCTTGGGTCGAAAACGACCGCGACGGTGGTTCGAACACCGTCAGCTACGCCGAAGCGGTTGGGAACTTCGACGCGATCGCGAAGCGTCTGGTTGCGGAAGGACTCTCAGCCGGGGACCGCTGTGGCCTGATCGCGAAGCAGGGCGGCGGTTTCATCGAACTGGCACTCGGCGTGCTGGCCGCTGGCGGTTGTCTGGTTCCGATCCCCGACGATCACAAGGGCGAAGTTCTCACCGCGCTTTGCGAGCGCGCGCGACTGCACCGCCTGCTGGTCGAAGGGGTCGGAGGCTTCGAGCACAAGCCGCTCGACGTTAGCCTGGCCGGCGACGCGCAATCCGAAGCCGCGTATCGCGCCGTTTCGCCCGCGTACCTGCGCTTCACCTCGGGCACGACCAGCCAACGCAAGGGTGTGATCCTCAGTCATCGAGCCATCGAAGCGAGACTCGCCGCGGCCAACCGGGTGCTTCAAATTTCGCCCGAGGACCGCGTGTTGTGGTTGCTGCCGATGGCCCATCACTTCGTGGTGTCGATTCTGCTCTATCTCTCGAACGGTGCGAGCGTGTTGCTGCCGGCAAGCCCGCTCGCGCGAGAAGTACTCGACTTCGCACGACGCGAGCAGCCGACCGTGATCTACGCGTCGCCCCACCATTACAAACTGCTCGCGAAGGACACGACCGATATCCAACTGGATCGGGTCCGTCTGGCCGTCTCCACGGCGGAAGGCCTGCGCGAATCGATCGCCAACGAGTTCGCCAAACGCTTCTCGCTGCCGCTCGTGCAGGCGTTGGGAATCATCGAGGTCGGGCTCCCGGTCGTGAACCTCGACTCGGCCGCAACCAAGCCCACCGCGCTCGGCAAGCCACTAGCCGACTACGAGGTCTGGTTGCGCGCCGATGACGGGACGCCGGTTTCCGGACCGACATCTCGCGAACGCACTGGTGAGATCTGCATCCGCGGACCCGGCATGCTCGACGCTTATCTCGACCCGTGGTTGCCGGCAGCCGAGTGTCTCGAACCGGATGGATTTCGAACCGGCGACCAGGGTTGGTTCGACACGGATGGAGACCTGCACCTCGCGGGCCGTCGCGCCAATCGGATCTGCATGGCTGGGATGAAATTTTTCGGCGAGGAAGTCGAAGCGGTCCTCGACACGCACCCCGCTGTCGCCGAGAGTCGCGTGTTCGCGATCGAGCACGCGCACCTCGGCGAAATACCGTGTGCGGAAATCGTTGCGGTCAATCCCGACGCCGCGCCTGCGCGATCGGAACTGATCAGCCACTGTCGGGACGCCCTGCCCACCTACAAGATCCCGCGCGAGTTCCGGCTGGTCGAATCGCTCGAGCGCACGCCGACAGGCAAAGTCCGACGCAGCTAGCATTCCGCTGGGTCAGTGCGAAGAGACTTTTCGAATCTGTGGGAACCAACGACCGGACCTGGCCGTGTAGCGTTCGTAGTCTTCGCCGAATCGCCGCCACAGCCCCGGCTCCTCGACGTAGATCACGTATCCGTGTACGCCTGCTGCGAGCAGCAGGCTGTAGCCAAGCAGCGCCCACGACTGGTACGCAATCGCCTCTCCGATCGCGATCGCAATGTAGGACGCGTACATCGGGTTCCGCACCCGCCCGTACAATCCATCGGAAATCAGCGACGGGGGTGGGTCGAGCGGAACATGGGTCCCACCCCTGCGGGCGAACGCGACGATTTCCGCGACCAACACAACGTGGGCCGCGGCTATCAGGCCCGATCCGGACCAGAAATGCAAGCCGAATTCCAGCGCCCAGCCCTGCCCGCTCCACCACAGTACCCAGGCGGGGAACACGATGAAGAACCAGAGCGAGAACCATACGGCGCCGAGCCCAGAGCGCACCGCAAGTGACGAACTCGAACGCACCGGCTCCGGTGTCACCACGCTCGAGGGATCGCCTGTTCGGACACGGTCACCCATTTCGACTGATACCCGCAACTGGGGTTATCGACCGCGACGCTGGACGCACCGGGTTCGAAACTCAACGTCGTCGGCCAGGGCTGACTGGCAGCCGTGAGTTCCCGCCGAATCAACGTTCCGGCCCGCCAGGTGTCGCTGACCACGGTGCCAGCGAACGACTGGCTCGAGCGGCCATCGCCCGTGTCGGGCAGCGGCGCGGCCAGAAAGCGAATGCGATGCAGATCGCGAAATACGCTCAATGGCGACACCGCCAGGACTGGCCGCGGCAGCGCATCGACTTCGGTCCCTTGCGAGCGCTGTACTACGGTAAATAGTTTCGCACCGATGGGATTGAAGCCGATCGCCACCAACTCGTCTGCAGTCTTCTGCACGACGAGTCGCAATGGGATGTCCAGATCCTTGGTTCGAATGCGTACGCTGTGCTGAAGTACGAACTCTCCATCGATCTGGTCGATTGGGCGAAGCACGCCTGGACACGCGGCGAGCGCCAGCGGCCGCCATGGAATGTGCGAGCAGCCAGCCACAACACAGGCCACGGCCACTGCGGCCATCGAGCACATGAAAGATCGGCTCGAGCTACTCACCGCGCAATCCACCAGCGGGCAACGGCCGGCCGGGCCCCAGCATGGCGAGAACAACGGGCGCCAGTGCGTAGGAAAGCAGGACTCCGAGCCCCGTCGTGACCCCGATCGCGCGCAAGGCGGGCTGCGACGAGATCGCCAGCGTTCCGAACACGAACACTGTCGTGAGACACGACATCAGCAAGCTCAGCATCGTCGCACCGATCGATGCGCGATCCGCTGCGCTGTCCGCCAGGAATACCCCGTAATCGACCCCCATACCCATCACCATGATCAGACTCATCGCGTGCAACAGGTTGGCCCGCACTCCGGCGAGAGCGAAGATCGACAGCAGCAGGGTTGCCACGATCGCCGCGGGCAGAAAAGCCGCCAGCGTCGGTCTCCAGGCGCGGTAGCGAGCCACCAGAATGGCGAAAACCAGCACCCCTCCGATCACGATCTGCCGCAACGTGCTGGTGCGAAATTCGCTGTAGATGTCGTTTACGAAAGTCGACTGATCGAGCAGGAAGACGCGTTCGAGGTCGGCTAGCCGCGCGCGCAACGCTTCGGGTTGGTGGATGCCATCGAGATACGTCACGACCGCGACGTCGTCACCCAACCGAAACGAATACGGCGCGAGAAGGTCTCCAAGAGCGCTGTTCGCCAGATCGCTGAGCGCCAGCGGGGTTGGAGGCGGCCCGGCGATCGCGCCTCCGAAGACGCGGAACGCGCCCGATCGAAACCCCTCGGCCACAAACGCTGCGTCGAGGCGCTCATAGAGATCGGTGGCGCCCTTCACGGCCCGCCAATTGCGGCTCTGAAGATCTTCGGACCAGAGCAGGTCGTGAAGTGACCGATCCCCGTCGATTTCGCCCGCCTGGGCCGCAGCCACCAGCCGTTCGTGGATCTGGTCGCTCAACGCGACTGCGCTTTTCTCGTCGGCCGCGAGGCCGATCGCAAATCGACTGGTGTCGACCCTCGACACGCGCTGGCGTACACGCTTGTCCTGCTCGATCAGCTCTTCTGGAAAGCTCGTCAACTCCGACATGTCGTCATTCCATTCGAGCCGGGGTAACGAAAACATGGCCAATGGCAGCACCGCGAGCGGAATGCACAGCCACACACGGGGCGCGCGCTCGAGACGGGAGAAGTGCCGGCCGAGCCACGCTGCTGTCGCCGCGGAGCGCGCCGGTAGCTGTGGTGCGAATGGCAGCAGGGCACGCAACGGGACCAGACTGGCCCAGAGTGCCGCCATCACACCCAGCGAAGCGAAGAAACTCATTTCGCGAAAGGCCGGAAACGAAGTCATCGCCAGTCCACCGAGACTCGCGACGGTCGTGATCGCACCCAACATCAACGAGGGCCGAATTCGGCGCGTCGTTTCACTGGGCGTCTCTCCTGCTGGACCGAGCCGGTTGTGGATCAACACGTGATTCGAATAGTCGATTGCGATTCCCATCAGCGATGCGCCGAAGGCCATCGTGATGCCGTCCAAGCTGCCGAACCACGCCAGGCCGACGGCAGTCGCGACCAGGATTCCGACCAGCGGAGGCACCGAGACGACCAGAAATGCCCGCCAACCTCCGATGAACGCGAAAAACAGCGTTGCCACGCCGATGAACGAACACGCTCCGATCAGGTAGACATCGCTCTTGATACTCTGCTCGGCCGCCACTGCAAAGCGATTGGCACCGGCCATCTCGAGTTTCAAGTTCGCGCCGAGACGCGCGCGAATGTGTTCGAATCGCTTCTGGATCTTCGCCAACAACAGCGCCTGTGGACCCGATTCGAAAGCGGATGCGTGTGTACCCAGCATCGCGATCGCAAAGCGCTCGTCGCGCGTGACCAGCTGGCCGTCGATAATCTTCAGTACGTCATCGCCGCGACGAAACCGGTCCACGAGCGCGCGGAAACTCGATATCGGGTCTTCCGGAGCGATTCGAGTCAGCAGACCGGACGCCGGCGACGCCAGATCCGCCTTCAGCCGACGGGCCCTTTCGCGCAGCGCCTCGGTTTCGAACATCGCGGGGATGTCGCGCTCGGGCTGGTCCGACAGAAACGACAAGCGGTGCGGGAAGAACAGCTTGTAGAGATCCTCGAGCTGGGTCGCGTCGAGACCGGAACGAAGCCAGGCGACCTCCGGTTCGTCGCGCAGCGCGGATGCCAGCTCGCCGGCGGCAGCAATCGACACTGCGAGTTCGTCGGATTCGATCGAGAGCACCATCGTCCGAGTGAACGGCGAGTCGGTCAGGTGGCTCGAAATCTGCGCGAGCTCCGACCGGTTGGTGTCGGGCATGAAGTGGCTGAGGTCGCTTCCGATGCGCAGGTTCGACCCACAGTAGATCAGCAACGCCAGCGCGGCGGCAATCTGGACTGCGGCGGTGCCACGACTCAACGGGTGGCGGGGGTGGCGCGCAGAGGAACCCGCTGCGAGAACAGCACCTCGAGTTCCGCGTCGCTAAACCGGCGGTCCGCTTGTCGGGTCTCGAGATGGGTCGTCGTGCGATCGCCATCAGAACTGCGCATTTCCATCCGGCGGATCCCGCCCCTTCCCCCAGTTCCGCGACCGCCAGTCAGAACGATCGATTCGACCGCGACCCGCAGACGTTCGCTTCTGGGTATCAGCCGCAGCGACCAGCTCTGGCCTTCAGTCGAGAACTCCGCATCGTAGAGTTCGCGAAGCCGCTCGACGTCTCCATTGAACAACACGATGAAGTTGTCCACGAACACGCGGGCCATTGGGTTTCCCGACAGGTCGAACTCCTCGCCTGCTTCGCCATCGCGAAAACGCAGTGTGTCGCCATCGATCACAAGCGACGAGAAGCTGGGCGCAAGCGTGAAACGCGCCAAACGCCCAGGGGCTGCGAAGTAGAGTACGCCGCTGCTCTCGAGCGGAGCCACGAGCAGGGCGATTTCCTTCTGCTCGCGGAAATTCGCGACCACACCGCGGGCAGTCGACATCTCTGCCATCAGCGAATCGAGTGTGAGTTCGGCCGATGTGGGCACGCGGTCTTCGCCAGCCGAAATGGCAGCCGAAACGCCCAGCAGCGCGACGGCGAGACTAGCCGCGAAGACGGCGCTGAATTTCATCGGGCGTCTGTAGCAGGAGATTTCGTTCGAGATCGGTGGTGGCGAGGATCGTATGCGCGCGCGCCGCGCGGCTACTGCCCTGACTCAGATTCGTGATCTCGTAGCGGATGTGGATTCGATGTCGGATGTCTCGCAACCAGGCCGCGACGCGAATCCGGTCCCGGTAGAACAGTGGGGCGGTATGTCGACATCGACTCTCGATCACGAAGAATGCGAAACGCGGTCCGATCAGGTCCCCCGTGTCGAGGTCACAGCTGCGCAGCAGTTTCGTGCGCGCCTCTTCGAAGTATTCGAAGTAGTGGCCGTGCCAGGCCACGCCGAGCATGTCGACGTGTCGAAACGGCACTTCGAGTTCAACGTGCGTTTCGCGCAGCCGTTCGCTCACGTCAGCAAAGGCCAACGCGTAGCGAGCCGTCGCCCAACACTCCGCAGGGGCCTGCCGAGCGTGCCTCCAGCATCAGCGGGAGCAGACGCTCGTTGGAGAAATCGCGCGTGCTTTCGAGCCGTTCGACCCGCACCCGCAATAGCTCGGGCGATGCAGCCGGGTACCGGCGCGGATGCGTGTGCCTATTCACTGGCAGCAGGGTAGCAGGGTGCGCGAGAGCGCCTCAGCGCCGACGGGCTGCGAGATTCGCTCGCGGACCGGCTGCCCGGAGCGAGTCGATCCGCCACTGGCGATTTGCATCAAATGGGGCATCAGAGTACACGTGTTGGCCAGGCGAATCCCGCCCCGATGCCGGATGAGAAGTCACCACTGGGACCTGATGGCTAGCACGATTGCATATTGGTGGAGAGTCGCGGGGACGGGGTTGGGCTTCGCGGCTTTCGGCGTATCGGTGCTGCTGCTCGCGCTGGTCGCGCTGCCGGTTTCCCGTTGGAGATCATCGAGCACGACCGAGCGCCAGCTCCGGATGCAGCTCACGGCACACCACGGTGCTCGCATCTTTCTGCTGTTTCTCGAGCGACTCGGGGTCATGCGATTGAATGGGTATCAGACTGAGCGGCTACGGGAACCGGGCGCACACCTGGTGGTCGCGAATCACCCCACGCTGATCGACGTGCTTGCGCTACTGGCATTCATGCCCCAGGCAGACTGCATCGTCAGTGGCGATCGAGCCGGGAACTGGCTGTTGGGCGGCATGGTCTCCGCTTGTGGCTACGTCAATAACGACGTGAGCAAGCACGGCGCCGCCGGCCTCATCGAGGCGTGCTCACGGCGGCTTCGGGAGGGTCGATCGCTGATCGTCTTTCCGGAGGGAACACGGTCGCCTCGCGGGGGTCTGCACCCATTTCGACGCGGCGCAGCCCACATTGCGCTGGCCGCCGAATGCGCGCTTCAACCCGTGGTGATCCAGTGCGACCCACCCACGCTGGGAAAGAACGAAAAGTGGTACGATGTGCCCGATCGCGCCTTCACCTTGACGGTGACCGTCATCGATCCGATCTCTACGAAGCCCATCGCAGAAAGCGGAGCGACACCGCCGCTGGCTGCCAGGCGCCTGACTTGTCAACTTCGCGAAGCGCTCGTCAAAGGACTGAACATTGTCGACGTCGGAAACGCTTGAATTCGAACTCAAAGAACTCATCATCGACGCACTCGCGCTCGAAGACGTCGAGCCGGATCACATCGAATCCGGTGCGGCATTGTTCATCGAGGGGCTCGGACTCGATTCGATCGACGCGTTGGAACTCGCGATGGCCCTCGAAGAACGCTACGGCGTTCAGATCGGAGACGACCCCGATACGAATCGCCAGATCTTCGCCTCTGTGCGAAACCTCGCGACATACGTCGATGAGAACCGCGTCTCGTAGGAACCCCAGATAATGCCTGAGACAGTGCCTGAGATAATGCCTGAGACAGAGGCCGAGACAGTTCCGGAGACCGTGAGCGCGACGCATCGAAGTTTGTCTCCGGCAGAAATCTTCGAGAAGATGCGTGAGGTACTTGCAGCCGAGTTCGAGATCTCGGGAGACCCGGTTCGACCCGACGCCCACCTCTTCGACGACCTCGATCTCGATAGCCTCGACGTCATCTCGCTGTTGCAAGAAGTTGGCGACGCGGTCGGTGTCGGACTCGACGAGGACGACGTGCGCGAATGCAAAACGCTCGCCGACCTCGCCAGCCGGATCTCGATCCGGCTGGCGGGAGAGTCCTAGCTCGGTTTGAGTCCAAGCATGACTGCCGCAACGCTATTCCACAACGAGGCCCCGAACGGGCGAACCGTCGCCTTTGGACGCTTCGGAGAACGCTCGGATCACGAGTTCCGAGATCACACAGCCGCGCTGTGTCATGCGCTGGAGAAAATCGCTGGCCAGCGTTTCCTCGTCTACACGGAGGACTCCTACGCAGCAGCGGTGTGCCTGTTCGCGATGGCCGAGACGGGCAGCATCGCGGTGCTCGCTCCGAATCGACAGCCCGAAACGCTTCGACGCCTCGGCGCAGGCGTTAGCGCCGCGTTGATTGACCCAGAAATCGATGCCTCAGGACTTGGCGGGATCCAGACATTCGCGCCCTTGTCGTGTAATAGTCAGTCACACACGAGCCTGTCCCTCGCCAGTCCATCGCGTGGCAACCCGCCCTCCGCTTCGCGCCCCGACTGGCACTGGCGTGACATCGACCGAGATTCACCTTTGGCCGAGTTTCGCACTTCGGGTACGACCGGCGAAGACCAGGGTGTCGTCAAATGCTGGAGCCATCTCGTCGACGAAGTCGAGATGCTCGAGAGCGTATTCGGCAACCGCCTGGCGGAGCGGACCCGGATATTTGCGACCGTGTCTCATCAGCACATCTATGGTCTTCTCTTCCGAGTGCTTTGGCCGTTGCTTGCCGGTCGTGCATTTCAAACCGATTTGTTGCTCCACCCCCAGGAAATCCTGCCGCAAATGGCAGCTGCCGGGGATGCATTGCTCGTGAGTTCGCCGGTGCATTTGAAGCGCATGGAAGTCACCGGGGAGCTGAAGTCGGTCGCCTCCGCGTGTCGCGCCGTGTTCTCGTCTGGGGGTCCGCTCGACGCCGAGACCGCACACGGGATTGCCGCCACCCTGGGCGAGTCACCCTACGAGATCCTCGGTTCGACCGAGACCGGCGGTGTAGCGGTCCGCCAGCGTTCCCGGGACGGCGAAACGTGGAATCCGCTTCCGCGAGTCGGTGTCGAACGGGATGCCGAAGGGGATCGACTCGTCATCACCTCGCCCTTCTCCAGCGAGGGCGAAGTCGTTGCCCCTGGGTTGCGCCGATTCCAGATGGGCGATCGCATCGAACTTCGACCCGAGGCGGGATTCTTGCTGATGGGTCGCGGCGATCGGATCGTCAAGGTGGGGGGAAAACGCCTGTCGTTGCCCGCCATGGAGGGCGACCTCGCGCAGCACCCGCGGATTCGGGAGGCGGCGCTGCTGGTTCTCGATCGCGGTGGACAAGAGCGTGTTCACGCGGTTGTGTCACTCGACGACGAAGGCCGAACCCTGCTTCGGGACGCTGGCCGGCGCTCGCTCAGCGCAGCGCTTTGCGACCACCTCGCACCGCGCTGGGATCGTGTGTTGCTACCGCGAGTGTGGCGCTACCTCGACGAACTGCCTCGCGACGCGCAGGGAAAATTGCCACGAACGCGGCTCGAGGCCTTGTTCGAACCCGACCGCCGCGATCCCAGCGTGATCGGGGAATCGAGATCGATGCATCGCATCGCGCGGCGCATCGAGGTCCCTGACGACCTCACTTACCTGCAAGGGCACTTCGATGCGTTTCCGGTGGTCGCGGGCGTGGTCCAGTTGCGCTGGGTGATGGACGCGGCGACCGACCTGCTTGGCGAGCGACCCAGAACGACCGGGTTGGAGGCCTTGAAATTCCCGGAGCCACTGTTGCCCGGGCAGACTCTTGATATGGAGGTGGAAGTTTCCGCCCCGCACGGGGCGATCCGCTTTCGGCTCTTCGACGGCGAGCGTACCTTTTCGACCGGCCGCTGGCGGCTCGGAGAGATCGATTGAATCCCTGTCTGTTGATACCGATCTACGACCACAAAGACGAAATCCGCGGGGTCCTCGACGCGCTCGCCGACTACGGACTTCAGTGCTTCGTCGTCGACGACGGTAGCGACTCGGGAACCCGCGTCGTGCTCGACGCCGCCGGGAAGAAACACGCCTGGGTCGAGGTCTACCACCGGGATCGAAACGGCGGCCGCGGCGCAGCCCTCGCGACCGGGTATCGGATGGCGTTGGAACGCGGCTTCAGCCACGCGATCCAGCTCGACGCTGATGGGCAACACGACACAACCGACGTCCCGCGTTTCATCGACATGATTCGCAATCATCCCGACGCATTGGTTCTCGGCTCGCCCGTGTTCGATGACAGCGTTCCGAAAGGACGACTGTATGGACGCCAGCTCTCCCGCGCGATGGTGTGGGCCGCGACGCTCTCGTTCGATGTGTCGGACCCGTTGTGCGGCTTTCGTGGTGTACCCTTAGCGGCCACCGTGAAACTCCTCGACGAGGCCGAACTGGGCGATCGGATGGAATTCGATCCGAACCTCGTGATCCGCTTGCACTGGGCCGGAGTCCCGATCCGCAATGTGTCCACCCGGGTGGTCTACAACCCGGATGGCCTGTCGCATTTTGACATGGTCGGCGACAACGTGAGAATGTCAGGTGTGTACTCAGCGGCACTACTCGGGATGCTCGTGCGTTCTCCGCGCTGGATGCTGCACCGAATCGCCCCGTGGACAAAATCGTGAAGCCGACGGGCCCGCGCGCGATACGCAATTCCGTCATAGCCGAATCGGCGGATTGGAGCCGCATCGCGGAACGAGGCACGCTGGCTGCGCTGCACATCGGGGCGTGGTTTCACAAAACGTTCGGGCGGCGTCCCATGCCGGTCGTGCTGTGGGCGATCGCGATCTACTTCAAGTTGTTCCACCGGGCAGTGAATCGCGGTTCGCGACAATACCTGGACCGGGTCTGGGCATCACCGGCGGGACGAAAATCGCTCGGCCGACAGCCGGGCCCTTTGATGGTGCTCCGCCACATTCATGCTTTCGCGGTCAGCATCTACGATCGACTCGTCGTCTGGGGAGGTGCACTCGACAGCTACCAGGTCGACCACGATGGAAGCGAAAAAATTTTCGAACTTGCCAAACAGGGGCGCGGCGCGCTGCTGCTGGGTGCTCACCTGGGAAGTTTCGAGATGCTCTGGTTTCTCAGTCGCGAGTACGACCTGGCGGTCAACGTCGTCGTTTACTACCAGAACGCGCAGCGCGTCAATCAATTCTTCGATTCGATCAGCCCCGACGTACACGTTCGTGCGATCGGTCTGGACCCAACGTCGGTTCGCGCAGCGTTCGAAATCAAGGCGTGTATCGACCGCGGTGAATTCGTCGTGATTCTCGCAGACCGCGTGCGGCCTGGTCCGGGCGCTCGCGTAGCCGACGCCAGCTTTCTCGGAAAGCCCGCGCGATTTCCGATGGGCCCATTCCTGCTGGCCGGCACTCTCGGTTGCCCGGTCCTGATGGCCCTGTGCGTTCGCACCGAAATGGGGCGCTACCAGACCGTGTTGCGTCCGCTGCGAGACGCCGGACGTGTGCGGCCTTCCGAGCGCGAGAAGCGCGCGCAGGAACTGATGGGACAATACGTTGCCGTGTTGGAAACCTATTGCGAGCGCCACCCGCTCGAGTGGTTCAACTATTTCGAATTCTGGGGAGGGCAACCTTGACGGGCCAGTTTCCGGCCATCGCCGACTTGATTCCCCACTCGGACGCGATGTTGCTGCTCGACCGCGTGCTCGAACACGAGCCCGAATACACCGTCTGCCGTATCGACGTGCGCCAAAGCGCGTTGTTCGCCGATGCAGATGGCGGTGTCCCGAGCTGGCTCGGGCTCGAGTACATCGCGCAGTGCGCCGCTGTGCATGGCAGCCTCGCTGGCGGCACTCGACCACCGCGCCCGGGGCTTCTGCTCGGCTCGCGAAGGTTGCGTCTACACGCCGAGCGCTTCGAAGCCGACCGGCCTCTCGAGGTCACGGCACGTCACCATCGCGGGGAATCGGGTCTGGTCGCATTCGACGGCAGCGTCAGAGATCCCGGGGGCAAAGTGCTGGCGGAAGGACGGATCAACCTCTACATCCTCGAAGATTGGAGCGAACTGGCAGAGGTACAGCGGTGAGCGACGTAAAGGCAACACGACGAGTACTGATCACGGGTGCCAGCCGTGGCATCGGTCGCGCCATCTCACTGCGGTTGGCGCGCGACGGCTTCGACGTCGCTCTCAGCTATTTGCGCAGCAAGACCCGAGCCGAGTCCGTGGCGGCCGAAATCGAATCGCTCGGGCGAAGCGCCGTTCTGCTGCCATTCGACGTCGCCAACCGCGAAGCCAGCGCGGAGGCGATCGGCCGCGATATCGCATCGGGCGGCGCATACTGGGGCGCGGTCAGCAACGCCGGAATCACCGCGGACGCAGCGTTTCCGGGAATGTCCGGGGACGACTGGGACCGCGTGGTCCGGACAAATCTCGACGGCTTCTACAACGTGCTGAATCCACTGGTGATGCCGATGGTCCGCGCGAAATCGGGCGGGCGCATCGTCACGCTTTCGTCCATCGCGGGGATGATCGGAAACCGCGGCCAGACCAATTACAGCGCATCGAAAGCCGGCATCATCGGTGCCACCAAGTCGTTGGCGCAGGAACTCGCGAAACGACGCATCACGGTCAATTGCGTGGCGCCCGGTTGGATCGATACCGAAATGCTCGAGAGCGCCGATCGAGACGCGTTGGCGAAGATGGTGCCCGTGCGCAGGCTGGGAACACCCGACGATGTCGCCTCGACCGTTTCGTTCTTGATGTCCGAAGGCGCGTCCTACATCACGGGACAGGTGATCTCCGTCAACGGGGGGCTCGTGTAGTGCCGCGAAGAGTGCCGCGAAGAGTGCCGCAAGGAGTGCCGCGAAGAGTGCCGCAAAGAGTGCCGCAGAAGGTGCCGAAGAGAGTGCCGCCTAAAATGCCGCAGGCGAGCCCGCACAGAGTGACGCGGCCCGCTCTTCCCAGAGCGGCGACAGAACCGCTCGATGTCGCGATCATCGGCGGCGGACTCGCCGGCAATCTCCTCGCGCGCCAGCTGCGCCGGCGTTCGTCGACACTGAGCATCGGAATTTTCGAGCGTTCGAGCGAGACCGCCTTCAAGGTCGGCGAGGCGACCGTCGAGATCGCGGCCAACTACCTGATACGCAAGCAGGGACTCAGCGAGTACCTATACGAAAACCAACTTCCCAAGAACGGCTTGCGCTACTTCTTCGATCGCGAAAATCGCGACTGCGCGCTCGAAGAGATGAGCGAGGTCGGCACCATCGGCCTTCCGTTTCACCCCGCTTTTCAAATCGATCGCGCCCGTTTCGAGGCCGACCTGCTGCTGATGAATCGGGCCGATGGCGTCGAGGTCGAGACCGAGGCTTCGGTGTCTGGCGTCGAGTTGGGTGTCGCAGGCTCGTTGCATCGCTTTCGGGTCACGCGACGGGGTCAATCCAGCGCGCACACCGCGCGCTGGATCATCGACGCAGCGGGCCGTGGTGGAATGTTCGCTCGGCTCGCCGACCTGCGCGTCGCTGAGCCCACACATCAGATCGGATCGGTGTGGGGACGCTTCGAGGGCGTGTCCGACATCGACTCGCTGGGTTCAGACGCGTTTCGCGAGCGCGTGCGACACACAACGCGACGTCTTTCAACGATCCACTTCTGGTACTCCGGTTATTGGATCTGGTTCATCCCGCTGCGCGGTGGCTTGACGAGCATCGGAGTCACGGGCGAACCCGTGGCGGGTCGTCGGGAAATGCGCACACCCGCAGGATTCCGCGAGTTCCTCGACACCCACCGAGCCGTGCGAGAGTTGATCCACGGCGCGAAGAACGTCGATATCGGCAGCTACACGAAGATCGCCTACGGGACGCGACGTTTCTTCCATCCGGATCGCTGGGCTGTGATCGGCGAGGCGGCCACGTCGGCAGATCCGCTCTACAGCCCGGGTAGCGACTTCATCGCACTCGAAAACGACTACGTCACCGATCTGATCTGCCGAGATTCTGGCGACGAAACGCGGGAGGATGATTTGCGCATGCGCTTCGACCTCTACGACCAGTTCATGCAGTTCCGACACGAAGCCACCCTGCTGCTGTATCGAAACCTGTACTCCGCACACGGCAGCTTCGAACTGGCTCGAATGAAGTGGGATTTCGACATCGGTTTCTACTACAACCTCTGGGTGTCGGCTTACATGCGAGATCAACACCTGAATGCGGATTACCTGAGCGGCCAGCTTCGTTTGAAACCGTTCGTTCTGCAGGCGATGCAGAACTTCTCTTCGCTGTTTCAACAGATCGAAGCCCATCTGCGTGAACGTGGCGACTACTACCGCCGCAATACCGGAGAGTTCTACTACGGTCTGACCCATATCGACTTTTCGGAGGAGGTGGGAACCGATCGCGATGAGCAAAAGGTGATGGACAAGACTCTCGAGATCTTCAATTGCGTTCGCGCGCAGGCGCTGGTGATGCTGGGCACCGCGAGACGAGCCGACGAAGTCGAGCCACTTCCACTCGGTGGTTTCATCGGGCGCCGTGAACTCGTTTGACGCTCGGCGGCTGCGCAACTGGGCGGTCGTCGGTGGGCTGATCTCGACTCTCGCCGTCATCGTCATCTGCTATCCGTACGTGCTGGGCCGAGCTTCCGAGCGCTTCGGCGAACGCGGCGTCGCCGTGCTGTTACTCGGGTGGGTAGGAGCCACGGGACTCCTGCGACGCCATGGACTGCAACGGGCACTGCGCAGCGGAGCCGCCCCCGCGAGCGCAATTCCGCTCTTGCTGCTGGCTACCGCCACGAGCGGTGAATCCGTGTTCCTGCGCCTGGTACCGGCGGCCGTATTCGCGAGCCTGGCGGACATGTGTCGGATCAGCCTGCGTGAGGGCATTTCGATCATCGAACGCGCCGTACAGTACATGGTGCCGGAAGCGCCGGGATTCATCCGGAACTACTGTCGAAACCTGACCTGGTTGTGGTGCGGCTTCTTTGTCGGATGCGCACTCGGCAGCGCACTGCTGGCGATCTCCGGCAACCTCGAGCGTTGGAGCCGGTTCACCGGCTCGGGAATCTACACCGCGATCGCCGCAGTCACCGCGATCGAGTTCCTCGTGCGAAAGACCTGGTTCCGGTACTACTTCCACGAAGGACCCTTCGACCGCCTCTGGTCGCGTCTTTTCCCCGCGGAAGACACGCCACGCGGACGCCAATCGCTTGCCTATATCCAGCGGTTTCGGGAAAGCTCGGGCGATCAGACATCTCGGTAGCTCGGGTCTGCTGTTCGCCGCTCGAATCGCCCAGTTCTGCAATCATCTACGCGTGTACTCAGCCCGCTGACCCGCAAACGCCGGAAGCAACTCCTGCGGGTGGTCGTCTCCAAAGGTCAACCATCGACTCGATGCGCGAATTTCACGATCATCGCGAATTCTTCCAGCTTCGACTTCCGCAAAGACAACCCGAAGTGTAAGTCAGCCAACTACGCCAACCCGGCCTTTCTGCCACGAGTGCCAGTATCCCAGAATCGGATCGACATTGAACAACTTTGTCTTGGACTGAAAGCGCGTTCTCAGATGACAATGATTGCCGCTACACTTCTCGCATGCTGCATTCATCCAAGCTCGATGCCTTTCTCAACGAGGCCTACCAGGGTGAGGTGTTCGGCGAGGCGCTCTTCGCGCTGCTCGCCGAGCGTGAAACCGACGCGGATCACGCTTCCCAGTGGCGTCGGCTCGAACGGCTCGAACGTCACGTCAAGACCCGCCTGCGCGACGCGTTCGAGCTTCATGGTCTTCCGCTCGCCGAGGACGCCAGACAGCGCGACGCGGGACGCAAGCTGGCACTCGCGGTCTCTCAGCTCGATTGGGATGCCCAGTGCGATGCGATCGCCGACTCGGTGCACGAAACCCTCAACGGGAGTCGCGAAGTACTCGACGCAGCCACAGCAGAACTGGGCGAGATCGTGCGATTCTTCGTCGGTCACGAGGAAGCGCTACTGCGCTTCGCCGAGACGCGTGGCTCTCTGGATCAGGTGGCTGATTTTCTCGAGCAGACAAGCGCGCCAGACGAGCCGCCGATACCCGAAGGTGTGCAGCTGATGCCAATGGATGCCGCCTATCAGGCCGACCCGGCTGCGGCGCATCGCTTGCTGCAACAACGGGCGCCAGTGCATCGCGACCGCCAGATGGGTGGCGTGGTTCTTTCAGGGCACGATGCGGTTCGGCGTTTCCTGTACGACCTCGAATTCTTCGTCGACCCGCGCAAGGCCCTCGAAGGCGACCCGGTCCGCATGTTTCTCGATAACGCTACCGACGACCGCGAGCCGTCGATGCTGTTTCTCGACGATCCAGAGCACAACCGGCTGCGCAACCTCGTCAGTCGCTCGTTCACGCCGCGCGCCACAGAGAAGCTGCGACCGGTAGTCGAACGCGTTGCCGAGGAGCTACTGGACCAGGTCGACGCCGACGGCGAGCCGGAGTTCGACCTGCTCGATCGGATTGCGGCACCTCTTCCGGCCATCGCGATCGCGCGCATTCTCGGAGTCGACGTCGCTCTACAGGCGAAATTCAAGGCGTGGTCTGTGGCCTCGAGCGAGGCCTTCTTCAATCCGTTCGCGGGCGATGAGGTTCGCGAGGCAGGCCTGCAGGCCCAGGCCTCGCTCGACGCGCTGTTCCGTTTGGAAATCGAAAAGCGGCGTCGAGAGCCGGCGGACGACCTCATCGGCAAACTGGTCGTGGCCGAGCGCGAGGGCGACCGCCTCAACGAGGCCGAGCTGGTGACGATGTGCAACCTGCTGCTGATCGCCGGAAACGTGACGACGACGGACCTGATCGGCAACGGCATGCGAAACCTGCTCGAACGGCCGTCCGAGCACGCCAAACTCCGCGAGCGGCCCGAATGGGTCGCCAATGCGGTAGAGGAGATGCTGCGCTTCGAGGGGCCCGTACAAACGACGGGGCGAATCGCACCGCGCGACTTGGAGATCGACGGCGTGCCGGTGCGAAAAGGCGAGTCGATCTCATTGCTGCTGGCCGCGGCGAATCGCGACCCTGCCGTCTACCCCGACCCGGATCGCTTCGACATCACCCGGAAAGACACCCACCACCACTCGTTCGGAGGCGGCGCACATCTTTGTATCGGAGCCCACCTCGCACGCGCCGAGGCACAGGCCGCGGTCCGTGCGCTGGTCGCGCGTTACCCAACGCTTCGCCCATCGGGACGCGAGGTGAAGTGGAAGACTACACCCGGCTTCCGCGGCCTCGCGGAATACTGGGTTCGGCGCGACTGACACGCGAGACACTGCGAGGCCTTCGACCTGGAGCCGCTGCGGGACCTCCCGCGGGAGGCCGTTTCCCTACTGGAGCCAAACCGCATGATCGATCGTCCGACCCGTGCAGCGCTCGCTTCCAGCGGGAAGCCATTCAATGTTCTGCTGATCGTCACGGACCAGGAGCGCGCCAGACATCTGATTCCTGCCGGCGTTCCGCTGCCGCAGCGCGATCGCCTGATGGAGGGCTCGACGGTGTTTCGCGCCGCACACACTGCGACCAACCTGTGCTCGATGTCTCGCGCGAATCTCTATACGGGGTTGCACGCGCAACGCAACGGCGTCTGGGAAAATGTTCCGATTCCCAATGCCGGCCAGCTTCGTCGCGACATTTCCACGCTCGGTCACCTGTTCCAGGACGCGGGATTCGCCACCGGCTACTTCGGCAAGTGGCACCTGACTGCGATCGACGAGGTCAACGCCCCCGGCGTCGATTACATGCGCGACCTGCTTTCGGGCTACGGCTTCGAACACAGCGCGCAAGACGGCGAACGCGACGGCACGCAAGGCGGCTGGCGCTACGACGCAGGCAGTGCAGATTCGGCGATCGAGTTCATCAGCAAACAGCGCGATGGCGAGCGGCCGTGGCTCGCGGCGGTCAACTTCGTCAATCCTCACGACATCATGTTCTTTCAGACCAGTGAGCATCAGCGGGCTTCGCGAATCATGGATTTCCCACACCCGATCCGGATCGCGCCGGACGACCCGCTGTACGCGAAAGACCTCGGCATCGGGCTCGGCGAGAACTTCGGCCCCGCGACGCTTGCCGGGAAGCCCGCCGCGCAGGCCGAGTATCAACAGGTCATGGAACTGGTCCTCGGCGAGATCCCGTTCGATCGTCTGGATTTGTGGTCCGCCTATCAGAACTACTACTGGAACTGTCTGCGCGACGTAGACCGCCAACTCGGACGCGTGTTGGACGGCCTGGAAACCAGCGGCCAGCAGGATCGCACGCTCGTTCTGTACACCGCAGACCACGGCGAAATGGCCGGTGTACACGGCCTGCGCGAGAAGACCGGCATCCCGTATCGCGAGGTCTCGAACGTACCGCTGTGGATCCGTCACCCCGATGTGCGCTCCGGCCGCAGCTCTGGCGCGCTCACGAGCATGATCGATGTGCTCCCGACGCTGCTTTCTGGCGCCGGTATCGACATGGCCGCTGTGCGCGAACAGCATCCGGAACTCGTGGGCATCGATCTGATGAGCGAAGTCGCTGGAAGCTCCCCGATTGGCGCGGGTGCGGGAGACCGCCACCTCGACCGTCCAGTCGACCGTCCGATTCAAGACGCCGACAATCGATCCGCGCCAACCGGCGAGAGGTCCTGCGTGCTCTTCCAATGGACGAGCCTCGTTCACCTGTCGGCCGCGGTTACGAAGTTCGTCGCAGGCGTGCGCAGCGCCAAGACGCCCGAGGAGAAAGCGAAGGCCGCAGCCGGCGGCCCGCCCGATATCACCCCGTACCGGGGTCACATGCGTGGCCTGTTCGATGGACGCTTCAAGTTCGCGCGCTACTTCAGCGCACGTCAGCATCACCGCCCCGACACTTGGGACGAACTGGTCCGCCACAACGATCTCGAACTTTATGATACCCATGTCGATCCGGGCGAAACGACGAACCTGGCAAGTGACCTTTCACGCGACCCGGAGGCGGCGCCTCGACCGCTCATCGAGTCGCTGAATCGGTCACTCAACGGACTGATCGATCGTGAAGTTGGCATCGATGACGGCGGCCATCTACCTGGAGCCGCCGAGAGCTGGCGGCTGTGATGCGTCAGTCCTCGTCGCTGGCCAACCGGACGACTCCCTGCTCGCCGTCGAGGACGATGCGATCCCCCGTCTGGAATACCTGCGTTGCGATTCGCGTATTCACGACCGCAGGCAGACCATACTCGCGCGCTACGACGGCACCGTGCGAGACCGCGCTTCCGACATCGGTCACCAACCCCGCAATCAGGCTGAAATAGGGCGACCACCCGACATCGGTAACGGAAGCGATCAGTATTTCGCCCTCGCGAAGCGCTTCCGCGCCTTCGAGCTGCGTCACCACGCGTGCCACACTCTATTTCCGCGCCGCTCGGCTCCCTTCTTTGCGGGTTGCGCGCCCTGACGATATAGTCACGTGGCTGCAGGCGATATTGCAGCAGGCGGAAGGTCTCGCGCACTAGGCGCCGGAATCGGTTGCGATCCACTGCACGGGGCCAGGCATGGCGGCCGACCACCACTCCAAGGCGCGGTCCGATATCGCTGGGCATCGAATGCAATTTTATGCCACTACCACCGGTGGAACGGCCGCGGGCGAGCACTGACGTAATTTCCGCCTTTCGGCGTAGTCTTTGCTCCCGGGAAAAACCGAACTTGGGGCGTGACCTCAAACCGAA
>JAQBGU010000202.1:0-89619 GCA_032128375.1 Deltaproteobacteria bacterium | reverse complement strand
CAACTAACCAGCCCGCCACTCGAGGACCGAACGAAACACCGGCCAACAGAGCGTCCCAGATGGGAGGAGTATGATTCACACGATTTCGCGGCGAGCACAACGTGCGGTCAGTCTTTGGCCCCCGATCGGGGACCGGGATTTTTCAACAAGCTGACAACCGCTGCATGGCCTTTCTCTTGAGCGAAGCTCTCCGCTGTATCGCCGTCTCGGTCCTTGATGTCCGGGTTCGCGCCGTGAGAAAGGAGCGAACGGACGACCTCCAGCTGGCCCTCGGCGGCGGCGGTCATCAAGGCGGTGAAGCCCTCCAGCGTGCCCTGGATGTTGGCTTCGGCCCCTTTGTTCAGCAGTAGCTCGACGGTTTCCGTGAATGGACCGCTCGACGCGTACATCAGTGCGGTGCGACCGTTGCTGTCCCTCGCGTCGATCTCGGCGCCCTGGTCGATCAGGAAGGAGGCTACGGGTGTATGGCCGTTGAACGCGGCCCACATCAGCGACGTGCGCTTCTCCGGGTCGCGGGCGTTGACGGAAATACCCGCCGACACCAGCTGCCGGACCGACTCCAACTCGCCCTTGAAGGAGCTTTCACTGAGCGCACGCTCCACCATCTCCTCAGGAGTCGGCCTCTCGGCGAGCGCCGGGGCGACACCGGCCCACAACAGCGGCAGCACGACCAGAAGAACTCTGCAATGAGCGAACTGCTTCGCGACCGGTAATGTCCGATTCATCTGGCTCCCAGCGAAGTGAGGAAACCGCCATCATAACCCGGATTCCGGCGCAGGATCTCACTCGAAACGCAATCGACGCAGAGTGACAGGCCACGACGCAAGATCACGATCGAAGAGAATCACGCGGTGAGCGCTGGGCCCGGCGGATCCGGCGTTCCAGAATGCGTGCGAGCTTTGCGGGCTCGAGGTCGGCCGCAGGGTACACAGTAACAACGTCGAGACCCGCTGCAGCGAGTTCCGTGAAGTGGTTCGCATGGCTTCCGAGCGCCACGGAGCCGCCGCGTCGAAACAGCCGTGCGAGTCGCCGTCGCCCGACGCGTTGCGCCTCGTCCAGAAAGAAAGGAGCCCCGCTCGGCAGCCTGGGTTTCTCGCCTTCGCCGACGAATACGATAGGCGCGCTGGGAAAACGCCGATGCAAGGCGAGCAGGTGCGTGGATTTTCCTCGACCGTTCTCTCCGATGAACTGCAAGGCGAAGCCCGGTTCGCAAAGTCTCCGGATCCAATTCGCGAGCGTTCGCTCGTCGACGATCGCGAGCCCACCCCGTTCGCTCCGCTCGGGCTCACCGAAGGGATTGCGCCTCAGGTTCAGGTGCGCGAAGGCCAAACGCGGCCGCGACGACCCGCCTTCGTTTCCCAACCCAGTCGCGTCGGCTTCCGACTCGGTCACAATCGTCTCAGGAGGCTGTGTCTCGGGTCACGCAGTCGAGGGTCGCCTGGCGATGGAGCGTCGTCCCATGCCCGGCCCTCCGACACCTGCCCGGTTCGTGACACGCGACGAGCATTGGCGCGCGGTCCAGTGTTGTGGAAATGTCGCTGCAACGCGCATCTCCGGAGCGAAAGGCAGCTGCAGCGATGCAGTCGAGGCCTTACGCGGCCGTAACAAATCGAGGTCGAAATGAATTGGAAAGAGCGCCTGGGCAGGAAGTTGATCGATGTCGAGACAGCGGTCCGACACGTCGAGTCGGGACAAACCATCACCGCGTCTCCCTTCACGAGTTCCCCGCTCACGCTGTGTCGGGGACTGATCGAGCGCGGACGCAATGGCGAACTCGAAAACGTACAGGTCCACCACCTTGCTTCTGCGGTGTGCTGGACGGAGCCCGAGTTGCGCGGCGTTTTTCGCTTGCGCGACAATTACGCAACCCCGGCCAACCGCGCTGCCTGCCACGCGGGCGAGAGCGACTACTTGCCGATCGGGCTGTTCCGCTCGCACGAGCTCCCGGACGGTGTGGCGCAGGAAGCGGACGTCTTCCTGGTTCCGGTCTCTCCCCCGGATATGCGCGGCTACTGCAGCTTCGGACCCGGCGTTTGGATGTCGCCCACGATGGTCCGACGCGCAAAACTCGTGATCGCTGAAGTCCAAGAGGATTTCATCCGTACGGGCGGGGAGAACTTCGTCCACATCGACGAAATCGATTGGTTCGTCGAAGGCGAAGCGCCTGTCTCAGCACCAACGGCCGTATCACTTAGCGAAGAAGAGGTCGCTCAAGTCGAGGCGATCTGCACCACGGTTGCCGTCGAGCTGGTGAACGACGGCGACACGCTGCAGATGGGTGTCGGCACGGTCTCCGCATCGCTGGGGCAATTTCTCGACTTTCGCAACGACCTTGGCATCCAGACGGAACTGATCACCGGCGGCATTCCGGACCTCGTCGAAAACGGCAACGTGACGGGACTCCGCAAGCAGATTCACCGCGGCAAGGTTGTCGGCAGCGCCTTCGTGTCGATGTCGCGCGAGGAGATGCTCCGCGTGCACGAAAACCCCGTCTTCGAACTTTACGACTTCGGCTACACCGACGACCTGCGGCGCTTGATTCAGCTCGACAACTTCGTGACAGTCAACAACGCGATGGTGGTCGACCTGACCGGACAGGTCTCCGCCGAAGCGTTCGATCATCGTCCCTACACGGGTGTCGGTGGGCAGACCGTCTTCATGCTGGCCGGCGCATACTCCCCGGGTGGCAAATCGGTGAGCGTCGTTCCGTCGAGTTCCGTCCCGTCAACCGGCGATCGCCAGCGCGTAACGCGTATCGTACCCACGCTTGCGCCGGGCACGCCGGTAACGGTTCCGCGAACTTACGTGGACTTCGTCGTCACAGAGTTCGGGGCGGTCGAACTCCGCGGCAAGACGGTGCAGGAGCGAGCCCGCGCACTGTGTGAGATTGCCCATCCCGACTTCCGAGATTCGCTCCGGGACCAGGCGAAGGCGTTGTACTGCGCCTGAGACGCTTGCGGCCATTCGGTTCTTTCGACACGCACCGCGAGCCGCGAGTGCGCGCCGCGCCGGGAATCGAAGATGATGCGAACGGTTCCCGCTCTCGCTTCCGCGGTATCCTCCGCACATGCGCCGGACTTCCGGAACCGCTCGATCGCTGCTGGTCTGTATGCTTCTGCTGGTATTGGGTTCGAGCTGTCAGTCGACTCCAACCCCAGAAGGATTGACCTCGCCAGAGAGTTCCGTGTTGGTGGTGGACGTCGTTTTCCCCGCTCGACTGAGCCGAGACCGTTCTCTGGTGCAGGCATTCTTTGCGAGAGACGGCGCACCGGATGAACTCCCGGAATTCATCCCCGCCACGTTCGTAAAGTGGTCACGAGCCTATTTGCTCGATCCCGAACCTGGAACGTACTCATTGGTGGCCGTCACCTCGGCAGTCGCGCCCCCCTGGAACGATCATGCGGTAGCGGGTGGAGTGACCCAGACCCGATATGGCGGCACGATCTCTCACGCAATGATCTTTCCGGCGGAGTTGATTCATCGGACGCGAACCGCGATCGCCCCGGGCGACGTGGCATTCATGGGTGCACTGCAAATCAAGCAGGGTGACCCCATCGACGCGGACGTGGTATTTCACGACGACCTGCAGAGGCGGATCGCCGAGCGCATCCGACCCAGCGCGATTGCCGAATCCGGACTCGCCCGGTGGTTCCCCAGGACCTGGCTGATAGACCTCGAGCAGTCCACGATCAGCCATGATACGGCTGATCGCGCGGCCTTTTTCCAGGATGCGTTGAAGGATCTCGGCGAATCGCCTTGGGCACGGGTCATCGCTCGCGCTGCGCCCCAGGATGCCCCGATTGCCCGGCCGAAACCTGAGTCCGAAAGCACCCCGCCTTCGGCCCCAGAACGCGAACTCGTGACACGGCCGTCCCCGGAGCCGATTTCCAGAGAGGTCGGCACGACGGAACCCGCCGCTTCGCCAACGAATCTGACCGCGATGGAAGCGATCCCAATGGGAGTGACACCGAACAGCGCTAATCCAGAGTCACCGTCCACGACTCCGATTCCACAGGAGTACGCGCAGGCACCTGCCCCGCTCGCACACGCCGTAAGTGGGGAGCTGCTACCCACGATCCCGATGCCAGAGAGCGTGCCCGTGATGCCACAGACTGCCGCTGTGATCCCTACTGTGATCCCACCCCCCGTACCCGCTGAGCCGCAGACGGCGTGGATTCCACAGGAGACGGCAGCCAAGCCGCCGCGCGCTTCGCTGATCCCACAGGCCGCCCCCCCGGAAGCACAGCAGGCGCCTTCAATGCTCGCGAACGTGGTGCCAGAGACAGCGGCCCCGGTCGCAGCGCGTCGTCGCTTCCCGAGCCTTCCGCCTGGCAGCCCGCTCGCGCAGATCGAATTCGGGATGAGCCACAATGACGTGCGCAATATCCTGGGAGATCCGGACGACAGGATCGACCGCATCACAGCGAAGGCCTGGATCCCATTCTATATCGGGCCAGGCGGATATCTACGCGACTGGGTCTACGAAGGAGAAGGACGCGTCGTCTTTTCGTTGCACAAGGGTTCACTCGCCGTAATCGACGTCATCGCCGGCTCGGACCCTGACGCGGACCAGAGCAGGTAGTTGGCAAGTCAGGCCACCCCATCTGCCGCAAGCGGGCGTCGAACCCGAGGCGTCGCTATCGCGACCGACGCGGCGGGCCAAACAGCTCTTGCTGCGTCGAGCGCTCGTCGACTGCCAGCTCGAAGTCCCGTAGATAGTTGATGTAGGGTTCCGGCAATTGGTGGTGGCGCGCGCCACGCAACAGCAACCCCATGTATCGCTCGGAAGGCTTTCGGCCGCTGTTGCGGTGCGGTGATACATAGGTGAATGCCGCGAAGGATCCCGACGCGTCGTCGTCGACCACGTCGACTACTGTCCGACGGTATGCCTTCGGCACACCCTCGGTTCGATCCAAACGCCGCGCCTGCCCTTCACTGATCTGATACGCGACCCCGCGGACGATCGCGCCGAACTCCGGCAACAGGTTTGCCACACCCCGTTGTCCCGGCCCAACGGGCAGGTCAAAAACCAGCCGGTAGTCGCGGAGTTGGACGTTCCGAGCGGCAAGTGGCCTCATACGCCGCCGACCCACGAACGTGCGCGGGTCGAGGTTGCTCCCGTACGCGAAGTACCACAGCGGGTTCGACTCCATGAATGAAGTCTACGCATTGCGCGAAAGTTTCGCGCGCGGCGCCCTCGTGCCGCTCGATCGGGATGCGGCGCCGATGCAAACGTGGCCCATTATCCGGTGACGCTTGCTAGCCGGGGGGATATGCGATTCCGTACTTGCAAGTCGTCGCACAGGCGGTGGAAGCGCATCCGTTGCGGGTTCCCCGGCTTCGTGGTCTGCGGTATGCAGGCGGGCGCTCACCCGAGGGACGCGCGCGGTCGTGCTAGTCTCGTCGCGATGAATACCCGCGGTGGAAGAAAGATTGTCGTCGACGAAGTCGGACGTCTGCCCTTCTTTTCCCATGCGTCGGTCGTCGGAGATTTGATCTTCGTGTCGGGAACTCTGGGCACGGTCGCGCGTTCCTCCGGGTCTGGCCCCGGGATCGCGCTGATCCCCGGCGGCATCGGCCCGGAAACCCGCCAGACGCTCGAGAATATCCGCGCGATTCTGCGCGCGGCGGGTGCCGACCTGGAAGACGTCGCAAAAGTGAGTGTCTACGTCACGAACATGGCCGACTTTCCGGCAATGAACGACGTCTACGGCGAGTTTTTTCCGCCGAGCAAGGGGCCGCCGGCTCGGATCACCATGAGCGTTTCCGCGCTCGCGATCGGCGCATGCGTCGAAATCGAGTGCATAGCGACCCGATCCGCCTAGCGGACGGACTGCGCCCGACTCTGCGCGGCGCGACCGATTCGTCGACTCCGAACCGAAGACGGCGAGCAAACAGCAATCCCGAGAATCGGGCTTCCCGCCCGCGACTTTCTGCGGGAACAGATGTGCAATTCGCCATCTTCTCGATACGCAGTTTCGCGCCGCAGTGCAGATAGAATCAATCTCGATCTCGGCTTGGTCCCTGTCCTGACGGACGCCAATGCGTTTGCTGGGAAGTCACAATTCGCGCGTCGAGCCCGTCGCTGGATCTCGCGTCGCGTGGAAAATGCGTCCCGTGCTATCGCCAGAGGACACCGGACTCCAATCTTTCCATTCCCGGGAACGCAGGCGCTTCAGGGTCGAAGTCGTCCTCCACAGGTGACACTATTCAGAATGAGAATCGCCCCTCCCCTCCACGGCACTCGTCGCGTCGCCGTGAAGACCAACCAGGACCGGTCGCTGAATGGAGCCTGAGGACGGGCGCAGGCTGAGCGTGCGAAGGGGTACCGCACGAGATTCCGATGGGGTCACGTCTACGACGCGTCTCAACAGCAACAGGCTGGTCAAGCGTGCCCCCGTCGACAACGCAAAGAGCCCGGCGTAGATTCCCGCCGATCCGCTCATGGCGTCGAGCAGGAGCGCACCAACGAGGCTTCCGCCAGCGAGAGCCGCCGCATTGGCGAGATTGTAAACGGTCAGAACACTGGTTCGCGACTGTACGGGAATATATTCGAAGAACGCGAGCAGGGCAGCCAGCTCGTAGGTACCCCACACGACTCCCGATCCAAGTTGTAGGACGAGTAACCAAGCGAAGTGGTTCGAAACGAGCCAGAGCACCGGTAGTGTGACGATCCCCGAACTACCGATCCATAACAACCGGCGCGTTCCCCAAACGCGTGCCATCCGCCCAAGAAAGGGAAGTGCCACAATCCGGGCCACGAAGGCCGATCCAGTCAGGGTCGCGAACGCGACGTAGTCGAGCTCCAGCACACCCAACATATACGGAGTGAAAAACGGCGCCGCGATCCACACGCTGAGCTGGAAAACCACCATGTACACCAACAGCGGGCCGTGCCCGCCCTGGCGCAGGTGCTCGCCGATCGCGCGCGGCGACACGCGCGTCTCGCCGATCGGGACGGGCGTCGGCTCGCTCTGGCGTGCGAGGAAGCCAGCGGATACCACGCGCGCCCCCAGCGCGATCAAGAAAATCGCCGCGAAGGCCTCGATGGCCTTCCCAGCCTCGTCCCCACGTCGCAGCAATACACCACCGAGTGCCAGTCCGGTGAGGATCGATACCTGAGACCAGACTGCCCGACGAGCAAAGAATCGCGCACGCAAGCGCACGGGAACCAGGACCCCCACCCACGTATTCCAGGCCGGGCCCGTCGCCATCCCCAACGCCCAGTAAAGGGAAATCGTCGCGAACAGAAGGACCGGGGACAGCGCTCCTGCGAGAGCACCCCACGCAAGCGGCGCGAAGGTGGCGGCCTGCAGAACCGCGCAGAGCACGACCCAACGCTTATGTGATCCCAACCACCCGACTGCGGCAGGAGTCACCAGTTGGAGCGCTGAACCTGCGAGCATCGGAACGGTCGTTATGAGGCCGGCGGCGATGTCTCCGAAACCCAGAGCGAGCGCGAATGCCGCTACGTAGGACTCGCCAACTCCGGTCATCACGCTGAACGCGCAACCGTCACCCAGCATGGAATTCAGGTCAGAACGCAGCTGCCTCGGTCCACGCAACAAAGGGATTTCGAACCTGCTCACTCTCCAGCGTAGATGGCGACGTGGGGCACAGAGTCAGCCACGCGAATCCAGTCCCGATACATCCCAGCGGTATTGAAGACCCGGTCGACGTTTCCTTCGCGATCGATTGCGATCCATCCGCCGGTTCCGGGATTGTTGGAGAAGCGGTCGTCGAGAATCGTGTGGCGGGCCTCATTCAAACTCAGGTGTCGATACGCCACAAGGCTGTGCAAATCGTGCGCAACGGCGTGCCGGATGAGTTCTCCGTTGCCGGTACAGCTGGCGG
Source organism: Deltaproteobacteria bacterium (assembly GCA_032128375.1). GTDB lineage: Bacteria > Myxococcota_A > UBA9160 > UBA9160 > SMWR01 > JAJDAM01. The sequence goes on along the minus strand of JAQBGU010000202.1, from coordinate 81,765 downwards.
CACGTTTCGCGTTGTTTGCGTAGCTGCCACACCCAATCATGGGACTGTCTCCGACTCGACCGAAACCCTTGAGTGTCCAATTGTGCCCTCCGGCGCTGCGCACTGACGTACCGGTTCGGTACGAACAGGTGATCCTGTTCGAGCGCGAACTCCGCAGCGCCCTCACCGGTCAACCATATGAAATAATCGTCATCGAGCACCTTCGTTGCGAGCTTGCGTACTCGATCCGATTGCGTACGTGCTGTCCGGCCGAAACGGCGCCGGCACGCAACGTGCTGGCCCCAGAACATGTGAGCCGAGTGCCCACAAACCTCGTCGAGTCGCGTCTGCCATGTACCCGTTGCGAGCCCCGATCGCAAGTCTCCCCGAGGCTAGCGATTCGACCGCGAAAAACATCCCTCCGTCCGAGCTGAAACTGCTAGCGGGGTCTTGCGCCGCACCCCGGAATGGCCGATTACGATGACATCGTTCGACGCGACCCACGGGCACAACCCCGAGGCCAAACAGTCGCGTCGGAACTTGAATGAACCTCAGGTCCCGGATGTCGAGCCGCCCACCCCAACCCCAACGTCCACTGTCTCGGCCATCGTCGGGTGGGATACTCGTCACAGCCGGAAGAAGCATGACGCCCTTCTCAAAAGGGGTGCTCTCCCAGTCGCTCCTGGCAACGGCCATAGATCCCGATGAAGCATTCTCCCTGGCGCGACGGATCGAAATTGAGATGATGTCCTCGGGCGCACGGGAAATCTCTCGTCGCGAGCTTCGTGAACTGACCTGTCGCGCGCTGCGCGCGGAGATGGGCAACGAACCTGCTGAGCGCTACCTGCTCTGGAGACGCCATCAGACGCACGACCGGCCTCTGGTCCTGCTTCTGGGCGGATCGTCTGGGGTCGGCAAGAGTGCGCTCGCTTTGGAGGTTGCGAGACGCCTGGGCATCGGACGCGTACTGTCGACCGACTCGATCCGCCAGATCATGCGGGTCCTGCTCTCGCGAACGCTGGTACCGGCGATCTACGGCTCCTCATACGACGCCTACAAGCTGTTGCCGAGCGACGACGGCAACCAACCCGATGTGATTGCGGGTTTCCGCGCCCAGGCGACAGCAGTAGGCGTCGGGGTCACGGCGTCGCTCGACAGGACGGTCGAGGAAAGCACCCATCTCGTGATCGACGGCGTCTCCATCGCTCCGGGCCTCATCGACCTGGACGGATATGCTGGAAAGGCGGACGTGGTCTTCCTGGTGATCGCCGTCGAGGAAGACGAGCTTCGCAACCGCTTCGTCGCCCGAGCTACGGGCCAACCTCGACGGCTACCGGATCGCTATCTCGCGAACTTCGATGCGATTCTGGAAATCCAGCGGCATCTCGCGGATCGCGCGGAGCAACACAGCGTACCGATCATCAACAATGCCTCGTTCGAAGTCTCCGCCCGTACCGTGATCGGGCACATCATGACGATGCTGCGTTCTCGCTACCCGGGATCTGGCAGTGAGGTCACTGAAGGCTGACCACGTTGGCATGGATCCGACATTGCGGTTTCGTGTGTGGGAAGGCCGAGGAGGCGGCCGTGGACCTCCACGACTCGCTAGGTCATGGACTTTTGGGGCTGTTTGCAACTTCCAGAATCTGGGGTATATCGGAATTACGTTCTGCTCCGCGGAGTGGATGGGCACGAGGCCAAGGCGGCGCAGACCCATCCGCATTCGCGCGAAGCAACTACCCAAGGAATCGTTGCCCGAGAAGCGAGTGAGCCCCCACCCAAGCCGGGGTCTTGCTGTTGACTCTCTGCGCTCCGATGGGTTCGCCTCAACCACTCCACGATACAAGGATGGCTGAGAAGCGTTCCACCGGTCCGGATGCGATCACAGTCCGGTTCGTATCCACTTTCGCCATCGGATCTTTCCGCGCATTCGGGTGATATCCACGCTGCGCCGCAGGTCCCGCTTGATTTCGACCAATTTCGCCAATCGTGCGGCTCGGCAAATTGCGCACGACCCGGGACACCGCTGCAGGACTTCCGCCGACGAGTGCAACGGCGATGGCAAGCTGCTGGGCGCTCTCGGTCATCGGTTGGGCGTTCGGGCCGGCAAGAGACCGAGCCGGCCCGAGTGGCCATTTGGAAAAACGAAGCCCTCACAATCGCGTTGGGATCGAGATCGGCCCTGCGCGAATCGAAAGGATGGGAGGAGTTAGACTGGTGGATTCTCGAATCGAGCTGTTTCTGGATGACTTCGATGGCTTTATGGAGCTGCACTCCGAGTACGCGGATTCGATCGGCACAGGCAACTTCGAGGCGCGGGCCGTCTGGGAGGAAATCGAGGATCAATTCAAGCAGCTTTTCAGGCGGGTCGCCCGAATTCGGCGCAAGGCCCACGCTTCCGAAGATGAGCTGGACGAGCTCGATGCAATGATGGAAGAGCTCAACGAGCAGTACGGGGAACTCGCTTCGTTGCTCTAGCGGAGAAGACTCCGAGCCGAATCACCAAAGTCGGGGTAAGAGACTTCCGAAGTCTTGCTGCGCACACACCGGCGATTCTCTCAGGCCATGAAGAAACTGCGGGCGGCGGTATCGCATGACCGACCCCGTATTTCGATGACATTGCGCCCTAACGCCCCGATCCGCTAGCCAAGCCTCAACGCCGAGATCACGCTTCCAAGGGCGCTGATGGCGGCTCGATTTTGATTCGCGCCGGCACTTCGGCAGAATGTTCCCCGCAATGACAATGGGTTCCGATAGCGAGCCCGTCACGGCGGCCAGGAGGTGGAACTTCAGGGCGACGGTTTCCTGCTCGCATTCGGGAGCGCCCGTCAAGGGCTTCTTTGCGCCATCGAGATCCAGCGCGCCTTCGCTCGCTACAACGAAGAGCGACCGGACACACCGATTCGCGTACGAATCGGTGTCCACACGGGTGAAGCCCTCAAGGACGCAGACAAGTGTTTCGGCAAGACGGCGATCCTCGCCGCGCGCATCGCCGGCTCGGCAAACGGCGCCTCGCCTCCGCGATCGTGCGCGAGCTCACTTCGAGCACCGGCGACATCTCGTTCGGCGCAGAAAGAGAGGAAGTGCTCAAGGGCATCTCCACCGCGCAGCGCATCGTGCAGATGGAGTGGCGATGAGGGCACCGGCGCGAAAGCACGGCGGCGGTGCGCATTCGGCATCTCTCTTGTCGGCGCGGACGCGAGTTTTCGAGGGGGCGCTCGCACCCGAAGCGATGAAGGGGAAGCAGAAGGGTCTGGCGAAGGTTTTTTCTAGCTGGGCGAGCTTGGGTGGCGTCGCTGCCGGGCACGGTGCGCTAGGACGACGATCCCCAAGGCCAGTAGCGGTGCAGTCCCGGGCTCCGGAATGGCGACGCCCGAAGCAGAGTAGATATTCGATGTCGCACCCAGCGCTGACCAGCTCAGGTTGCCATCCCGGATGGTGTCGTCGACACCTCCGAGATCCTGATTGAAGGCATTGACCTGCGTCGAGGAACCGAAGACGTAGCTGAAGGCACTGTCTTCATCGATGCCCAACACCCCGTTATTCGCCAACTCGTCGATGATTGCCTGAAACGAGTAGGAGAACGACAGGAAGAAGTCGATTCCGTTGTTGTCCAGATCGACGTCGTCGTCAGCCTCCAGCGTGCAGTCCGCGTCACAATTGCCGGTAATGGGTGTTCTGTCCACAGCGCTCCAGTCGTAGTTGAGAGCGGTATGGCTGACTTCCGTCCCCGCGATGGCCGTGGTGCTGGTCGTGTTCGGTGAGGTGTTCGCCTGCGCACCCGGATCGTAGAGCTGGACGCTGTCCGAGCCGCCGCTGTTACTCATGATCATGTACAGATCGATCCGCTCGTTCGCGTCGCCGGGCGATGCGTCGATTCCCACCAGCAGAACGCGGCCAAAACCAGCAGGATTCAATTCCGTCGACATCCGGAAACGGAATGCGATCGTGTCGTCCGTGTTGTCGCCGAGCGTGCCGTTGTCATCGAACTGGGTGTAGATAGCGGGAACCAGATCCGTGCCGACGATGTCGGACTCTCGCTGCCCGGTCTGCTGATCGCTGTTGGGATCGGGGTCGAGACCGGCGTATTCGATAGCCGTCCACGCCGACGTGAAACTGCCGATCGCAAGCGCGTGGGCCATCCCCGACAGGCTCGAGGTGATGAGCCAAGCGATTGCCACTGTGAGTATCCGACGCGCCATGAGTTTCATCTCGCTGTTCGACGTGAGATTCCTCATCGGAATCCCGGCAGATGAAGCCAATGTTTTCGTTCGGTGTTCTAACGATTTTAGGCTGCGGCCCGTTTTGGCTGAGCAAAGCAGATGGCGCCGCGTCGGATCTTTGAGGCACCGAAAAAATCGGAACGCTTCGGAGTTTGTTCGCCCAGTATTGGGGCCAAAAAGGCCCATTCATTGGTGATGGCGCCCAGGCTCGGCTTGCCGCCGGGAAACCGGACTCGTCCCATCTCAGTGAACCCTACCGCGCAGCGATCAGGCGAAGGTACGGGTCATCGCTCTGCGCGCGCTTCTCGTCGATCACCAGCTTGCCGAGCCAGCCATATTTCACCGTGAAGGCTTCGTCGATTTTCGTCCGCAGCGACGGGTCCTCGACCTCTTCGATCGAGACCGGATACTCACGACCGGCTGACAGGATTCGCGTCTCCGATCCGCGCTCGATGTTTTTCCACCATCTTGTCCGCGATGTGCGCACGTAGGGAGTCCCCCCAACCGCGGCGATCCAGACGCGGGTCTTGCGCCGGTCACCATCGGCATCCGACGTGAGTACGTGGACCGACCAGCGTTCGAAGTCGGCTTCGCTCAAGGGCGCCCCTGCGAGCTGCGAACTCGCACAGCCGGCAATACAGAGCAGCGCGACCAGGATCCACCGAACCGTGTGCAGCACAGCCCTCGAACGGATTCGAATCCTCAACTGGGCGCCGACCGGAACAGGAAGTCCACCGAACACGCCACTGCGGAAGCGACCATTGGCGCGCGCGAAACGCATCAACTCCCCTCGCCCGTCGCTGTCAGCGATGCAGGTCGCCGATGCGCGTAAAGGCATTGATGTAGTCGATCTGCAGCTCGGGATGCCCCATCCACGCTACGACCGAACGCAGTCGTTCAATGCTGTGGGGCGCCATCTGCTCGAAGGCCCGGCCTGCGTCGGCGTGTCGATCTCGTACAGATGGAGATACCGCGGAGAACCGCCGGCCGCGTTTTCGTAGGGGGTGATCGTCGTGTGAGCCGGGGACCACAGCACTGGCGATTTCTCGGATGTGGAGAAAATCCGCCCAATCTCGCAGCGCCTGGCGCCGAGAAACGCGCGTCCGGCTAGTGTACTTCCGCGCGCCCCGGTATGATGAAAGTATGCTCAACAAGCATCCCTGGTCGACCAAGGCAACTATTCCGACCGATACGCCGACCGATACTCGAAACGAAGGATCCAAACGTAGGAGAAACCCATGGCTAAGGGAAAAGATGCTCAGAAATCCGTCAAGAAAAAATCCGAAAAAACGTTGAAAGAAAAGCGCAAAGACAAGAAGGCCAAGAAAGCTAAGAGTAGCTCCATAATCAAGTGAGTTCCGAGGCAGAACTGCCCGCTGCATACTCGAGCTGATCAGCGAGGAAAACCTTCAATCGCATCTTTGAATCGCAAGAACAACTCGAGCGAGCCGTCCCAGCTCGCCTTATTGATCGAAAGCGGCTGATCACCTTCCGCTGGCGATCGAGCCCAGCGTTCAGCGCCAGGTTCTCGGGCATTCGCTGAGCGCAGTCATCCCTGTTCCATGCCTCGCCCTGTGCGCACTTGATGCTGGGGCGGGCGGTCTGCGGCAATCGCGCCAGTCCATTTCTTCGCTCAATCTATCGAGTCCGCTTTGACCACACCTTTGCAATCCCTAATCGAAATACTCGACCTCGAGGAGATCGAACGAAATCTGTTTCGTGGGCGCAGTCCGCAAGAGCGTTCCCAGCGGGTGTTCGGTGGGCAGGTGGTCGGGCAGGCGTTGGTTGCCGCCAATCGCACCGTCGTAGACCGCCATGTCCACTCTCTCAAGGGTGATTTTTTGCGGCCGGGCGACCCCAAGGTTCCGATCCTGTACGAAGTCGACCGGATTCGCGACGGTCGCAGCTTTGCGACTCGCCGCGTCGTCGCAATCCAGCATGGTCAGGCCATTTTCAGCATGTCGGTGTCTTACCAGGTGGAGGAATCCGGCCTCGAACACCAGACGCCGATGCCCGACAATGTCCCTGCTCCGCACGAGACACCGGATCCCGGCATGTTTGATGAGAAGATTCGCGAGCGAATACCGGTCGAGTACCGCCAGTGGCTCGACGCGCCTCAGCCGATCGAGCAGCGCCTGGTCAGCCCCATCGACCCGATCGAGCCCGAGAAGCTGGCCCCCCACCTGGCTGTTTGGCTGCGCGCTTCGGGTCGGATGCCGGACGACGACCAGCTGCACCAATGTGTGCTCGCCTATGCCTCGGACCTCAACATGCTCGATACATGCTTGCTACCCCACGGCGTGTCGTGGATGAACCCAAACTTCCAATCGGCGAGCCTGGACCACTCGATCTGGTTCCATCACCGATTCCGCGCGGATGAATGGCTGCTGTTCGTCCAGGACAGCCCATCGGCATCCGGCGGGCGGGGATTCAATCGCGGGCTCGTTTATTCGCAGGACGGTCGATTGGTCGCATCGGTCGTGCAGGAAGGTTTGATCCGCCTGCACAAGGGGTAGCGGCAGCGCTCTTATATGAAGCGCCGATCCGCAACGCGCCCACTTGTGTTCGAAAGACGCAATGAACCCGGGCCGCTTCGAGTCCTCTTGCCAGGTCCTCGCCATTGCTGCGTATTCGTGATCGGTGGTTACAAACATCAACACACTTCGTAGTGGCGTGATGCCACCGCGTGGCCGATTCTGAGAGCCCTTGACTGGCTCAGGGGGGAGGAATCGCGATGGAGTGGTGGCAGTGGGTGGTACTTGGAGCTGTGATCCTGGCAGCCGAGACCATCATCGACAGCGAATTCTACTTGATCTTCATCGGGGTCTCGGCCATCGCCGTGGGTCTCAACGGCTTCGCTCTGTACTCATTTCCGCTGTGGGGCCAGTGGCTTCTGTTCGCGACGCTTGCCGGCGGCAGCACGATCGTCTTTCGACGCAAGCTCTACCAGAAACTCCGCGGGAACCCGCTCGAGATCGAGGCTGGCGTGGTAGGTGAAACTGGCATCGCGCTCGATTCGATCGGCATTGGCGAACGCGGCCACGTCGAGTTGCGCGGAACCACCTGGGCCGCCAAGAACATCGGCCATTCACCGATACCCGCCAGGGGCCGCGCACTCGTCAAGTCCTGCGAGGGGCTGACCCTCTACATCCAACTCGAACCCTAGAACCAACCTGCAACTAACAACAGAGAGGAGAGACATGGAAAACTCACTATTCATCGTTGCCTTCGTCATCGCATTGGTGGTCGTCGTGTTGCTGGCAAAGACCGCCGTCGTCGTACCCCAACAGAGCGCCTTCGTGGTCGAATACCTCGGCAAGTACAGCCGCACCCTGAATGCTGGGTTCCACATCCTGATCCCATTTCTCGAGCGTTCAGCGTACAAGCACTCGTTGAAGGAGCACGCAATCGACATCGAAGAGCAGCTCTGCATCACCCGAGACAACGTTCAGGTCGCAGTAGACGGTGTCATCTACCTCAAAGTCCTCGACCCCATGCGCGCCAGTTACGGAATTGGCGACTACCTGTTTGCCATCTCACAACTCGCCCAGACCAACTTGCGCAGCGAGATCGGCACGATCGATCTCGATCGTACTTTCCTCGAGCGCGCAGCCATCAACGCGAACATCGTGGCTGAACTCGACAAGGCGTCAGAGTCATGGGGCGTCAAGGTCCTGCGCTACGAGATCAAGAACATCAAGCCCCCGCCAGATGTGATTGCAGCCATGGAAAAGCAGATGCGTGCTGAGCGTGAAAAGCGCGCGGTCGTGTTGACTTCCGAGGGCCACCGCGATGCCGAGATCAACGAGGCCGATGGCGCGAAGCAGCGGGTCATCAAGGCATCGGAGGCGAGCAAGCAGCGGCAGATCAACGAAGCCGAGGGCCAGGCCGCTGCGATTCTGGCAATCGCCAGCGCGACCGCAGAGGGTCTCCGTCGCGTAGGCGTCTCTCTCAATGGCGAGGGAGGCGAGGCCGCCATGCAGCTTCGCATCGCCGAGCAATACGTGGAGCAGTTCGGTGGGCTGGCCCGGGAAGCCAACACGCTCGTCATCCCCGCCAATCTGTCGGACGTGAGTTCGATGATTGCGTTGGCGACCAAGGTTGTGAAAAGCAACGGAAGTTCCCGGGTCTCGACGACGGATTCCTAGTGCAGGCGGAAATCGACTAGGGGCGAAGTGCGGAATAACCGCGTACAGGGGCTGTTCAGTCGCGGGGAGAATTTCCATGAAGTCCCACGAAGTGCTCAAACAGGTCATCGAGGAGGTCGGTGCCAAGCGGGTGGCAGCCGACCTGAAGGTCTCGAACTCCCTGGTCTACAAGTGGTGCCAGGAGCCGTCGGATGATCCCGCCGATGAGCGATCCGGTACGCGCAACCCGCTCGACCGCGTCGTGGCTCTGCTCGCGAGCACGGGTGATCGGCGGCCGATCGAGTGGCTGTGCACACAGGCCGGCGGATTCTTCGTCGTGCCCCTCGAACCGCGCGAAAGCGAAGTGGACGAGCGCTACGTCGATCACACCAGGAGCCTACTGGCCGAGTTCTCAGAACTGCTGCAGGTGATGTCCGACTCGATTACCCATGAGAATCGTATCGACGAAGCGGAAGCAGCTGAGATCCGCACGCAGTGGCAGCGTCTGCAGGGATACGGCGAATCGTTCGTGCGAGCCTGTGAAGCCGGCCGGTTCGATCCCCGGCACGACCGCAGATCCGGGGGACAAAAGGCCGGCAGCTGATCGACGGTTCGTCGGGCTAGTTGCGCGTTCGCCGCACGGCGAAAGCCTCCACGTCGTCGCCCGACACGTTGGAATTGACACCTAGCCACGGGCCATCGCGGGAGCACTCCCGCGGATCCGGCGCACGCCGTAATACTGCAAGCCGGCGAAGACGAGCACAATGTCCGCGATCGCAATCGCGGCCACGAGCCCATTGGAGGACAGCACGTCCATCATCACGAGCGGCACTGTGCAGACTACCCAACACAAATCGCCGATCACGATCGAAATCGCCGCTCTCCAATCGATCTCCGGACGCGTCGCGACGAAGCCCACGAAGCCTGCAAAGCCGAGCAGGCCCAGCCCGACAACACGAACCAGCATCGACTGGTCAATGCCGATGAAGCCCGCTATCGAATCGGCGGCCAATGCAAACGTCAAGCCGGAAACGGTCGAGAAAATGGCGTTGCCGAACAGGCTGTTTCGAAGCCAACGCTGCCGGTCGTCGATGGATGCCATGAGAACTCCTTTTCTGATGAGGTTGATGGAAAAGTTGGGCCTTGGCACGCTGACAGGAATGGCTGGCGCTTACGCTTCGAGCGCCGTGGCGTTCGAAGCGAGGCACTCGGCAACCAATCTGCGCGCGTCTTCGAAGGCCCCTTCAATTTCGAGTAAGCGCCGACGTAGGTTGGCCTCTTGGACGAAGCCGTGAAGCTTGAATACGAGTAGCCGCACGTCGACTGCGGGCCGCAATTCTCCCAACCGCACGGCTAGCTGCGCTTCGGCTTCGAGCGCATCGATCCAAACCTGTGTGTAATGGGCAACCTGAACGCGAATTCGGCCGGGACGCGCGGCGAACTCGTTACCGGTGGCCGCAAAGAAGCAACCGCCTCGATAGGGGATGTCATCGATGTGGTCGATCCAGGCCGCGAGCATCCGGCGCAGTCGTGGGAGGCCTGGCTCTGCCGACCGCGGGCGCGCGAGGATTCGATCGTTGTAGTTCGAAGCCGCCGTCTCGATGGTGGCCAGTTGCAGAGCCTGCTTCGACTCGAAATGACCCGCGACGCCACTTTTGCTCATGCCGACCTCGCGGGCGAGACGGCCAATCGATAGGCCCTCCAACCCCTCAGCGGTGCTGACATCTGCAGCGGCCTCGAGAATGCGTGCGCGCTGGCGCTGGCCATGGGTGGGCATTGCGGACCGATCGTTCATACTTATTATTTAGCACGATCGTACTTTTCAGCAACCCCGATCTGCGTGCTGACGAATACTCCAGACCCTCGATTCAGATGGACTCAGCGGATCCGTCAGTGAACGACGGGCAGCGATTGTTCGAACGCGTTGGCGGCTTGGTGCGTGGGCCAGCAATTATGGCGATTTCGGTCGCTGGTCGTCTCGAGCGGCGGTCTGGCGTGCGTTCAACTGTGCGAAGTGCTTTGCCGAATCCATCTCGACGGGTCGGTTCTGGCCGACGACTCCCATGCCCATGAGCGACGGAACCTCCATGCCGCCAAGCGGGACACGTAGTGTGAGCCGCTGTGTGCGCGGGATCAGGCAGGTCCGATCGTCGCAGGCCTGGTAGCGCACGCTCACGTCGAGTTGGATCTCGTTCGGCGCCGCGTCTTTGCCCGCCGGGAAAAGCTCCGAATCGGCATACACCGGGACCACCAGATCGACACTACCGCTCCAGACATGGAGTGGCACATCGAGTCCGGGCAGCGTCAGAAGCTCGGTCGGGGGCAGAATCGGCTCCTCGACGTGGAGCCCCTCGGGCCCGGTGACGTTCACCTGTGTCGACACCATGCCATCGGGAACCGGCTCAGCGTAGATGTGCAGCCCGTCACGAAGCGTTATGCGGACCACCACACGGCGCATCGGTCCCGACTTCAAGACGCCACCGCCACCGTGCAGGAAGGCTTCGACGCGAACTTCGTCATCGCCACCGCTTACACTCGACGCGTCACCCATGAGCAGCTCACCGAGCGCCGAGTCGAGCACTGTATCCGCGCTCTCGCGCAAGGCGATGTGGCGCGGGAAGAATTTCTCCACGATGACGCCCGCCTCATCGACGAGGTAGGTACCCGGGTTGGGAATGCCATAGAACGGCGCGTCCTGTTCGTCGATCAACGTATTCAAGATGCCATATCGCCGGATCACCGCGGAATCGGGGTCGGAAAGCAAGGGGAAGCCGATACCGCGCGCCTTCGCGTAGGCGGCCAACGCGTCTCGGTCGTCGTAACTCACCGCGTATAGTTTGACACCGCTCGCTTCGAAGCGAGGTAGTGCGTCTTGCAGCTCACCGAGCTGCGTAAGGCAGGGCGGTCACCAGACCGCCGATCGAAAGAAGACGACTGCAGCCTTCGCGTCGCCCCGATCGGAATGAAGAGATATGCGTCGCCCGTTTTGATCCAATAGCTCGAAGTCAGGTAGCCGCTCCCCGACTTCGGGGCCCGTCGCAAAGCCCGGCTCTGGGATGCGGCGCAGGCGGTGGCTCGCGGGCAGCGGGCCCACGAAGCCGAATTCATCTCGACGTTCATCTCGACGTTCATCTCGGCGCATGAAGAACCCCTGGTTGGAAATTGGCCAGCCATGATGCACCAGAGCCGTGAGCATCACTCGCCAGAGTCGGCAGGAACTCTCTCACAGCTTGGTCACTCTCGTCCGTTGGGCGGATTCACGCGCCCCGGACGATGTCGAGCACCGCAGCCGGATCGGTCGGAACTTCGCTTCCGCGCCACGCCACGAATCCATCGGGGCGAACGAGTGTGAGCAGCGCGCCATATGCCTCGGCCACTTCCGGTGCCGTTTCGATTCGAAGCGGTAGCGACTTCGCCTGCGCGGCCAGTTCAAAACCGCCGGTATCCACTGCTGGATCCGTCCGAAGCAATACGAAGCCGCGGCCGAACAGATCGAGCGTCGACCCTCCGCGGCGTGTGCTCACATGAGGAGCGCGTCCGCCGGGTTTTCCGGTGGGCGCGTAAATGCGCACATCACTTCGGTCCACCGGAGCCGATCCATCATCGCAGATGATTGGCGAACCGTCATAGCGGAAACCGAGATCGAGGCCGGGTTTCAGGAACTCGTTTCCGCGCGACAACACGAGACCTGCTCCGAAGACACGGCGTGCGGCTTCTCCCTCGGCGTCATCGCGCCAGAGGTCTTCGTTGGGAATTTCGTGGAGTGGAAGCCCCGGTCGGATCTGATGAGACGTGGCGTCCGAGAGATCGAGGCCCTGGTAAAGAAGATGATCCAGAATCGCCGCGCGCCGTTCGAACTCGTAGCTCTCGTCGAGAAGCCTCGTTCCGCCCCACCCCGCAAGTGACGCGTCCATTTTCCAGCCCAGGTCGAAGACGTCCGCCATGCCGAGGTTGACGCCAAGCCCGCCGAAGGGAGTCACGAGATGCGCGGCATCGCCCGCCAGGAAGCAGCGACCCCTACGCAGGGATTCGCAAATACCCTGGCGCGGCGTCCATGCGCTTTGCATCAGGATCTCCGCATCATCCGCGCCCAGCTGACGCAAGCTCTCCAAGGTGGCGGCTGCGTCTGCGTCTCCAATACCCGGACCGTGGATGCGCCAGAGTTCGAGTCCGTCGACCGCCACTAACATCCCCGCGCCCACTGGCGTCTTCGTCGGCCCATCCGGGTCCCCGAGCAATGAATAGAGCACACCGCCCGTCGGCACGAGTTCGGTGACTTTGCGAGAGCGGAAGAAGACGGAGTTCACTCGCAACGGGAGCGGCGGCGGGCCCAGCACCGATAGCCCCAACGATTCGCGTACTCGACTATCGGCGCCGTCACAGGAGACGACGTACCGGGCATCGATGCGTACCGGCGAACCCCCTCCATCACGAGCCACACACGAGACACAATCGGTTCGCTCCTCGACGGACTCGACCCGCGTGTCGTAGCGAAATTTCACACAGGAATAGGCCCGAGCTGCTCGTTCGAGGATCGGATCGAAATAGAGCTTGGGCGCCCATACTTCGCGCTCGGGAGAGTCGTCGAGTGGGGCGCCCGTCGACAAGGCGTTCTCGATGCGCGCCACCTCGAAGCCTCCGAGGTGTGTGATTCCAATCCAGTGTCCACCCCACTCCGCGGGGAACACCGAGGCGACCTCTTCGGAAAGGCCGAGGCGACGCAATTGCTCCATGGTCCGGACGCTGATGTGGTTGGCGGTTGGGAACTTGGCGCTGCGCTGGGTACGCGCCTCCAAGACGATGCAATCGATATCGCGCCAGCCCAGCTCGACGGCGAGACTGAGCCCAACGGGGCCCGCGCCAATGATTGCGATTTCGGTATCCACCTTGCCGGCTGCCTCATTTACAGGCCGCCGCCAACGGTATCAATCATCGGGAGTACTCGTGACCCACACGATCATTGGCAAACTCGAGTACGGCTCCCCGCTCGCCTCCTGCTCGAGGATCACCGCCCAGGTCTTGGCGCTGACATCCACTCCAACGAGGCTGAACTTCTCCAACACTTCCTCCTGATGCTCCACTACAATCGCCACCGGTTCCCCGACCCTGCACCCTCACCTACTCGTCTTGTAAACGCAGGCTCTCGGGCCTCGGATACTCCACTGCATGGGTGAAGAGGGCGGGGGCCAATCTAACGGTCAAGCTCTCGGCTTCATGCGGCGTCGGCCTCACCCGGTTGTTCGTCTGGAGTATACGAAGGTCGTATTCAAGGGCTTTGGATCGATATACAAGGCGGCAGAGATCGGAGTCCATATCGAACGCGTGCGGCTGCCCTCCGAATTCGCCGAGCTCGCATCTGCGGCAGCTCTGCTGGCTATCGCGACCGTGCTCTTCGTCACCTTGGCTCGTCAGGACTGGCCTGGTATTTCGCATCCATGCTTGGCGCAAGCGGACTGCTATTGCGAGGCTGCACGAGCCGGATGGCTCCGGCAACCCGCGAACACGTGGTCTTGCCTCGCTGGCGTGTTCGTCGGCCTCGCCATCGCCGCCCATTCCAGTACGAGCAGGCGCTCGGGTCGGGTCGATCAGGCCCGCAACCGGATGCAGGCCGGGGGCTTCTATCCTGCGCTTTACGCCTGCATCGTCGTCTACTCAGGGATCGGCGCAGCGTTCTTCCACGCTTCGCTCACCGACTGGGGCGGCAAGCTCGACATGGCTTCGATGGTTCTCTCGTTCGGGTTCTGGCTTGCGTACAACGTCACTCGGGTCTTCGGCCTCACGAAGACGCAGTTCCTGGCTTCGTTCCTTGGGCTCACTGCGGTGCTCCTCGTGCCCCGCGTCGCCTTCAACGTTCTCGGATTCGAGATCTTCGCCGGGCTGGTTGGCGCGGTGCTCCTGAGCGAGATTCTCGTTGCGCGGAGTCCGTTGCGCGTCCAACGTTCGTGGCTCTGGGTGAGCCTGGCCCTCTACCCTCCCGCTCTTGGCGTGTGGTGGCTTTCGCTCTCCGGACACTTGCTTTGCGAGCCGGCGTCGCTGCTCCAAGGCCACGCGCTCTGGCATGTCATCACCGCGCTCAGTCCGGGGGCGTTGTATTTCTATTTCTGGATCGGCGAGCGCGCGCCGACTGAACGGCCGGACCCATCGCTGACACCTTAGTCCGGAGACATCCTTTACACGATTGCGTTCCTCATTCTTCTTCCAAGCGCATCCTCAACCTTGAGGATGCGCTCGTCCTCTGGTCAAGCCGAACATGGCTGAAGTAGAGAAGTAGACGGGGAGCGTCGCCATCTGCTGAGTCAAGAGTTGCGCCAAGCGGGGTCCCAGAACTCATCGGTCCGGAAGGCGGCACAGCTCTATTCGCTGCGAGGGGTCGGGATCAGTACGGCCTGGCTATACAGCATGGAGTTCTTCAGCTAGCGAACGTTCCGCAACACGAAGGAGGTCGGCTCGCTGGCCGGGTTGACGCCGACACCGAGGACAGCGGGAAGCGGTATCGGGAGCAGGGAATCGAAACGGACGGCAGTCGGCACATCCGAGGCAGCGCGATCGAACTCTCGTGGGGGTGGCTTCGCTTTCAGCCGGAGAGCGAGCTGAGCCAATGGTACGAACGTCGCTTCGGTTCGGGGAGCAAGCAGAACCGAAAGATCAGGATCGTCGCCCTCGCGAGGAAGCTGTTGATTGCGTTGTGGCGATTCGTCGAGACGAGCGTGATTCCGGAAGGGGCGGTGCTGAAGACGGACCTACGGCTCCACTAGGCCAGACACCTGTTCGAGAATCATTTCCTCCGCCTCGCGATTCAATAGAAGAAGGTGAATCATCGAGAACGATTCTGGTGCGGGCGGCTCGTTACGCCGCCCAGGCCCTTGGTGAACTTCCAATCTCGCCGCGCCGTCAAGGTCAAGGTCTCCTCGTTGCCGCCATCTTCAAAGAGCCGATAACCTTGTGGAAAATCGAGGACTTGGAAAACCGCCTGCAGTGCATCATCGCGCCACTCGCGATAGTGTTCAATTCCACTATAATAGTGGACGAAGCCACTATGGTGACAATGCAATAGCGAGGAACCCAAGATGGCGTCGATTCGCAAGAAACGTGACGGCTACGAAATTCGAGAGTGCCTGAGTACGAAGAAGGGACCGAGACAGTTCACCCTCGCGAGTTTTCACGGCGTGCTCACCCCCCGAGATCCTCGACCGAGCCGAAGAGAAAGCGCGTCTTCCTTTCGATCGTGAAAAACTGGTCGCCCGAGCGCGCAAGCTCGGCGTCACGGTGAGTGAGCGGCGTCGCTTTCCCGAAGCGCGCGCGCTGCTCGCCGTACTTCGGCGCGGCGGTCGTCTGTCTCCCCGGCTCGTGGGTCTGCTGAAAAGCGCCCTCGAACCGCTCGCTGCCGAGCCCGTGCCCGAGCATTTGGAAGACGCGGCCTTCTGGCTTGGACAGCCCGAGAACGAGCGCGGCAAAGCGCTTCGCGACCTCATGAGAAGCGCGGATCGCGTTTTGCAGTCACGCGCGCCTTTGCGGACCCGGTCCCGCGAACTGTTCCCGCACTTTCATTCGCGCGCAGCCGATCTCGAAGAACAAGCGGGCTAGTCGATGTATCTCGATGAAAAGATGGTCGCGATCGAGCACGCGTTCGAGGCCGCCGAAATCGCACACGCGTTCGGAGGCGCGAATGCACTCGCCTACTACGCGACACCACGGGCAACGGTCGACATCGATGTCAACGTCTTCGTTCCGGCCTCGCGCGCACAGGAAGTTCTCGCGTGCCTAGCGGAAATCGGCGCGACCGTCGCCGGACCGGACGTCGAACGCGCCATCGCGCGCGACGGGCAGGCACGCATCTTTTGGGAGAAGACGCCGATCGACCTCTTCTTCGCCTACGACCCCCTGCACGAAAGTTCGATGCAACGCCGCCGTCGCGTCGACTTCGGCGCGGACCGCATCCACATCTTGAGCGCCGAAGACTTGCTCGTGTACAAGGTCGTATTCAGCCGCGAAAAGGACTGGCGCGATATGGCGGAGATGATCTTCGCCGCAAACGACCCGCTCGACTTTCGCTATGTGCGGGATTGGCTCGGGCGAATTCTCGAAAGCGACGCACCGCAGCACGAACGGTTGGAACGCTTGATCGCAACGGGTGGCGCGGATCTGTAACCAATGCCGCGCCAAGGAACGACAACTGCTCCACCCATGGAGAAACAAGATGCTCGCTCAATCGAACAAATGGCTTTCGCTCGTGGTCCTGCGGCGTGAGGTGATGGATATCGCTACACGATTTGCAGCGGAGAGGTCATCTATGAGGATGGTGAGCCCACCGGCGAAATTGATTCGCGGTCCGCAGCCGGCACCCTCCCAGGCGCGGCAGGACTCTTGAGCGCGTGGTTAGGTGCTCACGCGCCTCAGCCACCCGAGGAGAAAGCCGGTTACTACCTCGTGGGCCTCCTGTTGAATCCAATGGCCTACACGCTCGATGTGGTGAATCTCGAGGTCCGCGCACAAGTCTCTCATTGGTTCCGCGAATTCGGGTCGGAGACCGGGATCCCACCCGGCCGTCATCATCAGGCATGGGGTCTCCAGCTTCTGGGTACCGACCCCTGGGTGCTCCGCCGCGTTGCGGTCGATGTTTCTGTACCAGTTGATGCCACCGCGGAATCCAGCGTCTCGATAGACCTTGCAATATTCGTTCAGATCTTGCGACGACCCCAGTGCCTCCCCCAGGATCGGCCAACTCTCGGCGTTCTTGAACGGGTTCATGTTCAACCTACCACCCGCCAATGCGAACTTGATGGTTTCTTCGAGCGGAACACCGGCCCTCAGGATGCGCGTGAGTATGGGGCGAACGTTGCGATCCATCTCCGCTTCGGCCACGCCCGGCTGCTGAAACCAGGCGACATACTGCCGGTCGATCTCACCGCCTACCACCGCTAGATGTTTGTCCACACTCGGAAATGGCATGTAGGGCGTGCACAGGCCGGCGACGCCAAGGACGCGATCGGGATGCAATACGGGCATCGCCCAAGCAACGAAACCACCCCAGTCGTGGCCGACGAAGTACGCCTGTTCGATCTCGAGTGCGTCGAGCAATCCGACGAGATCGCTGGTGAGTTCTGTGATTCCATAGGCCTCGACGGCCGACGGTGCGCTACTTCCACCGTAACCTCGCTGATCGGGTGCGATGGCCCGAAAGCCCGCATCAGCAATCGCCGACAGCTGATTGCGCCAACCGAATGCGAGATCAGGAAAACCGTGACAGAAGATTACGGCGGGTCCAGAGGCGTGATCGCTGGCGGGGAATTCATGGACGGAAAGCGTGATCGGGTCTATCCGACCGATGGGCGATACGACTACGCGATTCGCGGAGGGAAAGACAGGCATCCAGATCCTCGGACGATTTGGAGCCTGCAATCTGCGGCTCGAGGGTGACTGCGTCGGGGCTATGCAGCCGCAGCGCAGGCTACCCCATGATTCGCGATGTACAACACGGTACAACACGGTACAACAGCGGTACAACAGCGGACCCGTCTCGAGAGTTTCAACACGATGGCGCGGGCGCCCAGAAACAGCTTAGAATGACGCCACCCGGTGCCAACACGCGCGGCGGGCGCGCAAACGGCGGACCGGAAATTCAGCAAGGAGACGTCGTGCGCGTACTGCTGGTGAATCCCTCCTATCCTTTCGAAGAATTTCCGCGGTTACTCGTCACGCTGCCATACGTGGCCGCAGCGCTTCGCGCCGACGGCCACGAGGTCGAGATCCTCGACCTGTTGCTCGCCCGCACCACGCCTGAAAAGATCGAACGCCGGATGCAGAGCTTCCGCCCGCAACTGGTTGGGATCACCTCGGTGACGCTCAATCATCACATCGCCAGCGGCATCGCAGAGGTCGTGCGCAAGTGCGACGGCGAAGTCCCGATCGCGATGGGCGGGCCACACGTCTCGTTCGAAATCGAGGGCTCATTTCGCGACCTCCCTGCACTCGACTACATTGGGATCGGCGAAGGCGAGCACACGATGGTGGAGCTGACGCGCGCGCTCGAGGGCCGAATGGACGTGCGCGACGTGCGCGGCCTGGCACTGCGCGATCGCGACACCGAGAAGATCCATCGCACAGCGAAACGTCCGCTCGAAGACGACCTCGACCAGCTCGCGCCGCCGGCGCGCGACCTGATGCCACTGGCGCGTTACCTGGCGTTCGACAGTCACGCCAGCATCGTCACTTCCCGTGGTTGTCCGTTCGAGTGTATCTTCTGCTCGGCGCCGGCTTGGACCGGCCGTCAGGTCCGCTACCGCAACCCGATTCAATGTGTCGACGAGGTCGAGGAACTGGCCGAACTCGGCTTCCGAGAGATCAC
This sequence comes from Deltaproteobacteria bacterium, assembly GCA_032128375.1. Taxonomy (GTDB): domain Bacteria; phylum Myxococcota_A; class UBA9160; order UBA9160; family SMWR01; genus JAJDAM01. The sequence goes on along the minus strand of JAQBGU010000202.1, from coordinate 63,091 downwards.
GATCGAAGACGATCTGTTCACGCTGTATCGCAAACACTTCCTGGCGGTCTGCGGCGAACTCGAGCGACGCAACACCGGCATCCGTTGGAATGCTTTCTCGCGCGTTGATACGATAAGCCCGGAAATCGTCCAAACGATGGCGCGCGCCGGTTGCCAAGCGATCTGCTTCGGTGTCGAGAGCGGCAACCAGGAAGTGCTCGACTTGGTGAAAAAGAAGTCAAACCTCGCCATGGTGCGCGACGCAATGCGGATGACGCAAGAGGTCGGCATATCTGCGCTGGCATCCTTCATCATCGGCCTGCCCGGCGAGACAGAGCAGACGTTACGCAAGACGGTGGAGTTCGCGGAATCGCTGAAACACGAGTTCGGCTCGTTGTACGGTTTCCACATCCTGGCGCCATTTCCCGGCACCGAGGTGCGCGACCGCGCCGGCGACTATGGCCTCGATATTCTGAACAGCGATTGGACCCAGTACGACGCCAACCATGTGGTGTCGCGCACGGGCGGCGCCAAGGTCGAAGTGCTGCAATCAGTGTATGACGACTACGAAAATACGATCAATGGCTACTACAAGTATCAGGACCATCTGTACGCAAAGGGCGAACTGTCTGGCTACGAGCTGCAGGGCTACGAGCGGCGACGGCGCCAGACGTTGTTGTGGAAAATGCTGCTCGACGACGCGGTCGACAGCTTCGCGCCGTTCCGCTCGGCCGACCCGTTGGCCGAACTGGCAACAGCCGTCATAGAGCATACCGGCGAACCCGCAGATCTCGTGTCGCCCGAGTTGCAACGCGTAATCGAACTGGGCGCGCTCGTGCAGCAACCCGGACCGGACGGCGTTCGCTTCACCTGGACGGAGTGAATCGGAACCGACGACTGAGATCGGTCCGGAGTCTGTGTCAGTCGTCCAACCACGAGACATCGTACCCAGTTCGTAAGAACTGATCTCTCACGAAGTTCTTGAAATCGTTGTCATCGGGAACACTAGCCTGGTCACATGCTCCGGTGTGCCCGGGGATTCGCTTTCGTTCCACAATGTTGTCCTGCATGCGAAAATCGAGCGCAGTATCACAATAGATCACGCTGAGTCTGGCAAAAAGGTATCTGGGCGAGATCTCCCCACCGACCGGCACCCTTTTGTATGACCCGTCTTTTTCAAAATCAAAGGCTTCCCAGACCCGCGTCCCAACAATCGGAATTTCCTGGATTTTTTCGGGCACCAGAACTGACCGGCCTTCCATCCAATGAGGCTTTGGCAGACCAAGGTATTCCAGAATCGTAGGAGCAATATCAAGATTCTGAACATTCACACTGGTTCTCCCTGCATGTTCGCCGTCAGGGAAATACATGATCAAGGGTACACGCTCCAATTGGTTCCACTTCGCTCCATGATCAGAACCAATCACGATGATCGTGTTCTCCAATCTCCCGGTCTTTTCCAGATGCTCCACGACTTGTTGCAAACTGAAATCATATCCCCGGATTGCATTGTCGTATGAGTCCAAAGCGTAGCCATCGGATCGAGTTTCCCATTGGGAAAATTTTCGGGTAGGCGGAAAATTGTAGAACTCGGGTCCGTGTGTACCCATGTTGTGAGCGAAGGCAAAGAATGGTTCGTCTGACTCATCGATGAATCGGATGAGTCGTTCAGAGAGGTTCGTGTATCGAGCGGCCTTGGGTAGTCCCTTCGTGACCGCCGTGTACACGTCTTCAATGGGTTGAATGTGCAATAGATGCAGGATTCGTTCGGAAGCACGATCGAAGAGCGTTCGTGCGAAGAATGCAGCCGACTGCCCCGCAACCCCGGAGATGGTGCTGTGCAGCTCGGATCTGGATGCGACTCGATCATTGGCCGCGTCGAACGAATTGAGCAGGTTGAAGTCGAACGGATCGGCAAAATATCGCATTCCGGTGTAGCTGCTTCGATAGCCGAGATTTTTCAGGATCCCTGGAAAATGCTCCAGTGAATCGTTGCCCCGGAGAATTTGTGGAGCCTGAAGGACTCGCACAGTATACGGATATTTGCTGGTGAACAGAGAAGTGAGCGAGCCACCGGTATTGGCTGCGTTGGAATAGGCGTTCTCGAAGAAGAGAACGGGATATTCTTGGACGAATCGATCGATGAACGGAGTTGTCTTCTTTCGATAACCATAGGCAGATAGATGCGTGGCACTCACACCATCAGAGGTGTAGATCAGAATATTGGGCTTGTTGAGGGCCGCCGGATCAACACCCGATTCTGACAGATATCTGGACCACCCCATGGTTTGGCGATCAACGAATCCCAGACAAAGAACAGAGAGAATCGTGAGCCCGCTGACACCGATTAGCAGCCGCCTCCTGACCGATCGACTACGGGAAGAAATGACCCTTTCGAGCTTCGCCAACCAGCGGAATGTCAAGATCGTGAGTCCCAGGAAAGCCATGGTGTAGGCCCAGACCGATTCGCCTTCCGTATTCACGATGCCGAACTGCCAAATCGTGTAGGTAAAATTGTCGACCAGAAGCAGCAACAGGGTCGCGAAGATCAGCGTGGGTATGATGAGAAGAGAGCCCCAAATCCGCGCAGCAAGAGCGGAATGCGCCTGGGTCACGCGAGACGAAGCGAATGCGACGCCCAAAAGAGCCGAAGTGCCCGCGACCGCCGGGATGAGTAGTCCCAAGGGTGTCACCGCCAGAATGACCAGCGCAGTTGAAAATGTGGATGCACTCAAGAACGACGGTTTGGTCAAGAAGAACAACCATTCCAGAAACACATAGAGATACGCAGAGACGAGCGTGATGAGTACAACGCTCGAGAATCGCCGCGTGAGATCACCCAACGGAGCTGGACGCTTCTCGTTTGCGTCGAATCGCCGAGCTGATCGCCTACGGGAGTCCGGGGGCTTCACACATTCTCGCTTCCGGTGATCTTTCCGGCTTGCAGTTCGAGCCGCCCCGGGGCGGTCACCGAAAGGTGAGGAGATACGACATGCTCGTGAGCTTCCCCCAACTCACCCGCGATCCCCATTTCATGCGCGCGGCTTCATTGACACCACCGAAGTATAGAGCTTGGCTGAGCCCGTGCTTCCTCGCGTAGTCGTTGATGAACTCCCAATTCGGCTCGTCCATGTACTGGATCTCGAGTCCCGGCGCGAAAAGTCCGGCGCGCTCCCAGATATAGAACCCAGCGCCGCGGTAATAGGGCAGAGACAAGAAGAGCACATTGACTTGGGTCCGGACCTCGGCGTTGATGGCGTCGATGTCATTTTTTCGGAATTGCTGCTCCTTGATCAAGCGCAGGTTGTCGCGAAAGGGAAAGGTGTGCGTCCGGTTGACGGTCTTCGCGACGGCGAGGTTGTTGTAGTACAGCGTGAAGAAGCCATTGCTCGAGAAGAACGCGAGCAAGAGTACAACGGCCAGGCGTCGTGGGATACGTACGAGGTTGTTGCAGACGATCCAGGCGAGCAGGGGTGCGATGGGGAGGTAGTAGCGAAGGTTGTAGCGCGCACCCTCGTAGGCGAGGATCGTCGCGATGAAGACGACGATCGACAGATACCATTCCTTGTATTTCGAAAGCGATCTCCAGCGCAGCAGAAAGGGAAGCAGAATCGTGAAGGAGAGCCACAAATAGTTCTTGATGAAGGCCAGGTTCCGTTTGACGATGACCCCGAGTCTGCCGAACCCGCCGCCATAGTTTCCGCGGTTCTGAGACATGTTGAATATTTCGAGAAAACCGCTCTGGGCCAGTCCGATGATCACCAGGGAAAGACAAAGACCCATTGCGCTGAGTGCGATTGCAGGGCGGGCGTGGCGCCACTGCCAGGTCAGGTTCGAAATTCTGCAGAGCGAGAAAGTCAGCAAGAGCGCAAAGAGAACGAATCCGTGGTGCTTGATCCATATCGACAAGACGAGCAGCGCAAAGAAGCTCACGCCATCCCACGTACGGGCGCCGCGCGAAGTCATGCGCTCCAGGAAGTACATGGACCACAGGAAGGCCAGTGCATTCAAAGAGTCCGGATAGGCGGACACGAACTGGTAGTACACCAGAGGATTCACGAAGAACACGGCCAGACACAGCGTCGTACTCGGCGTCGGCCCGTCGTCCCAGGCAAAGACCCGCTTCAGTCGCTCGATGAAGAACACGACCGAAACGATCCAGATGCTGGTCCACACGAAGGAGGCGACCTTGAGGCCGAAGTTTCCTCCGAAGAGCGCGACCATGGGTAGCGAGAGCGCGGGAAAGCCAATGGCCTTGTTGTAGGCGTGCTCTGCGACCGAAAAATCGCGGCCTTGTTCGAGCATGAAGTCAGCGATTCGCGCGTAGACCAGTGCGTTGCGCACGATCGGGAGATCTGCGTAGGTGACGAGGGTCGGAAGGGCGAGAAGGATGAACAAGCCCGCGAGCCAGTAGGCCAAGACGGCGGGGAAGATCGGGGCGCTCGGGTCCGACCGCGATTCGGACATACTAGTCGCTTTGCGCCCGGCGCTTCCGGCCTTTTCCGGCAGCGGCGTATCGCGAGATGCCGAAGACCGCGAGAAGCAAGAAGGGGACCGCGATCCAGATCTGGGAGAGTGCGCGCAAGAGAGATTCTTCCACCAATCCGCTCCCGATCAATGTAAACAGCATGGCCTGGGGCAGGAAGCCGAGAAACGATCCGACGATGAACGTCCCGTGAGATACGCCGAGCGACCCCAGGCAGAGATTGGTGAATGCGCCCCAGACCGGGATCTGCCGGATCCAGAAGACGTTCAGCACGCTGGGGTCATCGAAATACAGGGCGAAGCGGTCGATCCTCTTGAGCCTTCTGGAGATGAACTCACCGGTACTGTGTCGCGCGAAGAGGTATGGGCCGTAGGCGCCGAGCAGGGTCGCGACTTGGGACAGCAGCAGCCCTTGCACGAAACCGAAGAGCACGCCGCCGAGCATGCAATACGGCAGCCGCGGCGCGCCGACGAAAATCGACACCGTTGCGATCGCGAAGAAGGCGGCCGGTGCCCAGAAGCCCGTGCTTGTGAGGGAGGCTCGAAGCGACTCTAGATCGCCGAGGAATCCCTTGAGCGGTGTGAAATGCACGAGGAAGACACAGACGGTCACGAACAGGATCATCCTCGCGGCCTTGTAGGTCGTACGCTTGAGGGTCTGGACTCGGTCCTCGGCGAAGACATCCGGTTCTGCGTTGCTTGTGCCGAGCGTCCGTAAGTCAGCCATCTCGAACGCGATCGCTTTCGATGACGCGCGCGCGATACCAGCGGATCGCGAAACAGTCGCGGATCCCCCGCCACAACCGATTGCTGATGCCGTACTTGGACGATCCCCGCGTGCGGGGCCGATGATTGACGGGGATCTCGGCGATCCGATAACCCTGGATACGCAGCATGGTGGGCAAGAATCGGTGCATTCCGTTGAAGACCGGGACCTCGCGCAATGCCGAGCGCCGGATCGACCGAAAGGTACAGCCGGCATCGCTGACTTTGTCGCCCGTCACAAAATCCCGGAAGCCGTTGGCGATTTTCGACGAGATCTTGCGAATCCAGTTGTCTTTGCGAACGATTCGAACGCCGCAAACGCAATCGACCTCCGCCGTCAGAGCCTCGAGAAGCGCCGCCATGTCTGCCGGATCGTTTTGCTGATCGGCGTCCATCGTGATGATCACCTCACCCCGCGCGACTCGAAAACCCGTGGCCTGCGCAGCGCTTTGGCCGTGGTTTCGCGTGTGATGAACGTTTCGAACAACCGGATGTTCGAGGGCGAGCGCCGTCAGAACCTCTGCGGTTTCATCGGTGCTGCCATCGTCGACGAAGATCACCTCGTAGGTGTGGGTGCCCCCTTCGAAGGCTTGCATGATCTCGAACAGCAGAGGCGCCACGTTCTCGCCTTCGTTGAGCGCAGCGACGACGACCGAGACGTCGACATCCCCTTCATTCTGGCTCGGATGATTCACGCGAGAGTCCGCCATTGCACATCGTCCCAGCATACAGGCTGGACTCCACCTTCGCGGGCAGGTTTTCGTTCGGGCAGCTGGCGGATCGCGACTCACCCGAGCCGCGGCGAGCGTGCTCTGGTTTGATGAGGGTCTGTCTTTGCCTAGAATTCGCCGAGTCGGTTGGGCCTTCCCACCAGACCTGCGGCGATTTTGCGCTCGATCTGCACGAGCGGTCCGAGCGCTATCGAACCGATGACGATGAAGGGAAGTTCGCGATGCTTCGGGCATTGGCGCGACGCGCACGTATTGCTGCCCTGCTGGGACTGGTGTTCGAACTCTCGTTCGCAGTCTCCGCCGGGGCCGGTGGTGACACTGGACCGAGCGCCAAAGAATGCGTTGCGCTCGATGCCAAGGGCGATGTGGTTCTCGACGGCGCCGACGTTCCGGTCAACGGCTGCTTCGCGGTGTTCATCATGCCGGATACCCAGGTCTATATGACGGATGAGAAAAACGACCCATACAATCGCAACGACATCGACTTCGAGGAGCAGGAAGCCATCCGCACTGAAAAGATCATGGAGTGGGTCTGCGAGAATCACGCAGGCTGGGCAGAAGACGAAGGCGGCAGAACCATGCCCATCGCGCTCCTCTTGCACCTCGGTGATCTCGTGAACAACAACAGCCAGGACGATCGTATCGCTCCCTACTCGCCAGGTGAGCCAGGCCGGGACGGCTGGATTCCCAATCCTTACGCGGATGAAATCATCGCGGAGTGTAAAGCCAACTCTTCCTCCACCGGGTACACGAATGACGAGTGCGAATGCGTCGATAACCGCTGCGAATGGCTACGACTCGAGCGCGCCTTCGAGAAGTTGGAGGGCTGTAAAGTGCAAGGAGTGGCGAGTCCGATCCCCTATCTCACCGTGCCCGGCAATCACGACTACGATGGCACTACATTTGAAGGAAGCTTTCGACTCGCCACTTCCAATCTCTATTCCGAGTATTTTGGTGAATCGAATGCAGACCGCACATTCGCCGCGCCTGCGACGCGCTGCACAAGCCTCGGAAAGTGCGAGCCAGACCAGTGGTACATCGGCGGTGGAGCCGTGGTCCCTGCGGATCCGGACGATTCGTCCGCTCCGCCGGACACCTGGAACGGCGGAGAATGGATCAGAGCTTATTCACGACAACTGGGCATGGCCCCTTGCACCGACCCAACGACTCAGACCTGTGGTCCCAAGACGCATCAGGCCGGTCGTAGCAGGGCGGGCCTGATTCGCTCTCCAGCCAGTGGGATCCCGTTCCTGTTTATTGGGCTCGAATCCAGCAACGTACTGGGGCTCGGGCGCGACGCCCGAAGCTGGCCGGCCCGTGTCGCCTCTCTCAACCCCCAAGTTCGCGCGGTCTTGTTCAACCACGAAGGCATCACCCCGGGACATGTCCTCGATCGCTCCGTCGGACAGGAGTTTCTGACTCTCAAGGGGCACCACTGGGAAGATCTGGACGTGTCCTACAAGATCACACCGCCAGTCGGAAGACCCTATCACTCGTGGCGACTTCAGCGTGATTACCAGAACGAAGTAGAGGGTCGAAACCTGATTGCCGTCTTCGACCCCACACGACACGAAGTGCGTGTTCGATCCTACACTTTTGAGTTCTACAGGAACCCGAATGATCCCAGATTTCCAAAGCTCGATCCGAATGCCGGAATCGATCGCAATGGCATCCGGCGATTGAGATTGAAAGATCGAACCCAGGTAAAGGTCCATCCGACGCCAACGCATCCGACCTGCGGCGATGAGGGTGACGTGCGGCTCGGCGACTGGACGCCCATCGATTGCCCACAGACGGCCGCCTCGCAGCGCCGTTACCCGGAGCTGCGATACGCAATCCCGGAAATTCTTCCGCGATCCGCTGACAACTGCCCCGATGTATTCAACCTTGATCAAGCAGATCACGATGGAGACGGCCTGGGCGATGTATGCGACAATTGTCCAAACGACGCGAATCTGGATCAGCTCGATCGTGACGTCGACGGGTTTGGCGATGCTTGTGATCCGAGATCAAGGTGAAAGGCCCGTGTTAGCGTGAGTTTCCCTTGGGCACCGTGAAATGGCCGACTCGCCGAACGATCATCATGATTGTCACCTTCGCAGCCCTGGTCGCGATCGCCGTCGTCCCGGTTTTCGTGACCGAACCGAGTTCTCTGCGCAGCGATGACATCTTCTACGCCTGGCGTGAGGGCGACCGAATCATCAACGGTCAGAACCCCTACTCGCGAATCCACCGCAGTAACAACATGACGGACAACAGAAAGTATCCGACCTATTTCCCTGGCTTCTACGTTCTTTCCGCAGGTTCTCAGTTGGCAGGTGCGAAGGACTTCGAGACCTGGACCAGGGTGTGGCGAGCGGCATTTTTCTGTTGTTACGCGGCGATCGGGTGGCTGCTGTTTTGGGAAGTATCGCGCCGAGGTCCGTTGCTATTGGGCGCGTTGACGGCAGCATTCTGGTTTTTCAATCGCTGGTCCGTCCATGTCCTGCAGATCGTGCATATCGAACCGTTGTCGATTCTGATGCTGATCGGGTCGCTCTTGCTCTTCGACCGACGCAGACGAACTTCGTACTTGCTCCTCGGAGCGTCGCTGGCGGTCAAACAGATCGCGATCTTCCTGGTTCCCGTCTACCTCGTGCTCGAACTCGCCCAAGGTCGGGGTTGGCCAACGCTCAAGCGAGCGCTCGAGGCGCTCTTCTGGATCCTGTTGATACCGGTAGTCGTGATGATCCCATTCCTGCTATGGGATGCCACCGGACTCGCGAAGTCCGTGCTGTTTTCGGCCACTCGGAGCGCGTCGAGTCATGTCGCTGCGCCTTCCCTTTCGCAGATTCTGGGCGCGACAGGGCTCGTCGGAAGACTGCCAATGCTCGCGATGATGGCCCTGCTCTATTTGGCGGCGTACCGTCGATACCTGGGCATCTACGCGACGTCCTTTTGGATACTCAGCATCTTCATCACGTTCAACGACGTACTGTTTCGCCAGTATTTCGTTTGGACCGTTGCTCTACTGCCGTTGGCGATCCTCGAAACACAGCCGTTCATTCGCGTCCATCAAGCCCGGTCGCGCGTGGAAGGCACTTAGTTCGCGAGCGCAATATGCGCGACACTCATCGAGGTCATGTGTCGATCGGTTAGGAGGGAGACGCTGGATGGCCAGAATAGCCTTCTGTGGTTTGGGTGCGATGGGCGCCGGTATGGTCGGCTGCCTGCTGCGGGCTGGCCATCAGCTTCGCGTCTGGAACCGGACACCGGAAAGGGCAGCCGCACTGGTCGCAGCCGGCGCAACACTCGCCGCGACACCCCGAGAGGCTGCCGAAGGTGCTGACGTCGCGTTCTCGATGGTCTCCGATGATGAAGCGAGTCAGAGGGTGTGGGCACGGCCAGCGGGAATGCTCGGCGCCTTGGAACCCAACGCGCTCGCGATCGAATGTTCGACGCTTTCCCACGCCTGGGTGCTGGAACTTTCGAGCCGGGCCGAGGAAAACCAGATTGGTTACCTCGACTGCCCCGTAACGGGGCTGCCCGAGGCCGCGGCGCGCGGCGACCTGACGCTACTGATCGGCGGCCAGCCTGATACGATCGACAGCGCCCGCATCTGCCTGGATCCCTTGGCTCGTGAAATCATCCGCTTCGGACCCATCGGCGCCGGCACAGCCTACAAACTGATCGTCAATCTGCTGGGCGCCATCGAGATTGCGGCCACCGCTGAGGCAATGGAGACTGCCCGTCGCGCTGGCCTCGATCTCGACCAGGTCGCCGACTCCCTGGCGAAAGGCGCCGCCGGGTCGTTCCACGTCGGCCGTCAAGCTCGCATCATGGCTGCCGGATCTCACGCGGAGCAGCTCGCCTTCAGCACAGACCTGCGGCGCAAGGATACCCGCTACGCCATGGCCCTGTCTCAGGACCTCGGCGTCGCAGCCGTTCTGGGAGACGTTGCGCTGGCCCAATTCGATCACACTTCCAAACTGGGCTTCGGAAGCCAAAACGAAAGTCATGTCCTCGACGCAGTCCGAGACAAGAGCGATAACTAGGCCAGGAGCCCCCTCGCGACGCTTGCTTTCCAGTGTTCGCCGGGTCGAGCGCTCGCCCTGATTCGTATTCTAGTGCACGATTCCGGCAGGCATCACCATCGGCACTGGCCGCTGTCCCGAAGCACACAGAGGAAGTCGCCAGAAATGGTCGTCGAGAGCCGCTTGCCGAATGCGCAATGAGTCCGGAACCGCGAGTCCTTCACCGGATGCGCGACTTCTTCGCCTTCCGACTTCCAGTGCCTTGCGCTTCATGGCATGATGGCGGGCGTCGATCGCGCACACTGCGATCGACCGCGTCCCGCTTGGGAAACGCAGCGCAGAGGGGCACACATGGTCCACGCATTGACGCGCGAACCGTCCAAACGCGACCGCCAGCCGCGTCAGGCTCGCCGATCTTCCGGCCCCTGTCGCACGGCCGGTTCAATGGCGGCGACTGCGAGAGCAGCTGGCGATCCTGAAAGAGGCCGATCCGACCCAGGTACTCGACGCGGCGTATTCGGTGGGAGATGCGTTGGGTGGCATGAGCGACGAGCGCCAGCTCGCTCGCTTTCTCGACCACCAGACGGGACGCGCGCTGCTCGAACGTAGAGTTTCGCTCGCTGACGCATTGGCGGATCACGACGGCCTGCGCAGCCTCCCCGTCGGCAGCCTGGGCCGAGAGTTTCTCGCCTTCTGCGAGCGCCACGCCCTGAATGCACGCAAGCGCATCGAATCGCAGCACCAGATGTCGCGCGACTACGCGGCGCTCGACCCGGTACGCCAGTGGGTGAGTGATCGATTCACCGTGATGCACGACCTGTGGCATGTGCTCGCCGGTTACGACGCAACCCACGCGGGCGAGTCCGCATTGATGTGTTTTTCACTTCCCCAGCGTGCCAACGATCGGGCGCTGCCCATCTTCGTCGTGATGTCACTGCTCAGTGGTCGCATCAGCCGGCGCAACGCGCTCGAGGCCATCGGCCGCGGCCGCCGCGCCGCCTACCTCTCGTCACAACCCTTCGAGCAGCTGCTTTCCGATCCTCTCGATGCCGTGGCGTGAAACTGAGAATCGACCCGCCGGGCCAGGCTCACCCGCACGTCAACAGCGAGGGTATGCTCATTCCGGCAGCCGATCCGGCTCGCTAGCGTGGCGATCCAACCCGAAGGGAGAGGCATGCGCGCTCTACAAGTCTCGAAGAACGGACGTCCCAGCGAGGCCCTCGAAGTCGTGGATGCGACCATCCCTGAACCGGGACCGGGACAGGTGCGGGTAGCCGTTTCGGCGGCTTCACTGAATTTCAACGACATCGATCGCTGCTACGGGCGCATTACAACCATCCCGATGCCGCCCCCGTTCATTTTGGGGATGGATGTTTGCGGCACAGTCGATGCTGTGGGAAACGGCGCAGAGGCCTGGCTGGGGAAACGCGTCGTCGCCATCACGCAGATGGCCCAGGGCGGACTCGCCGAGTTCGCACTCGCACCGGTCGACTCCGTCTTCGACGCTCCGCCCGAGTTCGACGATGCCGAGGCGGCGACCTTCGTAATCCCCTATCACACCGCGCACCTTGCGCTATTCGAGCGTGCCGCGCTCACCCGGGGCGAAGGTCTGCTGATAATCTCCGGCGCCAGCGGGCTCGGCACGGCAGCCATCCAACTCGGCCGGGCCTGCGGAGCGCGTGTGTTTGCGACGGCGGGTGGTCCCGACAAGGTCGCCTTGTGCCGACAACTCGGCGCCGAGCTGGCCGTCGATCACCGTGAGGCGAACTTTGCAGACGCGGTTCTCGATCATACGAGCGACATCGGAGCCGAGGTTGTTTTTGATCTCGCCGGAGGCGGCTTCATGAAGGATGCCTGGCGCGCCGTCTCCAAAGGAGGGCGTTATATCGCCGGTGGCTTTGCCGATGATCCTGAAAATGGCACCGGCGGCGCCCCCCTGCGTCCGACCTGTATGGGAAACTTCTCGATCATCGGCGTGATCGGGGCGTACATGAGCAACGTGCCAGGACCGCTGCGTCGGATGGGCTTCAACCCGTTTGGTCGCGACGTCGCGGACACGGTACACACTGATTTGTTGAGACTCGCTGCCAGCGGCGACGTGCGACCCCATGTTGGGCGGCGCGTATCGCTCGAAGATGCCGCAGGCGCCCTCGAAGACCACGAGCAGCGCCGGAGCCTGGGGCGCACGGCGGTGCTGGTCGGCGCATGACTGCCACCGCGTATAGCTTCCGGGACGCCAACCTCAGATCTCCCGCGCTGCGCGCACTCAACTGGGGCGGTGTACGACTCGCGCGGGCCGGCATCAACGTCCCATCGCTGACGAGCGAGGCGATCATTCGCGTGGCCCAGAAGCGCGCGGGGTCCCGGGACCTCGGCGGGGATAGCTTTCGCGAACCTCTCGATCTGTATCTGAAGTCGGCGCGCGAAGAGGCCGACCTGAACCTCTTCGGGCGGCTGGCGCTGAAGGGCATGCTCGTCGAGTCGATGCGCAATCGCATCGAATTGGCCCGCTGGGCACGCGAGCATCCCGCGGTACGCGACGAACAGATCGTAGCGCCCTGGGTGATCATCGGACTGCCGCGGACCGGCACCAGCTTGCTCTCGCTTCTGATTGGACTCGATCCAACGGCCCGTTCACTGACCCATTGGGAGGCGGCCCGCCCGATTCCGCCCCCGACACTCGCGACGGCAGCCGAAGATCCGCGCATCGCCGAAAGCGCCAAACAGCTTGGTCAGCTCCTGAAGCTGAATCCGGCGATCGGCGCGATGCACCCGTTCGGTGCCACGATCGCCCAGGAGTGTGTCGCACTATTCATGTTCGACATTCGGACGCTGGGCGTAGAAACCCAAGCATACGTGCCGAGCTACGGGCGCTGGCTTCAAGCCTGCGACATGACGCCCGCTTATGCCCAGCACAAGCTGGCGCTCCAGGTCTTTCAGTCCGCTCAGCCGACCGAGCGCTGGGTACTCAAGACACCCAACCACCTGTGGTGTCTCGAGACGCTTCGCAATCACTACCCCGACGCGCGCATCATCTGGACCCACCGCGATCCCGGTAAGGTCATCACGTCGCTCGCGAGCTTGGCGAATTCTCTGCAGCGCATGTTCACGAATCGTCGAGATCACGTCTCGGTCGCGGAAGAGTGGCTGGGCAAATCTCGCTTCGCAATCGAGTCGGGTATGGCCTACGACGATCAAGCGGACGACGGCTGGTGTCAGCACCTGCGCTTCGCGGATCTGATGAAGGACCCGATCGGCGCCGTGCACTCGATCTATGCACACCACGGTGAGACACCGAGCAAACTGCACACGCGCCGAATGGAGGTCTGGATGCAAGAGCGCGGCCGCCACTCGGAGGGACGTCATGTCTACGATCCGAAGGATTTCGGCTGGACCTACGATGAACTCGCCGAGGGGTTCAGCGCCTATCGCGAGCGATACAACATCGATCGGGAGTGAGCCGAACCCATCACTCTTGGGTTTTCAGCTGAGTGAAAAACTCATCGCCACAGTGGACATCGGAGGAAGACGTGCCTCCACAGCGCCCGCTGCGATATTCACTTCTTCGAACTTCTCGGCACCGATTCGATCGGAGTGTTCGAAGGAATTTTCGGCTTTGGGGTCATCCCCGGTCACGACCTCGCAATCGAGGACATGCCTGACCGCGTGGTCAGCGAGCGAAATCCGCAAAGGGGCATCATCGGTAAGACTGCGGTTTGTGGCAAAAACATGGAGTGTATCGCCGTCGAGAATGGCACTCGAGTCGACGGTGTGGACTCGCCCGTTTTTTGCGCCCTCGTAGCAAGGCCCCCGGACCGCGAGACGCAGTGCGCGCCCGGTTTTTCGCTTCGAATACATCTCGAAGACGTGAAATATGGATTGCAGCAGCAACTCGTCGCCACGCGTCTGGATCGGGGCGATTACGTTCACGATCTGAGCAATGTTGGCGATTTTCACGACATCAGCGTGCCGGAGGAAGCTGTTGAAAAACCCGGCGACCACGAGCGCGTCTTCCAGGTTGTAGCGTTCCTCGATCAGGTGCGGTGCGTGCTTCAAAGCCCCGTCCATCTCCATATTCTTGTACCAGATATTCCACTCGTCGAAGCAAAGGAACGCCCTCTTCTGGCTGCGGCGCTTCGCCTGTACGAAGCGACACACGGCATCCATGTCTTCGATCTGCTTGTCGATTGCATTGGTGACGGCCAGAAAGTCAGCCGTATCGCCTGCGCGGTTGTCCACGTAGCGGTGCATGCTGATGTAGTCCGCAAGCCCTCCAACGTGCTCGAGCACCTCTCGATCCCACTGCATGTAGGAGGGAAGCGTCACCGCAGCAGATCCGCAGAGTACGAGTTCGATGGAGCGGTCGACATCCTTCATCATCTTCGCCGCCTGCTGGGCGAGAATCGCGTACTGGGCGGCGGGCACATGCCCAAGCTGCCAGGGTCCGTCCATTTCGTTTCCAAGGCACCAGAGTGGCACTGCGTGGGGGTCGGTCGAACCGCAAGCCCGTCGCATGTCGGAATAGCGAGTGCCCACAGGCGAATTGCAATACTCCACCCAGTTGCGCGCTTCTTCCGGGGTACCCGTTCCGAGGTTCACGCAAAGCATCGGCGTCCAGCCCAGTTTCCGGCACAGCCCCATGAACTCCTCGGTGCCGAACTGGTTGGTTTCGATGCTCTGCCAGGCCAGCTCGCGAACCGTCGGCCGCGACCCTGCCGGGCCGACGCCATCCATCCAGTGATAGCCGGAAGCGAAATTTCCGCCCGGATAGCGGATGACGGGCATCGCCAACCGGTCCAGAGCAGCCAGCACATCGCGACGAAAGCCATCTTCGTCGGCGTGGACCGAGTTGGGTTCGAACACGCCTTCGTAGACGCAGCGTCCCATGTGCTCGAGGAATCCGCCGAAAATCCGGGGATCGACTTCTCCGACTTCGAAAGCGGTATGCAGGCTGATGGTGGTTTGGTCCATGGATTCCTTCGAGGCAACGATAGGATTCGGCTTTGGGACGCTAGCCACGAACCAAAACGCCCACCAATCTCGCACCGGCAAGCGCGAAATCTGAGAGCACGATCGGCGGCGAACCGTTGGTTATCTGGCGGCATCGGTTGGAGGGAAGTCAAATTCCATTCAGGGAGCTGAGGGGTATCCGATACATTGCCTGATCGATTCATCGCCGCCCAAAGGATAATCCGCACACTCCAAACCAGTGCGCATTCGATAGGATTGGAAGCGCTCCGGCGCCCCCCAGTTTGGTCTGAATCTCGAATCGCGGTTTCCGATCTGACGGAGACCTCCGTGGAGGACTGCTCAAGTGAGAGCACTCGCGAAAAGTGTCTGCGTCGTTGCATTGATGTTCTGGTGCATCTCCGCTTCTGCGGCCGACCCGTCCGGCACGGGAATCACAACAAGTCCGGAAACGTTGAGCGACGCCGAACTCGATCAACGCAGCGCGTGGCTGACAGCGACGCTCGACGCAACCGCCGGGTATTCCAAGTTCTGGCAATACGGTTGGACGAGCGGATACACGCTCGGAATCGGCATCGGGGTCGCGCAAGCAGCGACGACCAGCAAGAACGACACGCGCGTCAACAGCATCGTCACCGCTTCGAAGGCGGTGATCGGTACCGCGCGGATGCTGTGGGACCCGCATCCGGGTCGGCTCGGAGCGGACCCGATGCGTGCGATCAGTGGAGACGATCGCAGCGCCAAGCTGCAGCGACTTGCAGTAGGTGAATCGCAGCTGACGCGCGTTTCGGAGCGCGCCCAGAAACGACTTCGCTGGGAACGCCACGTAGGCAGCGTCGCGCTGAACCTGGTTGGCGGGGCATTCGTCGCGGGTTTCGGGGATTGGGAGGATGCGTTGATCTCTACCGCCGTCGGTGTCGTGGTCGGCGAAGTGATGATCTTCTCATCGCCCAAGGCTGCAGCCTCGAACCTGAGCGACTACCAGCAGAAGTTCGCTGGCATCGCAAAGCCCGATGAATGGCAGGTCTCGCTGATTCCGACCGGCATGGGCGCAGCGATCCGAGTCGATTTCTGAATCAGCCGCCCGGGCGGGTTTGTTCTCCGCAACCCGGTCAATCGTAGGCGGTTCTGGATCTTGAATCGTTCGAACCTGACTTGATCGGCCGTGAAACGGAATTTTGGCCCCAGCCGAGCCCATTCTCGTTGGCGCGGTACTGGAGTTGCCCCCGCTGGATCAGCAAGCGGGTCCGAAGTGGCTATCTTGTCCGCCCACGCAAGGAGGCGGCTGATGGCACGCAAGGCGCAACCGAACTCATCCAATTCGATCGACCTCGTCGTGCGAGGCGGCACCCTGGTCGACGGCACCGGTGCCACGCCGATCGCTGGCGACCTCGCGATCTCGGGCAACACGATCGTGGCCGTGGGCGGCCGGATCGATGCTCCCGGTGCAGAGGTCATCGACGCCGATGGCGCGATCGTCGTGCCCGGATGGGTCGACGTGCATACCCACTACGACGGCCACGTGACCTGGGATGACGCGCTCGATCCATCGTTCAGTAACGGCGCCACGACCCTCATCATGGGGAACTGCGGCGTCGGCTTTGCGCCTTGCCCGAAGGGCGAACACCAGACACTGATCGACGTGATGGAAGGCGTCGAGGACATTCCCGGTACGGCGTTGGCCGAGGGTGTGCCCTGGGGCGAATGGGAGAGCTTCGAGGAATATCTGGACTGGATCGGCGAGCGCGAGTACGCCGTTGATTTCGGCACACAGCTTCCACACAGCGCGCTGCGCTTCCAGGTCATGCGCGACCGCGCGGTACGACACGAGGATGCAACGCCGCAGGATATCGCTGAGATGCGCCGACTGGCCGAATCAGCTGCACGCGCCGGCGCGATGGGCTTCTCCACTTCGCGCACGATCTTCCATCGCTCCATCAATGGCGAGGCGATTCCCGGCACCTACGCGAGTGTCGCAGAGTTGACCGCCATCGCCCAGGGTGCGGCCGCCGGCGGTGCCGCTGTCGTCGAAGCCATCTCATCCTCATCGATCGGCGACATGCTGTTTCTCGGCGGCGAGCGCTTCACCGCACAGCAGGAGATGCAGCTTCTCGCGTCACTCTCGCTTGCGAGCGGCCTTCCGGTGACCTTCACGACAGTACAGACGGCCGATCATCCCGAGCAGTGGCGAGAAATACTGGGGTTCGCGAGCGAACAGAACGCCAACGGCGCTCGCTTACATCCACAAGTCGCGTCACGGCAGGTCGGGTTGCTGTCCGGACTTTCCGGCTACCACGGCTTCATGAATCGCCGGATCTACATCGACGAGTTGGCGGCGCTCCCTCTAGGTGAGCGAGCTGCTCGAATGCGCGATCCGGAGCTCAAGCGACGTGTTTTGGCCGACTGCGATGTCGAAGTCGCGAACCCCGGGTCGATGCAAGCCCTGGCAGTCGTATTCCGGCTTCAGGCGGCGGGTCTGTTCATGATGCCCGAAGGCTACGACTATGAACCAACGCCGGATCAGACGCTCGGCGCACGCGCGACTCGCGAAGGCAAGCCCGTCGAGGAAGTCCTCTACGACTACCTGACTGAGAACGCCGGCAAGAACTTCGCGATGGCGATGGGCACGAACTATCACGATGGAAATCTCGGCGCGGTACGCGAGATGCTCGCGCATCCTGAAACCGTGACAGGCCTCGCTGACGCCGGCGCGCATGTGAACCTGATCAGCGACGGTTCGATGCCGACGACCCAGCTCAAGCTCTGGGGCGGTGGGCGGATGCGGGGCGAAGGGCTGCCGCTCGAGTTCATCATCGAGAAACAGACGCGCCGCAATGCGCGCCTCTACGGCATGCATGATCGCGGCAGCCTCGAGGTCGGCATGCGCGCAGACCTCAACGTCATCAATCTCGATGGTCTTGCGGTCGAGGTCCCCGTTTCGCACAACGATCTGCCCGCTAACGGCGCTCGGCTGCTGCAGAAAATCTCAGGATACGAAGCGACGATCTTGAACGGCAGCGTGACAAGGCGCCGCGACGAGGACACGGGGGCCCGTCCCGGGAGACTGGTTCGCGGAGCCGGCGCGCGCGCCTGACGATTCGCGCACTGGGTTCGTTCGCCGGCGTTCTCCGGGCCGGTATCGTCTAACCAGGTCGGGGCGACTCTCCGATGAGCTGATCGAAGGGGGGGGAACCGTGGATCGACTCGCTGTGTGGCGTTGCCAACAGGCCATCTGCCTGCTGGTTCCGGCACACTCATGGGCACTCCAGTTCGCACGGCTATTCGCACTCTCATTCGCACTTTCATTCGCACCCTCATTCGCACTTTCATTTGCACTTTCATTTGCACTACAGGCGAACGCCGCACCTCTGACGCCCGAAGAAATCCCCGAAGTCCTGCGGCCGTGGACCGAGTGGGTGCTTCATGGGCACGAAAAGGAGCGGTGCCCGTTTCTCAACGGGACAACGGGTTCAGTCGATCTCGGTTGCGTCTGGCCAGCGAAGCTCCAGCTCGAACTCGACGGGTCGGGCGGCCGGTTCAATCAAAGCTGGAAACTGTATGCAGCTGCACAAGTTCCTCTGCCCGGCGATGCCAAACAATGGCCGCATGAAGTAAGCATCGACGGGCGCCCGGCTCCGGTAGCGCTCTTGCACGGGCAGCCCAGCGTGCTTCTCCACCCAGGCACACACGAGGTTGATGGGCGCTTCCGCTGGAACACGATGCCCGAACTGCTGGCGATTCCATCGGAGACTGGCATTGTTCGACTCGCGTTGCGCGGCCGGCCGGTTCCGTTTCCCAACCGCGACGCCGCGAATCGCCTGTGGCTCGAACCCCGAACGAACAGTCCCGGCGACGCAGCCGATCGGCTGGAAATCGTCATTCAGCGACGCGTGATCGACGAGATCCCGCTTCGAATGGACACACGAGTTGATCTGCGCGTCGCGGGCGCCAGCCGCGAGGCCGTACTGGGAAAAGCACTGCCGGACGGCTTCATTCCGATGTCGCTCTCCGGGCCGTTACCCGCCCGCTTGGACCCCGATGGGCGCTTGCGTGTCCAGCTACGCCCAGGCCATTGGACGCTGAATCTCAACGCGCGCCACGCTGGCCCAATCGATAGCCTCAGCGTCCCGACGCAGGAAGAAGGCGCTGTTTGGACGACCGAAGAGATCTGGGTCTTCGAGGCGCGTCCACATCTGCGGCTGGTCGATGTGGGTGGCGCTCCCATCATCGATCCGAATCAGACGACGATTCCAGCCGAATGGAAGCAGCTTCCCAGCTACTTGATGGGACCAGGGGCTCGGCTCGAATTGACGCAGCGGCGGCGCGGTGACGAAGACCCCGCCGCCGACGACTTGCGGCTATCGCGCACCTGGTGGCTCGATTTCGATGGGTCTGGGTACACCGTAGTGGACCGGATCGGGGGAAACATCCGACGCAGTACGCGGTTGGAAACGAAATCCGATTTCGATCTGGGCCGCGTGACGCTCGACGAGAAGGACCAGTTCATTACGAAGCTCGAAGCTTCGAAGCACGCGGGGGTCGAGGTGCCGCTAGGCCCAGTCGCACTGACTGCCGAAGGCCGTGTCCCCGATCGCGCGAACCTTTCGGCTGTGAGCTGGGACCACGATTTTCAAGGCCTCAGCGGCGAACTCTGGCTCCCCCCAGGATGGAAAATCCTCCACGCGAGCGGTGTCGACAGCGCGTCGACGACCTGGTTGAACCGCTGGACGCTGCTGGATTTGTTCGTCGTACTCGTGGCGGCGATCGCTTCGTTCCGGCTCTGGGGATTCGTCTGGGGAGCCCTGGCATTGGCGGCCCTGGCACTCGCCTACACCGAACCGCATGCGCCGCGCTGGATCTGGATCGGAGCTCTGGTTGGCGAAGCTCTGCGTCGCGCGCTGCCAGAAGGACGCTTCGCGCTGAGCATTCGAATCTTTCGCTGGCTTGCGCTTGCCGGCCTGCTTTACGTGTCACTTCCGTTCGCCGTCGGCCAGGTCCGGATCGCGATGCATCCCGCCCTTGAACGAGTGGACTCGATTGGCCCAGGCGGATTTTCGCAGAACCTCTTCGCGCCATCCGAGTTGCGAGCCTCGATCGAATTGGATGAAGCGAAGAAACTTGGGGCACTTGGGTTCGTCGATGAAGAGCGCACAGAAAAAGTGGCGCAACTCGCCTTGGGGTCAGCCGGATACGACGACTTGATTCAGAATTTTGGACGCTATGCGCAAGATCCGAACGCACACATCACGACAGGCCCCGGTGTTCCGAGCTGGACTTGGCAGCGAATCGAGCTGCTGTGGAGTGGACCGGTCGGACGCGATCAGCCGCTGGACTTCATTGTCGTACCGCCCCGAATGGTATCGATCCTCGGTTTCTTGCGGGTCGCGCTGCTCACGGTGCTCGTGTTGCGTTTTCTCGATATCGCTCCTGGAGGGCGAAGCAGTCCGCTTGCGCCGTGGCTGCGGCGAGGTGTAGCCGCTGTTGTTATCGCAGTGCTCGTGTCGATTGCACCGGCGGCTCGCACAGCGGATATCCCCTCCGAGGCCATGCTCTCACAGCTCCGCGCGGGGTTACTCGAAAAACCGGAGTGCTACCCCGATTGCGCGACGATCTCGAAACTTTTCATCGACATCGCCGACTCGATGTTGACGCTGCGCCTCACGGTCGATGCCGCCGCTCGTACGGCGATTCCACTACCGGGTGGTGCGAAGAGTTTCCGCCCGGCTCGAGTATCGGTCAATGGCGAACCCGCCACTGGAATGCTGCGCGACCCGCAGGGAATCTTGTGGGTCGAACTCTCCGAAGGTCGGCACGAGGTCATCGCTCGCGGGTGGCTGCCCGATCGCAACAACTTCGACCTACCCTTTCCACTCCAGCCACACCATGTCACCGCAGTCGCTTCAGGTTGGGAAATCAACGGCTTGCGCGAGGATGGTCTCGCCGAATCGACGCTGCAGATCACGCGCAACGAACAGACGGCCTCGGCCCGGCTCGATCCGGGCGAGCTACCGCCGCTGCTGGAAGTCCGCCGGACGCTCGTGTTGGGGCTCGACTGGACGCTGGACACGCAGGTCCGTCGACTGACTCCCTCCGACACGGCCGTCGTCACAGAAATTCCGCTGCTCCCGGGCGAGTCGGTGACCAGCGGACACATTCGGGTGCGCGACGGTCGCGCGCTCGTCAGCCTGCAACCCGGCTCAGTGCAGGCTGCATGGCAGTCGGAACTCGAAGAACAGTCGCCGCTCGAACTGCGGGCCGCGCAATCGCTTCCGATCACCGAGGTCTGGCGGCTCGATGTCAGCCCGATCTGGCATGTCGAAGCACACGGAATTCCGCCGATTCACGCCACCACAAATCTCGGCGCGCGTGTGCGGGAGTGGCGCCCCTGGCCCTCGGAGGAGGTCGTTCTCGACATCGAACGACCCGCGGGCGTTGGCGGTGCGACAGTCACGATCGATGCGAGCCAGCTGACGGTGACCCCCGGCTTGCGCTCGACTGACGCAACGCTGCGGTTGGACATGCGCAGCAGCCGCGGGGGCCAACACACCATCGGACTATCGGGGGATGCCGAGCTCAGAGCGGTATCGATCGATGGCGAAGACCAGCCGATCCGGCAGGAGGGCCGCAACGTGGTTCTTCCGCTGCTGCCGGGAAAGCGCACGATCGACCTCGTCTGGAGGGAGCCGCGCGGACTCATCGACGGGTTCCTTTACAAGACTCCCGAGGTCAAGCTGGGCATAGCGAGCGTCAACGCAGAGGTGCAGCTGGTTCCATCTGCCGGTCGTTGGATCCTCGGGCTAGGCGGAGCACAGCTCGGTCCAGCCGTGCTCTTCTGGCCCTTGCTCATCACGTGGGTCGCGGTGTCGGCTGGCTTGGGACGCTTGCGCCTGTCACCGCTGCGAGCTCGCCATTGGCTGCTGTTGCTGATCGGCCTGACGCAAATTCCGATCGAGGGCGCGGCGATCGTAGTTACCTGGCTGTTGCTGCTCGGGTGGCGAAGCGAGCGAGGAGACACGCTGTCGAGTGCGTGGTTCGATTTCGTCCAGCTGCTGCTGGTGGGTCTGACTTTCGCTGCGCTATGCGCGATGTACCTATCGATCCACGAGGGTCTACTGGGCACCCCGCAGATGCAGATCTCGGGCAACGGCTCGAATTCGACGGTGCTCAATTGGTATCAGGATCGAGTTTCGAATGGTCCGCCAATCGTATGGGCCTTCAGCGTGCCGGTGATCGTGTACCGAATCGCGATGCTCTTCTGGGCGTTGTGGCTCGCGCAAGCTCTGCTTCGCTGGCTGCGCTGGGGTTGGGAGTGCTTTTGTACCGGCGCCATGTGGCGTCCACTGCGAACCCCGCCGAAGCCGCACGCGCAGGTCTCGATTCCGGTCGAACCGCCGAACTGAGCCTGCGGGGGAGTTCGACAATGCTCACGCGGAGGCGGGATCTATTGGGTCAGCGGTAGGATATGCGGCCGAGCAGAAGGAGAGCTGCCGATGCCGACGGACCTGAGAAGTAGGATCGCCCGATTCGCGATTGCAAGCATCGTCGTCGTCTCGCTGACGAACTGCCGAGATTCACCGGCGGTGGATTTCGCAGGCGGTGAAGTGGCAACATGGACCGCCTACGGCGGCGCGCCGGGCGGCGCCCACTACTCCACCGCCACGCAAATCACGCCCGACAACGTACGCTTCCTGGAGTTGGCTTGGGAGCATCACTCCGGCGACATCCGACAGCCGCGGGGGCCGAGTGAACAGGGCCCACCGCTGGGCGCAAACGGCTTCCAGGCAACGCCCATCGTGATCGATGACACGCTTTACTACTGCTCGCCGTTCGACAAAGTGTTCGCAATCGATGCCGAGACCGGAGAAGAGAAGTGGCGCTTCGATCCGGTGGTCGACAAATATACCCACTACCTTCCGAACTGCCGCGGTGTCAGCAGCTGGCGCTCCGGGAACGGCGGCGTCTGTCAACACCGCATCTTCGTCGGCACACTCGATGCGCGACTGATCGCTCTGGATGCCGAGACCGGCAAGCGCTGCGTTGATTTCGGTAGAGACGGCGAGGTCGATGTCACCCATCGCATCTCGAAGCACCATCCCGCCGAGTACAGCATTACCTCACCGCCGGCGATCCTGAAGGACATGGCGATCACCGGCTCGTTGGTGCTCGACAACACGCGCACCGACGCTCCCAGCGGTGTAGTCCGCGCCTACGACGTGAGGTCGGGCGAATTGCGCTGGGCCTGGAACCCGATCCCGCCGGGGATGGGCGAGGTAAACGAGGACGGCAGCTACCGCAGTGGCACAACCAACGTGTGGTCGATCATTGCAGTCGACGAAGAACGCAATTTGGTGTTTGTCCCAACAGGCAACACCAACCCAGACTACTACGGTGGCCACCGAGACGGTCTCGATCACTATTCCAGCTCGGTGGTCGCGCTCAACGGCGACACCGGCGAGGTGGTCTGGCATTACCAGATGGTCCACCACGATCTTTGGGATTACGACACGCCGGCACAGCCGACGCTCATCGACCTGCGACTCGACGGTGAGACGATCCCAGTCGTCGTGCAGGTCACGAAGATGGGCATGACCTTCGTGCTTCACCGCGAAACGGGGGAGCCGGTGTTCCCGGTAGAGGAGCGGCCGGTCCCGCAGCAACCGGTCCCGGGTGAGTACCTCTCACCGACGCAGCCCTTCCCTTCGCACATTGCGCACTTGCTTCCACCGATCACCGCGGACGACGCCTGGGGTTTCAGTTTCTGGGATACAGGCGTCTGCCGCGACCAACTGAACGCGCTGCGCAATGACGGCATTTACACTCCGCCATCGCTCGGCGGCTCGATTCTGTACCCGAGCAATGGCGGTGGCAACAACTGGGGCTCGCCCGCCATTCATCTGGGCGAACAGGTGATGCTGGTCGTCACCTGGCGCTTCGCCGCCACTTCCAAACTCATTGCGCGCGACGAATGCGGCGACACGCCGCAGCGTCAGTCCGGCACACCCTATTGCGTAGAAACCGGGCTCGTAACCTCACCACTCGGCGTGCCCTGCACCGCGCCCCCCTGGGCCACCGTTGACGCAATCGACCTGGCCGCGGGCAAGATTCGCTGGAGTGTCCCGCTCGGGACGACCCGCAACCTGGCCCCCTTCCCGTTCTGGTGGATCAAAGGGGTGCCAGGTGTCGGAGGCCCCATCGTCACGGCGAGCGGACTCGTGTTCATTGGCGCTTCGCTCGACCATTTTTTCCGGGCGCACGATCTGGGTACCGGTGAGGTGCTCTGGAAGGCCGACCTGCCCACGTCCGCCAACTCGGTTCCAATGAGCTACCAAGTGCGCGAAGGCGGCCGCCAGTACGTGGTCGTCGCGGCTGGTGGACACTGGGGCGCTCCGAACCCGCCTGGAGATCACCTGATGGCGTTCGCGTTACCCAGATAGTGCTGGCTATGGGTTCGGGCCAAAAACGGGGCGTTGCGCCGTGACTATCCGATACCGATGTGGATAGGGCCGTGGACGCCGGGCAGGTGAGAGGATCGACTTCCGTACGGTTGAGCGCGCTCGATGGGCAACGGGGTTTGATCATGGTCTTCATGGCCCTCGATCACGCCAGCCTGTTCATCGCGATGCAACACTATGGCGAGTACTGGGGGATCCCCCTTCCCGCCTACCCGAACGCATTTTCCATGTTCACGCGGGTCATCAGTCACCTTTGCGCGCCGGGCTTCTTCTTGTTGATGGGCTGCGGAATGCACCTCTTTGCGCATTCGCGGCGAGACCGCGGCTGGGGCGAAAGGGAGATCTTGCGGCATTTCGTCGTACGCGGCCTGGTCTTGATTGTCGTCGAGGTCTTCGTGGTAAACGTCGCGTTCGGGATCGGCATGTACGAGGCGATTGCCGCAGGCGAATCGGATCCGATGCCGGGTGGCGGAGTTCCTGGCATTCTGCCGATCGGCGTATTGTCGGCGTTGGGCGCTGCGATGGTCCTATCGGGCTTGTTTCTGCGCCTGGGCGGGCTCGCGACCCTTTCGGTCGGTCTCGGGGTGCTGATCGCATGCCAGGCGCTTCTCCCGAGCGCAGACCACGCCCAGGAAGTTTACCCCGTCTTCTACCACGTGCTGTTGATTGCCGGACACGTCGACCGATTGATCGTCATGTATCCGATCGCGCCCTGGTTCGGCGTGTGCATGCTCGGGATCGCATATGGACACGCGCTTCGCGCGAAACCCGCGGCCGCGCTGCGTTTCGCGGGCCCGGGTGGGCTCTTGTTGTTGCTGTTGTTCGTGGTTGTGCGAGCCATCGGTGGTTTCGGAACCCACCACGCCGCTCCCGGGGAGGGTTGGATCGCGTTTCTCACGGTCACAAAATACCCACCTAGCCTCGCATTTCTGTTGCTGAGTCTCGGAACCAACGGTGTGCTTCTCTCGCTGTGGGCCGCTCATCCGCGATTTGTCGAAAAGCAGGGCAAGGCGCTGCTCACACTCGGCCGAACGCCGCTGTTCTTCTATGTCGCTCACCTTTACGTCTACGCGTTGATGGGACTCATGTATCCGGGCGCGTCGAGTCTGCCCGTCATGTACGCGTTCTGGATTCTCGGCATCGTGCTCCTGCTACCGGCATGCCGCCGGTACTATGACTTCAAGAGCGCCAAGCCTGAACCGTCCCTATGGCGCCTGTTCTGACGAGGCCGAGACGTTAGGCGAGCGCAGAGCGGGGAAGGACCCGAGCGCACCATCGGAGAATCGATTCGCGCGGGCAGTTCCTGGCACGCTCGAGGCGGCAGGTGTGTTTGGTGTCGACTTTTGTCACGATGATACGGGAATCGCGTCCTCGCTTTGATTGACCCGACCCTGGATTGCCTAGAATGGATCCATGCGGATCACCATGGTGAAAAAACAACTGGCTAACGGCGAGCCCTGCGAGAAGTGCGCCCAGACTGAGCAGATGCTGAAGATGAAGGGGTATTGGCAGCGCATCGACGAGGTGCTCTGGGCGATCGAAGGTGATGACAACTCGGCAGGCGCGCGCCTGGCGGCACAACACGGGGTAAAACTCGCGCCGTTCTTCGTGATCCGCGACGCGAGCGGTACGGAGACGCTGGTGACGAGCGCGCTGCGACTGGTGCGGCAGTACCTCGAAACCGCGGTTCCCGTCGAAACGGTGCAGACCGCAACTCTCGATTTGGCTCTCGCTGCCAGGGAACTCGCCGATGCAGAGCCGATAGAGATCCTGCGATTCGCTCTCGAGCACTACGGCAAGCACTGCGCGATCGCCTTTTCCGGCGCCGAGGACGTTGTGCTGATCGACATGGCGACGAGCCTCGGGCTGCCATTCTCGGTGTTTACGCTCGACACGGGCCGGCTGCACAACGAGACCTACCAGTTCATCGACGATGTGCGCTTGCGCTACGGGTTCGAACTCGAAACACGTCTGCCCGATACCGCCGAGGTCACCGACCTGGTGGATCGCAAGGGTCCAAACAGCTTCTACCGCGACGGCCATTGGGAGTGCTGTTCGATTCGCAAGATCCGCCCGCTACGCGGCGCGCTCGCGCAATTCGACGCGTGGGTCACCGGACGACGACGCGAGGGTCTAAAAGAGAGTGAACTTCCCGTCATCCAGGCGGACCCATCGTTTGCGGGCTCGCGCGGCGCGCTAGTGCGCTTCAATCCGCTGGCGCGGTGGGCGCGCATCGAGGTGTTCGACTACATCCGTCGCCATGAAGTCCCCAGCAATCCGCTCCACCACCGCGGCTTCGCGAGCATCGGCTGCGCGCCCTGTACACGCGCGCGCAGCGATGGGTCCGACGGACCCGATCGTTGGTGGTGGGAAGAGCGTACCGAGGAGCCCGCCGTACCGGACCCAGGATCAGGCATCTGACCCCACGCTGTCCGCTCGAGGTCGCGCTTCGGACAGTTGACGTCTTCGGGGAGATTGGCCGGCCCTCGACGCGAGCGAGAAGACCGCGCCGCATTGGCAGCGCCGATCGAGCCGTCAGCGTAGTCAACCCTGTGTAGCGAATTCGGTTGCCGGATCGCCGGCGATTCGGGCGTGGAACATCACTCGCGGTTCAGTCATGTCCCACGGACGGCCTCGATGCAGCAGGCAGCGGTTGTCCCACACGACTGCATCACCGGGGGCCCAATTGTGGTGGTGAATCCGGGGAGGTTGGCATGCGAAGTCGATGAGGCCCTGCAGTAGGCGCTCGGATTCATCGGGGTCCATTCCGGGGATTCCGTATGCGTGGCGTCCGATCAGCAGCGAGCGGCGCCCGGTCTCGGGGTGGATCTTGACCAACGGCCGCAGGGGAGGAGCCTGGCCGTGAAAGCCGTAGCCACCATAGTCGCTGACTTCATTCGGTGTATGACCGATTTTGCCTTGGCTGTAGATGAGCGAGTGGTAGGCCGACAGCTGGGAGATCTGCGCCCGAGTCGCGTCATCGAGCGCGTCGTAGGCCGCGCGCATATCTGCCCAACCAGTTTCCCCGCCACTAGACGAAACGCGGTGGGCGGTGAACACCGCCCCCTTTGCCTGCACCGGCATGTAGGTGCTGTCAGAGTGCCAGCCCATGTTGCCCTTGAGCACCTTGACGACGTCGTCGTCATCGGCGCGTACACTCCCGTCTCGGCGGACGTTACTGATCGGAACGAGATCGAACTCGAGCTCACCGAATCGCCGCGCAAACGCGACCTGCTCCTCGTTGCTGAGGTGCTGAGCGGGGAAGATCAGCAGCGCATGTTCGAGCCACGTCTCGTAGAGCTCGGCGAAGCTGGTGTCATCGAGCTGCACCAGCTTCAAGCCTTGCACTACGGCCCCGAAGGTTGACTCGAGAGGTGAGACTTCGAAGCTCTTCTCGGTCGTCATGGCGAGTTCCTGGCTTGCTGCCGTCCTAGGTCAGGTTTGGTTCCATATCCGCACGCCAGCGTTTGAACCAATAGGCGTTGGGGCTCTCGTCCAATGTGGCTTGCAGGCGGGTCGGATCCCACAGCTTGGAAAACAAGAAAGCCCTCGGACAGTGGGCGTAGGCTTCATCCACATCGACAAGCAAACCCTGGATGACCTTGGTGTTGTCGTCTTCCCAGAGAACCTCGGGTACTGCAGCGTCGAGTTCTCCGGTCTTGGTATCGAGCCGCTGCGCGCGCCCGTTGACGCGCACCGTCCAATCGCAACCCGGAATCAAGAAAACCAAACCCGCTTTCGGGTTGCGCTCCACGTTTTCGTAGGATTGGAAGAGCTTGTTGCCGGCAATATCCGGCACCACCAGCCGCTTTTCGTCGAGCACCTTCACGAAGCCGGGGTTTCCGCCTTTGGGTGACGCATCGCAGTCCCCTTGATCGTTCGCCGTGGCGAGCACCGCGAAAGGCGCGCTGCGGATGAAATCCTGGACCATCGAGTTGAGGTACGACTGGACCTTCTTCGCGACCCTCTCTTTGGGCTCACCGAACCTCTGCTGTGCACTGTTCACTGGGTTTTCCTTTGGGCGCTGAATGGGATTTCCAGTGTACACGACGAAGGCACGCGAACGAGGCCCCTGCGATCGGGTATCGGTGATCCTCCCGGGCTTGGCACACGATCGGTCGGCATCTGCACGATCAACCGGATGGGATCATCAGGTGTCGTGCCCGGGATCCCATTCGTCATACTCGGCCGCCCCAGGGGCGACATGGTCCCAGCTTGCGATCGACCCAACGAAGATGTGTTCGGCCACCTTCACACCGGGATCATCATCCAGGCAACCCGTGGGAATCGACCAGATCTTCCCGTTCGGGTGTAGCCGCGGGGCGGGCGTACCGCACGTGGGGCAGAACGCCGCCGTCCATCCACTCGGCCGTTCGAAGCAGCGGATTGCGTCTTCCCCGCACACCCACTTCAGGCTCTTGGCAGCCGTCGCCAAGATGGCAATCGCTCCTGCGCCAGTCGCCTTTCGACATATCGAGCAGTGACAGCGGTGGATGTCGCTGATGCGACCGTCAATCTCGAATCGAACTGCGCCACACAAACAACTTCCCCGGACCATCGCCTCTCCGTGCATTTGCTCGCATCTGAGATCCGCTCGTGCGCGGAATCTCCAGCAGTAGAACATGCCGCATTCCCAATGTGCCTCAAACCCGCTGGCCCCGCAGTGACATCGCCTCCTGACAGTTTGCGGCAGGATTGCGACCAACACCAAGCCACCGCGAAGTTCTCTGACGAGCTCCCTGCAGTGGTCGGAGCCTCGCGAGAGATGGACGAGGGTGCTCCCGGGCCTCAACGGCTGCCTCGACTCGAGCGCTGTGCCCTTCGAAGACCGTGAAGTGCACCCGAAGCGCATCCGAATGTCAGCCGGAACGGGCGATTCCTCGTGCATTCGATCCAAATTCTGGGTCGGCCTCGACAAAGTGGATATTGATCGAGGCGCATTGACCTAGAGTTCCGCCGTGTACACCGGAGGAGCCTCTATGACGGACTTTCGCACCCCGATCCCGCTGGGCCAGACGGGCCTTCGGGTGAGCCGGCTTGGCATCGGCAGCAGTTTCACCCGCAATCCCGCCTTCATCGAGGAGGCCGTCGACCAGGGGATCAATTACCTCTACTGGGGCTCGATCAGAAGGCCCGCCTTCGGGCGCGCGATCAAGAACGTGGCGCGCAAGAACCGCGAGGGTGTCGTCCTGACCGTGCAGTCCTACACGCGGGTGGCGGCGTTGATGGCGCCCTCCATCGAACTCGCGCTGCGCCGCGCTGGGGTCGAGTATTTCGACATCCTGCTGCTGGGTATGTGGAACAAGCCTCCGAGCCAGGCCCTGATCGACGCGGCTCAGCACCTGAAGCACAACGGCAAGGTGCACCACCTGATGATCAGCACCCACAATCGCCCGTCGCTTCAGGCGCACTTCCGTCACTTCGAGGCCAAACAGAGCCCCTTCGACTCTTTCATGTTGCGCTACAACGCCGCGCACCGGGGCGCCGAGCGCGATGTTTTCCCCCACCTCAAAGAGTCTGGGCGTCCCGGTATCGTCGCCTATACGGCCACGCGCTGGGGCCACCTCCTCGATCCGAAGAAGATGCCACCCGGCGAAACACCGCCCGCCGCTCGTGACTGCTATCGCTTCGCGCTGAGCCATCCGGCGGTGAGCCTCGCGCTATGCGGCCCAGCCAACCGCGAGCAGATGCAGGAGGCCATTCGTGCGCTCGACGCCGGCCCCCTCGACACCGATGAGATGGCGCGCATGCAGCGCATCGGTGACTACGTGTCCGCCAAGTACAAGCCGCAATTCGGTGAGAAGGGCGACGTTTCCGTCACGAATCATGCCATCGCGGACAGCGCCAACAAGCGAGAACAGGACGCGGTCTAATCGGTTCCGGAGCTGCGCAAGGACCCGCGCGACACCGCGCAGTGCGATCGAAATCGCTCTGATATGATCTTTGCAACCAGCGCACCGCTTCGGCTCACAACTTTGTCGCGCCCCAGGAGGCGATTCGATGTTCGCCCGGCTCATCGCAGTGCAAGTTCTATGGCTGATCGTGGGCTGTGGGCCCTTCTTACTCCTTCCGGGAGGGAAGCTCGACGGTGCTGCGAAGCCAGCTCCGAGCGATTGGTCCAACACCGTCGACGTGGATACAGTGCAGCTCGAGACCAACCCGAACGACCCATACTCGGTCAACATTTGGGCTGTCGGGATGGGCCCCGTGCTCTACGTACACGCCGGTGCGAACCGCAGCCGCTGGGTCGAGAATATGCAGACCGATCGCGCCGTTCGCGTTCGGATCGAGGACGATATCTACGAACTGCAGGCGACCCGCGTCGAAGCCCAGGACGAGTTCGATCGATTCAGCGACGCATATCAGGAGAAATACGGCTCACGTCCCAGCAACGAGAACGTTGTCGAAGCTTATCTGTTTCGCCTCGAAGCAGCAGCTCCGGGAGAAATGCATCCGGACTGAGCGTGTGGGGTTCCGCCAGCCGGCCGCTCCGGGAGCGGAGCTGCAGGTAACGGAGTTCGCCAGCGGTTTCGAACCTCCGGCCTTCTACCGCATCGTCCTCTACAGCGCATCGGACGAGGCAGCTTCGCTGGCCAGTACCAGGTCTCGCATCACGGCGTCAGCCCGCGCTCTATCGACCGTGACACCGCGCACCAAAACCGACAGAGCGGCCGGCGAGATGTCTGGCGTTTGGGCGACAAGCTTTCGCCACGCCTGACCCGCTTCCGGAAGCCGACCAGCACGGGCGAGCGCTCCAGCGTATACAGCCCAACCGACACGCGATCCGTTTCGGTGTACTGAGTCGGCCGCATTTTCGAGAGATTCATCCCAACGTGTGAGCATCGCGCAGGCCAACGCGCGGTGCGCGAGCCAGTGGTAGAGCAGCGGATCCGATGGAGACAGGCGCAACGCAGTGTCGATGTTCGCGACTGCATCCTCGTGCCGCTTCTGGTAGATCTGCGCAATGCCAAGACCCGCTCTCGCACCGGCGTTGTTCGGGTTGAGTTCCAGGCTGCGTTCCCACGCGCGCATCGCCTCCTTGGTTCGACCCATATTTCCGAGTACGGCTGCGTAGGCGTGCTGAACCCCCGGGTCGTCGGGCGCCAGCTCGAGCGCGCGCGCCATCGGAGCCATCACATCTTGGGTGTCCGGCGTGGCCTCCAACTGCGCGGTGAGCGATCTCGCATGCGCGAGCACGGCGTGTGCAAGTGCATAGTTGGGATCGAGCGCGACGGCTTCTTCGCACGCACGCGCCGCGGCCCGCACCTTTCCGTCGTCACTGAGGTCGCTTTGGATGGAGAACCACGCTCGGTTCACCAGCGCCCAGGCGCCGAGGTCGCCCGGGTCGGCGCGGCGCGAAATCTCGATCTCGGCGCGGCGAACGGCCGGTTGCAACGCGGCAACGATCGCATCAGTCACTTCGTCGTCGACCGCGAGGATCTCTACCAGCGGCCGGTCGAAACGCTCTGCCCAGATGTGAGCGCGTGTTGTCGCATCGATGAGTTGCGCGCTGACACGAATTCGGTCGCCGATCGCGCGGACACTCCCTTCGAGTACGTAACGAACCCCGAGGTCGCGCGACACTTCCTGCACGTCCACCGCCCGGCCCTTGTATGTGAAGGTCGTGTTGCGCGCGATGACGAAGAACTGTTTCACGCGCGAGAGCCCGGTGATGATGTCCTCACTGAGACCATCGGCCAGATATTCGTGGTTCGGGTCTCCCGACAAGTTTTGGAACGGCAGCACCGCGATCGAGGGTCGATCCGTGACAGGGTTCGGAGTGACGACCGGCTGCGGCTGCTCGCCGCGCCCGGCCCTACCCTCGGCGAAGTCTCTGGCGGCCGAACTCGAGAGCCGGCGCCGCAGCGGAGACAACAAGACACCGATGATGACGATGGCGGCCGCTACGCCCGAGAGCGCGGACTCGTTGTCGGCGACCCATGCGAATACCAGCGAGATGAATTCCACGCGTCGAGGATAGCCGCGACACCTCGCTGGCGAATCCTTCGGATTCGCTTTGCGGCGTCGGCTGACGCGCCGGGTCAGCCTCCTGGCTCGGAGAATCCGCGGTCATCACTTCGTGAAATACCGAACCGAGCCCCAATTTGGGGACAACGGCGCGAAGTGGGTCAGCCAATGAGTCGCGGATTCGCGACCGCACATACCAGGCTCTTGCCGATCGGCCCCTGCTGGTCGTAGACGCGGCACTCCCCCTGGCCCACGCCCGCGGCACTCCCGTGGTCGCACACTTCCCATCCGATCCACTCTCCCACAGGCAGCCGGTGGAGATACAGGCTGATGTCAGCGTTCACATACCCGAGCCCTACGTCGCTCGACATCGAAAGAGGACTCGCGATGTCGGCCGCACTGGCCACGCGAACGAACGGCGTGAGCGCTTCCCCCGCCACCAGCGCGAGCGTCTCTCGAATCCACATCCGCCGCTGCCCCGGACCCGCAAAGCTGCTGCCCGCGATCGCGCGGGTCTCCCACATCGGCGTCCAGGTCCCCTGCGCGTTCATCGGCTCGAGTGCATCGGGGAGCGGAACGTCCCAGGGATCGGGCTGCCAGATATTCCCGGGCGGCTCATCGCCGCGCCGCAGCTGTACAGCGGACGCGCGGGCGATCTCCTTACCCTCACTCGCCGCCACAGCGTGACACACCAGAATGCGTCGGCCCTGGCGCACACGCTCTACGCTGATGGAAACCGGCTGCATCGTGGCCATTCGGAAGAGATCGACGGTCAGACGGGCGAATTGAAAATCCTCGTCACCATATTCCTGTTCGAGGCAACGCGCAAACAGGCCCGCAATGACGCGGCCGTGCAATGTGCTATTGCCCCAAGGGCCCTGCGCGCGACTTGTCGGCCAGAACAGCTCGCCGTCGAACTGGAAGAAGCTTTCCTGCGTCTTTCCTGCATGTCTTTCCTGCATGTCTTTCCTGCATGTGTAGCTGCTTCACTGTAGCTGCTCCATCTGTGATCGCTCTAGCCGCCGGCCGCTGAGTGTCGCTGCAATCCGTGTGGCCGCTCTGTGTGGCTGCGCTATGTGTGGCCCCACCCTGGACCTTGGAACACTAGCAAGCGCTACGCGGACGAAGCGATGATGCGCGCTCGGCCCTCGACGAATTGACGACGAAGAGGCATTGACGCAGAGCGCGTTCGCCGGGACGATCCCCGTCTTGCAAGACGTCCTCGGGGGCGGATCTGCATACATCAACAGCGCGCCACGGAGAGGTTCCGATGCAGGGAGCGTCAGCGCACATGACCCTTTGGCAGCCTTGTGGTCCGGGAGTTCACTCGTGACGGCTGCAGAGCGACGTGCTCATATCGTCGGCGTCGGCGAGACGCGTTACACCAAATGGGGCAAAATTGGAGACATCAGCGAGCATGCCCTCGCGATCCAGGCAATCAAGCGTGCGGTCGCCGATGCGGGCCTTTCGATGGATGACGTCGATGGAATGACGTCGTTCGCGGAAGATCGCAATGACGCCATCTTCCTGGCGGCAGAGCTAGGGCTTCCAGAGCTGCGTTTCGCCAACATGGTGTGGATGCCCGGCGGCGGCGGTGGATGTGCGGCGGTCGGCAATGCCGCGATGGCGGTGGAAGCCGGCCAGGCGGAAGTCGTTGTGGTGTACCGCTCGTTATGTCAAGGGCAGTTCTTCCGCTTCGGCCAAGGGGGTCCGCCCCCGGCCGCCCCGACCGGTGCCCCCCCGCCTCCAACCGTCCAGTCCGCACCATCGTTGTTGATGGCTTCGCTTGGTTTTGCGATGCCGTATGGAATGCTGATGGCCGCGGCCGCCTACGCGCTCCCGACCCGCCGGCACATGCACCTGTATGGAACCACGAGCGAGCAACTGGGAATGCTCGCCGTGACATTTCGCGAGCACGCTTCGCGCAACCCACGCGCGATCATGGGCGACAGACCTCTCAGCCTCGCCGACCACCAGAACTCGCCGATGGTCGCAGACCCCCATCACCTGTTCGATTGCTGTCTCGAGACCGACGGTGCTTGTGCCGTGGTGGTAACGACCGCCGAACGTGCGCGCGACCTGCAGAAGCCACCGGTTGAAATTCTGGCATCCGCCCAAGGAGCACCCAAGGGTTACGCATTCGGGCCATTTTCCAACGCAAGCGTGTCGGACGACCTGTATGCAACCGGCGGCTGCGAATCCATGGCGAAGCGCTTGTATGCACACGCCGGTCTCGGCCCCGCTGACGTCGACGTGGCGCAGATCTACGATCACTTCACGGGTTGCGTGCTCATGCAAATCGAGGATTTCGGCTTCTGTGGGCGCGGCGAAGCCGGCCCCTTCATCGAGACTGGCGCACTGGCCTGGTCGGGTGGATCGCTGCCAACCAATACCCATGGCGGCAGCCTCTCCGAAGCCTACATCCACGGCCTCAATCACGTCGTCGAAGGGGGCGCGATCGTTACGTGGTGAGTCCACCAGTCCCGTCGAGGGCGCGGAAGTCTGCCTCGTCACCAGCGGCGCCTGCGTTCCATCGAGCGCACTGCTGCTTGGGAGATCGCAATGAGGCGTTGGTTCCCCGATAGCATGCCGCAACCGATGGCCGACAACGCTTCGGTACCCTGGTGGCAAGCCGCGGCCGAACACAGGCTGCTCGTGCAACGCTGCGATGATTGCTCGCACCAGCGCCTGCCCGCCGCACCGATCTGTCCGTCCTGCAGATCGGACGCCGCGCATTGGCAAGAGGTATCGGGCCGCGGCGAACTCTACACCTACACCATTGTCCACCGCCCGATCGCCGCCGGCCAGCAACTCCCCTTCGTGATTGCCGTGATCGATCTCGACGGTGCCGAAGGGGTGCGAATGATTTCGAACCTCGTGGAAACGCCTCTGGAGGATCTGGAAATTGGAATGGCCGTGGAGGTCGTCTGGGAGGATATGGGGCCCGACCTCGCAGTTCCGCGTTTTCGCGCTCTGCGAAAGTGACCCACGAGACGTGAATTGCGTTTCACAGCGTCCTCGATGTGACTGAAAAATGGCGATCTTCCTCGCGTGCGCGTGCGCCAAGTTCCCGGGGCGCCGTAACGCGGACATCCTTCTCGATTCGAGCGAATGGGGATTGCCTCAGAGACCCTCGGGACGCGTACCGATCACGCCATCCGCTTCGAGATCGCGAAGTTCGTCGGACGACAGCCCGAGAACTCCGCCCAAGACAAGCGCATTGTGTTGGCCGAGCGTGGCTGCGGCCGTCCGGAGCCAGCGATCGACACTCGCATAGCGAAACGGCAGCGACGGCAACGGCATCGCATAACGACCCCCTTCTGTTGTCCCGCGCCTATCCTAGAGCAGCTGTGCGTCTGGCTCGTGCGGGATGGGAGGTCGTCCAAACAACCGGGCAAGCCAGAGCGGTCTCGAGCTGGGCTAAACTCCGCGACGGAAGTGTGGATTCGATGTCTACCGATGATCCAACCGAGGAGGACCCCCTGATGGCTCAGAGAATGGACCAGCGCTTTTTCGAATCCCACCGCCACAGATGGCGGGAAGTGATCGGCGGCCCCGAGCTTTCGTACATGGTTCGCCACGACTACACAATTCTCGGATACGATCTGGCCGCGGGGACTCTCGATATGCTGGTGCGGTGGGAGGGTGACGGCGGTCATTGCCCGATCCATCGACACACCGCAACAACGACCGTCCTCGTGCTCGAGGGCGAGCAGCATCTATGGGATATCCATCCAGATGGCACTCGTGGGGTGCACAAGGTGCGAGGCGCCGGCGACTACGCGTTGACGGTGGGCGACGCGCTACCGCATCTCGAGCGCGGCGGAGAAATGGGCGGGGTGGTCTTCTTCGGGAATCATTCCAGCACTGGGCTTCTCTACGAAATTCTCGACGAGGATGGGAAGGTCGTTGCGAACGTCACGATGGAGTCGCTGGTAGCCGACTGGAAAGAGAACAGCTGACAGGCCGTCGTCCAGATGCGGCGCATCGCCCGGCCTTTCCAGGGCTTTGCAGCAAGCAGCAGCTGGGCCTGGACGCTCCGCTTTGCGAAGGAGGAGAGCGCGCATGATTTCTCATCTCCAACGGGTGCGTGCGCCGATGTTCCCATGGGCGCTCCGTGTTGCGGCACTTCATGCGCGTAGTAGGCT
This sequence comes from Deltaproteobacteria bacterium, assembly GCA_032128375.1. GTDB lineage: Bacteria > Myxococcota_A > UBA9160 > UBA9160 > SMWR01 > JAJDAM01. Next base: position 26,582 of record JAQBGU010000202.1, on the reverse strand, counting down.
CTCCCGTGACACTGGAACGGAGCGGTTCGAGGGGGGTCCGACTCATGCATCTGCGGGAGAAGCTATTTCTCGGGTGCCTCGCGCTGGCCTACGTGCCCGCGCTCGTGAGCATGGCTCAGGTCTGGCGCCGGGTGGAATACGCTTCCCACGGATTCCTGGTGCCTTTCGTCGCACTATGGGTGGTGAACGGACTGGCACGGCGCCTCGCCCGGATTCCTCGCGAACGCGACATTCGCGGACTCGTGGTGATCGCCGCGTCGCTTTTTTTGAACCTTTGCGGAGCCCTGACGGACTCGGTATTCGTCGCAGGCGTCGGCTTTGTGAGCGCAGTGGCAGGAGCAACTCTCTATCTGTGTGGTATGCAATGGCTGCGGACCCTGGCCTTTCCTGTTGGTTTCCTCGCTTTCATGGTGCCGCTGCCCGAAGCCTGGATCACGCCGGTCATCGTGCAGCTTCAGCTCGTGGCGAGCGGATTCGCGGTCGATCTGCTGCAGTGGGGCGGGATGTCGCTGTTGCGCGAGGGAAACGTGATCATACTGCCGGGCGGCGAATCCGTGTTCGTCGCCGAGGCATGCAGCGGTATCACATCGATCGTGACGATGCTGCCGCTGGGCGTGTTCCTTGCGTACTTCACCGAGCGAACCCTGATCCGTCGCGCGGTCCTGGTCGTCTCGGTCATTCCGCTTGCGATGCTTGGAAATCTGCTGCGCGTCGCGGGTACCCTGGTGGCATGTCACTACGTGGGCGTCGACGCCGCCACGAAGGGCCCGCTGCACGACTGGTCCGGGGTGGCGACGTATGTGTTGGGGTGTCTGGCGCTCCTTTGCATCGGTGCATTGATGCGGTTCTTTTGGCCCGAACCCGTCGTGGCCCGGACCCGTGTGGCTCGAACTAACGTGAGCGAGCAGATGGATCCGTCATCATGAGTGAATTCGAGCGCTTCGTCGACGACTACTACGCGCGCTTCGTTTTGGCCCTGCAGGAGTTCGATCGGGGCCCGTTGACCCAGATCTGCGAGATCCTCGAGCGCGTGCGCGATGCCGGGGGAACTGTGTGGGTCGCCGGCAACGGCGGGAGTGCCGCGATCGCCGATCACACGGCTTGCGACGCGACGAAGGGAACACACGTCGACGGTGTCAGTCCGCTGCGTTCCGTCTCGCTTTGTGCGAACGGGCCGATGCTGACCGCGCTGGCAAACGACCTTTCCTACGAGGACGTCTTTCGCCAGCAGCTCATCTACTACCTCGGCCCCCAGGACGCTGTGATGCTGGTCAGCTCCAGTGGCAATTCGGCAAACGTCGTCGCGGCATGTCGCTACGCGCAGGAACAGGGTGTCCCGACCATCGCCTTCGTCGGCTTCGAGGGCGGCGAGCTTCGTCGCATTGCCGACCACACGATCTGGGTCCCGGTCAGAAACTACGGAATCGCAGAAGATACTCACCAGAGTCTGATGCACGTGCTCACCCAGTATCTCCGGCTGCGAGCCGAGGCCAAAGCCCAGTCGTCGTAACTGCTTGTTGTGTCACCCCAGGCGGTCCGCTCGCTGTCGTCAATCTGTGGAAAGTGGGATCATCCGCCTCATTTTTCCGGTGGTGGAATGTTTGTCTGCCTGCAGCAGCCGTGGAGTTGCGCCGCCGCGACTTCCGCTCCAACGAGCGCGAGGGCGCCGGCTAGGTTCACCGACGGTTTAATCCTGTGAACGGAACTCCCACGCAAGGAAGGTCGCAAGGTCTTGTGCTGCCGATTCGGCCTGTGTTCGTACATAGTCACTTTGGTCGTGCAGTGCGACGTCCACAAGCCGGTGAATCCGCCGCCCATCGAGTTGGCCGAAGCGACGCGCCAGGTGCCCGAAACCCAGAACCGCATTGCCTCGCACGATCGCGTTGCGGTGTTTTGCGAGCCGCGCGCAGCAGTTTTCGGCGAAGCGTCGGTCCGACTCCTCGAGTGCGATCTGAGCGATCAGGTCCATCAACTCGATCGAATCATCCCGCTCTAGAGCCGCCTCGATTCGCAGGTGAGCATCGAACAAACCGTCCGGTTGCGCCGGCAAGCTAGAACTCTGCGTAGCCAGGAACGCGCGGAAACGGAATGACATCCCGGATGTTTGCCATACCGGTCACGAACTGCACCAGCCGCTCGAACCCCAGGCCAAAACCCGAATGGGGTACCGAGCCGTAGCGACGTAGGTCGAGGTACCACCAGTAGTCCGCCTCGGCGAGTCCGTGCTCGGCCATCCGCGGCTCGAGCACATCGAGGCGGTGCTCGCGTTGAGATCCGCCGATCATCTCGCCGACCTTCGGGACCAGGACGTCTAGCGCGCGAACCGTCTTGCCGTCGTCGTTGAGGTACATGTAGAAGGCTTTGATCGACGCCGGATAGTCGGTCACGATCGTCGGTTTTCCGATGTGCTTCTCGGCAAGGTATCGCTCGTGTTCGCTCTGAAGATCGGCCCCCCAGGCAACCGGGAACTCGAAAGACTCGCCTGATCGCTCCAGGATCGAGACGGCTTCGGTATAGGTGATTCGCTCGAAGGGCGTCCGGACGATGTGCTCGATCGTTTCGATCACGGTCTCATCGATGCGCTGATTGAAAAACGCCATGTCATCCGGACAGTTCGAAAGCACGTACTCGAAGACGTGCTTCAAGAACGCCTCAGCGAGGTCCGCGTTGGCGTCGAGGTCGCAAAACGCGACCTCTGGCTCGACCATCCAGAACTCTGCCAGGTGTCGACTGGTGTTCGAATTCTCGGCCCGAAACGTCGGCCCGAACGTGTACACGTTGGTCAGCGCCAATGCGGCGATTTCCGCTTCGAGCTGTCCCGACACGGTCAGGAAGGTCTCTCGACCGAAAAAATCTTGGCTGTAATCTACCGCCCCTGCAACGTCTCGTGCGGGGTTGCCGGGGTCCATCACACTGACCCGAAACAGGTTTCCGGCGCCTTCGGCGTCGGAGGCTGTAATGATGGGAGTGTGCAACCAGATGAAGCCGCGCTGCTGAAAGAACTCGTGGATCGCGCGGGCGGCCGCGTTTCGAACCCGAAGCACGGCACCCATTGTATTGGTTCGAGGTCGAAGGTGCGCGATCGACCGCAAGAACTCGAACGAATGGCGCTTTTTCTGAAGCGGATAGCCATCCGCGACCTTGCCAACGACCTCGACGCGCGCTGCCGCGAGCTCCACGCTCTGCTCCGCACCCGGCGACTCGACCAGTTCGCCGGTCGCCTCGACCGCGCAGCCGGTCTGCAAGTGACGCAATTCGACGTCAAAGCCGGGTACCGATGGCTGGACGACAACTTGAAGTCCAGCAAAACAGGACCCATCGCTGACTTCGAGAAATGTCACGCCCTTCGCGTGGCGCGCAGTCCGCACCCATCCGCGAACTGTCGCGTTTCCGCCAGCCGCGTCTCTCGCCAAGATCTGCCGAACGGATTCGACTGTTTCGCCGCCAGCGCCGCTCATCACGGAGTGCGCACCACCAGCAACCGGATCTCACTCATGTCTTCCATCGCGAAACGGATTCCTTCGCGTCCGAGCCCGCTGTCCTTGACGCCTCCGTAAGGCATGTGATCGACGCGCCATGACGGTACGTCGCCGATCACTACACCGCCGACCTCGAGTACGTCCCAAGCGCGATGCGCCTTATAGAGATCGCGCGTGAATAGGCCAGCCTGGAGACCGAACTTGCTGGAGTTGACCGACGCGAGGGCCTCCTCGAAGCCGCTGAATCGGGAAAGCACAGCGACCGGGCCAAAAGCCTCTTCACAGACCACAGCCTGGGAAGCCTCTACGTGTTCGAGCAGGGTGGCTTCGAGCATCGCTCCGTCTCGCTTGCCCCCACACAAGAGCTTCGCACCGGCCGCGATCGCGCTGCTTACCCATCCTTCGAGCCGCGTGGCTTCTTTTTCCGAGATCATCGGACCGATGAAAGTCTCCGGGTCTTTCGGGTCTCCCATTTTCAGCGCGCGCGTCTTTGCAACCAGTTTCTCACGCAGCGCATCGTAGACCTCGTCGTGTATCAAGATGCGCTGCACGCCGATACAACTCTGACCCGATTGGTAAAATGCGCCGAACACAATGCGATCAGTAGCGTCGTCGAGGTCCGCGTCGCTGTCGACAATGACCGCAGCGTTCCCGCCCAATTCCAGCACGACCTTCTTCTTGCCCGCCTGGCTCTTCAACATCCAACCGACGCTCGGCGATCCGGTAAAGCTGAGCAGCTTGAAGCGCTCATCGACCGTGAACAACTCGGCGCCGTCGCGGCGCGCGGGCAAGATGGAGAACGCGCCCTTCGGAAGATCCGTCTCGGCGAGCACTTCGCCGATGATGATCGCGCCGATTGGCGTCAGACTCGCTGGCTTCAGCACGAAAGGGCAACCGACCGCCAACGCGGGCGCCACCTTGTGTGCGGCCAGGTTCAACGGAAAATTGAACGGCGAGATGAACGAGCACGGTCCGATCGGCACACGCTTCCACTGCCCCGAATAGCCGCGCGCCCGCGGAGCGATATCCATCGGCATCACTTCGCCGTAGATTCGAACCGATTCTTCGGCCGCGATCCGAAACGTGTCGATCAGCCGGCCGACCTCTCCTTGGGCATCTTTGATCGGCTTGCCAGCCTCGATGCACAGCGCCAGCGCGAGTTCTTCTGACCTCTCGGTGAACCGATCAACGCAGTGTTGCAATACCCGCTGACGCTCGTATGCCGCCATTTCGCGCATCGGCCCGGCAGCTTCGACCGCCAAGCCGATTGCGCGATCGATCGCCGCCGCGTCGGCGAGCGGAACTCGAGTCGCGACCTCACCCGAAAATTTGTCGCGAACCTCGAGGTCTTGGTTGGGAGACTGTGGCTCGTTGCCCAGATAGTAGGGATAACTGGTGCGAAGCATGCTGATTCCCCTGCGAGATTCCCGCCAGAAATTCTCTCGTTGAAGGCTCTTTTCCGATTCCGGCCCTGGTCTTGGTTGGAAACGATCGACCGCCGAGCGACATCGGTTGGCTTGGATCGAAAGTGCCCGGACTTCTAGTCGGCTCTCTTCGCCGCCCTCTTTGCAGCCCTCTTTGCAGCCCTCTTTTCGGATGTCAGAACCAAAGTCAAAACCAAAGTCAAATCGGACACAAGATATTGCCGAGACGCACGGTCAGCAGCTCGTTTTCGCGGTAATCGATCGGGATCACCACGAGACTCGGGCCCGGTGTTTGGAAGGCCTGCTCGAGCGTATCCTTCAGTTCCACACTCTTCTCGACCCGATAGCCGTTCCAACCAAACGCCTTCGCGAGAGCAACGAAGTCGGGGTTTCCGAAGCTCAGGTCCGTGTGTCTGCCGAACTCGTTCTTCTGCTTCCACGCGATGAGTCCGTACATGTGATCTTCCCAAACCATCACGACGATGTTCGAGCCGACCCGAACGGCAGTTTCCATCTCCTGGACGTTCATCAAGAAACCCGCATCACCACAGATCGCCATGATTCGACGCTCGGGGAACACCCTCTGCGCGGCGATGGCTCCCGGTAGCGCGAACCCCATCGAGCAGAACCCGTTCGGGATCAGGCAGGTATTCGGCTCGTGACACTGGTAGTAGCGCGCGATCCACATCTTGTGCGCCCCGACGTCACTGAGCAGGATGTCGTGCGGACCCATCACAGCGCGCGCATCCCACAAGGCCTTCTGCGGCCGGATCGTGCCGGTCGTATCGTCATCCTTGTGCTCGGCGAAGTCCGCCGCCATGTCGCGTCGCACCGCCTTCTTCAGAGCCCCGTCGAACGAAAGCGAAGCCTCCGCGGCTCGTTCGTTGAACATCCACAGCGTGTGGGCGAGGTCGCCGACTACATCGACCGCCACGCGGTAGTTCTCGTCGATCTCGGCGGCCAGAAAGTCCACATGAATGATCTGCTTGTCGCCCGTCGGGTTCCAGAGCCTCGGGTGGTACTCGACCATGTCGTAGCCAAGGCAGATGACGACGTCCGCAGCATCGATCGCGTGCGCGACCACGTCCTTGCTTTGCAAGCCGATCGTGTACAGACAGTGCTCAGAGTCCATGTCGATGCAGCCCTTCGCCATGAACGTGCTGATCACGCCGATCCCGGTCTTCTCTGCGAACAGCCGCAGTTGCCTGCTGGCGCGCTTCCGGATCGTGCCGTTGCCGGCGAGAATCACCGGGCGCTGGGCCACTCGGATCAGCTCCCACGCCTCGTCGACGACCTTGTCGGCTGGCACGGCGCGGCGCGTGCGGACCGGCGGGATCACCAGCGTCTTTGCATCGAGTTGCGCGATGTCCTCCGCCAGTTCGATATGCGCCGCACCGGGCTTCTCGGTCTTGGCGATCTTGAACGCCTTCCTGATCACTTCAGGGATGTTGTCCGGGTGGAGGACCGCATGTGCCCACTTCGTCACCGGCCTGAACATGCTGACCACGTCCATGTGTTGGTGACTTTCTTTGTGCTGGCGTTGGCTGTCCGCCTGGCCCGTCAAGCAGATCAGCGGAGCGCGATCCATGTTGGCATCCGCGACACCGGTGATCAGATTCGTAGCACCTGGACCCAACGTACCGAGACACACACCGGGCTCGCCAGTCAGGCGACCGTGAATTTCGGCCATGAACGCGGCACCTTGTTCGTGACGCGTCAACACGAACTCGATCGGAGAATCTTCGAGCGACATCATGAAATGAGCGTTCTCTTCGCCCGGAACACCGAATATCTGCGTCACACCTTCGGCTTCGAGGCACTTTACGAACAGATCTGATGCCTTCACGACTACTCCTGTCAGATGCTGGATCGGGTCGGCGTGAGTATGGCCCAACCAGGCCGCACCGACACGTGAGTTCAGTAGATGCGGTCGGCGTGAAAGAACCACAGCTCGAAGCGCGGTGGCTCCGCGAGCCCCATCGCATCTTTCAACGCGCGTTGGTACACGCCGCCCTGCAATCGATACATCGCCGCACGCGACACCAACTCGGCATCACTTTCGATGGGATCGGTCTTGTAATCGGCGACCACCGTTTCGCCCGTTTCCCGATCCCGGTAGACCAGGTCGATCGTACCGGCAAAGTACCCGACCGGGCCGAGATCATCGCCGTCGCCACCCGCAAGTTCCGCCTCGGACCCTGGCCTGCACAGCACTGGGAGTTCGCGCGCCAACACGCACCCGTACAGGCCGGCGAGCCGCGCGAGCAGCTTCCCCTTGGCGATCCGATTCAGCAGATCCGTCCGGCCACTACAGCCGCTTCGGCGTCTCTTGGTTCGACCATAGATTCCAGGTGCAGTGCAAGCGACGCGCGATGCCGCTCCAGCACGGTCGCGGACATCGGTGTCGAAGCGTCGAACTCTTCGAGAACGCGGTGGATCGCAGTCCCTATCTCGCGCGCGAAGCGGTTCGAATGCTGCCGAGTTTCGATGCCGAGTTCGAATCCGACTTGCATGTCGTTGGCGGTGTGCGCCTCGTCGGATGCCGCACGTCCAATCGGCCTCTGCATTCGTATCGCAGCCTTCGCTCGCAGCTCGGCCAGGCGTGCGGAGGCCCGGGCGATGTCCGACTCCGCAGACAGACCGGCTCCGCGCACCGTCAACAAGCAAGGCTGACTGGGCCGGTCGAGCGCGTCGAGCACCGGAAAGAAAAATCGGACGCCAAACCGATCCTCGAATCCGACGCGTCCGAGAGCCGCCACTTCGCACATGCGTGCGTGGATGTCACCCTCGAAGCGGGGTTCGAGCAATTCGACTGGCTGGCCCACACCAGCGCGAAACTGAAGCGACGGCCAGACTCCTGCGAGCACCAGTCGCTGTTTCGCGCGTGTCATTGCGACGTAGAGCGTTCGAACTCTCTCGGCTTCAGAGACGCAATCTCGCGCAAAGCTGACACGATCCCAGCCCAATGAACAGGCGCCGCACAAGCGGTACTCCATATGCCCGTCGATTTCGCTCGCACCGCAATCCTTGCCGCCAACCGGACCGACTCCCTTGTGGAGTTGCATCAGATAGACGTGCTCGAAATCGAGCCCCTTCGCCCCGTGAATCGTCATGACCGCAACCGCGTCGTCGACGATCTCGACAGGTCGTCCCTCTTCCGCATCTTCTTCTGCGGTCACAGCCTTTCGCAGACGCCGAAGTAGCGCGCGCGTGTCGCCGCCCTCCGCGAGGGCTTCGGTCAACTCGCGGAAGAAGCGGTCGAGGTTTGCGCACCTCCAAGCGCCCAGCAGGCGTGTGGCCTCAGTCGCCTCGAACAAGGACCGAGTACGCATCTTCTCGACGAAGACGTCAGTCGCGTCGCACTCGAACGATTCGCGCAGCACCGCGATATCGGTAACGATTCCGATCAGGTTTTCCTCCCAGCCTCGGATTCTGTCGATGCCCGGAACCTCGCGTGGAACCGCGAGCGCTGCATCGCGAATCAAGCTTGCCAAGTCAGACAGCACATCCGGACTCGGTCTCTCGAGTTCGCCGATGCGCGCGGGCAGATCTCGGCTCCAGAGCGGGACCAGCGCCGCGTCGGGGATTCCAACCATCGACGAGCGCAATAGCGTCAACAGAGCGATCTGATCATTCGGGTCGAGCACACTGCGCACCAGACTTGCCGCCTCGATGATCTCGCGGCGCCGGTGATAGCTGCGGTCGCCTTCGACCACATACGGGACATCCGCACCGCGAAGTGCCCCCAGATAGATCTCCCAATCACTGCGACCGCGAAACAGCACCCCAATCGACGCCCATTCGACGTTGTCCCGGTCGTGCAGCTTGCGAAGGTCGAGCGCGAGTGCGTCGGCTTCGATTCGGGTGGCCTCGCTCGACCGCGTCTTGCGGGGTTCGGCTGCGTCGCGATCCCATCCAGCCGAGACCCAATGCTCCACAGGTGCGGAATCAGCGATGCGTTCCCCGCGTGCGGCGGGCTTCGAGGAAAGGTTCGCCGCCGAAGGGATCAGCGGTTGAAACGCGGGCTGCATTCCCGGTTGTTCCTGCATTGCGGGCGCGACGATGCGTTCCACTTCTTCGAGGATGGCCGGAACCGACCGGTGGTTGATGCTCAAACGCTCGCGGATCCCACCGAATGCGAGCACATCGTCGATGAATGCGTCGTACGCGGCGAGATCTGCGTTGCGCCAGCCGTAGATGGATTGCTTGGGATCACCGACCAGAAACAGGCCCGGTCGGGTCGACTCGTTGGCTCCAGGTTCAGTTCTCGACAAGGCGAGCGATCGAACGATGTCACACTGTCGCGAATCGGTGTCTTGAAACTCGTCGACCAACAACTGATCTATTTCGGCTCGGATCCGATCTGCGACCCGTTCGTTGCCTCGAAGCAGCGCGCGTGTTTCTCTCAGCAGCGCCGAGAAGCTCGCCACACCGCGCTGCCGCAACACCTGTTCGATTCGTGCAAGCAGCGGCACAATCGCCGCTCGAGAGAGCGCCAGCAGGTCGACGTCGATTGATAAGATGTGGTTGAGGGTCCGGGACACCGATGCCGCCGACTCTCGGGTCGCCGGGGCGTCGCATACTTCATTTCCGAGCGCCGCTGTTTCACTGTTGATGAAGCGCCCCCGGCCCCAGTCAGCGATCCTCTTCTGCTCGTTCTCCGGCCAGTTCTCGCGCAGCCATTGGACGAACACGCCGAGTCCCTGGCTGTCTTGGGGCGTTTGCTCTCGCAGCCATTCCAACGTTTCATCGATGCGCGCCGCGCTGGCCCCTCCGATTCCCGCCTGACCCGCCAGATCCGACACGCAGCTACCGAGTCCCTCGAGCGCCGCCACAAACCGTTCACACAGCCCAACGACGCGATCGGGTGACGTCGGGTCTGCGGCGAACGCCGACGCCGGCGCACCGGTGTCCAGCAATGCCAGAAGTTCGTGTTCCAGCTCGCGGGGACCGATCCCACGCGCCGCAAGGCCGAGAAGGGCCGGGTCACCCGATTCCGTGTATGCCGTCTCGAGCGCTCGCTCGAGTATTTCGCGTGCGATTTCTGCCTGCACATGTCCGTCTGCGTCGACTTCCAGATTCGGGTGAAGCCCCGCATCCAGCGCGTTGTCGACCAGAACCCGACGACAGTAGGCGTGGATCGTCGCCACCACCAGACGATCCAGCCCACCGATCAGCGCGCGGGCGCGATTTCGACGCACGTTCGTGTCTTCGGGCAGCACATCTTCGAGCAGCCAGGCGGGGTGTTCGCCGCGCTCGACATCGCGAAGCGCTCCACCGATACGCTGGCTCATCTCGGCAGCGGCTTTCTCGGTAAATGTGATCGCCACGACGCCACCCAACACCGCTGACGCGATCCGGTCGAGACCCACAGCGTCCCCGTCGATCGCCGCCACCGCACGGTCCCATCCGACACCGAGGCACCACGACAGTACTCGGGCGACCAGAGCAGTGGTCTTACCTGTTCCGGCTCCAGCCTCGAGAACGAGCGGCCGATCGAAGACGCGTTGCGCCATCGCCCGGGCGCGCTGGTCCGATTCGCGTAGCGTGACGTCGGTCGTCGAGCGAGCGGAGTTCACGGTTCGCTCTCCCCAATCTTCCACAGGTCGACGAGCGCAACCTCTTCGGGCGAAACCGGGTGCGCGACGGACACCCATCGCTCCAGCCGCTGTCGCGAACCAGTGTCGCCTCGGATGCAGGCCTCTTTGACCTCGCAATTCGAACACCGACGTGGCTCGGTCCCAGTGGCCGCGTCGACCAACCGCGGAAAGAAGCTGCCGCGCTCGATGACTTCGAACACCGTCGCGATGGAGCGCTCGAAGGTTTCAATGAGATCCGTAGCGTCCGATCGAATCGATACTGAGCGGGAATGATCTGGGGCGTTCGGATCGAGAAACAAATACTCGCCAATGCCGACTTCACCGCTGGCTTGCTCGGCGGCAATCGCGTACGCGCCTGCCTGCAACGACTCGCCTCGGGCCATCCGCTTTCGCAGCGCAGCACGACGCGCGTCGTCGGATTTCTGTGTCGCGAACGGTTTGCCGGTTTTGTAGTCGATCAGCGCAAGCTTGTGCTCGATCGATCGGTCGACGCGATCGGCGCGAAAGCGAACTTCCCGGTCGTCGTTCTGCATGCGGACGACCCCGCTCACCTCGACGCCGACGACTCCGGTGGCGCCGGCGGGGCTGCTCGAACAGAGACTCTGCCTCGCGGCGGGCAGGTGGCCTTGGGCACGCGCCGCCAGTACGCGCGAAAAACCCGGAGTGCGGATCCCGTGCGCGGCGGCCAACGTATCGGCGCAGCGCAAGAGCAGTTCCATCTCGTCTTTCGGCGCAGGCCAGTGTACGCCGACCGGGGACTGTGCGGCGAGCGCCGAGAGATCTTCGATTTCGCGATCCGCACCGGCGCGCAGAAGTGCGCCCCCGGCCAAACGCTGCAAGACGTCGTGAACCAGCGCCCCGACGAGCCGTGGGTCTGCGGACGGAAGCTCTGCGCAAGCGTCGGGTACGGGCTCGATACGCAGCAGCAGCCTGATGAACGCTTGCCACGGACACGCCGCGATCTGTTCGGCAGCCGTAATGAACAGCGGCGCGCGGCGCGGATCCGCTTTTTCGGTCGCGGGCCCGACGAAGCCAAAGTATGGCCCCAGACGGGGCGCCTGCGAGACGGGCTCGAGACCCTGCAATTCCGAAAGCACGGCGACGCGAGAATCGGCCAGCGATGCTGTGTGCCTCAGCATCTCACGCGATGCGCCGCCCGTTTCAGCGACTGCGATTCGAAAAGCGAGGCGAAACTGGTTGCGCGTGCCGTACAACCCGGCGATCAGCGCGTGCTCGTGAGCGGGACGCAACGCTGCGTAGCCCTGCGGCTGGGGTTGTTTGAATTGCCTGGCTTGCTGGGATGGATCGGAGGGCTGCGAGTGAACGGGTTCGCGTGCTTGCAGGAGCCCCGGCGCGACGATCGGCGTGACTCCCCTCAAACGCTCGAGCAAAGGCGAGATCGGAATCGGTTTGCCGTTTTCGTCCGTGATCGGGCAGCTCAGTACGACGTCGGGACTCGACGACAAAAGCTGCGCGAACAGATACCGCTCCTCGTCCGCCCCTTCGCGCTTGACAGGCATATCCGGCAAGACCACGCGCAGGCGCCGGCGCAGCCCGTCGGGGAGCAGCGGGTCTTGTGAAATCGGCCTCGGAAAGACGTCCCGCGACAGTCCAATGACAAACAGGTGCTCGAAGGTTCGTGACCGGGCTTCCGTCGCGGATAGCACCGCCACTCCGCCGCCGTTGCCACCGATCGGTTCGAGGGACGACTTCGCGAGGCAGCGCTCGACGAGCCGCACGAAGTCGTCTCGATCGAACACGAAAGTGCCAGACTCCGACGCGAAGACCCCGAACACCGCCCGCTCGAGTTCATCGAACGCGGGGTCTCCGGTCCGCCAGCGAAGGTCCCGACGCACGAGCACGCGCAGCGTGCGCAAGTGAACCGACAGCGATGTGCGGCGCGGCCAACCCGCCTGGTGATCCAGTAGTGCGCGCGCGGCCGCGGCCGCGGCGGCAATTCTGTCGGTCGACACTACGCGGCGGACAGCCACCGGTGGCCGATCTTCCCGCTGCTCTCGCAACCCACCTCGGACGCGTAGCGACAGATATTTCTGCTCGCCGTTCGATGCGTCCGTGTCTGTCAATGACGTGTCTGTTGATGACGTGTCTGTTGATGACGTGTCTGCTACGGACGTGTCTGCTACGGACGTGTCTGTTAATGACGTGTCTGTTGACGACGTGTCTGTTGATGACGTGTCTGCCGATATATCGGTTGCGGCTGAGCTGCCGCGCGATACATCGTCCCAATCCGTGACCTGTCCGAGCCGTCCGATTCCGAGGCTGTGAAACACACTCGCCAGATCGGCCCGATCCCGCATGGAAAGCCGGTTGCCTCGACCGAGCCCCTGCAGTGCATCGATCCAGCGATCCACCGGAGCACGCGGACCGTCGCGGAGCAGCGCCAGCAGCGCCGAATGCCGGCGTGTGACGGCGGTCGCATCTCCGCGCTCCCCCACACCAGAGAACGGGATCGCGAGTCGATGGAAGTGCGTCCGCAATGGTACTCGGTACCCATCGAGGGTTCGCGCCACCACTGCGATGCCCTCTGCGCGCTCCCCCTCGTCGAGAAGCCCGCGAACTCGCAGCGCGACCGCGCGCACCTCGGCTGCGCGACCCGGGGCGTGCAATACGCACGCGACCGCGCGGCAAACGGAATCGGTCGACGGATCGATGGCCGGCAGCGCGTCACTCTGGCCCGATGCCGCTTTGATTCGATCGGTGAAGCGCTGTGTGAATGCGACGCCCGAATCGATGCGATCCCGTTCAGCTGGATCGCGCGGAACATCGATTGTCACCCGCGCCCCACATCGGCGAACCAATGCTTCGATCAGATCCGCCTGGACTCCAGTCACATCCGCGAAGCCAAAGACGAAGATCGCACTCGAAGGCAGAAAGCGTTCGGGGTCGGATTCCAACCACTGGCGGGCGAGCGCGATTTCTGCCGATGCGTGCCCGATCCCGGATGCGGCGCGATTCGCACCCGCCGCCACCCGAACGAGCGCACACGCTCGTTGCCACGAACCTTCCCACTCACTTTCCCGTTCCCGCGCAGCCTTACTCGCACTCATTCCCGCTGACGTCGGGCCGTTCGGAGACTCTTGCAGCTGCTCGATCACCGCGTCGGCGTGGGCGGGCTCGAAACCCGCATCGAGTAGATCCGAAACAGCGGCCTCGACCGACGCGTAGCCGTCCCGCAGATCGTCCAGCGAAGCGCGCAGCGCGGGTTCACGGCGGGCGAGCTGTCGAACCAGCACACCGAACAGCGCCGGAGATCGGCGACCGGTTTCGAGCCCGCGGCTTCGAACCGCCTCCAGGATGGTCGACACGACCGCGTGCAGGGTCTGCACCGTGAGACCTGCTAATCCACCGCCGGTCCGCGCGACGAACCGCGACGAAACGTGTTCGCGCAAGCTACGAGATGGGACGATGACGCGAACCGGCGCCTGCCTGAAGCCGCACTTGGGATCGAATTGGGTCAATTCCAATACGGCATCGATCAACTCGATCTCGGCCGCTCGGGCGCCGTGCGCAATCGTGACACCAGCGCCGTCGTTCCAACTCATTCCCCCCCCACCCAGGCGATCACCTGGGCCATCATTTTGGCCATCATTTTGGCCATCACCCGAAGCGCAGCCTATCACCCCAAACCCCTGCGTAGCCTGCAGCAGCGTCGTGGCGACGCCGGTCACGCACAGCCAGTTGGCTGAAGTTGGGCTCGATCGGATTGGCTGCGCCGACCCGGAAACGACTCTCGCTCGCGAGAAGCCTCACAACCTATTGAAAATAATAGTCAATTTTTAATTTCAGAGAATCGCTGAATCGCCGGTTCCGATTTTTCCTGCTCAAACGATTTTGAACTTCATTTTCACAATGGTATACTCGGTGCTTCCTACCGGTGCCTGGCACCCCCTGGAGAGACGCACAGAGACAAGAGGCACCACTTGGAGAGCCGATGATCGTTTGTCAATGCACGGGCGTTACTGAGCGTCAGATCCGCAGGGCAGTTCGGAACGGCGCGAGCAACCGGAGCGACGTGATCTTGGCCTGCACGGCAGGGTCGAATTGTGGCGGATGCGTTCCCGTGATCGATTCGATCATCGCAGCCGAAGGCGATCGGCCCCGTGCTTCGTCAATCCTGACGATGCCAGAGGCCGCCACCGGCTAGCTCATGATCTGTGCTTCCCGGCGAAAACTGCCACTCGTCGCCAGCCAGCCCGGGTCGAGTTCCCAGCCTTGCCGCAACTGGCTGTCCGGTTCGCTCAAGCCAGCCCGGTCGCGTATCCAAGGCGACTGCGCCAGCTCCTCCACCTGACAGCAGGCCAGGCAATCGGTTTTCATTTTCATTTTCAATTTCGATTGACTGGCTCGATCGACACCACGGGGTAAGTTTCCTTTTCATCCGCCGGCCCCCAGTCGACCCAGACCAGCTAGACCGTCTGAACATCGGCCAAAACCGCGAAAACGGCGAAAGCAGACAAGGAGAAGCGTGTGCGTGGCGATCCCGAAGTCATTGCAGCATTGAACGATGTGTTGACCGCAGAGCTCACGGCCATCAACCAGTACTTCATTCACCACAAAATGTGCGAGAACTGGGGCTACGCGCGCCTCTCGAAAAAGAAACGAGCAGAATCGATCGACGAGATGAAGGACGCCGACTCGATCATCGGCCGGATTCTCTACTTCGACGGTGTTCCGAACATGCAGAAGTTGTACCCCGTACGGGTCGGCGAGAACCCGATCGAACAGCACAAACTCGACCTCGCAGTCGAAACCGAGGCGATCAATCGCTTGAACAAAGCCATCGCACTGTGTCGAGACAAGGGAGACAACGGTTCCCGCGAATTGCTCGAAGGCATCTTGACCGGCGAAGAGGAAAGCGCCGACTGGCTGGAAGCGCAGCTCCACATCGTCGATGAAATCGGCAAAGAGCAGTACCTCGCCGAGCAGATTCACGACTGAAAGCTGCGGCCGATCGCACGCCACGGGCTCGCCATCGATGCTGCCCTCAGGCACAGTACGCTGCGACACTACAGTACACGATTGCCTATTGGCGGCGTCTGACGCGCGGGCTAGATAGCCTTGCCAGAACCAGAACCAGAACCAGAACTAGAGAGAGAAGAGACGAGTATGTCCAAGGACTTTCTGGGAGATCGCAAGCAAGCTCTGGAGGAGTCGTTCTTCGCCAAGGAGAACGCGAAACTCCTCGAGAAGCTCAAGGTTGAGAAGGGCAAGAAGGCGGCAAAAGAGTCGCTTTCCGAGATCTCAGGGATCACCAGCGACGAGGTTCTGGAGAAACTGTGCGAGCTCGGGATCGAATCCGATACCTGGGCCGCGGTTTCCATCGCTCCGATGGTCGAAGTCGCTTGGGCAGACGGCAAGATCGAACCCGCGGAACGCGAAGCCGTGCTGTCCGCCGCGGCAGTCAACGGGATTACGGCTAGCAGTCCAAGTTATCAGCTGCTCGAAAGCTGGCTGACGCGTCGTCCCGATGGCAGGCTGCTCGAGGTCTGGGGCGCCTTCATCGTCAGGCTTTGTTCCGAACTGGCCGACCACGAGCGCAGCGCGCTCAAAAGCCAGCTGCTCGGCAGTGCGCGCAACATTGCCGAAGCGGCCGGTGGCTTTCTCGGGATCGGCAACAAGATCTCGCGTGAGGAGGAAGTCGTGCTCGCAGAGCTGTCGAAAGCATTCGACGGCTGATCTCGAACCCGGCTGGGCAGTTTACCGCAAGCGCTCGGCAACCTTTGCGATGGCCTCGGCGACGCGTTCGGGTGGCGCTGCCGTGTAGCAAAGCCGCACCCAGTTCCCGTAGTCGGCTCCACAAGAAACACCGGGTGCGAGCGCGACACCATCGGAAAGACAATCTTCGAGAAAGCCACCGATCCCGCGCGAATCGAGAACGGACGTCGCATCGAAGAACAAGAACGTCGACCCCTGCGGCACGGGCAAGCCGAGTCGTTCCGCCGCCTGCTTCCCGATTTCACGGTAGCGGCTGCGCGCGCGGTCGATCCACGCAGCGCCGTCCGCCAACGCGATCTGCGCGGCAACCTGGCCCGCCGTCGGAGCGCAGTAGAAAGTGTGGGTCGATATCTTCCCCGCCTGCCGGACCGGTTCGCCTGGCCCGACCAGGTAGCCAGTCCGGTTGCCGGCCATGCCGTACGCCTTTGAAAACGAGTAGACGCTGAGGGTTCGCTCCGGCGCGAACTGCGCCATAGAAACGTGCTTGGCGTCGCCGTACACGTAGTCTTCGTAGACCTCGTCGGACAACAACCAGAGGTTTGCGCTGCGAGCCAGTTCCGCCAACGCGATAAGCCAGCTTTCGGCCAGTACGCTGCCGGTCGGGTTCGACGGCGTCGATACGTAAAGCGCGACGCTCTTATCCGTCAGTCGACGTCGCACCGCATCAACCGCTGCTTCGGGCGAGTCGACGCGATCGTAAAAAGGAACTTCCACCGGTGTCGCGCGATAGGTCTGCACGATGCCGCGGATCAGCGGCCAGAAGGGCGCCAGTATCAACACCTCCTCACCAGGCGATGTCAGCGCTCCAACCGCACAGCTCAGTGCACCCGTGGCGCCTGCACACACCAACACCGAGTCTCGATCACAGTGCTGTGCGTTGCGATCGCGAAGCTTGTCGACGATCGCGTCGACTAGCGTCGGCAATCCCTGAGTAGGGCTGTACCGGTGGAGCCCCGGGTGCGACGCTTCGCGCAAATCCTCCATCCGCGCGCCGGCGAACGGCTCCATCCAGGTGTCTCCGACATTGAGCGGACACACGTCGAGCGAAGCATCGACGGATCGCGCTGCGCTGGGCGAGTAGACGGCGCCCGGCATCTCGACGACCTGGGGCACGCAATGGGGCGGTCGGGGCAATTGATCAATCCTGAAAACAGCAACCCGGCCCATCTTGGGTCGGGTTCCTAGCCACCACCCTCGAGCACTGCGCGGTAGCCCTCGCGGAACGTCGGGTAGCGAAAGGTATAGCCAGATTTGATCAAGCGGTCATTGCGACAGCGCTTGTTGCCGCGGGCCGAAGTGGCTTCGCCCGATTCAGCCGGCCGGGGCTCGGGCGATCCCATTACGCCCGCCAGCCAGTTGAATAGCGTGCGTTGGTCGGTGGGCTCGCAGTCGACGCCTAGATAGACAGACTGCGGTTCGTCGAGTTCGACCAGATGCCGGAGCGCGCCGGCGCAATCGTCACGGTGGATGCGGTTGCTGAACTGTGGCGGGTCCACGCGATACACCGCCTGCCCAGCGCGTACGCGATCGATCAAGCGAGTTCGGCGAGGACCATAAATGCCGCCGAAACGAACGACCGCCGCCGGAACCGGCGAGTTCAGCGCAATCTGCTCTGCTTCGAGCAAGCGCCTTCCACTGAAGTGTTCCGGAATCGCTGGCGAAGACTCGTCGAGCCAGTCGCCATCAGATTGCTCGTAGACGGCTGTACTCGACGCAAACAACAGGCGTTTGGGCACCTGACCCTGACGGTCCAATGCAGCGAGCAACCCGTGCAGGTTCTCGATGTAGGCACGGCGATACATCGCGTCTTCAGAACCGCTGGGCGAGACCAGATAGAAGATCCAGTCGAGGTCGGGCGGAATATCCTCGCAGGCATCTGGTCCGGCGAGATCCGCTTCGATGGGTTGGATACCGCGCGGCAGCGACCGCGGATTACGCCGCAATCCCCAGACGTCATGAGAATCGCGAACGAGTTGCTCGCCCAGTTCTGATCCTACATAACCGCAGCCCGCAATCAGCACCCTGGCCATCGGCCCCCCCACACGAGTCAAGCGCTCTGAAATCTGTCCTTGGGAACTCGGCACCTGACCGGCCCGAAGTACCCGGCCCGAAGTACCCTGCGCGTAATAGCGCACGCCGAGGGTATACTCCGAATCGTGCGACCGCGAATCGGCATACCGTTATGCCTCGATGCGCGCGGCCGTTGGAAGGCCGCACGCGATTATCATTACATCGACGCAGCCTATGCGCAGGCCATCGAACGCGCAGGCGCTACGCCATTCTACCTTCCGCCTCAGTCCGATCCGGAGGCACTGATCGAGCAGTTCGATGGTCTGTTACTGCCAGGCGGCGACGATCTACTCCCGCCGGACCCGTACCCGTCGGGTGTCGAGTTCGATCCGGTACCCCAATCACAGCTGAATTTCGATTCCGCTCTACTCGGTTCGGCGATCAAGCGTGGGACGCCCGTTTTGGCGATCTGCTACGGCATGCAGCTGCTGGCGCTCTCGGCGGGCGGCAGCCTTCACTACGACATTGCGACCGATCTTCCCAGCGCGGACACACACCAGCTCACTCATTCGACGGGTCGCCATCCCGTCCGGATCGAAGCGAATTCCAGGCTCGCCGGCGCGCTCGGTGAGGCTCCCATCTGGGTCAACAGTCTTCATCACCAGGGCGTCGCAACCCCCGGCGCTGAGATGAGGGTCTGTGCGCGCGCGGAGGACGGGCTGATCGAAGCCATCGAACGCGAGGGATCTCACTTCTGCGTGGGTGTGCAGTGGCATCCGGAGAAGCTCGATGGCTCTGATGCGCTGTTTCGAGCCTTCGTGATTGCGTGCACACCGGCGCAGGACACGGAATACTAGCCGCATGCTTCGAGTAGCAGGTTCTGGCCTGTTCTGGCTCTTCATGGGACTTTCGTCGATCGCCATGTTCCCAGTCGCACTGCTGTGCTGGATCGTGACGGTTCCCTTCGACGCGCGACTGGTCGTGCTCCACCGATTGACCTGCTTCTGGGCTTCGATGTACACCTGGCTGAATCCGGTCTGGCCCGTGACAGTCATCGGACGCGAGAAAATCGAATCCAGCCAGACCTATGTGATGATCGCCAATCACCAGTCGCTGCTGGATATTCTGGTGCTGTTCCGGTTGTTCGCGCACTTCAAGTGGGTGTCGAAGATCGAGAACTTCAATATTCCGTGTGTCGGCTGGAACATGCGCTTGAACCGCTACATCGAACTGCGTCGCGGTGACCGGGCGAGCATCATCAAGATGCTCCGCGCGTGCCGCATGACGCTCAATTCTGGCAGTTCGATCATGATGTTTCCCGAGGGCACACGGTCGTCGACGGGCCGGCTGCGCCAGTTCAAAGCCGGTGCCTTCGAACTCGCCAAGGACACCCACATGCCGCTGCTCCCGATCGTTGTGGAAGGTACGGCTTCGGCGTTACCCAAGAAGGGGTTGGTTTTCCAGGGCCGCCACGAGATCTGCATTCGCGTGCTCGATGCGATCCCCTACGAATCGTTCGCGAACGAGCCGGTCGAGCAACTCACGCTGCGAATCCGAGAGCTGTTCGTGAGCCAGCTCGAGTCGGAGAAAGAGCCGCTGGCACCCGTCCACTGAACAGCCAGCTCACCGGATGGCGTCGAGATCCGACCGGTGTCTGGACATGAAGAAGCATTCCGATCACTCATTCGCAGCGGACGCGTCCGGCCGACTTTGCACACGGCTTGCGTGCGCGCGATCCCAGACTGCCGCCTGCCCGCGCAATTTCAACCTGGCTTGCGTGAGTCGATCCATAATCGAGTTCACCGAACACGACTAACAGCGTTGCGATGGAAACTGGAAAGTAGCGGACGCACTGCGGAGCAGACGGAGCAGAGATGACGCTGGATCAGGCCGTAATCTGGATGCAGCAAGTCAATGGACGCTTCTACCAAACACCGAAGCGAAATGACCGACCCAACGCCTGGGTAGCCGTCGTCCGGGTGCCCGGCGCCGGTACCCGATCGAGTAAGCTGATCATCGCGCTTGGCGAGTCGATGCTGGAAGCCGCCGACGCAGCCGAAAAACACTGGCAGACACTGTGGAACGACCTCAGTACCATGCACTGAGTGAACAATGAACTGCGAACCGGGAAACTCCCCAAAGAACTTCTCAGCGAACTCCTCCGGGAATTCGAGGTCGAGGGCAGTTCCGATCGCCCAGCTCGAGAGACCATTCGACTCGGGCCAGCGATTGGTGAAGACGCCTGCGCGATCGACGTGCCAGAGGGAACACTGGTCGCCGCCACAGATCCGATCACACTCGCAGGCAGCGAGGTTGGTTCGTTCGCCGTCATCATCAACGCCAACGACATCGCGGTCATGGGCGTCCGACCGCGCTGGTTCATGGCCACCCTATTGCTACCCATCGGCACCACCGAATCCGAAGTTCGCGCGCTGTTCGCTTCAGTTCGCGGTGCATTGGACGAAGTCGGAGCGACTCTCGTGGGCGGGCACACCGAGATCACGGGTGTGGTTTCGCAGCCTGTCGTCGTCGGCCAGATGATGGGCTTCAGCCCGAATCGGCAGATCGTCCCGACCGGTGGTTGTACGACGGGAGATGTGGTGCTCCAAGTCGGACGCGCTCCGGTGGAAGCAGCCGTGGTACTCGCCGAACGCGCCTCGCGCGAATCGCAGCTACCCCCCGATCTGCTCGCGCGCGCCAGCGCGGCTCTTCGCGAACCGGGGATTTCTGTGGTGGAACCCGCGCTGCTGGCAGCGCAATGCGGTGCAACGGCGCTGCACGATCCGACTGAAGGAGGGCTCTCGTCTGGTCTCTACGAACTCGCCCGAGCATCGGACGTCCTGCTCCACATCGACGAGCACTCGATTCTTTGGTTTGAGCCCGGCGTCAGGGTCTGCCGAGCGCTCGGTGCCGACCCTTGGGGCGCACTCGCGTCCGGTAGCTTGCTGGCGGCATTTCCGCCGAGCCGCGTCGACGTGGCCTTGCGGTCCCTAGCGGGTGCGGGCTTCGAAGCCGCACGAATCGGCAGCGCCGAACCAGGATGCGGAGTGACCTGCGGCGACGGCCGTGCGCTGGTCGAATTCGAAAGGGACGAGGTCGCCCGCGTGTCGGATGGTTAGCGCGAATTCTTCGAATTTCACCGTCGTCGCCTGCGGTAGAGCTGGCACTCTACCGCGCCACCGCGCCGACTCCCAGCGCACATTTCTTGAAAATCCTTCACCTACACCGGCGCGGACTAGAGAGTCACACCGCCGCGCAGATTCAGTAACAATTCACCCACGTCGCTTCCCGATGTCACGTTGGACCATTCATCGGATCGACACAGACCCGAGTCTGTCTCGACCTCGAGCTTGAAGCGCATATCCGCCGGCGAATCGCGAAGCTCCCGGAATAGTCCTTGTTCGTACAGATTGCCGACTTGCCACAGGTCGTAGACCAGTTCGACGCTAGCGCCGGGCGGGATGCGAACGGCGGCCCCAGCGTGCAGGTCAGGGCGAACGCTTTGCTCCCCACCTGAATTGACTGATCGCACCCGGAGCCTGGGCGCTGCGGTGAGCTCGATCGGATCGGCTCCGTCATTGCCGAAGATCACCGCGAGAACGAGCCGCGGCGTTTCATTCAAAGGGTCGATGTCATGCACGCGGTGGGCGACGAAGACCAGAGGCGGTGCCCCAGGTCGATAGAAGTAGCCGCCGAGCCCAACCAGAACCGCCATCGACGAGGCCAGCACGGCCAACCGAGTCAGCATCGGGCTTCCCTTCTTCTCGAATCGATGCACATTCTCGCGGGCCATCAGTCTGGCAGCAACGGAAGCACGTTGATCAGCGCGTCTTGGGGGACGCCGTGGTGTCGACCGTCGCGCAACCCGGCCCGACTGCCCTTGAGGTACGCGCCCGCGGCGTTGGCGAAGGCTCGGGAGCGCGGGTCTGCGGGGTCGAGCCGGGTCAAGCGCTCGGCCACCTCGACGGCTCGATTCGGCTGGTCGAGCCGGAGCAATGCGTAGACCAACCGTCGCAGCGGCGGCTTGGCGCGGGGGCGCAACGCCGCGGCGACGCCATCGACTTCGAGTTGTTCCCGATAAGCTCCGGCCAACGCGAACGAGAGCCCGAGACCTTCGAGTGCGGCGACCCGAACCGCGGGTTCTGCGCTGCGGGTTGCAGTCAGCAAGGCTTCGTATTGGTTCGGCAACAGGTTGTGTCGGACGGCCCAATCCGGCCGCTGCGCGATGACTTCGCTGATGTCGAGACCGAGACGGCGATCAAACGGCACCCCCTCGGCTCGATAGTAGGCATCTACCCGATCGAGGTTTTGTTGGTATCGGGAATGGTTCGGCACATCGCGAAGGTAGATCGCATGGCGCATCGACCGGGAGACCAACCGCCAGTTGGAACTGCGCTCGAGGCTTGCGGTCGTGTACAACGTGGTCTCGGTGTTGCGCGGACCGGTAGGTACACCGACCCCAAAGAAGACGTCCACGCCCCGTCGGTCCAGCACGTCGAGGAACGTCTCACTCGGTGATGCCCGTTGCAGGGTGACGGTCTTGTAATCGTGGAGCACTTCGGCGGGGAAATTCATTCTGCCGTCGACGAAGGTCAGCAGCGCTGGCGACAGCCAATACGCGACAAAACCTCCCATCGCGTAGGAGTTGAACAGGCGCCCCTCCAGACCCGTTTCTCGCAGAAAATCAACCCCGATCTGGTAGTACTTGTCGCGATCGAACGCGTTCGTGATGTATTGCGACGGTCCCGCCGGAACACTTGCGAGTGCAGCCTGATAATTGGATGCGCGGAACAACCCAACGGCGATCAGCGCGCTGAGCACCGCGCAGGCCCACGCTCTCCGCGACTGACCCGACGGTCCGCTCACGGCTGTCCGCGATGGTTCGCGGGCGCGGATGAATCGGAGCAGATACAGCAGTGGAAACACACCCATCCACAGGAAGCGAACGGCTACCCCCATCGCGACGATGCCGGCCAATCCCAGTCCGAACGCAACCGGGCAAAACAGATCGATGGCGCAGTGATCGCGGCGCTGCCAGAATCGCCAGAACGCGAAGCCCGCTGCGATCGCGAACCCCACCATCACCCCATCGGTCGTCAAGAACGAAACGGGGCTCATCGCGGGCCCGTAGCCGTCCGGCTCGATCGGACTGAAGTGGCTCCACTCGTCCCGCACCCGCCACAGTGCCGACGAGCCGGCCGACTGGAAAAAAGTCAGGTGCTGGTCGATCCCACGCGGGTTCAACAACGTTGCGATCAACCCCAGACCCAGCGCCACAGCCAACCTCTGCGCGATGGCGGCAGTGCCTGGCGTCGCTTGGACAGAACGATCCGAGCGGTGCGGCGCTACGACCCGGATGCGAAGCAGCTCCATCAGCGCACAGCCCAGCAACGCGGCCACCATCAGCGCCGGACCGATCGCGAACAGCGCGTGCGAATTCGCCCAAACTACCAGCAGCGCGACCGCGGCGCCCACCTTCGTCCAGGATGGTGAGTCCGGCAAAGCCGCTGGATTCGCATTCGGAGCGCCGGGGCGTGTCGCGTCGTCGACGTACCAGCCTTCAAAGAGCAGGCGGTAAATGGCCAGCGTGGCCGCGATGCTCAGCAGGTCGGGTCGAAACTGAAACAGTCTCCACCACGACATGGCGAGCCACGCAATGGTTGCCCCACATGCAATCGGGGTCGACGCACTGACTCGTCGTAAACTCGAGAATGCCAGCCAGATGATCGCCGCGACGATCAATACGTGAATCGCGCGCAGCCCTTGCAAACCCACAATCTGCCTGGCGTGGTGCAGTGCGACTCCGAACAGCCATTGGTTCGGTTCTGGGGCAGCCTGGGCGTTGAAGCTGATCGGATCTTCAGTCAGGTCGAGACCCTGGGTGGCATAGATCTCGCCCATCTTCAGGTGCCACCAGAAATCGTCGGTCGAAAGCGGGCGGCCCGCGAGGTGGAGCATCGCCCCCACCACGATCGCGAGCGCAATGGCGCCCAGCACGATCGGCCCCTTCTGGTCGACGAGGCCCACAATCCCCATGCACGCAACGGTATCTCAATGGCGCGCTTGCGACGACGAGAACTCGCAGGTGCGGCTCGGCTGCAACGTCCATGTGAGTGAGTTCTAACGCGAAGGGAATGTGTACGTTGCGCGGATGAATCTGGATAGCAACCGGCCGATTGGGACACACTGCGCGCCAAGGCCGCGGATCAGGGTTCGAACAGGCCATCTGGAACCGGGACCCCAAATGGTTTTCAACGCGGCTGCACGAACCGGAATGTCAGGTTCACCCTGGGCTCGGAGACATTCGACGATTTCGGGATCGCGTGCTTCCAGTTTTTCTGGGTGTCTCCGTACATGATCAGTAACGACCCATGTGAAAGCGTCAGCGCAACCGGGGCGAGGTCGGGCCGGGACCGGTGCTTCAACCGAAAGGTACGGGCCGCTCCAAAGCTCAGCGACGCGATCACCGGTCGGTCGCCGAGTTCTGGCTCATGATCACTGTGCCATCCCATGCTGTCCGACCCGTTCCGATACAAATTCAGCAGTGCGCTGTTGTACTTGTCTGAGCTGGGGTTGAAAGAGCCATGCGAGTTGGAGTCGTGGCTGCTGTAAGCCGCAGAAGGCAGCCACCCCGAGCTTCGCGACTCGATCTGCGCTTTCAATTCGGCGATCGCCGGAAGCCAGCCAAGCGATTCGAGCACCACCCCCGAATAGCAGTAGCGAGCGCCCCGGTCCCCATACCAGGCCGACAAGCGGGGCGTCGCGACGCGGCGTCCGAAGATCCGAATTTCGTGCTGCTGCCAGGCGACGTCTGAGAGCAGGCACTCGAGGTATGAGTCTGCAGCGCTGGGCTCGATGAACCCGTCAATCAGCAATGCGTCCCCGTCAGGTAGCGCTACGCGCGCGTCCGTGCGCAGGCCTTGCATCCGCGCCCCCCTTCGTACCGCCTATGTCGAATAAAACGGTCGAGTAAAGCGCCCTTCGGCGCGCACACGTCCACCGGCGATCAACCCGCCCGTCGCGGGACCAGCAACGTGACCTTCTGGGTCAGAACCGCGGCGCCGCTGGGATCGCTCAGGGTATCGAGCAGCGTGACGACACCCCGATCTGGCTTCGAGTGCGACTCGCGGGCGCTTATGCATTCCGTGCGATAAACGATCTTCTCGTCTGGGCGAGCCGGCTTCGGTAGCCGAATTTCATCCTTGCCTAGCATGGCGAGCACCGCCGGCTGGGCCTCCCAGTCGAAGAACAGCCGGGTGCAGATTGCGAACAGTTGAAGGGAACACAGCGTAATGCCGCCATAGATCGAACTGCGCGCCGCATCCGGGTCGACGTGGTGGGGTTGAGGCTCCCAGCGACGCGCGAACGCGATTGCGTCCGCAAGCGCGACAACACAGCTTCCGACTGTCACGCTGTAGCCCACGACCCAATCGTCGAATTCGAGGGGTTTTTGAGAATCCCTGTGGTCATCGGGGTCGTGCGGTTCATGCGAGTCGATCGAGGACATATTCACGGACCTTAGACGCGGGCCGGGGGGGCTGCGAGCCCCGGAATCTCGACGCGCGTCGAGAAGATGCTGCCACCCAATGACGCGTCGTCTGTGTTGTCGGCGCTGACGATGTAGAGATCGCGCAGGTCGGCGCCGCCGAACGCCAAGCTCGTGACTGCCTTGGCGGCAACTTCGATGTGCCGATCCAGCTGTCCATCCGGCGCAAAGCGGGTCGCGCATCCGCCGTTGTAGGCCGCGATCCAAACACCACCGGCCTCGTCGACGGCGAGGCCATCGGGGAAGCCCCGCGGCGCCTTCGCGAACGTACGCCGGCCATGGCAAGCTCCGTCCGAGTCAATATCGTGTGCGATGACCTCGTTGCGAGCGCTATCGCTGTGATAGATCGTCGCGCCGTCCGGCGAGAATCCGATTCCGTTGGTCAGGCTGACATCTCCATACAACTCGACGCCTTTGCGATCGGCATCGATTCGGTATAGCTCGCCCGCTGTGCGCGGACCTTCGAGATCACCGAACGGGTTGCTGCGCATCGACCCGGTATACACACGCCCCTGTGCGTCGGTAAACAGATCGTTGAACCCCGGGGTGTCTTCGAGATCGAATACGATCCGGGTTTCGCCGTCGCGCACGTGGCAGATGTTTCGACCCGAGATCACGATGCCACCGGCGGCATGTAGCGCGATGCCGCCAACGCCACGGCGCTTCGGCACTACAGTTTCGACTTTGCCATCGGGAGACCGCCGATAGACCCCACCCCGGCGGACATCGCTGAAGTAGAGGCGGTCTTCGTCATCTATTCGCGGACCTTCGATGAGGCCGTAGCCGG
>JAQBGU010000201.1:0-3200 GCA_032128375.1 Deltaproteobacteria bacterium | reverse complement strand
CAGACTCCACATCAGGTAGCCGCCGAACCCGAGGTCGTTCAACACTCGCCCCCGCAGCTGCGCGGTTCGGGAGTACTCGGCGGCATCGACCGGCAATTGCAATCGACTCCAACTTGTTCCAAACCTGGTCAGGCGTCGATCAGCGACGTACCACGCGCCGTGGACGACGCGCAGCGATGCAACCAGAGCAATCGACACCAGCGCGACCCACAGGGTCGCCCCGACGAGTCGCCTACCCCGAGCTTCAAGCGCGTCGACCCAGCGTCCCACCGGCAGCGCCCAGGCAATCCCGGGAACGCAGACGATCGCGAGAAGCGGAACGTTGCGCACCGCCAGCAGCGAGAGTGGCAAGAACACGACGGTCAGTGCGGCCAGGTGGAATCGCCGCCTTCGAAGCAATTGCGGGATCGCGAGAAACGAGAGGGCCACCAGCAGCCACAAGAGGCTCATGGCCAGGCGCGGGTGGTTCACGAGCTGTTGCACCGCCAACGGCGAGAGCAACTCCCCGATTTCGGAACCGAAAACATTCGTGCCCTGCAGCCGCGTCATCAGGGTCAGCGGGAACATCGCCCCGCGAAAACCGTACGGGTTGATCACCGTGACCGCGACGGCGAGCGCTGAAGCAAGCAGCAATCTTCGGTCGAGACGGCGGTCACGAATCGAGAGTCCTGTCGTGAAACAGGCCATCGCCCCCCAGCCGAGCACGAACAGACCGTGCGTGTTGACCCAGAGCAGATGGATGAGCGCCCAGGCCCAGAGCGGCACCGGTCGCCCTGCTGCGTGCCGATGCAGCAGGTACAACGTCACCACGAGGTACGCCCAGCTGAACACCTCCGGTCGCACCTCGAACCGAATCTCCGAGATCAGGACACCCAGCAACATCAGTCCGAGCAAGCTCGTACGGTCAGCGCCGATCGAACGTCCGCTGAGATACACCGCGACAAAGACTCCGAGAATCAGAAGCGCGTGCAGCAGGACCAACCCCCGCGTGCCGGAAACGTGATGGATCGCAGCGACGACGACCTGATAGCCCCAACTCGTATCCACGTACTCGTGATCGTTGACGGTGTAGGTGAAGGTGTCGTATCGCGGCCAGCCGTCCCCCGCGAGGATCTGCTCTCCGGCACGCAGGTGAAAGCCGATGTCATCGCCGCCGATCTGACGCAGCGAGAATGTGATCAAGAGAATCAGGATCGCGGCAAGCGCAGCACGCTCGGGCCATCCCAACCGATCGCCGTCAACCGGAATTTCCCGCAGGGTCGTCATGCGCGATCCCGATCGCAGGTTAAAGGATCGCCGCGAGCGTAGCGGAATCGATATTGCCACCACTGACCACGCAGACCACCCGCTGCGCCCCTTCGAGATCCGCGGCGCCCGACAAGATAGCGGCAAGCGCTGCGGCACCGGAGGGTTCGGGAGCCAACTTGACGCGCGTCATGATCAGCTTCAGTGCATCGATGATTGCACGATCCTCGACCCGGACGACCTGATCCACAAATTCACGAACGTGCCTCAGGGTGTGCACGCCGGCAAACGGGGCGGCCAGACCGTCGGCGACGGTGCTCGGGTGGCCCAACTGGACAGGGCTACCGTGCGCCAACGCCTGGGTCATCGCGTCGGCAGCGGTCGGCTCGACACCGATGATTCTCACTTCCGGTCGCAGTCTCTTGATCGCTGTGCCGATTCCGCTGATGAGCCCACCGCCGCCGATCGGCACGACGACGGCTTCGACGTCGGGGACGTCCTCGAGGATTTCGAGACCGATCGTGCCATGGCCGGCCATGATCAGCAGATCGTCGAACGGATGGACGAGGGTCAGTCCGCGCTCGGCTTGCAACTCGCCGACAACTTCCATCAGGTCGCGATCGGTCAGCACGACTTCACCGCCGTAGTCTCGGGTCGCTTCAATCTTCGATGGGACGGCCCGCGTCGGCATGACGATCGTCGAACTCGCTCCGACGATCGACGCTCCGTAGGACAGAGCTGCCGCATGATTGCCTGCCGACATCGAGACGAGCCCGCGCGCGAGCTCGTGCGGAGGCAGGCTTTGCAACTTGTTGAGCACTCCCCGAATCTTGAACGACCCGGTCTTCTGAAACAGTTCGGCCTTGAAAGCGAGTCGTAGTCCGCATCTCCGCCCGACGAGCGTCGAGCCGATCGTGGGCGTTCGATGCACCCGCCCGTCGATGTTCAGACGCGCCTCATGGAAGTCTGTGAGTTCGAGCAATCCGTCTCGCAAGTCGCCCTCCGACCTCGAATCCCGCGACGCGTCCCGCGAAGTTCCGGCGACACGCCACGCGGCAGCCAGTATACGCGGGACGGGGGCCCTGACGGATGTGACGGTCACCGTTTCCAGGGAGACGAAAACGTGAACTGGGTGAACGGCGAATCGGGCTTGGCCTGCAACTCGAGTTCGGTGACGACCAGGGCAGGGCTGATCGTCGAGACCGGCACATCGCCTGATTCTGCCCCGCAAAAGGCATTATCCACCACGTATCGATCACCGGTTGCCACGATGTTGTGCACGGCGTTCAACGGCGTTCCGACGAAATTCACCCCGCGGATCCATTCCTCGCGTCCGTCCGGAAAGACTTTCGCCGCAAGAATCGCCTCGCCGAGAAACGCCTGAAAATTGTACGCGTCGGTCGACGTCTCTCCGCTCGTGGCGTCGATGATGCGAATACCGAACGGGACTCTCTCGCGTCGGATCTCTTCGAGCAACACCTCTTTGAGTTCCCGGGGAGGAAGTCCTCGGCTGGATTCGACAATCAGGGTGCCCATACGACTGATCGGTCGCTGATGGTAGTCGGCCCGGGCATGCCCGTTCGACCGGTGACCGCGCGCGATTCCCGTCCGGGTCGTCAGGAATCCACGCAGGTACCCGTCGCGCACCAACTCGGTATTGACTGACGGAACACCTTCATCGTCGTAGCGGTAGTGGCCGACAAGCGATTTCCCGTCAAATTCCGCCAGGGTGGGGTCGTCCCTCATCGACATGAACTCCGGCAGCACCCGCGAATTCAGGGAGTCCTTGAACGTCTGCCCCTCACCGGTCGCGAGCAATCGATTGCCTTCGAGCCGATGGCCCACCGCTTCGTGCATCAACAGCCCTGCCGGGATCGGCTCGAGCAACGTCGGGCCACAGAACGAACGAATGGTCGTCGCCTGGGCGAGTTGACGAAGTTTCTTGACCGTCTCGC